>CAJXLK010000014.1 GCA_913055635.1 uncultured Bacteroidota bacterium
ATTCCGTCTCCCGCTCTCTTTTTGCCGATGTAGCTCAGTGGTAGAGCGCTTCCTTGGTAAGGAAGAGGTCACGGGTTCAAATCCCGTCATTGGCTCAATACTGTGGTTCATCATATTTTACCGATATATGTTCCAAAAATCACCAAACCGTAAATTTAATATCTGAAGTTATGGCAAAAGAAAAATTTGAGCGAACGAAAGAACACGTAAATATCGGGACGATAGGTCACGTTGATCACGGCAAGACGACCCTGACAGCCGCCATCACCAAGATTTTGAGTGAGAAAGGCCTCTCGGAAGTCAGGAGTTTTGATTCGATTGATAACGCTCCGGAAGAGAAGGAGAGAGGCGTTACCATTAACTCCGCCCACGTTGAGTATCAAACCGAGAACAGGCACTATGCGCATGTTGACTGTCCCGGTCACTCCGACTATGTAAAGAATATGGTAACGGGTGCTGCCCAGATGGATGGAGCCATCCTGGTGGTTGCCGGTACAGACGGCCCCATGCCCCAAACCCGCGAGCATATTCTGCTGGCCCGCCAGGTAAACGTACCCAAAATTGTTACCTTCCTCAATAAAGTTGACCTGGTCGACGATCCTGAATTGATCGAGCTGGTTGATATGGAAATTCGTGAATTGCTCGATTTTTATGAATTTGACGGTTCCAACGCCCCCATCATTCACGGTTCAGCCCTTGGCGCCCTCAATGGCGAAGAAAAATGGGTGGAAAAAGTCATGGAACTGATGCGGGCCGTGGATGAATATATCCCCGTTCCCCTGCGAAGCAAAGACAAAGCTTTCCTGATGCCCGTTGAAGACGTCTTCTCGATCACTGGCCGTGGTACGGTGGCTACCGGCCGTGTAGAAACCGGTGTGATCAAAACCAACGAAGAAGTTGAAATCATCGGCTTGGGTGCTGAAAAACGCAAAACCGTTGTTACGGGCGTAGAGATGTTCCGCAAGATCCTCGATTATGGGGAAGCTGGCGATAACGTTGGCCTGCTGTTGCGGGGTGTTAATAAGGATGAAATTAAACGGGGTATGGTTATTGCCCGTCCCGGCTCTATTACACCGCACACCCGCTTCAAAGCGGAAGTCTATGTGCTGAAGAAGGACGAAGGTGGCCGCCATACACCCTTCCACGACAATTATCGCCCCCAGTTCTACATCCGGACCATGGACGTTACCGGTAACGTCAAACTGCCGGAAGGCACCGAAATGGTCATGCCTGGCGATAACGTAACCATGAATGTGGAATTGATCTATCCGGTCGCCCTGAATGTAGGCTTGAGATTCGCTATCCGTGAGGGTGGACGAACCGTTGGCGCCGGCCAGGTTACTGAAATTGTAGAATAATAACTACAAGGGATGTTGCGTTAGGTTAACGAACATCCTTCCATATACACGGGTGTAGCTCAGTTGGTAGAGCAGCGGTCTCCAAAACCGCCGGTCGTGAGTTCGAGTCTTACCACCCGTGCTAAATCTTTTTGAGGATGAAGATTAAATCGTACTTAAAAGACTCCTACAACGAGCTGATACATAAAGTATCATGGCCAACATGGAGTGAGCTGCAGAGAAGTGCAGTGATCGTAATGGTTGCTTCCTTGATTATCGCGATTATTGTCTTTTTGATGGATTTTTCTTTCAGAAATATCATGGACTTTGTCTATAGTATGTTTTATTAATTGAATTAAGGGGTGCTGAAATGGCGGAAAATGAAAAGCGATGGTATGTGCTGCGGGCAATTGGAGGGAAGGAAAAACAAGTAAAGGATTACATCGAAAATGAAATTACCAAAGGGAAAATCGGAGAGTTTGTCAGCCAGGTGTTGATCCCGACCGAGAAGGTGTATCAAATACGTAACGGGAAGAAAATCAGCAAAGAACGCAATTTCTTCCCGGGTTATGTATTGGTTGAAGCTTATCTGACCGCCGACACTCAGCACTACCTGGAAAATCTTCCCAATGTCATTGGCTTCCTTAAGAATGAGGGGAGCAAACCTTCCCCCCTGCGTAAAAGTGAAGTGAACCGCATACTAGGAAAGGTCGATGAATTGGCCGAAGGGGAAGAAGAACTCAATACACCCTTTTATGTGGGGGAAACCGTGAAGGTCATTGACGGGCCCTTTAACAATTTCAACGGGGTGATTGAGGAAGTCAATGAAGAGAAGAAGAAGCTAAAGGTCATGGTAAAGATTTTTGGAAGAAAAACCCCGCTCGAATTGAGTTTTATGCAAGTCGAAAAAGAATAACGTTTTAAGTTTTAAATGCTATGGCAAAAAAAGTTGAAGGTGTAATAAAATTGCAAATCCGGGGTGGTCAGGCGAATCCTTCTCCACCGGTTGGCCCGGCCTTAGGTGCCAAAGGGGTCAACATCATGGAGTTTTGTAAAAAATTCAATGCCAAGACACAAGATAAAACCGGGAAAGTCATACCGGTGATCATCACTGTTTATTCGGACAAGTCCTTTGATTTTGTCACCAAGACCCCACCGGCCCCGATCCAGTTGCTGGAAGCAGCAAAATTGAAGGGCGGTTCTTCCGAACCCAACCGGGAGAAAGTCGGAGCGGTTACCTGGGACCAGGTCAAGACCATTGCCGAAGATAAAATGGAGGATTTGAATGCCTTCACCGTTGAGTCGGCCATGAAAATGGTTGCCGGCACAGCCAGAAGCATGGGAATTAACGTGAAGGGACAATTTCCTGGTAACAACTAAAATCGAACTTCAACATGTCTAAAGTATCCAAGAATAGAAAGCGTGTTTTAGAACAATTTGATAAAACGCAGTTATATAAACTGGAAGAAGCAGCCCAGATGGTGAAGGACGTTACCTACACCAATTTTGATGCTTCGGTCGATCTGGATGTCCGCCTGGGAGTGGATCCACGAAAGCCCAACCAAATGGTACGCGGGGTGGTGACTTTGCCTCACGGTACCGGCAAAACCAAAAGGGTGTTGGTCCTTTGCAACGCCGATAAGGAGGACGAAGCCAAACAAGCCGGGGCCGATTATGTGGGATTGGATGATATGATCAGCCAGATAAAAGAGGGATGGCTCGATTTTGATGTTGTCATCACCCAGCCTTCTGTTATGCCTAAGGTCGGGCCCCTTGGAAAAACCCTTGGCCCCCGCGGTTTGATGCCTAATCCCAAAAGCGGAACCGTTACCGATAACCTGGGGGAAGCCGTCAGTGAAATTAAAAAGGGTAAGATTGATTTTAAAGTCGATAAAACGGGCATCGTGCATACTTCAATCGGAAAGGTTTCTTTTGATGCCCAAAAAATTGCAGAGAACGCCAAGGAGTTTTTGAATACCATTCGCAAACTCAAACCGACCTCTGCCAAAGGAACCTATATTAAGAGCATTACCCTGTCAAGTACCATGAGCCCTGGTATCAAGATCGATCCCAGTGATCTGAGAAAGACTGCTTAATACCAAAACCCATTAAGAATTTGACCGCGCTATGAAACGACGTGAGGAGAAAGAACAAATTGTTAACGATCTGATTGAAGATATACAAAACAGCTCCCATTTTTATCTGGCAGATATATCGGGTCTGAATGCCGATGAAACCACTCAGTTGAGACGGCAATGCTTTGAGAACGATCTGAAACTGACCGTGGTGAAAAACACCCTGCTGAAAAGGGCTTTCGACCAGATGGATTTCGCCACCGAAGAACTCGAGCAGATACTGGAAGGTCCTACTTCAGTGATACTTACTGAAAAGGGCAATACCCCGGCTAAGATCATCAAAGACTTCCGCAAAACCAAGGAAAAACCTCTGCTGAAAGGGGCCTATGTGGAAGAGTCAATCTATATCGGCGATGATAAACTGGAAGATCTCGCTAAGATCAAGTCGAAAGAAGAACTCATCGGCGATCTGATCTTACAATTGCAAACACCTATGAACGACGTGATATCTTCATTGAAATCCGGAAGCCACATCCTAGCTGGAGTCATGAAAACATTATCTGAACAGGAAGAATCAAACAATTAAAAATTCATTAAAAATTAGAAAAAATGGCAGATTTAAAAGCGCTTGCAGAAGAATTAGTTAACTTGAGTGTCAAAGAAGTTAACGAATTAGCAGACATATTGAAAGACGAATATGGCATTGAACCAGCCTCTGCTCCTGTTGTAGCTGCAGGACCTGCCGAAGGCCAAGAAGGAGGCGGTGCTGAAGAGCAAACTGAATTCGATGTGATATTAAACTCAGCCGGCAGTGCCAAACTGCAAATCGTTAAGTTGGTTAAGGAACTTACTGGACTGGGCCTGAAGGAAGCCAAAGAACTGGTCGATTCCCTGCCCAAACCCATTAAGGAACAAATGCCCAAGGAAGAAGCAGAAAATCTGAAATCTCAATTAGAGGACGCCGGCGCTGAAGTTGAGCTTAAATAAACATTCGGTACATCTCATAAATGAGAGGTTTTGAATCCTACGTCAGACTAGGATTCTTAACCTTTTTTCCCTATTTATGGGGGTTCCATTTTTACTTATTGTAGTGGTTAGTTATTAATTCTTGGAATAAAATGACATTACAAACATCCAATCAACGCATTAGCTTTGCATCCACCAAGAATCAATTGCCCTATCCTGATTTCTTAGAAATACAACTCCAGTCATTTAAAAACTTTTTTCAGTTAGATACCACACCCGAGCAGCGAAAGCAGGAAGGATTATATCAAGTTTTTCAGGAAAATTTTCCCATCACCGACACCCGCAACAACTTTGTCCTGGAATTCATTGATTATATTGTTGACCCGCCAAGATACACCATTCAGGAATGCCTGGACCGAGGGCTTACCTACAGCGTACCTCTGAAGGCCAAACTTAAGCTTTACTGCACCGATCCTGAACACGAGGATTTTGATACGGTCATTCAGGATGTGTATTTCGGGACCGTACCCTATATGACTGAGAAAGGTTCTTTTGTGATCAATGGAGCCGAAAGGGTAGTTGTTTCACAGTTGCATCGCTCGCCTGGAGTATTCTTTGGTCAGAGCATCCATGCCAATGGAACCAAATTGTACTCGGCACGGATCATTCCCTTTAGGGGGTCATGGATCGAATTTGCCACGGACGTGAACAACGTCATGTATGCCTACATCGACCGGAAGAAGAAACTCCCCGTCACCACTTTGCTCAGGGCCATAGGTTATGAGGGAGATAAGAATATCCTTGAGATTTTTAACCTGGCCGATGAAGTCAAAGTCTCCAAGCCCAACCTGGAACAAGTGGTGGGGCGAAAACTGGCTGCCCGCGTTTTGCGCAGCTGGGTCGAGGATTTTGTCGACGAGGATACCGGCGAGGTTGTTTCCATCGAACGCAACGAGGTCGTGATTGAACGGGATACGGTGATTGAAGAAAAACACATCGATCAGATCATTGAAACCGGGGCCGAAACGATTCTCCTTCACCGTGAAGATCAGTCGCAATCGGATTATGCCATCATTTACAATACCCTCCAAAAGGATACCTGTAACAGCGAAAAGGAAGCTGTTCTGCAAATATACCGGCAGTTGAGAAATGCCGAGCCGCCGGATGAGGCGACCGCCCGGGATGTGATTGACAAGCTGTTCTTTTCCGATCAACGCTATGATTTGGGAGAAGTAGGGCGGTACCGGCTGAACCGCAAACTGAACCTTGATACATCCATCGATACCAAGGTATTGACCAATGACGACATCATTGAGATCATCAAATACCTGATTGAATTGATCAATTCGAAGACCAATGTCGATGACATTGATCACCTGAGCAACCGTCGGGTACGCACTGTAGGCGAGCAGCTTTATAACCAGTTTGGTGTGGGGCTTGCCCGTATGGCACGCACCATCCGGGAAAGGATGAATGTACGCGACAACGAGGTCTTTACCCCCATCGATCTGATCAATTCGAAGACCTTATCTTCGGTAATCAATTCGTTTTTCGGCACCAACCAGCTTTCCCAGTTCATGGATCAGACCAATCCACTGGCCGAGATGACCCACAAGCGGCGGATGTCGGCCCTGGGTCCCGGCGGTTTGTCAAGGGAAAGGGCCGGTTTTGAGGTCCGCGACGTGCATTATACCCATTATGGCCGGCTGTGTCCCATCGAAACACCTGAAGGCCCCAACATTGGCCTTATTTCCTCGATGTGTGTCTATGCCAAAATCAATAACCTGGGCTTCATCGAAACCCCCTACCGAAAAGTTGAAGAGGGAAAGGTGAACCTGACCCGGGATGGTGCCATTTACCTGAGCGCCGAGGAAGAAGAGGCCAAAATGATCGCCCAGGCCAATGCCTCCATTGACAACCAGGGGGCTTTCCAGACCGAAAGGGTGAAGGCCCGCCACGACGGCGATTTCCCATATACCGAATCCCACACGGTCGACCTGATGGACGTGGCTCCCAATCAGATCGCTTCGATTGCCGCTTCCCTCATCCCGTTCCTCGAGCATAACGATGCCAACCGGGCACTGATGGGTTCCAATATGATGCGCCAGGCCGTACCCCTTGTTAAACCCGATGCCCCTATTGTCGGGACCGGCCTCGAGAAAGAAGTGGCCCGCGATTCACGCCTTCAAATCGTGGCCGAGGGCGATGGTACCATCGAATACGTCGATGCCCGCGAGATCGTGGTGCGATACGACCAAACCGAAGAGGAAAAATTTGTCAATTTCCAGGGCGACGTCAAACATTATTACCTGACCAAATACCAGAAAACCAATCAAAACACCAGCATTACCCTTAAGCCTATTGTTCGTAATGGCCAAAAAGTCCAAAAAGGTGAAATCCTCACCGAAGGCTATGGCACTGAAAATGGTGAACTGGCCCTGGGTAAAAACCTCAAGGTCGCTTTTATGCCCTGGAAAGGGTATAACTTTGAGGATGCCATTGTGGTTTCTGAAAACGTGGTCAAAAATGACGTGTTTACCTCCATTCACATCGAAGAATATGTCATGGAAGTGCGTGACACCAAGCGCGGGTTGGAAGAATTAACCGCCGATATTCCCAATGTGAGTGAAGAGGCCACCAAAGACCTGGATGAAAATGGCATCATACGCATCGGCGCCCACATCAAACCCGGAGATATTATGATCGGTAAGATCACCCCTAAGGGCGAATCCGATCCTTCTCCGGAAGAAAAGTTGCTGCGGGCCATCTTCGGAGATAAAGCCGGGGATGTGAAAGATGCTTCCCTGAAAGCTTCTCCTTCGCTCAACGGCATTGTCATTGACAAGAAATTGTTCAACCGTGCGGTGAAGGACAAAAAATCCAAAGGAGCTGACAAAGAAAAACTCGAGAGCCTGGATCAGGAGTATGGCCAAAAAGTGGATGAATTGACCAACCGCCTGATTGATAAACTGACAGCCCTGGTCAACGGCAAAACCTCCCAGGGCGTGAAGGATTACTACAACGCCACGGTGGTGCCCAAAGGCAAAAAGTTCACCCAGAAGCTCCTCCAGGACATCGATTATACCAATGTGAGTCCGAAAAAATGGACCACCGATAAGACCAAGAACGAAACGATCAAAACCTTACTTCATAATTATAACATCGAACGCCGGGAAATTGAAGCGCAGTTGCGGCGGGAGAAATACAACATAACCATTGGAGATGAATTGCCCACGGGTATCGTCCAGATGGCGAAGGTGTATATTGCCAAAAAACGGAAAATCACTGTGGGCGATAAGCTTGCCGGTCGACACGGCAACAAAGGGATTATTTCCAAGGTGGTGCGCACCGAAGACATGCCATTTTTGGAAGACGGCACCCCGGTCGATATTGTATTGAACCCCTTGGGTGTACCTTCGAGGATGAACCTGGGACAGATTTATGAATCGGTCCTGGGATGGGCTGGCGAAAAGCTGGGCATGAAGTTTTCCACCCCCATTTTTGACGGGGCCAGCCTGGATGAGATCAATCAATATACCGAAAAGGCAGGCCTGCCCCCCTATGGTAAGACCTATCTCTATGATGGGGGCACCGGCGAGCGCTTTGACCAGCCTGCCACGGTAGGGGTGATCTACATGCTGAAACTGGGCCACATGGTGGAAGATAAAATTCACGCCCGCTCGATTGGTCCTTATTCGCTGATTACCCAACAACCCCTGGGGGGTAAAGCCCAGTTCGGCGGACAGCGCTTTGGTGAAATGGAGGTTTGGGCCCTTGAGGCCTTCGGGGCTTCCAATATCCTGCAGGAAATGTTGACCGTCAAGAGTGACGATGTCAACGGCCGCGCCAAAGCCTACGAGAGCATCGTCAAAGGCGATCCGCTGCCCACGGCAGGTATACCCGAATCGTTTAACGTGCTGCTCCACGAATTGCGAGGTCTGGGATTGAGTATCAAACTGATCAAAGACTGATTCAGCTCCGGCTCATTCCTATATTTATTTGTTTGGTTGTGTTTTAAAAATCCATTACATCTATGTCATTCAGAAGGGACAATAAAGTATCAAGCGATTTTAACAAAGTTGCTGTAGGACTCGCTTCACCTGAGGAGATATTGGAAAATTCTCACGGAGAAGTCCTTAAACCCGAAACAATCAATTACCGGACCTACAAACCGGAGCGGGACGGATTGTTTTGTGAGCGGATTTTTGGACCGGTGAAGGATTATGAATGCCATTGCGGCAAGTATAAGCGAATCCGTTATAAGGGGATTGTATGTGACCGGTGCGGAGTAGAAGTGACCGAAAAGAAAGTGCGCCGTGAACGCATGGGCCACATCTCCCTGGTAGTGCCCGTAGCCCACATCTGGTATTTCCGTTCCCTGCCCAATAAGATTGGGTTGTTGTTGGGCCTGCCAACCAAGAAACTTGATTCGATCATATATTATGAGAGGTATGTCGTGATCAACCCGGGCATTAAAGCCCAGGACGGGATCAAATACCTGGACTTCCTCACTGAGGAAGAATACCTGGATATTCTCGAGTCATTACCCAAAGAGAATCAACAATTAGACGATTCCGATCCCAACAAGTTCCTGGCCGATATGGGTGCAGAAGCTTTGTATAAGCTGCTGGCTCAGATCGATCTGGATGAGTTAAGCTATTCTCTGCGGAGCAAGGCCGACAACGAAACGTCTCAGCAAAGGAAGAAGGAGGCCCTTAAGCGCCTGCAGGTGGTGGAAGCCTTCCGGGCTTCTACTGAGACCAACCGGCCCGAGTGGATGATCACTAAAGTGGTGCCGGTGATTCCACCTGAACTCAGACCACTGGTTCCCCTTGATGGTGGACGTTTTGCCACGAGCGATCTGAACGACCTGTATCGCCGCGTCATTATCCGTAATAACCGCCTCAAGCGGCTGATCGAAATCAAAGCCCCCGAGGTCATCCTGCGCAATGAGAAAAGGATGCTTCAGGAAGCGGTCGATTCACTGTTTGACAATTCCCGTAAATCCAATGCGGTGAAGACCGATTCCAATCGGGCTCTCAAGTCATTGAGCGACAGCCTTAAAGGAAAGCAGGGCCGTTTCCGTCAGAACCTGCTGGGTAAACGGGTCGATTATTCCGCCCGTTCGGTCATTAGCGTGGGGCCTGAACTGAAGATGCACGAGTGCGGCATTCCCAAAGATATGGCCGCCGAACTCTATAAACCTTTCATCATCCGTAAACTCATTGAAAGGGGCATTGTAAAAACCGTTAAATCGGCCAAAAAGATTGTCGACCGTAAGGATCCGGTGGTATGGGATATCCTTGAAAACGTGATGAAGGGCCATCCCGTTATGCTGAACCGGGCACCCACCCTTCACCGGCTCGGTATACAGGCTTTTCAGCCCAAACTGATTGAAGGAAAAGCCATTCAGTTGCATCCGTTGGTTTGTACTCCTTTTAACGCCGATTTTGATGGCGACCAGATGGCAGTCCATCTGCCCCTGGGCAATGCCGCTATTGTAGAAGCCCAACTGCTGATGCTCTCTACCCATAACGTGTTGAACCCAGCCAACGGGGCTCCTATTACAGTACCTTCTCAGGATATGGTGCTGGGCCTTTATTATATCACCAAAGAACGCAAAGGAGTTAAAGGAGAAGGCCTTACCTTCTATTCCCCCGAAGAAGCCATTATTGCCTATAATGAGGGCGCCGTGGCATTGCATGCCGGTGTAAAAGTGCGCATCAACGATTATGATGAGCAGGGCAATCCGGCTACCCGGGTCGTCGATACCACCATGGGACGCATTATCTTTAATCAGTATATCCCCCAGGGATTTGGCTTTGTCAACAACCTGCTTACTAAAAAATCCCTGCGCGACCTGATTGGAGAAGTGCTCAAGCGTACCGATGCCACTCAGATAGCCAAATTCCTCGATGACATCAAGGACCTTGGCTTTAACTCCGCTTTCCGTGGAGGATTGTCCTTTAACCTGGATGATATCATTATTCCACAAGAAAAAGAGGAGTTGGTCCCCTCCGGATATCAGCAGGTCGATGAAGTGATGAACAATTACAATATGGGTTTCATCACCAATAAGGAACGGTACAATCAGATCATTGATGTGTGGACCCACACCAATGCCAATCTGACCCAAATATTGATGAAGCAGCTCAGTTCCGATAACCAGGGTTTCAATTCGGTTTATATGATGTTGGATAGCGGAGCCAGGGGCTCCAAAGAGCAGATTCGTCAGCTTTCCGGCATGCGCGGGCTGATGGCTAAACCACAGAAATCGGGAACTTCGGGTTCTGAGATCATCGAAAACCCCATTCTCTCTAACTTTAAAGAAGGTTTGAGTGTGCTGGAGTATTTCATCTCCACCCACGGTGCCCGGAAGGGATTGGCCGACACCGCATTGAAGACAGCCGACGCCGGTTACTTAACCCGTCGCCTGGTCGATGTATCCCAGGATGTGATTGTCCGTGAAGAGGATTGTGGCACCCTGCGGGGGCTGGTCGTTGGCCCGATCAAGAAGAACGAAGAGGTGATCGAAACCCTGGGCGAGCGTATCCTTGGACGTATAGCCGTTCACGATATCTACCACCCCTTTACCGGCGAGCTGATCATTGAATCGGGTAATATGATTACCGAAGCGATTGCCCAGCAAATAGAAGAATCACCGCTGGAACAAATTGAAATTCGTTCGGTATTGACCTGTGAAACCAAGGATGGGGTTTGCTCGAAATGCTACGGCCGCAACCTGGCCACCGGCAAACTGGTGGAAAAAGGCGAATCGGTCGGTGTAATTGCAGCCCAGTCCATTGGAGAACCCGGTACACAGCTGACCCTGCGAACTTTCCATGTGGGTGGTACGGCCTCCAATATTGCCGCCAATTCGAGTATCGTTTCCAAATATGACGGCTACCTCGAAATTGATGAACTGAGAACAGTACAAAAAGTAGAGGAAGACGGCAAAAAGGTGGATATCGTTATTGGTCGGTTGGCTGAATTGCGGATTCTCGACAAAAACACCAATATCGTTCTCACCACCAATAATATTCCATATGGCTCACGGCTCTACTTCAACAGTGGAGATGAAGTCAATAAGGGCGACACCATCTGCGAATGGGATCCCTACAATGCCGTGATCATATCGGAAGCTGAAGGGAAGGTCAAATTCCACAATGTCATCCATGGCATTACCTATAAAGAAGAATCGGACGAGCAAACCGGATTCACCGAAAAAGTGATCATTGAAACCAAGGATAAGAAGAAGAATCCGGAAATTCACATTGTCGATGACAATGACAATGTCCTGAAGACCTATAACCTGCCGGTGGGGGCACATGTCGTTAGCCAGGAAGGAGATGCGGTGAAAACCGGCGATATCCTGGTTAAGATCCCCCGTACCGTTGGTAAATCGGGCGACATCACCGGTGGTCTGCCCCGGGTTACTGAACTCTTTGAGGCCCGAAATCCGTCGAACCCCGCTGTTGTTTCCGAGATCGACGGGGAGGTCTCCTTTGGCAAGATCAAGCGCGGTAACCGCGAGATCATCATTCAGTCGAAGACCGGTGAAACCAAGAAATACCTGGTTTCCCTGTCCAAACAAATCCTGGTTCAGGAGAATGATTATGTCAAGGCCGGTACCCCACTGTCTGACGGGGCCATCACCCCATCGGATATCCTCTCGATTAAAGGACCTACCAAGGTTCAGGAATACATCGTCAATGAAGTTCAGGAAGTATACCGGCTTCAGGGCGTGAAAATCAACGACAAGCACTTTGAGATCATCGTGCGTCAGATGATGCGCAAAGTACTGATTGAAGATCCGGGAGATACCAAATTTCTTGAAAATCAGATTGCTGATAAGTGGGAGTTCCAGGAGGAAAACGACTGGATTTACGATAAGAAGGTCATTACCGATGCCGGCGATTCCGATAACCTGCGTTCCGGCCAGATTACTACTACCCGTAAATTGCGGGATGAGAACAGCATGCTTAAACGCCGCGACCTTAAACCGGTCCAGGCCAGAGATGCTGTACCGGCTACCTCCAGTCAGAAACTCCAGGGGATTACCCGGGCTGCATTGCAAACCAAGAGCTTCCTCTCGGCCGCTTCATTCCAGGAAACAACACGGGTCCTCAATGAAGCCGCTATCCGGGGCAAGGAAGATCCGCTTATCGGCCTGAAAGAAAATGTGATCGTTGGCCATAAGATCCCGGCCGGAACCGGCAACCGCGATTTCGATAACATGATTGTCGGGTCGATGGACGATTATCAGCAAATGACCAGCAGTGAGAAAGAAGAAAAACAGGAAGCCGATTCCAAATAAATCTTTCTTATGAGTGACAACCAACAAAACAACAACAATAACAATTCTGAGCAGGGCAATCAACTCAACATCAACCTGAGTCAGGAAGTCGCCCAGGGTATTTATTCCAACCTGGCCATCATCAACCATTCCAGTTCAGAGTTCATCCTGGATTATGTGCGGGTGATGCCAGGGGTGCCCCAGGCGGAAGTAAAGTCGCGGGTGATCATGACCCCTGAACATGCCAAGCGCTTTCTCAATGCCCTGAAAGATAACATTGACAAGTATGAGCAGGCTTATGGAGAAATTGACGTGAAAAAACAGGGCGGCGGCGGGCCCGATATGCCTCTGAATTTTGGCGGCCCAACGGCTCAGGCCTGAGTGGAAGCAATGAAGAAATGCTTAAATGCTTGCCCCGCTAAACGAAGTGGAGGCGAAGATTGAATGCCTGCCCCGACGTTGCGAAGCGAAGGCGCGGGAATGGAATGAGGAAATGACGGCGTGATTGGAGGATTGGGTCATCTTTATTCATTGAAGGAAATAGATCGCAGGTCAAATCAAAAAATAAAAAAGAGGCTGTTCCTTTGGAGCAACCTCTTTTTTTATCTCTGATCAGTGCCGGCAAACCGGTTGGTTTATCTTTGAGCGGTTATACTATCCGATGGCTTTACTTACCAATGGTTTCTCTTTCCGATGGCCTCTCTTTCCGATGGTTTCACTATCTATGGCTTCATTTGCCGATGGTTTCCCTTACCGATGGTTTGATTTATCGATGGCTTCACCAGCCAATGGCTACATCAGCTAAGGCTTCACTGGCCAATGGTTTCATTCGCTAATTCACCTTTTCGGTAAAGACCCTTTCAACACCAGAGTAGTCAATGGTTCCTTGCTGTTTGATGAAGTCGATCAGGTTTTGGGCCGTGGTCACATACAGGGATTCGCCTTCATCATGATGATCAAATTCATAGGAGCTGGCAATGTAACTGTTGAGCCCCACCTGATAGGTTGAATCGGCATTCAGTGGCTGTCCCTGTTGGTTTCTAAGGACCACCCCCTCCACTTTAACTTCTTCTCCCTGTTCATGAACCCGCAGGGTGTAACTCCCCCCCGATATCTGAAGGTCCACATGGCCATGATGCGATGCATTACGGATCAGCGATTTGATCTCGGCCGGGGTCATCTCGAATTGGACCAGCTCATTGCCAAACGGGTCGAGTTCATAGATGGTTTTAATCCGTATTTTTCCTTTGGGTATTTCCGGTATGCGAATACCTCCGTTGTTCTGGAAGGCAAAATCCAGGTTATGTAGTTTTCGCTGGGCATCGGTAAAAAGGGCTCCCAATTCCTCCTTGCCCTGAATAGGTGCGGCGGCTTTTCCAATGACCTGGTTCAGTGCTTCGTTGTTTTGATATTGGTCCACCAGTTTGGCTATCGTGCTGTCCGCCTTATTATACTGATCCAGCTTGATGTTTTTGGCCGAGCGGTTGATCAGTTCCCCATCCTGAAAGGTAAGGTTTAACTGACCTACAAAATTCAAATCGTCTCCGGCCTGGTTGATTAAAACCCCGTTAACCACTTTGGGGGTGTCGACCAGGGTGTGGGAATGCCCGCCCAGGATGGCATCAAATTGAGGAACAGTTTGGGCCAGTTCCTGGTCCCAGTCATAGCCCAGGTGGGTCAATCCAATGAAGGCATCGTAGCGGTCCTTTTGAGAGATGTAGGATTGAGCCGCCCCCACCGGATCACTGAATTCAATGTTTTTGACTTTGTCGGGATGGGTCGATGGTATCCCGTTGTGTCCAATTTCAAGGAGTCCGAGGAAGAAGATGCGGATGTTACCGCTTTCCAGCACAACATAAGGTTGGGGCCGGGGAAGGGAAGTTTGGCGTGTATCCATGTTGGCACAGATAAACGGGAAGTCTGCCTGTTTCATGCGTTTTTTCAATATTTCCTGTCCATAGTCAAATTCATGGTTGCCCATCGTGGAAGCCTGATAGCCCAAACGGTTCATCAGATCAACCATGGGATATCCCCTTTTATTGTGAAAATCAACCACCGGATTGCCGCTGAAAATATCACCGGCACTAACCAGCAGCACATGCTCATGCTTTTTTTCCAGGCTTTGCTTGTAAGCCGCTAACTTCGACATGCCCTCAATCGAAGCATGCATGTCGTTGGTATGAAGAACAACAACTTCGGTGGTTTGATCCTGCTTTGGGTTTTGATCGGAACAGGAAATTACAGAAAAGACCAGTGCAATTAAGAGAAGGAACCGAAAAAATTTCATATCAGGTGTTTTGGGGTTTGATAAACAGCTTTTGATTTTCTGAAAGGCGACCCGTGATCCGCAGCACATTCCCATCCCCATCGGTTACCATATACGGGCCATGCGGCATCTCATTGCCATGCTCCAGGGCAAAGCGCTGTAATGCTTCTTTTACCCTTGCTCCTTTGAACAACGTGACGGGATGATGGTTGATGATGACTTTCATGGTTCAGGCAAACATTTTACAGGGGCCAAATTAGTATTTTTTGATTAAACCTTAAATGTGGATTGATTTTTTAGATGAAGCTGCTCGGTCAAATCATCATAGGTCAAGGGGACACGTTCTTTTAATTGTTCATGGATAAACCACATCCAAAATCATTCATTTACCCCATTCTCTAAGACAAGGCCCTTGCGTTTCATAATCTTTTTGTGACTTCCATGGAGAAATAGTTCCCCATACATCATCCTGCTTTATTTGATCGCTTAATGGGCGGGTATAACGAAATTTTTCCGCTTGCTGGTTTTCCGTTTGACAGATTGTATATTTAAGGCTGTAATTTTGTTCTCTAAATGGTTGATAAAGTTCAAACAATCATCCCGCTTTGAGGTTTAAAAAATAATGAGGATATTCGAAAAAAGGGTTGATGATGCATTTTTAACAAGATGGGCGAACTTGATCATTAAAGAAAGTGGGCAAAAGAGTTTATTTTTGTAAAATCAACCAACATTTAGAATAAAAAATAATTTGATCATGGCACCAGTGGATGTACGTTGGAAGTTTTTGCCGGGAATGGGTTTGTTGGTGTGGGTGGCCGTTTTACTTTGGCCTGTAAATGCAACAGGACAGGATCAAGGACCCTATCAGGGATTAAAGGATCAAAAAATGGTACAAAAATTGAAATCATTTCCCCACAAGGCCAATCGGTGGAATGTTCCACCGGAAGATGGTCGTTTGCTGTATGATTTGATTTTAGAGAATGGCTACAGGCGGGTTTTAGAGGTAGGCACCTCCAATGGCTACTCGGCACTTTGGATGGGGCTGGCTTTGAAACAGACGGGAGGGGAATTGATCACCATTGAGATCAATGAGCAAAGGGCGCGTGAAGCTGAGTTGAATTTGAAGCAGGCCGGCTTATCGGAGGTAGTTGATGTGCGGTTGAATGATGCCCTCGACGAGATTCCCCAAATAAAGGGTGCTTTTGACATGGTGTTTTTGGATGCCGATAAATCTCAGTATCTTCAATATTATCGTATGCTCAATGACAAGATAAGTAAAGGTGGTGCCATTACGGCACATAATGTGTCCAATATGGGTTTTGCCATGGACGATTTTCTAAAAGCGCTGCGTGGGGATCCGCAATATGAAACCACCATTCGTCGGGTCAGCAGCCGTGGTGTTTTAATTGCCCGAAAAATCAAAGAGGGGGAACAATGAGCACATCTGCGAGCAATGGTTTGGCCCGCAGGTTGGGGCTCCTTTCGGTAGTAGCCATCATTGTAGCTGATATGGTGGGCACTGGTATATTTACCACTAGTGGCTTGTTAATGGAAAACCTGCGCAGTCCGGTGGTTATGGTTGTGCTTTGGGCCATCGGCGGGTTGATTGCACTGAGCGGGGCTTTTTGTTATGCCGAGTTGAGTACGGCGATGCCCTATGCCGGCGGGGAATACTATTTTTTGTCCCGCCTGTTTCACCCCATGGCCGGTTTTTTGAGCGGCTGGATATCTTTTATTGTGGGTTTTTCCGCACCTGTTGCGGCCGCCTCCATTGGAATGAGTGAATATTTGCTGGAAGCCTTTCCCGGTTGGGCCCCTGATGGGCAATTACTGGGAGTAAGCGGAACAGTCTTTGCCCGAAAAGGCTTTGCCATGGCCCTGATCCTGATTTTTACATTGCTTCACCTACAGGGCCTGCGCCTGGGAAGTCGGGTTCATAATGTATTGACGGTCATTAAAATTGTTCTCATTGTGGGGATGATTGTTTTGGGCTTTTCTTCCGGCGCCGGTAGTTTTGATCACTTCACCCAAACCACCCCCACCGATTACAGTTTTGGTGGGTTTAAAAATATGGGGCTCTCGGTGATGTGGATTTTGTTTGCTTATACGGGTTGGAATGCGGCGGCTTATATCGGCTCCGAAGTACGCAATCCACAGCGAAACCTGCCCCGTTCCCTGCTGATGGGCACGGCTGTCGTGATTGTGCTTTATTTGTTGCTCAATATGTTTTTTGTTTACGCCATACCCCCCGGCGACATGGAAGGTGTGATCTCGGTGGGAACAACCGCCATTACCAATCTTTTTGGCGACACTTCCGGGCGGGTCTTTTCCCTGTTGATTGCCATTGCCCTGTTTTCATCGGTAAGTGCCCTGATCATCCTCGGGCCCCGGATATATTATGCCATGGCCCGCCAGGGGCATTTTTTCAGGTTTGCCGCCCGGATCCATCCCCGCACCGGCGTACCTCATCTCTCGGTGATCATCCAGGGAGCGGTGGCTATACTGATCGTTTTTATCGGGGCTTTTGATGAAATATTGACCTATATGGGTTTTGCCCTTAGTATATTTCCCTTGATGGCGGTTGCCGGAGTTTTTATTTTGCACCGGCGGGGCATGTCCGTTTTCCGCTCGCCCGGCCACCCCTTTTTCCCGGTATTCTTTATGGTCACCAACCTGGCCATTCTGGTGTTGGGTTTTGCTGAAAGACCCGTTGAATCATCCATTGCCATTGGAACCATCCTGGTGGGCATCCCCCTTTATGGGCTTTTTCGTAAAAAGTAAAGTCTTCTCCCAATAACCTTGATTCCTGCTACCGGAAACAAAGCAATTTTTTACAGGGAATGAATAGGTTATGTTTTAGCCCAAAGGAAGGTTTATTGATTTCGGGTTTTGAAAAACGAGGTTACCTCTTCAAGGACCCTGGCCTGGTGGGATAACTGATCGGCATCCTGATGCAGCCCGTCAAAGAGCTGAAGGTTATCCTGGGTGATTTGATTGAGCGATTGCAAGGCCTGGTTCACCTGGTCGGCCCCTTCATTCTGTTCCTTGCTGGCTGCTGAAATCTCCTGAACCAGCCGGGATGTTTTTTCGATTTGGGGAACAACATTGCTGATCATTTGCTGGGCTTTTTCAATGGTGGAGACTCCGGTATCGGTGTATTGCTGAATCTCTTCGGCCGCCGAGCGGCTCCTTTCTGCCAGCTTTTTGACTTCAGCCGCCACCACCGAGAAGCCCCTGCCATATTGACCGGCCCGGGAAGCTTCTACAGCTGCATTCAAAGCCAGGATGTTCGTTTGGTAGGCTATGTCGCTGATAATGTTTATCTTCTCGGCAATGTTGTGGATGGATGTCAGGCTGTCCTGGGCAGCCTGGCCGATTTGTTGGCTTTTGTCGGCAGTTTGCCTGGAGATTTGCTCGGTCGCTTTTGAATTGTCTGAGTTCTGCTGAATGTTGGAAGCCATCTCTTCCATGGAGGAGGCCACTTGCTGGGAAGAATTGGCCTGATGGTTAGCCCCGTTGGACAACTCCCGGGTACGTTCGTTGATCTGTTGACTGGTGCTGGTGAGTTGTTCGGCACTTTCGGTTATCCGTCCCACCATTTCGTTGAGTTTGCTTGCCATGTTCTCCAGGCTTTGAGCTAACTCGCCAATCTCATCTCTTTGGCGGATGTTGACCCGGGCTGTCAGATTACCCCCCTCAATGGCCTGCGCAAACCGAACACCTTGCTTAACCGGCCGGGTGATGGTACGATTGGTCAGGTAACCGGCTATTAAGAGAATAAGCATCACCAAAAGAGAAATAATCCCCACAATCCATGGAAATTGCTCAAAGGAGGCATTCATTTGCTTATTGGCCCGGGTCATCTTTTGACTTTGTACCTTGATCAACTGATCCAGATCCCCTAATACCCGTTCCGTCAGCTTCATGATGCGACCTCCTTCTTCAACCAACGGCCTGACCTCAAAAAGTACACTGGCCTGATTGTAACTCTCAAAACTGTTGAGTTGGCGCATGACCCTCTTGTGCTGGGGTATTAAAGAATCGTTGATCGTTTGCCTGATTTTTTTGAATGTTCTCTGATTCGTAGAATCCCATTGAGGTGCCAGCTCTTCGAGCTGGCTGATCACACCCGGAAGGACAGAATCGTGAAGCCTTTTAAGCCTCAACTTATCAGGCGTGCCACTTTGTTTGTCGATAAAGACCCAGTTTTTGATCAACATTTTTGAATCAACCACCACCTGCCTGAGTTTGGTCAGATTATTGGTCGAGGGCCTGTATAACTGCGTAATGGAATTGTTTAAATGTTTGTTTTCTAAGGAGGTATGAACCATTATAGCTGCACCGGCCACGAAAGCCAGAAAAACTGCGCCAAAACCTAACGCCAGCTTTCGTGCTATTGAAAATCTTTTCTTCATCAATGGCTTAATTTGTCATTTTTTTAAAATGACCAATTTGGATGTTTCCATGTGATCCTCAAATCAGTGGCCTATGAGGATTGTTAATCTCTGGGTTGATATAGATCACCAGATTTCGTTAAACCCTGGGGCTCTTATCCGAATAACACCCCGCTTAGCGGGGTCAATAACACCCCGCTTAGCGGGGTCAAAGAATAACACCCCGCTTAGCGGGGTCAAAGTTTTTAAGAACCCCGCTTAGCGGGGGTATAGTCATGTTAACACCCCGCCAACCGGGACGGGTTAAAGCGGGATAGGTATTTTAAGCATATGGCTTACACGGTCTGCTTTAAACCCTGGTCAAATCTTTTTAAATTGTTGGGCATTGGCGGAAAGATAGCCGGTGAGGTTGTTCATACCAATAAGCGGGTCTTTGCTTTGGGGCATTCCAATGTGGTCGTTTGCCGGGATGTGATGGCTCACCTTTACAAGCCATTTTTCATCCATGCTGCCATTTAATATGACCTGGTCAATGGAAAGGTTCAATTCATTCATTTTTTTATGAATCCTCTGGCTTTCTGCCAGGGAAAGATCATCCGGCCGGGTTACCAGCAATATACCCAGGGATGGGGATTCAAAACGCTGGCTGATTGAATCGTATTCCTTTTGCATCTCTTTGAGTCTGGTCAGGACCGGATCTGTTTCTATTTTTTTCTTGCCCATGCGGATGTTGGAGACGATCTGCTGTTTTTTTAAAATTTTTTCCCTCAATTTGATCAATTCTTCGATCCAGCTCAGGCTTATCTGCGGCAGGGAAAAGAATCGCAGGGCCATGGCAGTTGGCGGCATATCAAAAATGATTACATCGCAACCCGGGTATGTCTTTAATAGGGTTCCGTAAGCCCGAAGCATGGCATACTCTTCTATCCCGGGCGAATATTGGAGGGTCTTGAAATGATCCTGTATGTTGAAGGCTGTCAAATAATTGTACCGCTGCTTGATGTTATTTTCACTTTCTTTCAGGTAATTTTTGATGTGTTTTTCCAGGTTGACCTGAAGAATGCGTAGGTTAGGGGAGGGGGCTGTTGGTTTTTCTGAGAGTGGCTGCTGGAAGATGTCGGCCTGGTTATGGGCCGGATCCATGGAAACCAGCAGGGTGTTGAGGCCCGCTTTACTTTTATCAAGGGCCAGCAGTGCTGAAAAAGTGGATTTTCCCACCCCGCCCTTGCCTAATAAAAACCGGAGGTCTGGTGATCGATCACTCATTTTAAGGGCGTTTTATATCGATACAATTGGTTGCACAGATTTACACAACAAGGCATAATCGTCAACCCTCTTTTGAGTCATAACCTTTAATAAGTCTTTATCGTAATGAAATTTATCCCTATTCGGGGGTTGCTTCAATCGGGTTTCACTCATTGGCTTATTTGCCTTAAGCGATGTGCACTCGTAACTTACCCCCGCTTAGCGGGGTGCACTTGGAACTTACCCCCGCTTAGCGGGGTGTACTTGGAACTTACCCCCGCTTAGCGGGGTGCACTTGGAACTTAC
This sequence comes from uncultured Bacteroidota bacterium, assembly GCA_913055635.1. Classification (GTDB taxonomy): domain Bacteria; phylum Bacteroidota; class Bacteroidia; order Bacteroidales; family UBA12077; genus JAGXLC01. The sequence continues at coordinate 20,886 of CAJXLK010000014.1, forward strand.
CCCGCTTAGCGGGGTGCACTTGGAACTTAACCCCGCTAAGCGGGGTGATATTAAGCGGGAGGAAGTTTCCTTCCCGTTTACCAGCTTCACACCGGGTCAAGGGTGGAAAAAAGTTCTCCCAGCGGATCGTGGGCTGTTTGGATCCGGTTCATCATAATGGTAACATCCTTCTCCATTTCGGGCAACAACTCAAGGGTAATGTGAACAGGAGGGGCAGGAACCCCGGCTGATGGACCTGCTACCATGATTGCAAATATATTGCGCAATTCCTTTTCTTCCCACTCATGCATCTCGGCGGCGCGCATCTGATGGCCCCGCTCAATGGAGCGGAGCAAAGCGGCTATTTTATTTGTCAAATTTTTTTTCTGCATATTAGCGTTTGATTTCCCGTAACAGCGATCGGTTTCCTATAACAGGGATTAATTTTTCAAAAAAGGAGGGATCGATTTTTCATAACAGGGGCATGATTTCTCATAACAGGGGCATGATTTCTCATAACAGCGATTGATTTTCGGATCAACTGTTTTGTTAGGCTTTCCTCCAGGTTAGGGCTTCCTCTCATGCGATTTTGTTTCTAAGGTATTAAAAATTTTCAGTTTTGTCGGGTTCCTGGTCACTGACACGGAAGATTCTTTTTTCCGAGGCCATTCTTTTTTGGGAAGGAAAATAAAAATACAGGACATAAATGCCAAACAGGACCATAAGGGAGAGGGGGATGCGGGAAGGCCCGGCCAGGTATCCGATGATTAGCAGGTATATGGTCAGGGCAGAGATTGATATGAATTTTTTTTCAAAGCGAAGGAAGCGATTTTTCTGCAGGTATTGTTCCAGTTGGACCTGGCGGATGAACCAGATGCGATAACCCAGGGGAGCCCCGATGGCAAAGAATCCCTGGAGGATCAGCAGGGCTACTACGGCCTGACTGATGTTGAAGTGCAGCGGGGTGGCCAGGATGTAGTGATCGGTCAGATAGAGGATGATAAAGAGGAGCACCCCGGGAAGATTGGCTTTAAGGTAATGATGGAGCAGTTTTTTCTGTGCTTCATCTTGCATGTCGTCAGGCGTTTTGCTGGGAGATTTCAGGTTGTGGTGTCTGCTGGGCATAGGGGCTGGTTACCAGGAGCTTTCGGGTTCCTTCGACAACAATTAGCACGACCAAAATGATGATCAGCCCATTGACCACTGATAGCAACCAGTTTTGGGATTGGATGAAATTGATTTCATTAAGCAGGGAAGCCCAAAGGGTCATCACCACCATGAAAGCGGCAGGAATTCCGGCAATAAGCCAGCGGGTATTGCTTTTATTTTTCAGGTAGAGGGTAATGACAATCAGGGCGAGGCCGGCCATGGTTTGGTTGATGGCTCCGAAGATGGGCCAAAGGGTGAGGGCGCCTTTGCCGTCGGCACCGGATACGAATGCCAGCAGGGCAGCGGTGGCCACCACCACAAAAGTGGTAAAATAAATATTTTTAAAGGCTTTAACGCCCAGGAAGTCGAACAATTCAGTCACCACGTAGCGTTGCACCCGGGTGGCCGAGTCCATGGTGGTGGCGGCAAAGGAGGCCACAAAAACGCCCATGATGGCAATAGCCACTGAGAATGGGATGCCCATGGTTTTGATCATATTGGCGGCACCAATGACAAATGATCCAACCTTATCGTTGAGGCCCTGGGCCGCGGCCCAGGAGGCGTAATGGTTGGTCCAGGCCTCGGCTCCAAAGAGCATTTGGCCATTGTGTTCGTAGCCCAGGCCTATACCGGCAGCCACGGCAATGGTAACCAGTGTGGCCAGGAAACCTTCCGTTACCATTGATCCGTAGCCAACGAAAAGGGAATCCTTTTCGCTGCGAACCTGTTTGGCGGAGGTGCCGGATGCCACCAGTGAGTGGAATCCGGAGATGGCACCGCAGGCAATGGTGATGAACAGGAAGGGCCACATGGGCGGAGCGGCCTGCGGGGTTGTTTGCACCGGCGGGGCTACCACTTCCATATCCTGGGTCAGGGTGGCCGAAAACACCCCAAAAACCATCAGGGCCATGGCGATCAACAACTGGTAGGAGTTGATGAAATCCCTGGGTTGTAATAGCCGGGTCACCGGAAGGGTGGAGGCGATGTAGGCATAAGCCAGAAGAATAAGCGTCCAGACCCCCGTGGCAGGGATGCCTGCAATACCAGGCATCTTAAGGGGCATGTAACTGCCCCAGATGACCGTCAGGTACATCAAAACCACCGAAAGAACCGACCACAAAAAGATGCTCTTGCCTTTCTTGGTTACCAGGTAACCCAGGTTCAGAGCAATAACTACCTGCAGCCATACTGGAATTACCGCAGATGGATACATGTGAAAAATCACCGAGATCACCAACCCGAAAATAGCGATCACCAGCCAAAGCTCGAGAAAGATGACCACAAAAAAGTAAAACCGCGATTGCGGGGTCAGATATTTGGAAGTAAATTCAGAAAGCGATTTACCCTTATTGCGCATGGAGATGATCAGGGCTCCGAAATCGTGCACTGCGCCCATAAAGATGCTGCCCACAAAGATCCAGATCAGCGCCGGGATCCAGCCCCAGATGATGGCAATGGCCGGGCCTACTATGGGGCCTGTCCCGGCAATGGAAGTGAAATGGTGGCCGAAGATCACCTCTTTCTTGGTAGGAACATAGTCAATGCCGTCTTCCAGGGTTGATGAGGGAACTTTTGCATCGGGATCCAGCTTCATGATCTTTCTTCCGATGTAACGACCGTATAAACGGTACATGGCAATGTAGCCGACTGCCGTAACAACCATGATCAATAATGCATCCATTTGAACCTGATTTTATTGGCTGTAAACAAAAGTATCAATTTATTTTCAGTCTACATTGATCCCATTGAGTGAATTCTGTCATAGAAGCAGGACCAATGGCGTATTTGCAGATGCCTCAATGACTTGTTGAGGTTGTTTTTCAACATATCCCCACTGCAGGTTCACAGAGGCTTTATGGCCGGTTACTTCAACCCGCCAAAGCCGGGCTGGCCTTACGCCAATCCCTGAATACAGCCTATCGCCGGGGTAAAAATTTTAATTTTCTGATCTTATTTATATATTTGCTACCCTTAAATTTATATACACCGCAATATAAATTGATTATAAAAGCCAATCTTTTAACGCATAACGCAATATTAACCTAAACACCAAGGTCAATGAAAATTCTAGTTTGTATAAGTAATGTGCCGGATACCACCACCAAGGTGCGTTTTGTCAACGACAACACCCAGCTGGATACCAGCGGCATACAATGGGTGATCAATCCCTGGGATGAACTGGCCCTGACCCGGGCATTGCAACTGAAAGAAGACAGCAGCAATTCGATTGAATCGGTCACTGTGGTGCATGTCGGGGAAAAGGGTTCTGAACCTACCATACGAAAAGCCCTGGCCATTGGGGCCGATGATGCCATCCGCGTAAATGCCGACCCCCTCGATGCCTTTTTCACCGCTTCCCAGTTGGCGGAAGTGATTCGCCAGCGGGATTTTGATATCATTTTTACCGGCATTGAGTCGAGCGATTACAATGGGGCTGCTGTTGGCGGCATGCTTTCTGAATTATTGGGCTATCCCTCTGTTTCGGCCGTTTCTTCTTTTGAGATGGAAAATGACCAGGCCAAAATCATTCGCGAAATCGATGGGGGTAAGGAACAAATATCTTCTTCCCTTCCGCTGGTGGTGATTGCCCAGAAGGGTATCGCCATAGAGCCCCGTATTGCCAATATGCGCGGCATTATGATGGCCCGCAAAAAGAAGCTGGAAGTGGTTGAGCCGGTTGAAACAGAGCCTATGGTTGAGTTTGCAGATTATCAATTGCCCCAGGCCAAACCGCCGTGTAAGATGATTGATCCTGAAAATGTTCAGGAACTGGTTGATGTACTTCAAAACGAGGCCAAAGTCATTTGATGGCTACCGGGTAACACCTCTGCTAATAATCACAAAATGAGAATTCGCAAAAAACAAACATCATGGCAATATTAGTTTATACAGAACATTGGGACGGCCAGTTTAAGAAATCCACCTTTGAACTGGTCTCCTACGCAAACAAACTGGCGGAAATGGCCAATACCCAGACCGTGGCCCTTTCCATTGGTGATGTGGAGGAAGATAATCTTCGTCAGTTGGCCGATTATGGTGCGGATAAGATTGTTTCGGTCAACCAGCAGCATTTGACTTATCTTGATAACCAGGCTTATACATCAGTCATCCAGCAGGTAGCCGACCATGAAGGGGCTGATATCCTGGTAATGGCCCACAATAACACTGGCAAAGCCCTGGCTCCGCGCCTTTCTGCCCGAATGAAGGCCGGTCTCGGCTCGGAGGTCAAAGAGCTCCCCTCCAGCCTGGAACCTTTCACCGTGAATAAAAAAGTCTTTTCCGGGAAGGCCTTCGCTAATGTCCGGTTGAAAGCCCAGAAAAAGGTATTGACCCTGGCTCAGAATTCCTATGGCATGTATGAAAATACCCAGGAGCCGGTCATTGAAAATTTTGAGCCTGAGGTTACCCCCGACCAGGTTCAAACGAAGGTGGAAGATGTGGAGAAGCACCGCGATAAGCTGTTGCTCACCGATGCCGATCTGGTTGTTTCAGGCGGGCGAGGCATGAAATCACCGGATAATTGGGATAAACTGGAAGCCCTGGCCGATGAGCTCGGAGCAGCCCTGGCTTGCTCCCGTCCGGTTTCAGATGAAGGCTGGCGGCCCCACGAGGAACATACCGGGCAAACCGGAAAGATCATTGCCCCCGACCTGTATATAGCTGTGGGGATATCCGGTGCCATCCAGCATATTGCAGGCGTTAGCGAAGCCAAGTATGTTGTGGCGATCAATACCGACCAGGATGCCCCCATCTTTGATGTGGCAGACTATGGCATCGTGGGCGATGCCATGAAGGTACTCCCTGAATTAACCCAGGCATTCAGACAAGCCCGATCCTAATCCATCATCATAATATGGCAACAGAACCCTCTTTCTGTTGCCATATTTAAATTTGAGGTTCTATGGAGAAACAAATTGTATTTATTCTAGCCCTGCTGCTCACCCTGGGCATTTTTGCCTATACGGTAAATCGACTTTTAGCCTATTTTAAACTCACCCGACAGGATTATCCCATCCGCAAGTTGGGGCGCCGCTTTAGTCAGATGATGGGGGTGGCCATTGGTCAGACCAAAATTTTCCGCCGCCCCGTAATTGGATTATTGCATGCCCTGGTTTTTTGGGGCTTTTTGGTCATCCTGATCGGCAGCATTGAAATGGTGGTGGACGGCATTGCCGGCAGCGAAAGAATCTTCAGGGTGCTGGGAGTGGTCTACGATGTGATCATCGGGGCCGGTGATGTCTTTGCCCTGATCATTGCCGTGGCCATCGTGGTTTTTCTAGTCCGCCGGTTGTTTCTTCATGTCAAGAGGTTCTCCGGCATCGAGATGGATCATAAGAAACATGTGGATGCCAACATTGCCCTGACGTTAATTTTGGTGTTGATGATTTCCCTTTTGGGAATGAATACTTTCTACATTCAGCATGCCCTTGCCAGCGGCCATGAACTACACGGGGTATTTCCGGTCAGCCGTCTGATGGCCCCCTGGTTTGCCTCGCTGCCTGCAGATCAGTTGCATCTGTGGCATGAGATCAACTGGTGGGTGCACATATTGGTGATCTTTTTCTTTGCCAATTATTTGCCGTATTCCAAACATTTTCATGTTTTTCTCTCCGTGCCCAATGTTTTCCTTAGCCGGCTTGACCCGCTGGGTAAGCTTTACACCATGGAAAATGTAAAGAAAGAGGTTCAGATGATGATGGATCCCAATGCCTCGTTCGATCCACCGGCGGAAGAGGAGGAAGAAGCCGGACGTTTCGGGGTGAAGGATGTGGAGGATGTATCGTGGAAGACCTATTTTGATTCATTGGCGTGTACACAGTGTGGCAGGTGTACCGCAGTGTGCCCGGCCAATATCACCGGCAAGAAACTCTCCCCGCGAAAGATCATCATGGATGTGCGGGAGCGCATGAGAGAAAAGGGCCCCATGATGGTGAAACATGGCAGGGATTATGATGACAACAAATCCCTGTTGCGTGATTACATCACTGAACAGGAGCTGTGGGCCTGCACCCTATGCAATGCATGTGCCCAGGAATGCCCGATCAACATCAATCACCCTTCGCTCATTGTGGAAATGCGTAGGTATCTGGTTATGGAGGAATCATCCGGCCCGGGTGACCTGAATGCCATATTTTCCAACATTGAAAACAACGGGGCTCCCTGGCAATACTCGCAGGAAGATCGGATGGAATGGGCCGGGGATCTCTACATCAATGAATCATAAAGCCTCAAAGAACCGATTATGTCACAACGCAAAATAGAAGTACCTCTGATGTCGGATCTCCATGCCCGGGGCGAACAACCCGAATATTTGGTATGGATCGGCAGTGCCGGGGCTTATGACGATCGTTATAAGAAAGTTACCCGCTCCTTTATTAAAGTTTTGACTTACCTGAATGTCAGCTATGCCGTATTAGGCACCGAAGAATCCTCGAGCGGTGATGTAGCCCGGCGGGCAGGCAATGAGATGCTTTTCCAGATGCAGGCCATGACCAACGTGGAACTGCTCAATGCCTACGGGGTTAAAAAAATACTTACTTGTGATCCCCATGCCTATAATACGTTCAAAAATGAATACCCCGATTTTGGAGGCCATTATGAAGTGTGGCATCACAGCCAGTTCTTTCAGAAGCTCATACGCGAAGGTACCCTGCGCCTCGACTCGGAGGTGTTCCGCGATCAGGTGGTGACTTTTCATGATCCGTGTTACCTGGGAAGGGCCAACGGAGAATATCAAGCCCCCCGGGATGTGCTCAAAGCTACCCCCATCCACCTGGAAGAGATGCCGCGCAACAAAAGCTTTGCCCTGTGTTGCGGTGCAGGAGGGGGGCAAATGTTTAAAGAAGCCGAACCCGGAGATAAAGAGGTCTTTATTGAACGTACAGAGGAAGCCCTTGATACCGGCGCTCAAATTATTGCCACGGCCTGCCCTTATTGTATGGTCATGCTTACCGATGGCATCAAATACAAAAACCGCGAATCGGATGTTAAAAACCTGGATATAGCTGAAATTATAGAACAATCGCTCAATTTATAACTTAAATCGCCTCAATGATGGAACAACAACTGAACATAAAAGGATGTGAATTCCTAACCAAAACCACTGATGCCAATGAAATATTCATTCCGGAAGAGTTTGATGAAGAACAAACGATGATCGCCCAGACCTGTCAGGATTTTCTTGAGACCGAAGTATTCTGTAACCTGGACCGCATTGATCAAAAGGAAGAAGGGTTGATGCGCAGTATCCTGGAGAAATCCGGTGAGCTTGGTTTGTTGGGCATTTCATTGCCGGAGGAATATGGTGGATTCGGCCAGTCTTTTTTGACTTCGATGTATGCCAATGAGGTGCTGGGCGCGGGTTATTCATTCTCGGTTGCCTATTCAGCCCACACCGGCATCGGGACCCTCCCGATCGCTTATTATGGCAACCAGGACCAGAAAGATCGTTATTTACCCAAATTGGCTTCCGGTGAAGCGATGGCAGCTTTTTGCCTGACCGAGCCCGGTGCCGGTTCAGATGCCAATGCCGGCAAAACCAAGGCGGTCCTGTCAGAGGACGAAAAGTACTACATCCTCAATGGTCAGAAAATGTGGATTACCAATGGAGGATTTGCCGATGTGCAGGTGGTTTTCGCCAAAATCGGTTCTGACCGCATCCTCAGTGCCCTGATTGTTGACGGGAACAGCGAAGGCATTGAGATCAAGCCCGAAGAAGCTAAAATGGGCATTAAGGGATCATCCACGGTCCAGATCTTTTACAATGATGTGAAGGTGCCGGTCGAAAATCTGTTGGGTCGCCGGGGCGAGGGGTTCCGCATTGCCTTGTATACCCTTCATATGGGGCGCATCAAACTGGGCGGCAATGTCATTGGCGCCGCCAAAAGGGCGATAACCCAGTCGGTGAACTATGCCAATGAGCGCAAACAATTTGGCACCCTGATTTCCGGTTTCGGTTCCATCAAATATAAACTGGCCGAGCAGGTGATCCGCAATTTTGCCAATGAATCGGCTGTATACCGGGCCAGTAAAAATGTTGATGAAGCCATTGAAGCCTATCAGCAGGGAGGAATGGAATATGGCAAATCCCATATGGAAGCCTTCGTGCAGTATGAAGCCGAAGCTGCTTTGCTGAAAGTCTATGGCTCTGAGATGCTTGATTACGTAGTAGATGAGATGGTTCAGATTATGGGCGGCATGGGATTCTCCTCAGAGATGCCCGCCGACCGCGCCTACCGCGATTCCAGGATCAACCGCATTTTTGAAGGAACCAATGAGATCAACCGCATCTGGGTCGCCGATACTGTCGTTAAACGCGGACATAAACATAAAATAGATGTATTTGGCCAGGCCAAACAAGTCATGGAGGAGTTGGAAGCATCCGAGTTTAAAGCCCATCCCTCTTCCGGCTACTTTGAGGATAAAGCCTTCTTCATCGATCGCTTCAAGAAGATCGCCCTGATGATCATCGAAGCGGCCTCCAATAAATTTGGCCGAAAGATGGCCCATGAACAGGAGATCCTCAACAACCTGTCCGATATCGTTACCCTGACCTACGTTGCTGAATCCACTATGTTGCGCATTCAGAAACGTGAATCCATCCAGGCTCAGGGCGATCAGAACCTCTACCGTGATATCCTTGATGTGTTGATGGTTGATGTGGCCGACACCATCCGCAAATATGCCATGGATGCCATTTATTCCATGGATTCAGAAGAAGATGAGGAAAAATATCGCCGGGGTATCCAGCATTTCACCGATGTCCCCATGGTGAATGTCAAAGCTGCCCGGCGTCGCATTGCCGATAAACTGATCGAGGAAAACCGTTATTGTTTCTGATCTTCTGACAAAAAGGAAAATCGGACAAAAACTCAAATATTGCCCCGCGCGTTTTAGCAGGAGCCTTATGCTGGAGAGCTTATTATAAAGACGATCAGGGCGAGGCCAGGGAGGTAAAAAACCGCTCTGGCCCACGCATGGGCTTCAGAGATACAATTTCACCGGCTGAAGGGAAGACTTGGCAAGCCGCGTAAATAGGACTGCTGCATAACATAAGCTATAGGTAAGTGGTTGCCCCGCCTCAGAAAAGTGAAGGCGGGGCAACTGTTGTTTGGCCTTACACAACAAGGCAATGCGTAAAGCATGGGGGTTCCATGGCAGAGGTTAGCGAGGCAACCGGATGTGCTATTATTATATTGAAATACAGGCTTTTAAGTGAATTTATGCCAATGAATCCCTATGCACCGACTAGCACAAAAGGTAATGAATAAAACATGGGGGTTCCATGGCAGAGGTTAGCGAGACCAACGAATTACATGCTATTATTATACTGAAATACAAACTGTTAATTAAACTTTATACCAATGAATCCAGGTCGATTTCTTCGGTATTGCTGGTGTCGAAGATCTGGCTATTCTCGAATTTGAGGGTTCGGGCCTCGAATTTTTTGACCAGTTCATAGGCATGGGTGGCCATTACAATGGTTTTGCCATACTGGTTGATTTCCATCAGTAGTTTTAACAGGTCTTCGGAGGTTTCAGGGTCCAGGTTGCCAGTGGGTTCGTCAGCCAAAAGAATGGGCGGGTCGTTCAGAAGGGCCCGGGCAATGACCACCCGCTGTTGTTCGCCGCCGGATAACTGGTGAGGCATTTTATATCCCTTATAGGTCAGTTCTACCCTTTCAAGCACTTCATCGATGCGTGCTTTGATCGCTTTTTTGTCCTTCCATCCCGTGGCTTTCAGCACAAATTGCAGGTTTTCAAATACAGAACGGTCTGTAAGCAGACGAAAATCCTGAAACACAATGCCCAGATTTCGCCGCAGGGTGGGAATATGCTTTTTTTTGATTTTTTTCAGGTTATAATCCAAAACATACCCATCTCCTTCTTTCAACGGAAGTTCGGCATTGATCACCTTGATCAGGGTGGTCTTGCCACTTCCTACCCGCCCGACAAAGTAGACAAATTCCTGTTCCCTGATATGAAGGTCAATATTTTTAAGGATCAGGTTTTCGTTTTGATAAATATTGGCGTTTTCAAACTGAATCACATATTCCATAGGGCTCCCTTTTATGATTCTGGCAGGTTATTTGCAGGATTTATTACAACCCAACAAATGTAGAGAAAAAATAAAATAATCCGGGAAATTAACAGTTAAATGTTAATTAAAAGCCAGGTTTCGGCAAATAGGTTTCCGGGATTTGTTTTAAATTTATCCGAAATTCAACTGATGGCACGTTTATGAAGTTGTTTGCATCCCCTTTACTGTTGCTGTTGTTGCTGACATTTGTCCCGGGGCGGGCACAGCAGAGCATGGAATTCAGCGGCATCAATAAGGTCTATCAAAAAGGCATGGATCTGTATGAGAAAGAGAAGTATGCAGCTGCGCAGGAGCAGTTTGAAATTTTTCTTGGACGAAGTAAGGGGACGGAGACAGGGATACGTGCTAATGCGCGGTATTTTATTGCCATGTGCGCGATGAAGCTTTACCATGGGGATGCCGAATACTTGTTAGACCGCTTTATATCGGAATATCCTGAAAATTCGCGGGTAAACATGGCCCGTTATCAGATGGGCAAATATCAATACCGGCGAAAGCGATACTCAAAGGCTGTACGTTGGCTTAAACAGGTTGCCGGGGATCAGCTTCCCCGCGATCAGCAGGTTGAATACCGGTTCAAGCTGGGCTACAGTTATTATCAGCAAAACAGTTTGGATAAAGCCAGCCAGGCTTTTTATGAGATCAAGGATGGCCAGGCCACCTTTTCCAGTCCGGCCTTGTATTATTATTCGCACATTGCTTATAAACAAGGGAATTACCAGACGGCCCTGGAAGGCTTTGAACAGCTCACCGAGAATACGACCTTTTCACCCATCATGCCGTATTACATCAGTCAGATCTATTATTTACAGGAAAAATACCGGAAGGTAACCGGCTATGCCCCGCAATATGTCAGGTCGGCTTCGGCCAAACGGCTTCCCGAAATTGCCAAGATCGTCGGGGATGCCCATTATCACCTACAGGAGTATGACAGTGCCCTGACTTACCTACAATTGCATCAGAGCAAAGCTGAAACCCTAACCCGCGGCGATCACTATCAGCTTGGTTATGTGGCCTACCGCCTTGACAGCCTGAATATGGCCATTGATCATCTCGAACAGGTGACCGGCCCTGAGGATGAAATGGCACAGAATGCTTACTACCATTTGGCCGACTGTTATTTGAGCACCGGCCAGAAGAATAAGGCAAAGCTGGCCTTCGAGTTTGCCTCTAAACTGAATTTTGACCCCCAAGTACAGGAGAATGCCCTGTTTAATTATGCCAAGATCACCTTTCAATTGCGCAACACCCCGTTTAATACGGCCATAAAGGCTTTTGAGCGATACATCGAACGTTATCCCGAATCGGGCAACACCACACAGGCCTACAATTACCTGGTGAAGGCTTATATGAATTCCAACAATTACCAGGATGCCCTTGCCTCGCTGGAGGAGCTCGACCAACTGGATATGCCCCTTCGCAAGGCCTATCAAAAAGTAGCCTATTACCGCGGCCTGGAATTATACAACAACCAGAATTATGAAAAGGCCGTGGGGGCTTTTGATAAGTCGCTCCAATACAGCAATATAGATCAGGATCTGGCAGCGCGTTGCAAATACTGGAAAGGCGAAGCATATTTTCAGCTCGGCCGCTTTGACAAAGCAACCGGCAGTTACCATCGGTTTATCATGTCATCGGGGGCCTTTAACAGCAACCTTTATGAGCGGGCCCATTATAACCTGGGCTATGCTTATTTTAAGCTTGAAGACTTTAACAAGGCCATCAAATGGTTCCGCAAATACATCGGGTTTGAGGACCAGGGCTCATCCAATTACCTGGCCGATGCCTACAACCGCCTTGGAGATGCCTATTTTATTCAGCGCAGCTATTGGCAGGCCATCGATTATTATGACCAGGCCATTGACCTGGATGTGCAGGACCAGGATTATGCCCTTTTCCAGCGGGGGTTTGCCCTGGGCTTGCTGAACCGGCCCCGGAAAAAGGTGAACACCCTGAAGCGGCTGGCTGACCGTTATCCGGAATCGGATTATATAGATGATGCCTATTTTGAGATGGGTAAGAGTTATGTGAGCCTGGAGCAGCCTCAAAAAGCCATTGATTACTTTTCGAGGGTTGTCGAAGATTATCCTTCCGGAAGTTATGCCAGAAAAGCCCTGGTTCAGCTTGGTCTGGTTTATTATAACCTGGACAACAATGAGCGTTCCATGGAGTTTTATAAACGGGTGATCCGCAACTATCCGGGCACTGAACAGGCGAAGGATGCCCTTACCGGGCTGAAAAATATTTATGTAGATCAGAACCGGGTCAATGAATATTTTGATTATGTCAATGGGTTAGGGGATTATGCCCGTGTCAGCGTCAATGAACAGGATTCACTGACCTACATATCCGCAGAGAAAGTCTATATGCAGCAAAACTGCAGCCGCGCTACCAGGTTGCTGCGGGATTACCTGAAAGATTTCCCCAAAGGCAGCTTCCGGGTTAATGCCCATTTCTATCTGGCCGACTGTTTGGATCGCAATGGCCGTCCTGGGCAAGCTTTAGCCCATTATGAACAGGTCATCGCGAACCTGCCGAATTCTTTTGCCGAGGAAGCCTTAAGCGGGGCCGCACAGATTACCCTGGACAACAAAAATTATCGGAAGGCCCTGGACCACCTCCGCAAGCTTAAAGAAGTGGCTGAACTGCAAGGCAACATCATTTTAGCCCGGGTAGGGCAGATGCGCGCCTGTTTTGCTCTGAAAATGCATGATTGCGCCCTTGATGCGGCTGATCAAGTCCTGAAGACTGAAAAGATCAATGACCGCGAAAAACGCCTGGCTCACTTCATTCAAGCCAAAACCCTGTTCAAACAACAAAAATACAGCAAGGCCCAGGAGGCTTTCAGTTCCATCTCCCATCAGGTTAACAGCAGCCAGGGGGCTGAAGCCAAATACCGGATTGCCCAGATCTATTTTAGGCAGGAAGCCTATCAGGCTGCTGAAGATGAGATTTTTGACTTTGTAGAACAAAATTCTTCCCAGGAGTACTGGAAAGCAAGAAGTTTTATCCTTCTGGCAGATGTTTACCGCCAAACGGGCGATCTTTTCCAGGCTAAACATACCCTGAAAAGCATCCTCGATAATTACCAGCCCGGTGAACAGGGCAAGGGCGATATTCTGCCCACTGCCAGAAGTAAATATAACCGGATACTGGAACAGGAAAAACAACAAAACCAACCTGACGATACCACCAACGACCAGATGAAGATCCGTCTCGACCAAAGCGTGCCGGATACCACAAGGGGGGGCGGTGATTCACCAGCTCAGCAAAATTCTGGAGCACAGAATGGAGGTTCCCCCTCCGCCCGTGATACCCTGAAATCTCAGGGTCCATCCAGCCAGAAGAAGGATACCCTGCGGCAAAACATTAGCCCAGCGGAATCGTCCAATCCATCTGGTTCAAAAAACGATCGCCATGCGCAGTAAAATATGTTTACCCATCATGATGCTGGCCCTATTTCTTTTGGGCCAGCCCGCAGAAGCCCAAAAGCAGATAGATAAACAGGTGCAGGTGGTTAAAGCCTATCAGCCCCGGGTGAAGGATGCCTACAAGATCACACGGTTGCCAGAAATCTCCGATACCTCCCAGATAAGACCCGAGTTTGACTATTATATCCTGCCCCGCCGGATCGAGCCTCACGTAGAGGTCGATTCCATTCCGGCTGCAACCATGGTGGGAGAACCCCTCACTGAATACTATAACAGTTACCTCAAACTGGGAATGGGCCATAAGATCGCTCCGCTGCTGGAATTTTCCATGACCAACAAGCGCTCTGAAGATCATGCCCTGGGGGTTTTCCTCCGGCATCATTCCTCCGCCGGTAAAGTGGATCTGTCCAACGGCCAGCGCGCCCCGGCCAATTATGCCCGCAATCAGGCCAGGGTCTTCGCCAAGAAGTTTTACGACCATGCCGTGTTAGATGGAAACCTGGGGGTCAAAAGCAATACCAGCTACTTCTATGGCTACGACCTTTCCCTGGATACTTCCCTTTATAGGAATAAAAAGGAAATTAAACAGAATTATTTTAGTTTCCGCGCCAATACCGGGTTGAAAAGTACCTACATCGACTCCGCCCACTTGAATTATGACTTTGACCTGGATTACCATTACCTGAGCGATCGCTTTGAGAGCCGGGAGAATCAGGTAGCTCTTACTGCCAGGCTCGACAAATACTATGATCAGAATCATGTGGGCATTCATACCGGGGTGAACTACCTCAACCGGGCTTTCCCGTCCGATACCACCACCAATACCCTGATCCGGTTTAAGCCCTGGATAGCCCGCTTTGGCGAGGGATGGCGCATACAGGGTGGGGTGAACTTCTTCATCGATGCCGTCAACGGCAATACCAATGCCCGTTTTTATCCGGTGGCCAATCTTGAATACGACATCGTCTCTCAGTATATTATCCCTTATGCCGGGGTTGACGGCAAGATTGACCTCAACTCTTATGACCGCATTACCCGGGAAAACCCCTTCGTCCTGCCCGGGCTGAAGGTGAAAAATACCAATTATAAGCTGATTTTTTACGGAGGAATAAAAGGCAATCTGTCCAGTTCGGTTTACTATAATGCCCAGGCCAAATATTCTTTCTTTGACGACAAGTACTTTTTTATTAACGATATTGCCCATACCGACAGCGCTGCCAATCAATTCAATGTAGCCTATTATGAAGGGGAGCGGATGAACCTCTTTGGTGAACTGGCCATTGACCTGAGCCAGCAACTCCACCTGCGCATGGAGGGCAACTACTATCAGTATGTTCTCTACGATGAACAGGCCAAAGCATGGCATAAACCCACATACGATATGACCTTCTCAACGCGTTATAACCTTCGGGAAAAGATTATTTTCAATGCCGATGTTTACCTTAGCGGTCCGAGATGGGTTAAATCAGGCATCAGATATGGAGAGGAAACCAAACTGGATGGTTTTGTCGATATCAACCTGGGTGTGGAATATCGCTATTCAAAAGTACTGTCCGGTTATCTTAAATTGAACAACATCCTTGCCAACAACTATCAAATCTGGAATCATTACCCGGTTTATGGCATGCATGCCTACCTTGGCATTACCTACGCTTTTTAGACCTTTACTGAGAAGGGATGTAGAAGGGTGAAAATGCTCAAAAAAACCTGATTTTACAGGCATTTTCTCGATGTATTACCAATTATTTTTGTTAAATTTACAATTAATGTGTCTGTATTGAATGTATTGAAAATCAGACATTTACAAAAAAAGACAAACGAGAGGATTACAATGAACAAGCAAGACTACGAACAGGAGCACACAGATCAGCAAAATTCGAATTTACAGGATTATTCGGCCGGCAGCATTCAGGTGCTTGAGGGCCTGGAGGCTGTTAGGAAACGTCCGGCTATGTACATTGGTGATGTCAGTGAGAAAGGTTTGCATCATCTGGTCTATGAGGTGGTCGACAATTCCATCGACGAGGCTTTGGCCGGTTATGCCAAGCATATTGACCTGATCATCAATGACGACAATTCCATCACCATTATGGATGACGGGCGGGGCATACCGGTTGATTACCACGAAAAGGAGGGGAAAAGTGCCCTGGAGGTGGTAATGACCGTGTTGCATGCAGGCGGTAAGTTCAACAAGGATTCCTACAAGGTATCGGGTGGCCTTCACGGTGTGGGGGTTTCATGTGTCAATGCCCTTTCTTCCTATTTGACCGCGGAGATTCACCGCGACGGAAAAATATATTACCAGGAGTACCGCCAGGGCAAGGCTTTGGACAAGATTCAGGAAATTGGGGAAACCGAGAAAACCGGCACCATCATAACTTTCACCCCGGATGCCGATATTTTTCAGATGCGGGATTTCAACTTTGAAACCCTGGCATCGCGTTTACGGGAATTGTCATTTTTGAACCGGGGCATTGCCTTGAGCATTACCGATAAGCGTGAGCTGGAAGAGCCCAATGGCAACGGCAACGACCCGGAAAACGGAGGAGCGTTTCGTCATGAGGATTTTTATTCCGAACAGGGCCTGAAGGAGTTTGTTGACTATCTTGACGCAACGCGCGATCGGATCATTGAGGACACTGTACATGTTGAGACCACCAAGAATGAGATTCCCGTAGAGATTGCCCTTCAGTATAACAACTCCTATGCGGAGAACATCCACTCTTATGTCAACAACATCAATACCATTGAAGGGGGGACACATCTGGCCGGTTTCAGACGAGGGTTGACGCGCACTCTGAAAAATTATGCCGATAAATCGGGGATGCTTACCAAATTGAAATTTTCGATTTCGGGAGATGATTTCCGCGAAGGCTTAACCGCCATTATTTCTGTGAAGGTTCAGGAACCCCAGTTTGAGGGACAGACCAAGACCAAACTGGGCAATTCAGAATTGATTGGGGCAGTGGATCAGGCCACCAGTGAATTGCTCAGCAATTATCTGGAGGAAAATCCCAAAGATGCGCGGACCATCGTTAAGAAGGTGATCACAGCTGCCCAGGCCCGTCATGCAGCCCGTAAAGCCCGGGAGTTGGTTCAACGTAAAAATGCCATGAATGGCTCCGGACTGCCCGGTAAGCTGGCCGACTGTTCCAACCGCGATGCCGATAATACGGAAATATATCTGGTTGAGGGGGACTCAGCAGGTGGCACAGCTAAACAAGGCCGTGACAGAAGGTTCCAGGCTATACTGCCCCTGAAGGGTAAAATCCTTAACGTCGAGAAGGCCCTGAGAAGTAAAATCTTTGAGAACGATGAGATAAAGAACATTTTCACCGCCCTTGGGGTGACCATCGGCACGGAAGAAGACAGCAAAGAGCTGAACCTCTCCAAATTGCGGTACAATAAGATCATCATCATGTGCGACGCCGATGTCGATGGCAGCCACATTGAAACCCTGATCATGACCTTCTTCTTCCGCTATATGACCGAACTGGTGCAAAAAGGGTACCTCTACATTGCTACCCCCCCGTTATACCAGATCCGCAAAGGCAAGCAGGTGCGTTACTGCTGGAATGAAGAGGAGCGCAACCAGGTCGTTGAGGAGCTCGGCGGAGGCAAAGAAGCCAATGTCACCATCCAGCGTTACAAAGGACTCGGCGAGATGACATCCGAGCAGCTATGGGAAACCACCATGAATCCGGAGTTTAGGAAACTGCGGCAGGTTACCATAGAAAGTGCCGCTGAAACCGACCGGATCTTCTCCATGCTGATGGGTGATGAGGTGATGCCCCGGCGCGAATTCATCCAGAGCCATGCCAAATACGCCAACATTGATGCATGAGGGGCGCCCCATGAAGAAATAATTGAATGCCTGCCCCGCTAAGCGAAGTGAAAGCGGGGATTGAATGGCCTTGGCCGGTCGAAGCTGAAGTTTAGGCGCGGAGGCTAATGCTTGTTATTGATGGAATGCCTGCTGCAACTGAATGAATTATAGGCGCGAGAAACACCTTCAGATGCCTTATTGCACTCGAGCCGTCGGCCGTGTTGTGAAACCAATACCGGCTATTCAGACGAAAACCAGCCATTAAGATGAAAACCGGCCATTAAAACCAAACCCGCTATAAAACAAGCGGCAATAAAATGAACCTTCCCAGGTAAGGACAAAGGGCAAAATTCTAATACCCCCGGTTAATTGACCGGGGTTTTTTATGTTTTTGTCTTGGTGATGCTTATCTTTATCGCTGATATTAAAATGAAGTTTTATAGAATCATGCCTTATGAAGCAATTGATCTGTGCGGGGATCGTCTTATTTTCAATTTTAATTTTTTCATCCGACCTTCAGGGGCAGACTTACTCCGTGACATTCAGGGTGGACATGAGCCAGGAGACGGTCTCGTCCAATGGAGTGCATATAGCCGGCAATTTTCAGTCTCAGGCGGGCCTCGGCAGCGATTGGGACCCTGCCTCCACCGGGCTTGCGGATCCCGACGGCGACCAGATATATCAGGTAACGGTTGATGCCATTCCCCAGGGAGTTTATCAATATAAGTTTGTCAATGGCAATGAATGGTCGGGGGGAGAGAATCCACCTGAGGGGTGTACGGTAGGCGATTATAATAACCGGCAGGTGGCGGTCTACCAGGATAAGCAGCTTCCCGCCGTGGTCTTTGACTCGTGCAATGCACAGATCCGTTTTGCGGTCAATATGAGTCAGCAGGAAGTTTCTGATCAGGGGGTGCATGTGATGGGTGATTTTCAGAAAGCAGCGGGATATAACCAGAACTGGGATCCGGCTTCTTTGCAGATGCAGGACATCAATGAGGATGGCACCTACGAACTCCAACTATCTGTCAGACCGGGCGATTATCAATATATTTACGTTAACGGCACTACACAGGAGGATGCAGAGGTTCCGCCTCAGGAATGCTCCGTGGAGGGGCCCAACAACGCTCGTGTGCGCCCCATCACCGCGGATCAAAGCAACCAGGAACCGCCGGTTTACTGCTTCAATACCTGCCAGGTTTGTGATCCAGCCATTTCAGAGGATTATTCAACATACTGGTGGAATGAGGCGGTCTTTTATGAGATCTTCGTCCGCAGCTTTAACGACAGCGATGGGGATGGCATAGGCGACTTCCAGGGCATCATTGAAAAGCTTGATTATCTCAATGATGGCGATTCAACCACCCACTCCGACCTGGGTATAGATGGCATATGGCTGATGCCGATGATGGCTTCTCCAAGCTACCACGGGTATGATGTCACCAACTACTATGCCACCAACCCGGATTATGGAAGTATGACGGATTTTGAACGTTTCCTTCAGGAAGCCCATAAAAGGGGCATCAAGGTGATCATCGATTTTGTGATGAATCATACTTCAGATCAGCATCCCTGGTTCACCCAATCGGCCCGAGGAGAAAACGGTTACCGGCCCTGGTATACCTGGCTCGATGATGATCCGGGAAGCGGCAAATGGCATTACCGCAACGGTGCCTGGTATTTTGGATGGTTCTGGAGCGGGATGCCCGATTTGAACTATCGCCATACACCGGTAAAGGATAAGATGTTTGATGTCGCCAACTTTTGGCTCGATAAAGGGGTGGACGGTTTTCGCCTGGATGCCATCAGTTTGCTGGTAGAGGACAGTTTGGGAAATTCCCAGACCCAGCAGACCCTGAGCGTGTTGGAGGATTTTCATCAGGTTTACAAATCGGTCAATCCACAGGCTTTCACGGTGGGAGAGGTTTGGTCGGCCACCCCTGAGATCATTCCATATGTCCGGGGTCAGCGCCTGGATGCCTGTTTTGAGTTTGGCCTGGCCAGTGCCATTGTCAATGGGGTTCAGAACCGCCAGCCTTCCGCCATTGAAAACAAGATGGAGCGGATTGTTGGGGAATATCCCCGCCTGCAGTACAGCCCTTTCCTGAGCAACCACGATCAGGACCGGGTCTTTAGCCAATTGGAGCGCCAACCGGCTTTGATGAAGCAGGCCGCCTCCGTCTACCTTACCCTGCCCGGGGTGCCTTTTATCTATTACGGGGAGGAGGTGGGCATGACCGGTACCGGCGACCACATCAATATACGCAGGCCCATGCAATGGACCGGCGATACTTATGCAGGCTTTAGCAGTGCCGATCCCTGGAATGGAGTGGGAGACAATTATACCACCCACAACGTTCAAAACATGCAGGAGGATTCGGCTTCCCTGCTGAACCATTATAAAAGGCTGATTGACATCCGCCAGAATCATACCCCTTTGCAAAAAGGTTATTATCTGGATGTAAGCTCCGCCAGCAATCAAATGCTGAGCTTTGCCCGAATATATAAGGGGAAGGCCGTGATGATGCTCTCCAATTTTGCCCCCGATTCAGCCACCGCCAACCTCTCCCTGGAATATTCATCCCTGCCCCCGGGAACCTATTACCTGAAGGATCTCCTTAGGAACCATTCCATGGGCACCCTTACCATCAATGAGAAAGGGGGTTTTGACACCTGGAACCTGACCCAACCCCTCGCCCCAAGCGAAAGCTGCATTCTGCTTATTTCAGCATCAACGCCCGATGACATTCAACCGGCTCCAAGTGCCAGCGAGCTGCAGGTGGAAGCTTATCCCAACCCCGCCGGCCCGCAGGTGCAAATCCGCCTGAAAAAGGACTTGCCCGGCAGCAAAAGCATTCAGGTCTTCAACCTGATGGGCAAAGCCATTTACCACAACAGGTTCAGGGGCAAACAAACCCATGTTGCCACTGGCAGCTGGCCCTCAGGTGTCTATCTGGTCCGTATCACCCAGGGCACCCGCACCGGCTACCTCCGCCTTGTGGTGAAGTAGGGCAAAAAATGAGAATTCAATAAATATCGGGTAGTAATCCATCCGATCGAAACACCATTTTGACTCATCAA
Source organism: uncultured Bacteroidota bacterium (assembly GCA_913055635.1). Classification (GTDB taxonomy): domain Bacteria; phylum Bacteroidota; class Bacteroidia; order Bacteroidales; family UBA12077; genus JAGXLC01. The sequence continues at coordinate 41,451 of CAJXLK010000014.1, forward strand.
GCGTTCGGTTCGCATGTAATTTCCCCCAAAAAGGTCGTATCTGGAGCCTCTCCATGATTCGTTCATTTGATCTGTCCTGACCAGTAAGGTTTTCTATTATTCACTCATTTACGCCTTTAGTCATTCTAAGATTTAGCCATTCCAACAATTACTCATTCAATCATTTCTTTTCCTGTTTTTATTCGTCCCTCAGCGAATCGGCCGGGTTGGTATGGGCTGTTTTGAGGATTTGCAGGCTAATGGTGATCAAAACCACTGCCAGGGCACCCGCCAGGGTTGAGAGGATGATCATTGGGTCGGTCTCGGGCTTATGGGCGGCCGGATCGGTATAGGTCATCAACTGGTCGGTAACCACCGCCAGAATAGCAGCGATTAAAAAGTATTTGAGATAGTTCCCCACCATGGTGGCATATATCCTGGGGGATGAAGCCCCCATCACCTTGCGGATGCCGATTTCTTTAACCCGCTTGCGGGCAGAAAAGGCCACCAGCGCAAACAGCCCTACCACGGCAATGGCAATGGCGATCACTGAAAAAAAGGCGAACGTGTCTGACAAACTTCTGTAAATATCCGTAGCCCGGTTATTGCGGATGGCATCATTCATTGTGTTGAGATTGATGATGGTACCCGGGAAATACCCTTTGAGCTTATCCTTGCTTTCCTGGAGGGTGGTGAGCAGATTTCCCGGTTGGCTGCGGATGGAGATCAGCTTATAAGCTTTCAGGTTTTCATTATGGAGCAGGAGGATTTGCGGCATGATCTCAACAAAAGGCGTCATTTTGTGGTAGTTACGAACCACCCCGATCACCCTGTATTTGCCATCCTGAAAGGTTTTGCCAATGGGATTCTCCCATCCGATGGCTTGAGCAGCTTTTTCATTGATCAGGCATGCGCTGCTGTCAGAGGCCAGTTGCCGCGAAAAATTCCGCCCCTGAACGATTTTTATGCCGTAGGTATCGGTGAAATGGTAACCCACATGATTCTTGCTGAACATCAGTTGCTGATCGCCGGTACTGCCCTCCCAGTTCATAAAATCACCTTCATTGCCGTGAAAGGGAGCATGATAGGAGATGCTGGCATTTTCCACCCCCCGGATCTTTAACAATTCATTGCGCAGGGTGGACCAGTCATTGACCAGCACCTTTTCACTTTTGTCGATCGGGCCCAATACCAGGCGCTCTTTATCAAAGCCCATTTCTTTGTTGATGAAGAACTGAACCTCTTGATTCGTACCCAGGGCAAAAAGCACAAAAGCGATGGAGATGAACAACTGAAAGGTGGTGAGGATGGTGCTCAGGCGCTGGCGGGCAGGTTTTTTGTCCGTATGTCGCCTGCCGGAAAGGGCTTCGGTGGGGGAGTACCGGGAATATTTAATGGCCGGTTGTAATCCTGCAAGAATCCCCATTAAAAGAGAAACCCCGATAAGAAGGAGTATAAAAGGCCATTGCTCGATGTAGTTCAGGCCAATCTCCCTGCCAACAATCCGGTTGAACACCGGCATCACCAACTCAACCACTGTGAAAGCCAGTACCAGCGATATGGTGGTAAGTATGAGCGATTCTCCCAACAATTCGCGGATGATCCGCCCGCGATCTCCTCCCACCACCTTTTTGACCCCCAGCTCCTTGTTTCTCGTTGACATATAGGCGGTGGTCAGGTTGGTGAAGTTGATCCCGCCCAGGAAAAGAATCAACAGGGCAGAAAAAGAAAAAAGATATAGAATCACCAGGGTCCCACCCTGCAGGGTAGGCTTTAAATGCAGCATAGCCAGGTTGTTCAGTTGTAGGGTTGATTTTGTTTTGTCCTGGTACTGGTTCAGAAAACCGCTGATTTTACGGGTGAAGCTCGCCACATCTGCGTCTTCTCGTAAAAGGACATACACCCGCGATGAATAGATGCCCCAGTCATTGACCAAATCCCAATCATTATTGGCCTTATAACTGCTGATGGAAATGAAATAGGTGGCCTCCAGGTGAAAATTGTCGGGGGGATCCTCAATAACCCCCGTTACGCGGTAATTATGTTTGTTGTTGGCGATCAGGGTATGACCCACCGGGTTTTCATCGGGGAAGTATTTTTCGGCCAGGGACTGGGTCAATACAACAGTGTTGGGTTCTGACAGGGCCTGGTTGGGATGGCCGGCAATGAAATGGAAGGTGAACACATCAAACGCCCGGTTGCTGGTATAGTATCCGTTGGCTTCATGGATGGGGTCCTTGTCCGGAGAAGCCGCCAGGTATTCACCCCATGTTTCGCGAAAACATACATGGTTTTCCACCTCGGAGTAGTTTTCTTCCAGGGCTTTACCTACCGGCCAGGGGGTTTGGGTGAAATATTGCAGCCGGCTTTCATTGGATGCATGCACCTGTGGTTCAATGCGGAAAATGCGCTCATGTTTAAGGTTGAACTTGTCCCATGACCGCTCATAATTGACATACAAAGAGATCAAAATGAAGGTGGCCAGCGCTGTGGTTAGTCCGAAAATATTGAATACAAAATAACTCTTGTTTTTATTGAAGTTCCGGAAGATGAGCTTTACAAATGGAGTTTTCATGCTTAGTAATTTTTGACTATATTCCAAAAGAGGTTGACTATTATGCTTGTATGCAGGGTATCAATGAACAATGAATAATGAACCATTTTTTCTCACCGCCGTGGGAAAAAATTGCTCAATTTCATGATTTTACCATGGGTTCATTTTTAACGTAGGATGTAATTGTAAATCAGAAAACTGCCCCTCCCCATTTGGTACTGGCAACATCTATTACTCCTGCGACCTCTCTGCCACAGGTAACTGAATTGAACCTGGAAATTCATAAGGAGATAACTTAGTTAATAGTTTGTAACTCAATATGGTCTGAATCTTAAAACAGACATTATGTGGTCAATCATTATGGAACCCGCATGTATATCCATGTCCTTGTTGTGTAAGTTCTTGGATGCAGGTTTCATTTGGATCAAGACTTATTATCGGTTTTAAATCGGCCTGATATTAACCATCATCCTTTGTTAGCGACGTTCTCGCCATGGGCCTGGCATAGCCCCGCCTAATTGACCCCGTTGAGCGAAGTCTGCAGAGAAGCTTAGTCCGCTTTGCGGGGTAAGTTTGTTCTTTCGGACCCGATTGATGAAACCCGTTTATTGATTCACCTTCTTGGTAGGATCATAAATGCATTCGGGTTTGATTTGGCCGGCCCCGAATATCAACCAATAGGGGAGTGAACATTTAGAAGCGGCGATTTTACAGAAGATAAAAAACAACCCCGCCATGTCTGTTAAAACATGCGGGGTTGCATAAACGGTGATCTCGTTGGTCATTAATTTACAATGATCCTGAAAGTAGCCGAGCGTTTTCCCTCAATGTAGCGGAGCAGGTAAATCCCTTTGGCTTCATCGGAAAGATCGATTCTGAGGGGGACTTGCCGGATTTTCTGTTGTTTGATGGTTTTCCCGGAGATCCGGGTCAGGATGATGCGCGCCCCTTCCTGGGCACCTTCCAGAGTGATCTTTCCGGATGTGGGATTGGGATAAACCTCGATTTGTTCTTTTAAACCAGGATTGCTGAGGGTGGTGGCCTCTTCAACAGTAATGGTGAATTCCTGCTTATTCGGCGCATCCATGATGCTGTCGGTGACGGTAAGGATCACCTTGTGATCACCTGTCTGATCAGCATTTGGTGTGCCATGAAGACTTGCCGAACTATCGCCTTTGGCTTCAAGAGTTAACCAGGAGGGTTTTTGTTCTGCGCCGAATGCCAGGGAATCTCCGTCCATATCGAAGGCGGTAACGTGGTATACATAGGCCGAGTCCTCTTTTGCCGAGGTAACCGGCTGGGAAGTGAAGCGTGGTTTGTCGTTGGTATTGATCACTTCCAGAGAGAAAGCCTGTTCGACGGGGTTTTCAATGTTGCCGTCATCCAGGCTGATGGCCACCTGCTGGGTTCCGACGTGATCGTTGGTGGGTGTACCCGAAAGGCTAGCCGTACCGTCGCCGTTGTCGTTCAATGTAAGCCAGGCCGGTTTTTCCACCACGCCGAAAGACAGGGGATCGCCGTCGGGATCGGTGGCTTTGATGGTATACTTGTAGGCCGAGTCCTCTTTTGTCGAGGTAACTGGCTGGGAAGTGAATTGAGGCTTATCATTTACGTTGGCCACCTCAATGGTGTCGCGGATAGCGATGGGTTCGGTCATGTAGGCGTCACTCATGGTAATATGAATGGGATTTTTACCTGTATGGGCATTTTTGGGGGTTCCTGTAAGCTCAAGGGTGGAATCATGAGCCGTCAGATTGAGCCATTCAGGGATTTCAACCCCGTTGAATGAGATCGCATCCCCGTCCTTATCCCTTGCTTTGAAGCGAGAGGCATAAGATTCGTCCTCAGTGGCTTCATTGGTGCAGGTTTCAACCAGGGTGGGCCGGTCGTTGGTGTTACTAACTTCCAGGCTAAAGCTTTGACTGGTCGAAGCCTGGTTGGTATCCTGAACCGACAGGCTCACCTGATGCATGCCTACGTGGGTATTCTTGGGCGTACCGCTTAACAGGGCTTTGCCCTTATCCTGGTCATTCAGGCTGAGCCATTTGGGCATTGATTGGGCGGTGAATGTTAACGGATCGCCATCTGCATCATAAGCCTCCACGTTGTATTCATACTTTTTATCTTCAGTGGCCTGGCGAACCGGTGCAGAGGTAAAGGCAGGGGTGCTGTTCTGTTCGCCTGACAAGACTTTCAGGGTGAACAGTTGTTTAACCGGCTGCGAAACAATGCTGTCGGTGATGGTGATGCCGACAAGCACCTCACCACTAGAGGGCGGGGTACCACTTAACAGGGCGGTGCTGTCCTGATTGTCGGTTAAGCTTAGCCAGTCGGGCAGGGAAGTATAATCGTAATAGATGGAATCGCCGTCGCGATCAATGGCTTCAAGCTCATAGGTGTAGGATTGGTTGACCTTGGCCTGTTTCTTGGGCAGGGAGATGAATTCGGGCTTATCATTGGTGTTCATTACATTTAGGGTAAAGGATTGCTGAACCGGTTGGTCTAGATGCCCGTCGCCTACTTCAATTTTAACTTGATGATCCCCTATTTCCTTTGCTTCAGGCTTGCCTTTCAACACCGCACTTACTGAATCGCGGGCTTCCAGGCTAAGCCATGAAGGCAGGCTTTTGCCAGAGAAGGTAAGGCCATCCCGGTCCGCATCCTTCGCGGTGACCGTATAAGAATACAAGGAATCCTCGAATGCTTCCCGGTTGGGCTCAGAGGTAATAACCGGGGCATCATTGGTATTCTGGACTGTCAGATCAAAAGTCTGTTTAATCGGTTGTTCGATGTGATGATCCGTCAGCTTGAGGCTTACCCGGTGAGTGCCCACCTGTTCATTGTCAGGTTTGCCCGTCAGCAACGGCTGGTCGTTGGGGTATTCGAGGTTGAGCCATCCCGGCTTGGTGCCGGTAGTTAAGGAAAGTTGTTGATCATCAACATCTTTGGTCTCAATGGCATATTGATACAGGGAATCTTCCTCAGCCCGGATTACCGGCTCGCTGATAAAGGCCGGGGCATCATTGGTGTTTTGAACCCTAAGGGTGAAATCCCGCCGGGCCACACTGTCATTGTACCGGTCTGTAGCAGTGATTTCAACCGGATGAGTCCCGACATCTTTATTTTTAGGCTTTCCTTTTAATATGGCCTTGCTGCTGTCTATCACTGTAAATTTCAGCCATTCCGGCAGGCTTTTCGCCTCAAATTGAATGCTGTCCTGTTCGATGTCATAACCTTCCATCAAGTAAATATAGGAGCTGTCTTCCCGGACCATGGTATTAGGCAAATGGGTAAATTCGGGCAATGCATTGACATCGGCCGGTAATACGGTAATGACAAAGGATTGATCAACAGGTTCTTTGACCACCCCGTCGCTCACTCCGATGGTCACCTGATGGTCGCCCAGGTCGCTGGACTGCGGATTACCCGTCAGATCGGCTGTACCGTCGCCATTATCCTGCAGCGATAGCCAATCAGGCATATCGACGGGCGAATAGTTCAAATGATCCTGATCCGAATCCACGGCTTTGATCCGGTATTGATACCCATAGCCGTCCTTGCTGCTGCTTTCCTTGGCCTGGTTGATCGGATCGGAGGTATATTGAGGCGGGTTGTTGACATTCTCCACCTCAATGGTAAAGTCTTGTTCTACCGGTTGTTCAATGATGTTGTCGGTGATCTTCAGGTTGATCACATGCGAGCCGACATCTTCATCCTTAGGCGTTCCGGAAAGGGTAGCCGAACCGTTTGCTGTTACCTCCATGCTCAGCCAATCGGGCAAACCGCCTGTTTGGAAAAAGAGTGAGTCGGCATCCGGGTCGCGGGTCGATACCATATAGGTGTAACTGCTGTCTTCTTTGGCATGAGTGGGGGGTTGAGAAGTAAATGCCGGGGCATCGTTGCGGTCTTCTATGGCGATCTGAAAAGCTTTTGCCGATGAAGCACCCCCCTGATCCGTGGCTTCAATATAGATATGGCAGGTGTTGTGATTTTCATAATTGAAAGTATGATTGGCGAAAAGGGAATCCTCGCGAATGGTAAACTTGTCATTGTCGGCATCATTCGTCCCGTCCCCCTGGATCAGTTGATACTGATGGGGATCGTTGGCATTTTCATCCTCTGAATTCAGCAACCCTACCAGGGTATCAGCCGGACTGTTCTCGGCCAGGGTGGTATCGCTGAGGGCCAGGTTGAAAGGCGCACTGTTGATGTTTACCTCCAGGGGTTCACTGGTCAGGGTCAGATTGGGATAACTGGAATGGAAAGCAATGCCAGTATAGGCTCCTGTATCATCCGTGGAAAAGTTAGGTATGCTCATCTTGGCCGTCGAATCAATCACCTGACCCTCTTTTTTCCAAAGATAACCCGTTGCATTGAGGTTGTTTTGCGTGAGCGCATGGAGATCTGTTCTCAGGGTGTCTCCCTGATTAACCAGCAGGGTATCCTGATTCAGCCGGAAGCTGTCCTGTGGCGAATAGTAATAGTTAGAAAGGCTGTCGGGGTTAAAAGACAGGGTCTTAAGCTCATCAAAGGTGAGTTGATTGTAGTTGACCATTAAAGTGACCAGATTGGAGAGATCTCCCAGGTTGGATGCCTCTGAAAGCTGATTCCTGTCAAGATACAGCCGTTGCAGTACTTCAATTGAATCCAGGGTGGCCGGTATTTTTCCTTCTAATTGATTGTCGGCCAAACTCAGCAATTTTAGTCGGGGCAGCTCGTCAAAGCGATCGGGGATGGTGCCTTCCAGGTTGTTGTCCCAATAGGCCAGCCATTCAAGACTATCCAGCTCGAAGGTGGCTTCAGGCAGCGGCCCGGTGAGGTTGTTGTGGGAAAAATTTAGTTTTCGAACCCTTGCTCCATTGGCTTCTACACCTACCCAATTGTTGACATCCTTGCTGGATAGCCAGTTGTCATTATTGACCCAGTTCTTGCCGTCGGTTTTCTTATAAATCGATTTGAGGGCCTGGTAATCTTTTTCAATGACTCCTTGCTTGATGTTCTTGCCAATTGGCCTGGTTTGTAATTCCAGGTTCGGGTATTCGCGATGGGTAATCTTACAGTAATAGGTGCTGGTGTCGGTGGCCGGATAGATGATGGTGCTGTCCTTTCCTTCCACAGGCGTAAAATTTTTATGCCACTGGTAGGATGAACCGGCGGCATCTTCGGTGGTGGAAAGCCTGAGCGAATCATCTGTTTCTTCTATATTTACCGGTATATTTTTCTGGTTACCATACTCAAAACTGGAAATGTCTGTAGGTTTGATTCCGCTGGATTTCAAATCTTTGAAGGTAAGTGCATTGCCCACTACCCAGAACCTTTCTAAGGGCAGATTGGTTAAATTGGGTAAGGTATCAATGTTATTTTTGTTGAGAATGAAATCCTTGCAATTTGTTAATTGATTAAATGAAGCTGGAATACCTCCCTTTATATTGTTGTCGGAAATGAAGAACTTTTTCAGATTTTGAAGTTTGCTATACTCATCGGGTAAATTACCGGAAAGTTTGTTGCGGGAGAGATTTAATGTGGTCAGGTTTTGTAATTGGCCCAATTTACTGGGAAGGGTATCGGAGAGTTGGTTATCTTTCAAAGATAAAGTATTTAAATGATCTAAATCCCCTAAGGTTTTGGGGATTGATCCTTCTAATTGGTTAATAGCCAGGATAAAATGTTTTAGATGGTTAAGATTGCCCAACTCACTGGGAATTTCACCTGAAAGTTTATTTGCTCCGATATTCAGGTGTTCAAGATATTCCAAATTACCAATCCCCGCAGGTATGGTATCGGTAAGGGCATTGCCCCAGAGGACAAAATCCTTAAGATTTTGAAGGTGTTTCACTGTAGAGGGGATATTTCCTGAGAGCTCATTGTTGGCTAGGTAAAGGCTTTCAAGATTTTTCAGGTTTCCAATTTCTCGGGGAATCTCTCCGGAAATCTTGTTTCCCCCAAGATTGATGTATCTGAGATTGTCCAACTTTCCGATTTTAGGTGAAATCTTGCCCTCAAACTGGTTTCTTTCAAGAGAAATCTGGTTTAATTCACTCAAATTATATATTTCTTCTGGTATTTTACCAATTAGTTGATTTCCTGGGAAACCTAAGAGGACTAGCTTTTCCAGATGACCTATTTTTTTCGATAATTTTCCTTCTACCTTATTGTCAGCAATCCAGATGGTTTTTAGTTGGGTTAGGTCATAAAATCTTTCGGGCAATGGCCCCACAAGGTTATTGGCTTGAAGATCTATACGGGTAACCCGGTGTTTTTCTACACTCCGGATACCATACCATTCACTAACAGGGGCTTGAGTTTTCCAGTTGGTATTGTTGCTCCATTTGTCCCCATTGGTCGAATCATAAAGGGCCACCAGCGCCTGGTAGTCTTTTTTGGCAACTCCGTTGACCAACGTGCCCGTAAATATGGCATTGGTTTGAAGGGTCAGATTAGGGTAATCCGATTGGGTTATATGGCAGTAATAATTGGCCGGCTCTGCGGAGCTCACTACAATGGAATCTTCCTGTCCGGATTGAAGCAGCGAATCGTTGCGGAACCATTTGTATTGCAGGTTGCTACCTTCGGCCGTAACCTCCAGCACCATCTTACTATTGACGGTACTGCTGTCAGGTTGTGGCAGCCTTCTTTGGGGGGCATATTGATATTGAAGTTGCGACCAGTCCAGGTTTGAATTTTGTAAGTCTTTGAATGACAAATGGTTATAATCCATCCGTATTTTGCTTAAATTAGGAAGCCCCGAGAGATCGGGAAGGCTATCGATTTGATTCCCATTCAAATTTAGGGTGTAAAGATTCGATAAGTTCGCTAATTCTTCCGGAACAGCTCCTTCCAGTTGGTTGTTCCACGCGGTAAAACTTGTCATTTGCGATAGATTGCCCAGTTCCGGCGGTAAAGTTCCGGTGAGTTGGTTGCCCCCCAGCTGAATGCGTTCTAAGTTGGAAAGGTTGCCCAGTTCCGGCGGTATCGACCCGGCCAGTTGATTTTCATGCAACCATAAATAAATCAGATTTTTCATATTTCCAATTTCAGGGGGAATGCTTCCCTCGAATTGATTGAAGCTTAGACCGAGCCAGGTAAGCTTCTCCAGGTTGCCGAGGGTATCGGGGATTGAACCACCAATTTGGTTTTCTTTGAGCTTGAGTTGCCTGAGTTTGGAGAGGTTCCCGATTTCAGAAGGCAGAGATCCGCGGAGGTTGTTGCCCTCCAAGTTGATATCGGTGACCCGGGCGGTATCATAATTGGTGGAATCCACTTGCACTCCATACCATGCATAGACCGGCCCGTTCATCCAGTTGGAGCTGTTTTTCCAGTCATCCCCGCCGGTGGCATTGTAGAGTTCAACCAGGGCCATGGAATCCTGGCGATGGGTGATGATGTTTTTCTGAAAAGCTGACAAGGCAATATTTTTGTTTACCGGCGAGAGTTCCATGGAAAAGCTTCCCCCGGTGTCATTGAAATTGTTGGATTTTGTCACAAAGTCGTGGCTGGAGTGGTGCAATACATAGAAGGTGACCTGTCCGTTTGCATTGGATTGAGCCGTTTGTTCATCGAGTTCTAGGGTAATATTTTCCAGAGCCGTATCTCTTTGGGCATGGGTTAATTTGAAGCGGGCTGGAAAATGACCAAAAGGTTTATATATGGTTGTATCCCGACTGCCCAGGTGAAGATATCGGTTGATTTCTTGTTTATACTCACCGAATGACCAGCTGTTCGATAAGGTATCCGGGACAAAGAAAAATTTGAACTGGTAGGTTGAGTCGGCTTTGAGTTTGGTGGTCCAGGTGTATAGCTTGTCCTGATTGGCATCGGTGCAGAGGGCCTCCGGATTGGTCCCGGGTTTATCCCATCCCCCGATCGGATCACCGGAAATATACACCGGATCCTCGCCGGGACTGAACGGGACCGTATCGTATTGACTTCCTATATACTGGTTGAAGTCCACCTTAAAGGTTACAGTTACCGAATCCTGCGATTGTCCAATTGCAGAGAATGAACTAATAATGGCTAAAAACAACAGGGTAGCAAAACGTTTCATAACTTGAGGGTTTTAATATTTTTTTGCTGTGAATGGCATTTGATGCCACAGATATGCTATAATCCACAGGCATACCGAAGATTATAATTTGTCGGCAGGCTTGCAAACGATTGACCTTTTTTTGTAGGAAGCCGGGGGTTGTATCAATCAATCGAGGGACTTTTTGTAGGAAAGGATAGGGAAGATCTGGCAGGAGATTCAGAGGATCAGTTATAGGGATAACCCATGTAAAGAGAAATATAAACCCCCGATGGGAAAACCATCAGGGGTAAAAATTCACTGATCTGTCGGGAGGATTTCAATTATTTGTTCTTTTTCAGGCCGGCAAGGGCTTTATTTCTGACGGCCCCCATTTCCAGTGAGTTGACATAGTGGTTGGCCACTTTTTCATACCAATGGCTGGCTCTGTTCTTATTGCCTGATTTTTCCCAGCTCAGTCCCATGTAATACCAAACCATGGGCATGTTTTCCCAGGAATCCTGCAGGTGTTTGCGGGCTTCCCGGTAATTGCCTTTTTTGATTTCCATGATCCCACAGGATGCCTGGTAGAGTTTCCACTGATCCACATTGGTTTTCTCAGAGATATCGGCCAGGCTCCTTTGTCTGGCTACTTCGGCTTCTTCCATGTTTCCGTTGGAAACCAGGCCGTAAAATTCCCATATGTTGGTTTGTTTGTCAAGGAACGTGCGGTAAGATTCATCCAGATCCTCTTGATTGACCATTTTTTTGGCCTGGCGATAATACCTCAGACCTTCCCTGGGATTTCCGGTCTCCGACAAAATGTAGCCTTTATGAGCCAGCCCGTATATTTTGTAACGGGGCAGGTTCTTCTTCTCAGCCAGGTCGATGTACTGATCCATGACTTTCATAGCGGCGGTGGTGTTGTCTTCCTGCAGCTCAACAGAAGCCTCCAGCAGCAGGGCCTGGAACTGGTCCGGGGTATTGAACGACTTGTTAAAGTATTTTTTGTAGTTTTCCCTGGCCCGCAAAAAATCACCCCTGAAAAGATAATTGTCAGCAAGACCTTTATAGCTTGTGGTGAATTCCGGGTTGATTTTTAGGGCTTTTTCATAATAGCGGATGGCAGCGCTGAATTTGCCCCGCCTGCCCAGGTATTCGCCGTAAGCATCATAGGGAGCCGCATTGTCGGGGCGCATGTCAATATAGTCCTTGAATGCTTTTTTGGCCTCACCCAATTGGTCCATCTCCTCATAGACAATTTCAGTATCTGTTTCGGGAGATCCGACCCTCCTTCCGGCATAGGCCATTCCCATATTGGCATATCCGATCATGCGAACGGCAAAATGGTGGTTGGAGTTCATGAATCTGGCCCGGTTGAAATGGCGCAGTGCCCTGGTGTAATCTGCCTTATCGTAATAATACATCCCGATCCAGGAATGGACCCGTTCGTCGGTATCGTAAGATTTGCTGAGCTTATCCAGGTACTTTTCCATTTTCTGGTTATCCCTTTCAATGTAAGCATTGGCGAAGTGGATCAGATCTCGTTCTCCGGGCGAAGCCATCGGTGCGTATTTAACTGCATGCTCCAGCTCCTCGGGATCAAAATATTTCATCCCTGTTTTCGAGACCGAAAGATAAAGATGAGCCTGTGCAAATTTGGGATCTATCCGGATGGCTTCATCCAGTCGATCAATCGCTTTGGTAAACTGCAACAGTTCCATTGCATCTCTTCCTTCTATGAATAACCTTTTGGCTTCAAGTGAGGAAGTGGTAATGGGCAATTTGCCCGTTTTCTCCTTTGTCTCCTGCGCCATTGAAGCGGTCGGGGCAAGTAACAGCAAACATACTGCTATGCCCATGAGTCTTTTGATTGTGGCTGATGTTTTCATCGTTTTGGTTTTTAGGGTTGATCAATGTTGAGGGCTTATCGGGCTCTTGCAGCAGGCATTTGAATTGCTTCTTGCCTTTACCGTTTGGCTCCATGCTACAGTTTGATTGCTCCTTCCCGTTGCGAACTTTTCGTTTGATCATGGTGTGTTAAAGTACTGTAATAAAAACTGTTGAAGGACTCCGGTTCAATGTTTTTGAGGCGATTGCCCGGGAATCCAAATCATTGATTCATCAATTTTTTACCATGTTCCCTGCATGCGGATTTCATTCAGATAAAGACTTATTTGGGGTTGTCAATCGGTGTAGTATCACACCATCATTTATTCTTATCGGTTCTCTCGTTTTGGAACACGTGGGTTTAATACATTTACTTGTTGTGTGATTCCGTGCATGCGGGTTCATTGGTGCCGAATGGTGAATGACCGGTGACGTTTTCTTTGAGGGAAATGCTATTCAGTAAGGAAATAGGGCTGTCTGATGTCACAAATTCCCCCTTCGTTTGCTTTGTCTGGTTGCTTGTTTTGTCTAATTTGCTTGCTTTGTCTAACGATCGCTTAGGAAAAAAACAAGTGCCCGGTAAAAACTTTAATATGCTGACTTGTAAAGATATATAGCAAATGGCCTTGTGATCTAACCAAATATACAAGATACATTTTATCAAAGGAAGTTGTATTGTAAAAATCGGACAAAATCAGGTTTTTATCAAAACGATGTCTAACGGTTTGGTGTAAAGCACTACAGTGTTAACATGAAATATTTTTTTGGGTTCATCAGGCAGGGGCTTTTATGCAGGGGTTGATAAATGAGGGGGTAGGAGTTTACAAAGTCCACTTTACGGGGCGTAAGGATGATTAAACTTTTTGCCGGGTGAACTGTTTCTTATTCGCTGTCGGGATTTGTGCGTAAAGCATGGATTGGTGTAATAAACTTAAACATTAATTTTCAATGAAAAGGATTGATCGAAGAATCATTATAGTGGGGGCCTTTTTTTTCATCATTGGAATGGCATATGGGATTATGAGGTTTCTCATTGCCCAGGAAGAGGACCCGCGTATGCGCCCGCCTGTGGAGGCCAAGCGATATATACAGGCCGAGGCGGTGGATTATCAAAGGGTGCAATCTTCGGTAACGGCAACCGGCCGGGTTGCTTCATTGGCCCAGGTTGATCTGGTGGCGGAAGCCTCCGGTAAGATTCAGGTCTCCGGGGTGCCTTTGAAGCGGGGAAGCCGTTTTTCCCGGGGAGAAGTTTTATTCACGGTTTATCCCGATGAAGCCGCTTTAGCTCTTAAATCCAAGAAGAGTCGCTTTTTGCAGAGCCTGGCCGGCCTGCTGCCGGATTTGGTAATGGATTATCCTCAGGCCGGGGAACGTTTCCGCAGTTTTTTCAACCGCATCGACCTGAACAGCGAATTGCCGCCCTTACCTGAGGTTCATCGTGAACAACTCCGCATTTTTCTTGCCAGCCGCAATCTGCTAAGTGACTATTACGAGATTAAACGGGAGGAACTGAAGTTTGCCCGGTATACGGTTCGTGCTCCTTTTGACGGGGCTTATCAGCAGGTTTATCTGGAGGCCGGTGCTTATACCAATACGGGTGGCCGGGTGGGGCACATCATCCGCACCGATATGCTTGAGCTGGAGATTCCTCTTAAGCGATTTGATGCCCAGTGGATTGATATTGGCGATGGGGTAACGGTCCATGCCGATAAAAGGCCCCGGCAATGGCAGGGGCGTGTGGTCCGCAAGGCCCCTTTTGTCGATGCCGACAATCAGTCGCAGGGGATCTTTGTAGAGGTGCCCAACGATCCGCAACAGCCTTTGCTTCCCGGAGAGTATCTCCAGGTTACTTTTCCCGGACAACCCGTGGAAGGTGTTATGAAGGTGCCCCGCAATGTGGTCTTTAACAGCAATGAGGTTTTTGTGGTCAATGATGACCGCCTCCATAAACGCGTTATCGATATCGTCAAGGTCAACGAAAAAAGCCTTTTGTTCAGGGGACTGGAAAAAGGCGAAATGCTGGTGATGCAACCCTTGATCAATGTGCAGGAGGGCACCCTGGTGGAAATTCTTGATCAATCCACCGCAGCCGGGGGAATGAAAGATCCGCAAAGCGAGGCCGCTCCCCGGCCATGATGACCCTGTCAATGCTTTGAACCATGAGAAGAATTGTTGAACGTTTTGTTGAATACCCCATCTATGCCAACCTGATCATTGCCTTTGTTCTGCTGGCCGGAGGTTACAGCCTGATCAGCATGAACAAGGCTTTCTTTCCTGAGCGGGAAAGCCGTTATATTAGCATTTCGGTTTATTATCCGGGGGCTTCTCCGGAGGAAATGGAGGAAGGCATAACGGCCCGCCTGGAAGAAGCGGTTCGGGGAATTGTCGGCATAAAAGAAATGACCTCCACTTCTATGGAGAATAGTTCCCGGGTGAGTCTTGAAACCACCGGGGCTTATCCGATCGATGAGGTGTTGATGGAAGTAAAAAACGCCGTTGACGGCATTTCTGCCTTGCCCTCTGCGGCGGAACGCCCTGTTGTATCCAAACAGCGATCGCGCTCACCGGCTGTGCGGATGTCATTGCGCTCGAGCGATCAATCGCAGGTGGAGCTGATGACCCTCAAAGACCACGCTCAGCGTATCGAGGAAGATTTGTTCAACTCCGGGGTGATCAGCCAGATTAGCCTCTCGGGCTTTCCTTCCCCCGAAATATCAGTCGAGGTCAGGGAAGAAGCCCTGTTGCGCTATGACCTGACTTTTGCCGACCTGATGAGCGCCATAAGCAATAACAATCAGGATATATCCGGGGGCCAGATCAAATCAGCCGAACAGGAGCTGCTGATCCGCCTGCGTTCGCGCTCGACCGACCCCAATAAAATTGGCCGTATCATCCTCCGGGGAAAACCCGACGGGGGCTATATCCGAATCGGTGATGTGGCCGAGGTGAAAAAGAAATTTGCCGAGACATCCTATGAAACCTGGGTCAATGGCAAACAGGCCATATCGATCCATATAGAGAAGCTTCCCGAAGAAGACCTCGAAGCCATCACCGAATATGTTGATCAATACATTGATGAGTTCAATGCCCGCAACCAGGGCGTGCAGCTTGATTTGTCCCGGGCTTTCCTCAATATCCTTCAAAGCCGGCTTGATCTTTTGACCAAAAATGGGATGATTGGCCTGGCCCTGGTCGTGCTTTCCCTGTCGCTTTTTCTGAATATCCGCCTCTCCCTGTGGGTATCCTTTGGCATTCCGTTTAGTTTTCTGGCCATGTTCATTATGGCCCATCAGTTGGGGATCACCATTAATATGATTTCCCTTTTTGGGATGATCCTTGTTATTGGTATCCTGGTGGATGATGGCATTGTCATTGCCGAAAACATCTATTTGTATTTTGAAAAAGGGATGACCCCCATGAAAGCGGCGGTGGAGGGAACCCTCGAAGTGCTTCCGGCAGTGCTGACTTCGATTGCCACCACCATTGTGGCTTTTGCCCCCCTTCTTTTTCTGGCCGGTACCCGCATGGAGATGATGTATCATATGGCCATTGTGGTGATCGGGGCCCTGTTCTTTTCCTTGTTCGAGGCTTTCTTTGTGTTGCCGGCTCATCTGAGCAGCCACCATGTTTTAACCCGAAGAAGCCTTGGGGCTAAGGGCAGGGGCGTCAAACGGTATTTTGAAGGGTTCATTGTATGGCTGCGCGAAAATGTTTACCACCATATGCTTCACTGGCTGATCAAACAGCGCCATGCGGTTGTGGCCATCCCGGTAGCCCTGATTTTAATCACCGCGGGTTTATATTTTGGCGGTCACATCAGAAACACTTTTTTTCCCATGGTGGATTTCGACAGTTTTGAGGTGAATGTGGCATTTACGCCCGGCGATGGTGAGCAACAGACCAAAGTGCATTTAAGGCGTTTTGAGAAGGCCATATGGGCCGTCAATGAAGATTTGAAGATCCGGCTGAACCGGGAGGCCGATGTCATAGAGCGGGTAAGTTCGACCATGGGTTATGCTTTCCGGGGGCAGGAGCGGGGGGCACATGCCGGTAATATACGCGTTTATCCGGTTGACCTGGAAGGATTGCCGCTAAGTGGCCATCAGATTGCCAATATGGTTCGGGCAAAGATCGGGCCGGTGCCCGAGGCCCTTAAATATACGGCCGGGGGAAGAAGCCGCTGGGGCTCGGCCGTTTCCATCGGGCTGATGTCGAGCAATCTTCAGGAGCTGGAGGCGGCCAAGAATTATCTGATGAAGCGGTTGAGTGAATTGCCTCAGCTTAAAGACATCACCGAGAACGTAGCCCTTGGCAAACAGGAAATACGTCTGGAACTCAAACCCAAGGCTTACTTTCTGGGCCTGGATGAGCGTGCCATTGCCACCCAGGTGCGGCGTGGTTTTTATGGAGGCCAGGCCCAGCGACTCCAGGATGGCCGCGATGAACTCAGGGTTTGGGTGCGCTATCCCCGGGAAGATCGCCTGACCCGCGGACAACTGGAAAGGATGAAGATTAAAACCTCTTCCGGCGAATATCCCCTGATCGAGTTGGCTCATTACCACCTCGAACGCGGTCCGGTGGCCATTAACCGCTACAACGGCTCGCGCGAAATTCGCGTGGAAGCCGAGACAGTGGATCCCTATGCCTCGGTCCCTGCCATCATCGATCAGATCGAACAACAGATCATGCCAGATGTGAAATCTCGGTTTGCCGGCATCCGCTATATGGAACAGGGACAGGCAAAGTCCAGCAATGAAGCCCTCTCGCGGGTGGGAGGCTATTTTCTGGTGGCCTTCATTGTGATCATCTTTTTGATGATCCTCCATTTTAAGAGCATCAACCAGATGCTGATCATCCTGGCGATGATTCCCCTTTCCATGCTGGGGGTATTTTGGGGCCATGGCATCCATGACAAGCCCCTGTCGATCATCAGCCTATGGGGAATGATTGCCCTAACCGGGGTAATCATCAATGATGCCATCGTTTTCCTGGCCAAATATGACAGCCTTTTGCTTAAAGGCCATAAAGTGGCAGATGCGGTGGTAGAGGCCGGTAAATTGCGCCTGCGCCCCATTATCCTTACCAGCATCACCACCACCGTGGGGTTGTTCCCGATCATTCTGGAAAAGAGTGTCCAGGCTCAGTTTTTGATCCCGATGGCCATCAGTCTGGCTTATGGGGTTTTTATCGGCACCATTTTTATTTTAATCTTTTTTCCGGTGCTGATCATGTTGTTGAATGATGTAAGGGTGTATTTCAAATATCTGTGGACCGGCAGCAAACCGGAGCGCGAATCGGTGGAGGTTGCCATTATGCTCAACAACCGCCGCCGCTCATATGAGGCGGATCCCGAAAGAGCCCCCGAAAGAGACCCCGCTTAGCGGGGTCGATATCAAAAACGCTTAGCGGGGATCAAGAAAGAACCCCGCTTGAAAAAACCCCGCTTAGCGGGGTTCAGTAACCGGGGTTCTACTTTTCCTGAAGGCCGGCCAAGGCCTTGTTTCTTACTCCCCCTAATTCCAGGGAATTTTGGTAGTGGCGGGTCACCTTCTGATACCATTGACGGGCCTTGATGGGGTTGCCCTGCCTCTGCCAGGTCAGTCCCGTATAATACCAGGTTTCTGGGGTATCCCAGGCTTTAGCCAGTTGTTCGCGTGCCTGGTCATACCTGCCCTGCTTCAACTGCATGATGCCCTCGCTCTGGTAATAGGTTTTCCAATGATCCGCACTGCCATGATCCAAAAGCACTTTCCTGCACTTAACCCGCGCTTGTTCGGCAGCCTCCATGTCATTATCCGAGCTCAAGGCATAAAACTCCCATATATGGGCCTGGGTGTTCAAATCCTTCTTCATGGAAGCGGGTAAATCTGCCGTGGCAATCATTTCTTTGGCCTTGCGGTAATATTTGATCCCTTCTTCCGGTTGTCCTGTTTCCGTTAATATGTAGCCTTTGTAAGCCATGCCCCGGATCTGATAATAAGGCAGGCCCTTTTGCTCAGCCATTCGGATATAGCGATCTATATTTCGCAGGGCTGCTTCAGGGTTGTTTTCATGCAGATCAACCGAAGCTTCATAGAGCATGCCATTTAGCTTGATGTTATAGTTGTCGTTGTTGCGTGAATAGTCCTGATAGCTTTTGCGCGCCATCATCATATCCCCCTGGAAAAGATAACTGTCTGCCAGTCCCTTTAAACTGGAGGTAAAATCCGGGCTGATTTTAAGGGCCTTCCTGTAATGGGCAATGGCTTCATTGAACCTGCCGTTTCGCAGGAGAAATTCTCCATAGGAATCATGGGGATTGGCTTCACCAGGCAAAACTTCCAGGTACTTGATAAAGGATTCTTCGGCCGAGTCCATATCTCCCAACATCATATGGCTGTAGCCTAACATGTTATGGGCCGGATGATAATCCGGGTTGATTTCAATGGCCCGGGTCAAATGCCTTATTGCCAGGTCATAATCACCGGCCGAATAATGAGCTAAGCCTACCCACATCCGCAGGGATTCATCTTCCGGCCACAGGTCAATCAGGATCTCGCTGTGTTTGTCCATGGCCTGGGTATCCTTTTGGGACATAGCCTGACCAAAACGGATCAGATGTTTTTCCCCGGAAGAAATTTCATCACTCAGTTCGATGGCTTTATTCAGGTGTTCGGCTTCAAAGCCACTGCCCTGCATCAGGGTGGCGGCAAGATAAAAATGGGCCATGGCAAAGTCCGGGTCCATTCTCAGGGCTTCATCAAAATGCTTCTTTGCCTGGTTGAAATGGAGCCGGGTGAATTGCTCCACTCCCTGGTGAAATTGTTCTTCTGCCCCGATCGAAGGGGTGGTAACAGGCATTTTTTCTTGCGCCTGAAGCGCAACTGTTGTCAGCAGCAACATACACCATGCTCCTGCCAACAACCTAATGGGCATGAAAAATGTTTTTTTCATTTTTTTAAGGATTGAAGGTTTAAAAAGTCTTACCTGAACCAAAAAGTCTTTTAGATACCCACCGCAAAGAAGGTCCAATAGAAAAGAGGGGCCATCCATTATTGACGGGCTTTATGGAATGTGCGGTTTGCGGATGGACCATTTATAGAGGATGGCCCAAAGGGTATCATCCACCCAAGCAAGTTACTTCCTGCCGGGAAATTTGTATTGTATAAATCGGACAAAATAACATTTAAAAAGATTTAATTGAAAGCGCACTGTCAAAAGGAACCTACCCCCAGCTATCCAATTGTAGGATAACCTGATATGGGTTGTTTATGGGTATAATTATCTGTATATAAATGTTTTTGTTATTATCTTATGTACTGGCTCAATTTGCAAGTCGGTTAAGGTCTGCTCAGCCTTAAGGATGCCTCCCCGCTATTGATTTCTACCGCAGAATGGCATCAGAGAAAATAGTGATTTATCCCCTGCCAATTATTGGATGTATTATTCAATTCTTTTTAATTGTTATGCCTGTATTTTTTTGAAATACAAAGTATAATGGGATATATCCTGTATAAGTATGCACATTTTTACAATGGATAATTGAATATTTTTGATCAGAAATGTGATTAAATTTATTATAATTAACCAAATAATCAATAAATTATTTGGATGGGATTATATAATACTATATATTTATGTCGTTAAAATTAATTATTTCTTGTTATATTCATAATGTTGTTTTATTGTATAAATAATTCATAAATAGAGTTTTATTATTTTTTGTTTATTTGAATAATCAATAAAATGTTCATAAAAACAACCCTATAAACAAACAAAATATTGATCTTTATTGTACCAATCAGTGAGTATGTTATACATTTACTTCCCAAAAGTACTTTATTGTGCGATATAAAATATTGATGAATATTTACCTATAAGAAACAAGCAACGGATCAGCATAAATCAGAATTCAATCAAATTTTTATTGCTATGAATGAAAACACATCCAAAATCAATTTAAAAGTCGGAGAAATTGAGATTTCAATTGAGGGTCCTTCCGAATTTGTGACCAAACAATACCGGGAAATGGAAAAGAAACTGGGGATTCAGCAAAGACTAACCCCGGCTGCTTCTAACAAGAGCAAGACCCAAACCGGATCGAAACAGACCACGCGAAAGCGTACTGCCGGACGGCCTAAAAAATCCACTTCTTCAAAAGCCACCACCACGACCAAAAAGGAAGAATCTGCTCAGGCCAGTCAGGTGAATCAGTGGATGAAAGAAGTACCTAAAAAGCTAAAAAATACCGATAAAGCTTTAATTGCAGGTTATCTGAATCAGTTGGCTTCCGGAAGCAACGCTTTTAAAGTCCGTGATGTAAGCAATACTTTAAAAGCCAACAACATTAAGGTAAGCAATCCTTCAAACCTGATGAAAAACGCTGAGCAATCCCGCAAATTGATTGAGCAGGTGGCCAAGGATGGCCGTCAGGCTCAATATCGCTTTACCAAGGAAGGGGTTGAATATGTAAGGAAGAAGTTTCCCGGGATAGGGGAGTCATGATACTCTG
This sequence comes from uncultured Bacteroidota bacterium, assembly GCA_913055635.1. Classification (GTDB taxonomy): domain Bacteria; phylum Bacteroidota; class Bacteroidia; order Bacteroidales; family UBA12077; genus JAGXLC01. The sequence continues at coordinate 62,367 of CAJXLK010000014.1, forward strand.
AATCCCTGTATTAAAGGACCTTAATTGCTTGAGATAATACCGCAGCCATTGCGGAGGGGTTAATCATGATGTTTTACGGCAAGGTGAGGAGGGGGATGAATGTCCTCCGGTATAACCTTGCCGTTATTTTTTTGTCGGTATAAATAACATGCCTGCCGGTGTTCCATTGAACCGAATGCTTAATCGAATTGTTGGACCATTGCTATGAAGAATATAAAAATTATTGGATTTGATGCCGATGACACCCTTTGGATAAACGAACCCTATTTCTACGATACCACCCGACGGTTTTGCGCACTTTTAGCCGGTTATGCCGATTGCCACCAGGTGGAACAAACCCTTTATCAGACTGAAGTCTCCAACATTCAGATTTATGGGTATGGGGCCAAAAGTTTTATTTTGTCCATGGTGGAAACAGCCCTTCATTTGAGTAATCACCGGGTAGATGGTCAGGTGGTGGGGGAAATCCTTCAGCTAGGAAAATCGCTGATTAACAAGCCAGTAGAGCTTATAGACGGGATAAAGCACGTTTTGGAGGAACTGAACCGGCAAAATTACATGTTGGTGGTTGCCACCAAGGGAGATTTACTGGATCAGCAACGAAAGTTAAAAAAGTCGGGCCTGGCGGATTATTTCCATCACGTAGAGATCATGAGTGAAAAGAAGGAATCGGATTACTCCCGGATGCTGGAGCGTTTGGAGATTGACCCTGAGTCTTTTGTGATGGTGGGCAATTCTTTAAAATCCGACATCATACCGGTGCTCAATCTTGGAGCTCATGGTATACATGTACCTTTTCATACCACCTGGCAGCACGAAGAGGTTGATGATTCCGTGATTCCTTCCAGCCGTTATAAAGAGGTGGATCAGGTTTCGCAGATCCTTAAATTCCTTTCCGGGTAAAACATTTTTGGCCTTTTATTGTCATCTTTGCGGATTGCAATGAAAAGAGAAAAGCCATGGAAGGATATAAATTTGATCCCAGGAAACTTGAGCATCTGAACAATCCCGAAAGGTTAAAGGATATACCACCCTGGTATATATGGCAGAAGCTTGAAGCAGACTCCAGCGATACAGTGATCGACCTGGGGGCGGGAACTGGTTTTTACAGCAAACAGTTTGCCGGCATGGCGGATGTTGATAAAGTTTATGCCCTGGATATCTCTGAAGAGATGATCGCTTATATGAACCAGGAGGTAGCCCCCGGCAATCCTTCGGTTATCCCGTTAAAAATGGATGAATCGGCAATTCCCCTACAGGGTAACCTGGCCGATATCGTGGTAATGATCAACCTGCATCATGAATTTCATGATCCCATGGCTCTGTTAGGTGAATGTCGACGGGTGCTCAAACCGGCAGGCAAAGTGGCCATTGTCGATTGGAAGAAAGCGCATACCGACCATGGCCCGCCGGTTAAAAAGCGCTACCAGGCCGAACAAATTGCCGGCCAACTTAAAAAAGCATCGTTTGAAGCCATTGAGATTTATCAGGAGCTGCCCAGCCACTACCTGGTGGTGGCAAAGAATTCATCCTGAAGATTTACAGGTAAGTGGAGGTAAAGATTAAAAAGGGGATAACAGAAGCTTTCTATTTTTTTTACCTCCATTAATTTCGGCCTTCAAAGCAAGGAGACGAAGATGGCAGATGAAAATGGGACCCGGTGCTCAGAATCAGTGGATTTGGGAAAGTTAAAAAATAGTTGTTATTTTAGCAGCGATCGAATGTTATTTACCCTGCAAAATTTCACCCCATGAGCAACGTCTGGGTTCAGTCGTCTACCATTTACCTGGCTGGCATAACGGGCATATGGAAAGGCATACCGGTGGGATTTGCCCTGGAAGCGCCTCCCATTTTAACGGGCCTTTTTACCGCCCTGGGTTCCATCACGGTGGTGCTGATTTTGCTTTTTGCCGGCAAGCCCTTCAAAGACTGGTTGTTGCGGCGTTATGGACAGAAGGGATTGGAGCGCAAGCAGGGCCGCATGAGGCGCCTGATGGATCGATATGGGGTAGCGGGCGTTGGATTGATAGCCAGTGGTTTAATCGGGCCTACCCTGAGCACCCTGCTGGGTTTGGCTTTGGTTCAACAAACCCGGCGGCTGATGATTTTTTTAATAACCGGTGTGATTTTGTGGAGCACCCTGATTACCCTGATGGCCATGTACAGCCTGGAGTTGGTGCTGCAGTTAATCGGCTGAGCGAGGCCTTTGCTTAGAGGCTTTATTTTTTGAGCAGCACAGAAGCCATGAGAATCATGGCGCCTCCGACCAGTTCATTCCAGGAGAAGACTTCATTGAAAAGCAGCACACCAAAGGCTATTCCACTGATTACCTCTATATAGGCCAGGAATGATGCGGTTGAAGCGCGTACCCTTCGCAAAGCCTGAAAAAACACCCCATAGCCAATCAACCCCACGAGCAAGGCATAGAGAGAGGCCACAGAAGTTTTATGCAGGGTTAACTGATCCATCCCCCCTATAAAGAAAGGAAGAAAGAAAAGGACGCCGATAAAATTTTGAAAAAAAACGATTTGTGGAGCGTTAAACCGGGTGATTTGGTGTTTGAACATTACAACTGAGGTGGCATTGAGGCCCGCAGAGACCAGCATGGCCAGCATCCCGACAAACACTTCATTGCCCAGACCGAAAGGTTTGTCCATAAAAACCATTACAATCCCGGCCATGGCCAGTAAAAGCAACATCTTGTTTCTCAGGGGCAAGGGTTCCTTTAGGAAAAAATGACTGAACACCACGGCAAAAACCGGCCAGGTATAAAGGATGATGATGGCATTGCCAATGGGGGCGTTTAAGTAACCGATGAAATAGAAAAGCAGGCGTACGGCATTGACCAGGGAAGCCATTAGCACCAGGCGGATGCCATTGCCAAAGATACGCTCCCCCCGGATGCCAAACCATATGCCCAGCACCACAACCGGAATCCCTACACGAAACAATGCAATAACCCCGGCAGGCAGTTCCAGGTACTTGACAAAAGCCCCGGAAGAACCCCATACAACAGCCGCAAGGGCCACCTTCAGATGGTCGGAATGCATTAGTCGGGTCATAAAGGCCTTGATTTTAATGAAAAGCGGCGCGAATATAACCCACTATAAAGCTGGGCGAATCTCAATGAAGCAAAATTTTACCCGGGGTGATCAAACTCATTCCTCCAGGCCAAAAAGCCGCGCCACTTCAGGGCGGTAATTTTTCCCCACCGGCAGTTTTTCGCCTTTGACCTCCAGTTGGTTGCCCTCCAGGGCATCTATCTTTTTAATCGAGACAATATAGGATTTGTGGATGCGGATGAACTGACCCCGCGGCAGCTTCTCCTCCAATTCTTTAAGGGAGGCCAGGGCCGTGATGTTTTTTTTGTCCTCTGAGTGAAAAGTAACGTAGGCTTTTTGGCCTTCAATGTAGATCAGGTCTTCATAATTGAGCTTATAGTATTTGCGGTCGGCCCGGATCACCAGGTAATCCTCGCGGAAGTCGGTCTTGTGCTCCCCTTCTGGCTGGTCGTTGCCGGCTTGGCTTGTCTGGGTGATCGAATAATGCACCTTGTTGACGGCCTTAAGAAAACGATCGAAAGAGAAAGGTTTGAGCAGGTAATCGGTCACATCCAGTTCATAGCCCTCCAGGGCAAACTCTTTATAGGCCGTGGTCAGAATGACGTAGGGCCTTTTCTCCAGACTGCGCAAAAAATCAAGGCCGCCGATATCGGGCATTTGAATGTCCAGAAAAATCAGGTCGATCTTCCCCTGCTGAAGTCCATCCATGGCCTTAACCGGACTGTTGTAATCGCCTTCCAGCTCAAGGAAGGGGATTCGGGCCACATAATCTTTCATGTACTGTCGGGCCAGATATTCATCGTCTATGATCGCACACCGGATGTTCATGGCTGTGAAGGGCTGTTTTAATCGATTTGAAATATAACTGATTTGATGCTCACTTCAATGCTTTGATCTATCGCCCTGCAACCCCCGTGCTTTATCTATCGCCGTGTTGTCTGAGTCAGTGCATGCGGGTTTCATTCGTATAGAGTTTAATTAACAGTTTGTATTTCAGTATAATAATAGCATGTAATTCGTTGGTCTCGGTAACCTCTGCCATGGAACCTGCATGAATAATCATGTCCTTGTTGTGTAGGTTACTGGATGCAGGTTTCATTGGGTTTGTATTTTCAGATAAACTTCAAATATCTGTTCTTTCTCCTCGATGTTTAGCTCATGGCGTTTGGGATAGAGCACCTTAAGGCGCTGACGTACGTTGGGAATGCCAAGTCCCTGGCCGGCTGCGGGTTTACCGTTTGGCGGCAGGGAGTTGACGATGCTGAAATATAAAGTTCCGTTGGCAGAACGGAAGATCATTTGCACATAAGCCCGGGGGTCCTCTTCCACCTTGCTGAATTTAAAGGCATTTTCAATGAACGGGATAAATAGCATCGGGGCGATCACCATTTTTCCGGAAGCTTCCTCATGCTCGAGGCTGATGTTTTGTTCCTTCTCCGACTTCATTTGCTGGAAAGCAATGAAGTTTTTGATGTATTCCAACTCTTCGCTTAAGCGCACTGTATCATTGCTGCAGTCATAAAAGACATAGCGCAGCATCTCGGAAAGCTTCAGCACGCTTTCCGGGGCCCGTTGTGAACGGGAATAGGTCAGGGCATAGATGTTGTTTAACGCATTGAAAATAAAATGCGGGTTGATCTGTGCCTTTAGCAGTTTCAATTCGGTGCCCAGCTTTTCTTCCTTGAGATTTTTCTCCCGGATGGCCTGCCTTTTTACGGTATTGGACAGGTAAAGGGTGATGCTGATGAAGTTGGCCATCAGAAACAGGAAAAGTGAACGGACAATCAGGAAAAGGGCCGGTGGCGTACTGTGATTCTCATATATCTTGTGGGGCTGTATGAGCATCTGATCCATCAGATAATGTCCCAGGCTGAGGATAATGAGAAGCAGGATGTTCAGCATCAGGAATTTGGTTCGTCTTTTTTGGAAAAAATAGCGGGGGATCAGCACATATTCATTCAGGATGAATAAAAGGATGATCAGCGTGGCTGTTATTCCTCCCAAAAGCAGGGTAATCTGAAGGGGAAAAAGGTGGCTCGCCGGCAGGGCCATGACCATGGAGATGGCCAGGATGATCAATATTTTGTTGACCAGCGGGGGAATTCTCCTGTTCATACGTCCAATTTTGGTTCAAAATTAGCCAAAAAAGCAAAGGGGATAAAAGAAATTGAACGAATGGCAGGCGGGTATGAACCAAATGACTTCCCCGGTAAATAATTGTTTTCCTGCTGTGGATCTGATATCGATCTTTGCCCGGTGATGCTGATCCTGCCACCCCTAATGATGTGACCCCTCCTATGAGGCTTCCCGTTCTGTGATGCTTCCCATTCTGTGATGTAACAAATCCTAGGAGGCTTCCCGTCAAAAACGCTTTGAAACGGCATTAATGGCAGGTGTGCTTATGCAAGCAGACGGTCAAAAACAATACCTTGCCCTCTTTGTTTTAAACCATTTGTAGCAAAGATGAATCTATTGTTTATTGCAGAAATGTAACTCTTGGTTTAAGACAAACACGGTTTCGTTCAAGAAATTTTTTCCCTTGTAATAATCGCAGTAATCTTGCGTCGAATTCAACGAACATAGAAAACTATTTTAGGAACATTGAAATAAAAATGCTGGATCATGAAAAGGAAGAAAATCATTTATTTAATTGGAAGTCTTGCAGTAATTGGCGTGGCGGTGGCTTTATCGGGTTTTTTTATGCGCAATCAGCCCGAGCCCAGGCAAAACAGGAAACAGGAGAATTTGATCTCGGTTCAGGCGGATACGGCTTTCATCAGGGAAGTCCATCCATCCATGCAGTATGAAGGCCGGATTCAGTCGTATGAGACCGTATCGCTGGCTTCTGAAGTCACCGGGCGGATCATGGAAGGAGAAGTGCCTTTTAAAGAAGGGGAAGATTTTGAAAAAGGAGATTTGTTGATCCGGATATACAAAGAGGATGCACAGGCAGCGATGACCTCCGGGAAAAGCAATTTTTTGCGGACCCTGTCTTCTATTTTACCGGATCTGAAAGTTGATTTCCCGGATCAATATAAAAAATGGAAGGCGTTTTTCAATGCGATCGATGTCCGGGGGGATTTGCCTGCGCTTCCCGAGATCCATTCAGAGCAGGAACAGGTTTTTCTGGCTTCCCGTGGGGTGCTCTCCGAATATTATTCGTTGCGTCAGCAGGAGATCCGTCTGAAGAAATACAATCTTTATGCCCCTTTCGACGGGGCCTTTCAGAAGGTGCACCAGCAGGTAGGGGCCATTGCCAGTCCCGGCCAGGGGTTGGCCTCGGTCGTGAGAACCGACCGGCTGGAAGCGGTGATCCCGGTACCCGCCGAAGACGCCCGCTGGATTCGCCCGGGCGATGATGTGGAGCTGACCGGCAACAACGGGGTGAAACATTCAGGCACTGTTACCCGGATTGCCGATTTTCTGGATCCTTCCACCCAATCGGTCAATGTCTATGTGCGTTATTTTCCCCGTGGTGAGAAGACTTTTAAAGTCGGTGAGTTTGTTCAGGCTTCCTTTGATATCACCAAGCCCGTCAGCGGGTTCACCATTCCACGCGAAGCCCTGCTCGACCAGGGAGCCGTTTATATTGTGAACGACCACAAACTCCGTATAAAACCGGTTGAAGTAATCCGCAAGCTGGAGGATCATGCCGTGGTTTCCGGCATAAAGGAAGGTGCCCTGGTGGTGGTTGAATCACTGGTCGATGTGAACGAAGGGCAAAAGGTAGAGATCCGATAAGAAGCAATCAGGTAGAATTAAGAAACAGGATAACCCCGAATAATTTATGAAACGACTTGTCAGAACGTTTGTTGAATATCCCTTTTATGGAAAGATGGTGGTATTGGTTTTACTGGTGCTGGGAGTATTGTCTTATATGAACATGAGGAAATCCTCCTTTCCGATGGTCGAGACCAATACGATTACCGTCTCGGTGATGTATCCGGGAGCTACGCCCCAACAGATGGATGAAGGGGTAACCACCCTGATTGAAAATGCCATTCGCGGACTTCCCGGCATCAAAGAATTCAGTTCCCGTTCCATGGAAAATATGTCGCGCGTCACCATTACCGCACGTTTTGGTTATGATATTGATGAATTGTTGATTGATGTAAAGAATGCGGTTGACGGGATCTCGAATTTCCCCCGGGCCGCCGAGAAGCCCCGGGTATCCAAGCGCCGCTCGACGGCCCCGGCGATGTTTCTTTCGCTGGTTACCACAAGTGATGACCGGCTCAAGATGAATGATATCGCCAACCGCATTGAGGATGACCTGATGAGTTCGGGCGAAATTTCCCAGGTGGGCATCTATGGTTTGCCTTCCAGCCGGATTGAGATGGCCATTACACTGGATGAAACCCAGTTGCGGCGTTATAACCTGTCTTTTTCCCAGGTGAAGAATGCCATCAGCAGCAACAACCTGGACATTCATGGAGGTACCATCCGCAACCCCCGTGAGCAAATCAAAATCGTCAGCCGCCAGCGGTCAGTCAAAGCCAAAGACATTGAGGATATTGTGGTACAGACCAATCCCAATGGCCGTTTGATTCGAATTGGAGATATCGCTGAGGTAGAAAGGCAGTTTGAGGAAGATCCCAGTGTCAGCTATGTCAAGGGCGAGCTGAGTGCTACGGTGTTCATCCAGAAGCTGAAAACAGAGGACCTGAAAAAGATTTCTGATCATGTCAACCAGTATATCAGTGATTTCAATGACTCGCACGACCAGTTTCGCCTGGAAGTTTTACACGATTTTAACGAGAATATCGATTCTCAGCTTTCCATTTTGATCGGAAACGGGCTGCTGGGGATTTTCCTGGTGATTGTGATGCTTTCCCTGCTGCTCAATTTCCGGCTTTCCTTGTGGGTGGCCTGGGGCATTCCCGCTTCTTTCCTGGGCATGTTTATTGTTGCCTCTGCATACGGGGTAACCGTGAATGTGATCTCGCTGGTTGGGATGATCCTGATCATTGGTATTTTGGTCGATGACGGGATTGTCATCGGCGAGAACATCTTCACCCATTTTGAACGGGGAAAGTTACCCAGGGTGGCTGCCATAGACGGGACCGTTGAAGTGCTGCCGGCGGTGTTGGTCTCCATTACCACCACCATGATTGCCTTTTCTCCCTTGTTCTTTGTGGAAGGCCATATGGAGTTTCTCTATGTGCTGGCTTTTGTGGTGGTTTTTGCCCTGGCCTTTTCTTTGGTCGAGGCCTTTTTTGTTCTTCCGGCCCATGTGGGCAATCCGCGTATATTGCATTCCAATAAGAAGCAAAGCAAAGCCAGCCGGTTTACCACCCGGGCCATTCATTTGCTCAGGGATCGCCTTTACATGCCTTTTCTCAGGCGGATCATGGCGCATAAGGGCTTTATGCTTTCCATCGTCACGGCATTGGTCATCTTAACCGGTGGGTTGCTGATGAGTGGGAAGCTGGCCTTTACTTTCTTCCCGCCTCAGCCGGCCGATATGTTTACCATTGATCTGGCCCTCAAACCGGGCGTCAACCGAGATATTACCAAAGAGAAGCTGTTTTACCTGGAGGACCAGCTTTATGAGGTCAACCAGGAGCTGATGGAGGAGCATGGGGATAGCACCTCTTATGTCAACACCACTGCGGTGAACCTGGGCAGTTCCTTTGACGGGTCTGAAACGGGTACCCATGCCGGGATGATCCGGGTGTTTTTAAATCCCCTGGAAGATACCGAGGTTTCAGACCAGACCATTAAACGGGCCCTGGACAAGAAAGTGGGCGACATTCCCGGGGCCTATAAATTTGCCATTGGCGCTTCCAGCCGCTTTGGAGCCCCGGTGTCGATCAGTTTGCTTGGCTATGATATGGATAAGTTGAAGAAGGCCCAAAAAGAGCTGGAAGCCGGCCTGGCCGATATGGATGCCTTGTTTAATATTACCAACAATGCGCAGTTGGGCAGCCAGGAAATTCGGCTCAAATTGAAACCCAAAGCCCATACCCTGGGGCTGACCCAGACTTCCCTGATGAATAAAGTACGCAACGGTTTTTATGGGGCCCTGGCCCAACGCATTCAGGACGGAAAGGATGAGATATGGTTTTATGTGCGGTATCCCCAGAAAAATCGTCAGACGATGGGGCAATTGGAGAGCATGATGATTCAAACCCCGGCCGGCAAGTATCCCCTGACCACGGTGGCTGAGATCTCCAAGGGCCGAAGCCTGAGCCGTATTAACGGATATAATGGCAGACGCGAGATACGGGTGGAGGCCTACCTCAAGGATCAGGACAAGGCTGTACCCCCCATCCTGGATTATGTGGAAGCCAATCTGCTGTTGGATATCATGGAAGAGTATCCCAGCCTGGATTATCAATACCAGGGCCAGCGCAAGGATACCCAGCAGCAGATGAACAGTTTGACCAAATATTATAGCATTGCTTTTCTGGTGATTGTCATTTTGATCATGGTATACTTTAAATCCTTCCGCCAGGGAGCGATTATCCTGCTTACCATCCCCCTTGGATTCATGGGGGCCATCTGGGGCCACGGCATACAGGGTCAGCCCATGTCGATGCTCAGCCTTTGGGGAATGGTGGCCCTGACCGGCACGATCATCAACGATTCGGTGGTGTTTATGGCCAAGTACAATCAGCTTTTGGTCGAAGGCTACGAGGTTTATAAATCAGCAATGGAGGCAGCCCGTGCCCGCTTCCGCCCGCTGTTCCTGACTACAGTGACCACCTTCGCCGGTCTGATGCCCCTGATCCTGGAAGGCAGCCCGGATGCCCAGTTCCTCATCCCAATGGCCATATCCGTGGCCTACGGCATCCTGTTTGGCAGCATCTTCATCCTGCTGACCCTGCCCATCTTGATCGTGTTGTTCAATCGCTTCCAGATGGAAATGAAGAAACTCGCCGGGAAAAAAGAGGTGACCCCCAGATCGGTGGAAGCTGCCGTGATCAATTATCAGATCGATCAACGGGTTGAACAGGCCCTGAAAGATGAAGAATGTAAACAAAATGAATAACCGAATGTTGCAAAAAGGAAACATCATGAGACATCTACTGGTTCTGTTATTTCTTGTGGCATCCCTGCCGCTGTGGGGACAGCAGAAAGAAGATCTTTCCCTGGAGGATGCCATTAACAAAGCCCTGGAAAACAATTACGGGATCATCACCAGTGAAAAAAGCCAACGCATCTCCCGGATGAACAACACCTGGGGCAATGCGGGGGCTCTGCCCACTGTGCGTTTTTCCGGACAGGGCAATACTTCCAGAAACTTCAATGATACCGATAACTATACCTCCCAGCAGATGAGTGGTACGGTTCAGATGAACTGGACGATCTTTCGCGGATTCAGTGTTCGGATCCAAAAAGACCGTTTGGAAAAGCTCGAGAAGCTCTCCGAGGGCAATCTGGCGGTGGTCGTTGAAAATACCATTTTCAGTGTGATCATGAGCTATTACAACATCCTGCTGTCCAAAGAACAGCAGGATATTGCCCGCACCAACATGGAGCTCTCCCGCGACCGCTATGAGCGGGCTCAACACAGCAAGGAGATCGGCAGCATGGTCACCTATGATCTGTTGCAGGCCAAAAATGCCTACTTGCGCGATAGTTCCGATTACCTCTCGGCCCGCTCTTCATACCGCAATGCCGTCAGGGAGCTTAACTATCTGATGGCTACTCCGCTTCAGGAGCGTTATGCGTTTACCTCCAGCTTTCAGCCCGATACCAGCGATTTTGCCTACAGCAACCTGGTGCAGAAGATGCTCGAAAACAACAATACCCTGGAGAATCAGTATATGAATCTTGAACTGGCCCGCCTGGATGTGCGTTCGGCCAAAAGCGCCTACTATCCCAGCCTGTCACTGAACGCCTCTGGCGGCTATTCGGACAGCGAAACCGATTATGAAACCATGAACAACCTTGACCAGAGCCGTTCCGGGGCCGATGCCTCCATCGGGGTGTCGCTGTCCTACACCATTTTTGACGGCAACAACCGGAAAAGAGCCCTGAAAGCGGCCCGGATCCAAAAGCAGATCTCCCAGGTGAAAACCGAAGAGATGAAGCAGGATCTGAAAAATCAACTGGCCCAGGAGTTTGAACTTTATCGCGTGCGCAAACAGCTGCTACAGGTGGCCGACGAAAACCTGAAAGCCGCTGAGCTGAATCTGGAGCTCTCCCGGCAGAAATTTGAAAACGGAACCATCAACTCGTTCAATTTCCGCGATATCCAGCAACTCTATATGGATGCTGCCTACAACTATCAGCGGGCCGTGTTCAACGTGATTCAAAGCTATCATACCCTGATGCGCCTGACCGGAGGTATCATCGAAGAGTACGAAGGCGAACAGGCCATGGAGAACCAGGAGTAGGATGAGGAAATGATTAAATGAGGAAATGGTTAAATGATAAAATGAATGCTAGAATGATTAAATGGTTAAATGCGTGAATGCTAAAATGAGTAAATAAAGGAATAAATGAAATAATCATTTCTTCATTCATGCTCTCATCTAATCTGATGCAGCTTGTTAAAATCCTGGGTGAGTTCTTTCTGTTCCAGGAAATCGTATAGGGTCATTCGTCGGATTTGGTAGTAGTCATGCCAGTAGTTTCTGAGGGCCTGGATGTAATTGCGTTTGGCTTCATCCTGCTGGCGGGCTGCCTCGTTGAGTTCCAGTACGCTGACCTTTCCAACCATGAAACGTTTTTGGGTGATGTGATATCGTTTTTGAGCCGTCCGGTTGGCTTGCTGTTTAACCTCTACCTGGTCGTCCTGCAGGTTGAATTTCATCACCCGCAGGGAAACATTCTGTTCAAATTCCCTTTTAGACCGTTTGATGTTGGTTTTGGTCACCTTTTGGCCTGACTGGGCCATCCGGTAGCGTCCCTTCCCCAGACCCCAGTCGACCAGGGGAATCTCCAGGCCAACGGTCAAGGTTTCCTGATTTTGGGGGGAATCGTAGACCCGGGCAAATTCCTCAGCTTTCTGGGTGAGCCCGAAGCTGGCGAATAAATCGGCATTGATTCCCTTATCGGCCTTGGCTTTGGCCACCCTTTGACGGGCCTGGAGCAGTTGCTTTTTGTAGTTGACCATTTCGGGATTGTTTTCCATGGCCAGCTGGGTGGCTTTGGACACGTCGATGGTCATATCCGGCACATCAGAGGGAGCTTTCAGCGATAAGTCTACCGACTGGTTGAACCCCAGGTACGAGCGCAAACGGATCTTAGCGGCACGTAAGTTGATTCTGGCCTCATTCCGGTCGGTTTCGGCATTGAGGTAGCGCAGCTTCATGCTCATGAGTTCATTCTCTGCAATGGTCCCGATCTTATAGCGTTGTTTGGAAATTTTGTAGAGGGTGTCGGCATTGGCATAGTTGGATCGGGCGATCTCCAGATTTTTTTGGGCTAACAGCAGGTCAAAAAAATAGTTGACCGCCTGGATGGTCACTTCCTCCTGGGCTGCCAGATATTCCTTCTTAGCCTGCTTGTATTTAAGCGGTTCAATTTGCTTTTCCCATTTGTATTCATTGTAAAATAGCATTGGCTGCCGGTATCCGATGCTGATGGGGGTGGAGCGATAGGAGTGAACCCGGTTGTCGCCAAACTGGTCGATGCGTTGGAGGTCGGTGTTGACAAACAATTGGCCCCCGGTCAGGCCAATGTTTTGTTGCACGTTGACATTCAACGAGGAAGTGTTGATGTTGTCTTCCACATAAGAATAGGAACCATCGGGATTTTGATATTTTTTGATGGCCCGGCTGAATTGGGGAAATTCTGAGTTCAAGGTCACTTTGGGCAAAAATTTTGCCTTGTGCGAACGATAGGCCCAGTAATCGCTCCGGAATTGATGCTTGGCGACCAGTGCATCCAATGATTGTTCCCGGGCCAGCTCAATGACTTCCCCCAAGTTCAACTCTTTATGTCTCGTTTGGTCTTGTGCCTGAGCCTTCCCAATGGCACTGCTTAACAAAACTATTACCAGCAGACGAACGGCTGTGGATACGGGTTGCATCATATAACGATTGTTTGTTATTGTTATAGTAGGTAGATCATCTGCCCTTTTGACTCCCCACTCAAAAGTAAAAAGATTTTTTTAAGCACTGAAAATTTTCCTTAAACCTTTTATGGGGCAACAATTGCCTTTTTGGGCTTTTCTCTATAGCGAACCTTTCACATAGACTGTATACAGCCCCCCTGCTGCACGGGCACTTCAACTGCTGCAGGCTTTTTTTAAGACCTTATTATAATCGTTTATTCCTGGCAATGCGGGCAGAAATAAAATCCGCGGCCCGAGCGTTTGTCTTTTTTTATTGCCCCCCCACATCGCGGACAGTATTCACCTTCTTTTCTTCGGGGAATGATGAAATGGGCCGGCATCTTCTCCGGAATGGCATGATGCTCAATGGCCGTTTGTAAGACATCGTTCATGGCGTGGAATAATCTGACCAACTGGATTTCTGACAGGTCGTTGATTTTGGTTTTGGGATGAAACCTTGCCTGGAAGCATATTTCGTCGGAATAGATGTTGCCGATTCCGGATATGAAGGACTGGTCCATCAGGGCGGATTTAATCATGCCCTTTTTCTTTTGGGCCCTTTCCATGAAGGCATCCTCTTTTAGGGCCAGGGCATCCGGACCGGCTTTCATGTATTGGCAGAAGGCTTCAATATCGTCGGTTATATACAACCGGCCAAGTTTACGGGGATTGATGAAATGCAGGCTGTACCCGTTGGTATAGTTAAATGTGGCTTTGGCATAGCCGGGTTTATCTCCCTGGTTGTATTCAAGCCAGCCAGTCATTCCAAAGTGCATGACCAAAACGGTTTCGCCCGAGGTAGGCATCAAAAGGTATTTGCCCCGGCGCTTTGCTTCGGTAAACCAATAGCCCCTGAGGGATTCTGAAAGGTTCTGGGGGCTGGAGGCAGCCACCTTTTGATCATCAATCTCTACCGCTTCAATGGCCTGGTTCAAGGCATGGGTTTCGGCAGTTCTTCTGAAAATCTCTACATCTGGTAGTTCTGGCATAGTTTGTCAATCTTATTGGGATTCAGCAATGGATCTTTAACACGAGAATTCTTTGAACAATGATATTAACTTTTAATTCTGATTATCAACACAGGCTTTATCATATGACGGATTATCCCCAAAATTCTGCTGCTTGCCATGAATTTAACCCCAATGGCCCCGCCGCAGGCAACAGAGGTAGAGGTACCCCTGAGGTTGTCTACCCATTGGTTGGGATCCTCTATGTTGCTGCCTTGCCTGGCCAAAATTTTTTATTGCGTTGAATTTAAAAGTATGAAACCTCCCTGTTAATGCAGGGTAAGTTACAAATAAATAATCAAATGTATATCTAGCAAAATGATCATTCCAATCTCTAAAGGAAATGATTATTTGATCATGATCATTGGTTCCATTTGCCCCTCAATATAAAAATAACCCTCTGTAGATTTTATCTTCCTGTTCAAAAGTTACTTCCAAAAGACACACAGCCTTTTTGTCATAGCATCGCCCCCCTGGCGTATCGGACCATTGCTTTTTTTATTTTATGAGTTACCCTTCATTTGCATCTTAGAAGCTCTTTTTTTATATTTGATAAATAGGAAGTTATGGTTTTTTTCTGTTTTGTGGCATTTAATCGTGGTTTATCAGATGGTTGGCATATTCAACCAATAAAGCTCTGTATTGTTGTAGCCATGATGTTTAACTTTAATTTTTGCAGCTTATGAAACTCAAACAATCTTTATTTTTGGTATTTATTACCGCCATATTGTTGGGGGCAGCCAGTTGTGGAGGCGGTGGTGTTGATGTGGTTGAAAGTGGCACCTATGAAGGGACCATCACTGAGGTCAATGCAGAGGAGCAGGAAATCTACGTAGAGACTCCTGATGAGAAGAAACTGGAGCTTTATTTTACCGATAGCACGGAACTCACCCAGGACGGGGCAGAAGTAGATTTCTCCGAATTGCAGAAGAATCAAAAGGTGGAAGTAACCGTAGAAAAGATGGGCAAGAAGCTCAATCCGCTAAAGGTAAAAATTCAATAGTTTTATACATGGAAGCTTTGCCCTCGATGTGGCGAACAGAGTTGATGCATCCTCTGTTCGTCCACTTTCCTGTTGCCTTATTGATTTTAGCAGCGGCGGTATTAGTCATCGCACGGTTCAACATTTTTCCGAAGCAGCGTCAAACCCTTCATTGTGCCGGATGGATTATTCTTTTCCCTGGGGTGATTTTAGCCTGGATCAGTGTCTATACAGGCATCCAGGCTGACGGGGTGGTGGGTCGTGAAGTATGTGACCCGACGGTTTTGGAAGACCACGAGCGGTTTGCCTTTTTAACCTCCTATCTTTTTACCGCTGCGGCGATAGGAGAACTTGCCGATTGGTTTTTAAAAGCAAAGACCTGGTGGAAGGGCATTCGTAAGGGTGTGGCTGCTTTGTTGGTGGTTTTGTATCTTGGTGGCGCTACCGGTATTGGGTATGTAGGGCACCTTGGAGCAAAACTGGTCTATCAACAGGCCGCTGCCGTTCATCAGCCTTCCGAAGATTGTTCGGAATTCGAATGATTCAATGGCCCCTTATATATACCCACACTTTTCTTCTGCTTCCCTCCAGGCCGGGAAACAAATTGCGATTTAATCTACCCCGCTTAGCGGGGGGCAGAGATAGCTGCCATAGAGATTACTGCTTACAACGACTCTGTTGACGCCCCCGCTTAACGTGGCAGACAAGAACATATAGCCCCCCTCGCTTTAAGACAACCCCGCTTTGTGACGTGCCTGCTTAATGAGGAGGCCGCTAAGCGGGTTTTTTTGCTTTTGTTATTGCGGACCGCTGAAGGTCTTACCGCTGATGTCGGTCAGGATAAAACGATAATCTGTCCTTTTTTTGAGCCTGATATCAGAGGGCAGCTCCAACTTCACCCTGGCTTTTGACCCCAGGGGGATTACCAGGCTGTGCTTGCCCGCTTTGATCTTGTTGATATGCGCATTGTTGATTTGCTGTTGGCTGATGTTTTTTAAATCAGCCTGATCAAACGTATGAAGCACATGGCCGGAGTTGTCCACCATTTTAACCTGGATAATGAAAGCGCCGTATGTCTCCGGCCCCTTATCGCGGTATAGCTGCAGGCTTAGGGTGGAGTCGCTGATGCGTTTATAATCCATAACCTGGATGTCGGGTTTTTTGGAATAGTTATGCAACTGGCCCCAGAGGCCACCGTGATGGACCTGGTTCATGGCGATTACATAGAGGATCACAATACCCGCTGCTGTATAAGCGGTTTTCCTGAAAAACCGGCTGTTGGAAGCGGGCAGGGGCAGGGTTAAAAATTGCCACCATCTTTTGTTGGCCAAACCCGGATTGCGCCGGTTTAGCAGGCTGTCCAGCGAATAGCTGCCACTTCCGTAGAGGGTGATCACCATGCCTATGGCCACCAGCATGGAGGCGATTTGCCATTCATCCAGGCAGGTGGGCCCCAGCCATCCTGATGTATGCATCAATCCCACGGCAAGGCCCAGCAAAAGCAATCCACTCAGCCGGGAGAGAAATCCCACGATCAAAAGGATTCCTGCTACCCATTCCGAAACCGTGAAGACATAGGTGAACACATTCATCTGCTCCGGGTTTTCCACAAAACGCCCGAGCATGCTTTTGAAAAGGCCATTGGCATGGGGGTAAAAAGTGTTGATCTTATGCCCCAGCCACTGCGGGGCTTCCATAATGTGCTTTTCGGGTACCAGCACCACCCGCCTCCAAAAGGCCGAGAAAAAAAGCCATCCGGCCACCAACCTCAAAGGAAGCATGATGGCCCCAATGTACTTGTGGGAAGAAGTTTGTTCGCTCATCATTCGGAATTTGATTTTTATGTTTTTCCACTGATTCGGGGAACCAATG
Organism: uncultured Bacteroidota bacterium; assembly: GCA_913055635.1. Taxonomy (GTDB): domain Bacteria; phylum Bacteroidota; class Bacteroidia; order Bacteroidales; family UBA12077; genus JAGXLC01. The sequence goes on from CAJXLK010000014.1 coordinate 79,299, forward strand.
GCCAGGGGGCTTTGTTCATGAATGGCCCCAAACATACTGGCAGAAAGACATGTTGCCTTTTCTCCGGATTGACCCGCACGCCCCTGAAATCCCCCGATACGGTTGCCGGTTTAAAAGATCAGCTCAGGTGTTTTGAGATTTTCACAAAAAGACCCTATTTTGCAAATCAATTTCAACCCTTGAAAAAAAAAGACCTACATGAAAATTACCATGGTAAAGAAAATACTCGAAGATGGCAATGAATGCAAGAAATGCCGTGAAGTGAGTGAAAGACTTCAAGCCCATAACGAAATGACAAAAATAGACCGTGTGGCTTATGCCGATGTTCGCCAACCCGACTCCGACGGGTTTAAACTGGCAGAAAAACATAACATGGACACCACACCGTTTTTTATCGTTGAAGATGAACAGGGTGAAACCGTTTACCGCACCTACCTCGAATTGCGCAAGCATGCCTTTAAGCAGGATCCTGACGAGCAGGATGTTGAGATTGAGAAAAAAAGACAGGCCCCGCCCGAAGACGATATGTTTTTTCTCTGATTTTTTGTTCCCTTCATAAAACAATCTTTGGGTACATACGGGTGAAGATATTTTGCAAGGATTTGAATCACAAGGTTTGTGTAGGATGTCCGGGATGAGGGGAGGGTTGTTTGATTGACCCCCAGTGTTTTGTAAGCTTTTGTAATGGATGGCTTTTATCTCCCTGAGTGTCCTGAAAAAATCTTTCAGGGAATGGGTGATTTTGAATAAAAAATGCGTATCTTTCTATTGATTTTCACCCATTAAAAGCAAAAAAATGAAATTAAAACCATTAAAAAGCCTTATTTCGGGGGTATTGCTTGCCTCCATCTTTCTTCTATCCTGTCAGTCAGAACAGTTTGAGGTGGGTTCAACCTACCATGGATTCAAACTGCTCAAAAAAGAATTCATCCAGGAAGTGAATTCCGATGTCTATTACTTTGAGCATGAGAAAAGCGGAGCGCGGTTGATGAAAATCGCCAACGACGACAAGAACAAGACATTCTGTGCCGCTTTTAAAACCCTGCCTCAGTCGGATTGTGGAACACCCCACATCATTGAACATTCGGTGTTGAACGGCTCAAAGAACTTTCCGGTGAAGAGTCCCTTTACGGTTTTAACCAAGGGATCACTGAATACTTTTCTCAATGCCATGACCGCCAGCGATGTCACGTTTTATCCGGTGGCCAGTATGAATGACAAGGATTTTCGCAATCTGATGCATGTTTACCTTGATGCGGTCTTCTTCCCGAAGATCTATGAAAATCCTAAAATATTCAAACAGGAAGCCTGGCATTATGAACTCACCGGCAAAGACAAGCCCGTAGAGTATAAAGGGGTGGTTTATAATGAGATGAAGGGTTCTTTTTCAAATCCTTCCCGGGAGCTGGGCTATCACATCGATAAACATTTGTTTCCCGATAATACCTACGGTTATTCATCCGGCGGACATCCCGAGGCCATTCCCGATTTGACCTATGAACAGTTTAAGCAGTTCCACCAGAAATATTATCATCCCACCAACAGCTATTTGTATTTATATGGTGATTCTGACATAAAGCGTGATCTGGCATTCATCCACAAGGAATACCTTTCCCAGTTCGGGCGTCTGGACAGGCGGGCTGAGATCAACCACCAGGAACCTTTCGGGAAGATGAAGGAAGTGGTTGAGTATTACCCGGTGGCGCAGTCGGCTGATACCGAGAACAAGACTTTTTTGGCGATGGACTGGGTTGCCGGGGAAGGCGCCGATCAAAAAATGCAGTTTATGATGGGTTTGCTGGCCGAGGCACTGGTCAATCATGAATCGGGGCCGGTACGCCTGGCTTTGCAGGAGGCTGGCATTGGCCGCGACATCAACGCTTATTATTCCTCCAATAAGCAGGGGGTCTTTCAGTTGACCGTCAAAAATGCCAATCTCTCTGATAAGGAGCGGTTCCGGCAGGTGGTCACCCAAACCCTTGAAGATGTTGCCCGAGAAGGCATTGACCGCGATGTGCTGCAGGGCATCATCAACCGCTATGAATTCCGGTTGCGCGAAGGCGACAACGCCCAAAAAGGCCTTACTTACCTTTTTCAGTCGCGAAACGGGTGGCTTTATGGGGATGATCCGTTTTTGAGCCTGAAATGGGAAAAGCCGCTGGCAGCTACCAAACAGGCGGTTGAGGACGGGGAGTTTGAAGAGGTGATCCGCACGAACCTTTTGAACAACCCCCATTCCTTGCTTATTGCACTGGTTCCAAAACCTGGTCTGCAGGCCGAGAGAAACCAGCGGATTGCCGAAGAATGTGCCCAATATAAAGCTTCTCTTTCCGGGGAAGAAAAGGAAAGGCTGATCAAAGAAACCGAAGAACTGATCGCCTACCAGAAAAGAAAGGATGACCCGGAAGATCTGGCCAAAGTTCCCCTGCTGTCGCTCAGTGAAATTGACAAAAAAGCCGATTATTTCGAGCTTCGGCAGAAGAAGGCCCATGGCCTTGAGCAACTCCATTACCCAACCTTCACCAATGATATCCTCTACAGCCAGTTCCTCTTCGATGCAAAGGTCATTGACCGGGAACAAATCCCATACATGCGCCTGCTCTCTTATATCCTGAGCGACCTGAACACGGAAAATTATTCCTTCGGTGAGCTCAACAATGCGCTGAATACCCACCTGGGGGGATTTTCTACCAGCCTTCGCACCGATCTTAAAGACCATAACGACGATCAGCTTCAGGCCCATTTTGTGGTCCGGACCAAGGCGCTGAATGAAAAAGCCGACAAACTCTTCGAACTCACCGAAGAAGTGCTTTACCACTCCAAACTGGATGATAAAGAGCGCCTGAAAACCCTCCTGACCAAGCATCAAGCACGACTCTACGCGATGACCCAGCGCAATGGCCTTCAGATGGCCATGACCCGCCTCGCTTCTTACTATTCCAACCAGGGGCAGTTTGATGAGCTGACCCGGGGATATAGCTATTATTCTTTCATTAACGAGCTGATGGAAAATTATGATGCCCGGTATGAAGAAATCGTGGCTAACCTCGAGGAAGTGGCCGGTCTGCTGTTCAATAAAGACAACATGATCGCCTATGTGGCCTGTAGCAAAGATGACCTGTCCAAATACAACGACGGGCTCAAGACCCTGGTCCAAAACATGCCCAATGAGCGACATCCCACCCATCAGTGGAAATTCGAGTTCGAAAAGAAGAATGAAGGGATGCTCACCTCATCTAAGGTCCAGTATGTGACCAAAGGCTATAATTTTAAGAAGCTGGGCTTTGATTACAATGGCAAGATGCGGGTGATGAACCAGATCCTCTCGCGGGAATGGCTGAACAATCAGATCCGGGTCATCGGTGGTGCTTATGGCGGTTTCTGCGGATTTTCGGAATCCGGAAACTTTTATTTTGCTTCCTACCGCGATCCCAATCTGGAGGGAACCATTGAAAACATCGATGCTTCAGCCCGTTTCCTCAAGGATTTCGACCCCAGCGAAGAAGAGATGCGGCGTTTCATCATCGGAACCATTTCCAATATGGACCGGCCCCGTTCCCCTTCCCAGGAAGGACGCACGGCTTTGTCCTATTACCTGACCCATACCTCTAAAAAAGAGGTTCAGACCGTACGCAATGCCGTGCTCTCAACCACCGTGCAAGATATCCGCGGTATGGGCGGGTTTGTGGAGAAGATCCTCAATGAAAGTGCCCTTTGTGTCTATGGCAACGAAGATAAGATCCGCTCTCAGCAACAGCTTTTTAAAGAGACTTTTACCCTGTAAACCTGCTTTTTTATTCTGAGTTTTAGAAAAGGGATGTTGCCTGGCAGCATCCCTTTTTTTGATGATCAACGGGTTGATATGGAGCATTTTACCATGGGATATTTTATTGGGGCATTTTATGATCGGATATATTATGCTGAGGCATATCATGATGGTCTGTCTGATGGAGGTCCTACTCATGGTGAATTCCCATTTCATGGTGCCTGCTGTTGTGGTAAATGAATCATCAGGGTTATGATGGGGGGCATTTCATGATGAACCATGTTATGCCGGGTCGTGTTGTGGTGTGGGGGGTTCTCATGTGACAGCTTTGCCGGGTCTTTAGGTATTAGGGCTCCATGAAGGCTCCATCTGAAGCCGACAATTGGCCCGGCAATAAAAGGTTATATAACGGGCCAAAAAATAGTTGGAATTCCAACTAAATAGCCGTAGGTTTGCCCCCTTGGATGAACAGGTGAAATTTGAAGCAATATGAAAAAGCCTCGGAAATTGCATTCCGGATCGCATCCGGAAAGATACAGGGAAACCCAACCGCACCAGGAGGATCAATCCATCGGCAGGTTGATCTCCATTCTCCACCGGCAGGCGCAGGTGTACTTCCACCACAAGCTTGGCCCGTATGGATTGGGTCACGGCCAGATGCCTGTTTTGATGTATATCGTTCACCATGAGGGGGTCACCCAGCATAACATCAGCCAGCATTTCCATTTGGACCGGGGCAGCACCTCCAGTTTGATCAAGGGCCTGGAGGCCCATGGGTTTGTATACAGGCAACGGGAGGAAACCGATCGCAGGGTGTACCGGTTGTATCAGACCGGAAAAACCCAACAGCTCCTGCCCGATTTTTATGCCATTTTCCGGGGATGGACCGAGCAGTTGCTGGAAGGATTCACCGACAGGGAGCGGGAGTTAGCCTTTGACTTGTTGAACCGGATGCTGGCCAATGCCTGCCGGTATGAAAAAGGGGAGGGGCACCGATGAAAGTACGCCAGCATGATTTAACCCGGGGGGCCATTTTCCCCCTTTTTATGAGGTTGACCTGGCCTATGATTATGGGCATCATGGGGATGGTCATGTTCAATTTGGCCGACACCTATTTCATCGGCAAGGTGGGGGTGGATGAGTTGGCTGCCATGGGTTTTACTTTCCCGGTGGTGATGGTGGTCAATGCTTTGGCCCTGGGCGTGGGCATAGGAACATCCTCGTTGATATCGCGTTCCATTGTGAACCAGGACCGCAAGGTGCTGGCCGGCTATGCCACCGAAGCCATTTTGCTGGGATTGTTGATTGTTTCGGTGATGGTTGCCCTCGGGCAGTTGACCATAGAACCGCTTTTTCGGGCAATGGGTGCTTCAGACGATATTTTACCCCTGATTGAGGATTATATGCGGATTTGGTACTGGGGGATGTTGGTGGTGGTTGTCCCCATGGTGGGCAACAACACGATCCGGGCCACCGGCGATACTTTTACCCCGGGCATGTTCATGACCCTCTCGGCCATTCTGAACATCATCGCCGACCCCTTTTTGATCCTGGGCTATGGGCCTTTTCCCATGCTCTCGATCAAGGGAGCAGCAATAGCCACGGTCATCGGACGGGGCACGGGAATGGTGCTGACCCTGTACATACTGATTCACCGTGAAAAATTGATTACGGTGCATTTGCCCCGCCTGCGTGAGGTGGTGCGCACCTGGCGACGAATACTCTATATTGCCGGGCCTGCCGCTGCCAGTATATTGATCACACCCCTTTCCATAGGCATTGTTACCCGCATTGTCTCTAAATTTGGGGAAGAAGCGGTGGCGGCTTTCGGGGTGGTCTCGCGCATGGAGATGTTTTCCCTGATCCTGGTCAATGCCCTGGGTTCGGTGATGATCATCTTTGCCGGCCAAAACTGGGGCAAAGGCAAGATCGGCCGGCTGATTCGCGGCTTTAACGTGGGGGTGTTGGTAGCCCTGGCCTGGGGTATGCTGCTGTTCGTTGTGGCCCAGTTGTGGGCCCGGCCCATTGCCGCCATCTTCAGCAGCGATGCCAAAGTGGTTCGCATCACAGCCGAATACCTGCTGATTGTATCCTTTAGCTATGGTTTCCAGGGGATTTTAATGGTAGGGGTGAATGTCTTCAACGGCATCAATCGACCCCTGCCTTCTGCGGGTTTGACCTCGCTGAGGATGTTCGGGCTTTATGTGCCCCTGGCCTGGCTGGCATCGGTGTACTGGAGCCTGACCGGGGTCTTTTGGTCGGCGTTTTTGGCCAATGTGGTCATTGGCATTTTGACCTATATCTGGTTGAATCGGCATTTACGGGGCAGGAAGCAAATTCAGCGTTGAAGTTGTTTCGGCCGGGCTTGTGTTTGAGGGCTTTGCTTGTTTTGGCCAACAAAAGAAAAGAGACCCGCAGGTATTTTGGATTTGCCAATTATTTGTTAACATTGCAGGTGAACCTCAAATATGGTGGTTGAATGAAAGGCATCGAGGTTTTTGCACCGGCTACGGTTTCCAACCTGGGCAGTGGATTTGACATCATCGGGTTTCCGGTGGAAGACATCGGGGATGTGGTGGTGATCAAACCCGTTTCGCAGGCCGAGATACGTATTGTTCATCTTGGGGGGTATGGGGATATTCCCCGGGAAGTGGAAAAAAACACGGCTTCTTTTGCTTTGGGGAAGATGTTCCAGAAGCTGGAGGTCAAAAGGGGCGTGGAGTTGGAGATCTACAAGGGCATCCGCCCGGGCAGCGGCATTGGCTCGAGTGCTGCAAGCGCCGCAGCTGCCCTGACCGGTGCCAATGAATGGCTGGGCAGGCCTTTGAGCCAGCTTCAGCTGGTGGAACTGGCCATGGAAAGTGAAGGGATGGTATCGGGCAGCCGACATGCCGACAATGTAGCGCCTGCTTTGATGGGAGGCATTACGGTGGTGCGCAGTTACAACCCCCTGGATATTTTCCGGATTGAACCCCCCGGCCAACTTTACACTGTGCTGCTCCACCCCCACATCGAGGTGAAAACCCAGACCAGCCGCAAAATACTTCCCCGCCAGGTGAAACTGGAAGATGCCGTCCGCCAGTGGGGCAATGTAGCAGGATTGATTGCTGGCCTTCAGCGCGGCGACTATGATCTGATCGGCCGGTCAATGGAAGATGTCATTGTTGAACCCGCCCGCGCCCGGTTAATACCCGGTTACGATCAGCTCAAGACTGCCGCCGTGGAGGCTGGTGCCCTGAACTGCTCCATCTCCGGGTCAGGCCCTTCCGTGTTGGCTTTGTGCAAAGGCCGGGAAAATGCCGAAAAAGTCAAATCAGCCATGGATCAGGCTTACCAAAACCGGCAAATAAGCTTTCAAAGCCTGATTACCAGGGTGAACCCTCGTGGAGCGGTTGTTCAAAGAAAATGGTAGACCCCCGCGCTCTGAGACACCATATTCCCCGAAAAGGGTGTGTCATCAGGAGGTTTTAAATGCATGCTTCGCCCGGCTTTCAAAAAGCCGAGACAATGGTTTAATAAAACAAAATGTAGCACTTGCAAAATCAAACCGTTTGCCGTGAAATTTTATAACATCAATCAACCCCGCGAGCGGGTAAGCTTTCGCCAATCGGTGCTTCAGGGGGCTGCCTCCGGAAAGGGCCTCTACTTCCCCGAAAATATACCGGTCATTTCTCCATCCCGGCTGGCCGAAATGGAAAAAATGGACCTGCCCCAGCTTGCCGCCCATCTGTTGTACGAGTTTGTCCGGGAGGATTTTTCCTTTGAATCTTTTGAGGAGCTGTGTCAGCGGGCTTTCAACTTTCCCATCCCCCTTAAGGAAATTGATCCCCGGCTTTATACCCTGGAACTGTTCCATGGGCCTTCCCTGGCCTTTAAAGACATCGGGGCCCGTTTTTTATCCCAGACCCTGCAAAAATTTTCCGGCAGTTTTAACCGGGAAATCACTGTTTTGGTGGCCACTTCCGGTGATACGGGCAGCGCGGTGGCGCAAAGCTTCTTTAATGTGGAAGGCATCCGGGTGGTTTTGCTTTATCCCTCGGGCAAGGTTAGTGATCTGCAGGAAAAGACCCTGACCACCGTGGGGGGCAATGTGGAGGCCCTGGAGGTGGACGGGGCCTTTGACGATTGCCAGCAACTGGTCAAACAAGCCTTTGCCGATCAGGAACTCACCTCCCGGCTGGTGTTGACATCGGCCAATTCCATCAATGTGGGGCGTTTCCTGCCCCAAATGGTTTACTATTTCTGGGCCCTGTTTCAACTGCCCCGCGATAAACGCAACCGGGTGGTCTTTTCTGTGCCCAGCGGTAACTATGGCAACCTTTCGGCCGGGCTGATGGCCTGGAAAATGGGCCTGTCTGCGGCCCGGTTTGTGGCTTCCTCCAACATCAACCGGGTGTTTCCCGATTACCTGGATACAGGCCGCTATCAACCCCGCGATCCGGTATCCACCCTCTCTAATGCCATGGACGTGGGAAACCCCAGCAACTTCGTTCGGATCGCCGAGCTTTTTAACCACGACCATCAAGCCATCCGCCGGCTGGTGAGTTATTATGTGGGGGATGATCCACAGATCCGCCAAACAATAAGGCAAGTGGCCGAGGAAAAGGATTATATCCTGGATCCCCACGGCGCTGTGGGCTACCTGGGCTGCCAAAACCAGCTTCAGCCCGGAGAAACCGGTGTTTTCCTGGAAACGGCCCATCCCGCAAAATTTCAAAATACCGTGGAAACATCCATCCACAACAAACTGCCCCTGCCCGAATACCTGGACCGAATGTTGAAAAAACAAAAACAGGCCACTCAAATGCCGGCCGATTATCCCTCGTTTAAAGCCTGGCTGCTTGACCGCCTGGATCAACCCTGAAAATATTCCGGAAGTGCCCCCTGGCCTAGTTTAGCGCAAAAAGCTGACTGGTTCGCCTCCAATACCATCGCCAAAAGTACCCCGTGGTGAATACTTAACCGCCCAGGTGGATAGATATTCTCGCCTCAACCAGCCTGCATCTATACTATAGAAAGGCCATTCGCGTTATAATAACATATTGGGATATCGAGTCAGCGATTGGCTGGCAGCCCTTTTGATTGGCTTCAATTTTCTGTAAATTTGGGGTATATGAACCTGGCCCGGCAAATATTCGACAAAGATCTTGACAAGGTAACCCTTCAGGACCTGGAGGCGTATTTTTCGACCCCGCGCGAAGAGAGTTCCGTATTGGAGTTTAAGAGCGGCCAGGTGAAGATCAACAGCATATTCAAGGAGATTTGTGCTTTTTTGAATACGGAAGGGGGGTTGATCATTGTAGGCAGCCCGAAAGAGCGTAAGGTGCAGAAAACGGGGCGGGTTCAGCGTCGGATATGCCAGGGGAAGCTTATCCCGTCGGGCTTCCGCGACAAGCAATGGATTGCCGGGCTGATTGCTGCCAATATTGTGCCTTATCCGGCGGGCATACATATCCATGAGATCAGCGACGAGCAGGGCAATTATTTCATCTTTGAGGTGCCCCAAAGTTCCAATCCCCCGCATCAATTTTTGAATGACGGGCGGTATTATATCCGCCTGGAAAAGGAGGCCAAACCTGCCCCACATGGTTTGGTGGAAGCCCTTTTTTATAAACGGGTACGGGCCCAGCTAAGAGCCGATGTGAGCATTCAGGCCAGCCAAAGCCAAAGAGCGACCTACAACCAGGTTCAAATTGATATCCGCAATACTTCCTCTTTCCCTACGGATCAGGTTTCTTACCTGATTCGCGTGCTGAATGTGGAAGAGATCCTGCCCAACGGCGATCCCAGTGCCCAGTCTTTTTCCGGGGAAAACGGCAACTTTGAACTCCATGGTTGTGCCCAACAAGCCCTGGTCGATGAAAAAACCCTCCCCATCCGCTTTGAACTGGTCAATAAACAGGAACCCTTTATTGTCTCGGTCATCGCCTGGAATAAGGAAGCCGGCATGTTTAAACACCACGGGCTTTTTGACCCGGTCAACGGCCACTATATTGACCGTTTTCAAACCGGCGAGCCGCAGGAGAAAACTGTGAAGGACCTCTGTGATACCCTCCAGGAGATTCGCAATCAACTGTAAAACCCCACTTCAAGATTTAATGCCCGATATAAGCCATCCCCCATAAAACAGCTTTACCCTGGAACCATCTTATCTTAAAACTTACCCCTGGCTGTGGTCGTGAAATGTCGATTTTGCCTGCAAACATTTTTTTCAGGGTTGGGCTTTCTTTCCGTTGGATTTTATTAAGGTTGACCTGTCCGGAAAAGCGACTTTCCCCGAAAAAAAAGTGCATGCAATCATTTTATTTTGTACCTTGTTTACGATAGATATATTTGGTTAAACGCTAAATGTTGGTTGATTTTAATGAAGCTGTTCTATCAAATCAACAATTCTTAAGGAGGCTAGTTATTTAATTGTTTATTGATGGTCAACATATAATTATAATGATCAACCACCTTATATTATAGATGAGGCCTACAGGAAAAATTTTTCAAAACGGATTGTGTCTTTATGGAAAGATATAGCTCAAGGGTTGTATAGCTTATTTGATTAAACCGGTTTTTTGATGGATTATGATCACAGTATAGACACTGGGTTGCCCCTGGTTATCCTGCACAACACCATCAGTTTGGATGGGGCCATGAGTGGTTTTCAGATTGATGAAGACCTGCATTATAAGATGGCCACGGCATTGCAGGCCGATGCCTATCTGATCGGGGCCCATTCATTCCTCCATGCTTCCGATGAAATACCCCCGGAAGAGGAGGGGGATTTTTTGCATCCCGGATATGATCACGCCGACATCCGGCCGTTTTTACTTGTGGTCGACAGCCAGGGGCGTTTAAAGGGGAAGCTGCATTATTACCGGAAGATGTCGTATATCAAAGATCTTATTGTTTTAATCTCAGATTCAACTTCGCGCCAATACCAGGTGTACCTGAAGGAAAGGCATTATCCTTTTGTGAAGGCAGGTAAGGAGAAAGTTGAATTTAAGCAGGTTTTTCAGCAGCTTAAAGATCAGTATCATATTGACCGCATTTTGACCGATACAGGACCGGTCCTTGGCAATGCCCTTTTGGCGCAAAATATGATCGATGAGCTTAGCCTGCTGGTAGCTCCTATGATCGTGGCTAAAAAAGATGTTCCCAAGATTATGACCGACCTTGATTTGGAGTCGCATCAAATATCATTGCAGACATTGGATTGTAAAAATTTAGGCAACAACCATCTTTGGCTTCGCTATAAAGTACAAAAATAAAATACCCCAAAGCATCGGTTGATATTACCCATTCCACAGCGGGAGGGTAAAATGAAAGTCGCTGCCCTTGTCCACTTCACTCTCCACCCAAATGGACCCGCCATGTTTCTCAATGAATTCTTTGCTCAGGATTAATCCCAGCCCCGTACCTTTTTCCCTGGCCGTGCCTTCTTTGGATAAGGCGCAGTCAATATCAAAAAGGTGCTCCAAATGTTCAGGGGCGATGCCGGTTCCGGTATCGGAGACGGTGAATTGAAGTTGATGGCCGCTCTTTGTGGTGGTAACGTGTACAAAACCATCGGGAAAGGTATATTTTAAAGCATTGGTTATTAAGTTTCGCAAAACGGTTTTTACCATTTCCCGGTCGGCCAAAACCGGAGCCGAGCTTTCAGAGGCCGACTTTAAATGGATGTTTTTTGAATCGGCCGTCGGCCTGCACAATGCCTCAACTTCCCTGATCATTTCCACCGGATCCGTTTTATCTTTTTTAGGTTGAAGCTCTCCTCGCTGGATTTTTGCCCATTTCAGCAGGTTTTCCAGTAAATGGTATGCATTTTTAGAGCTATGGTGCATTTGTTCTGCCATGTGCCTGATCTTCTCAGGAGAATACTTGTCCACATTCCGGCTCAGTAACTGGCTCATGCCGAGGATGGAGTTGAAAGGATTTTTCAGGTCATGGCCGATGATTGAGAAAAATTTGTCCTTGGTGGCATTCACTTCACGGAGCTTTTCATTTTTGACCTCCAGCTCCTTCTCCTTGTTTTTTATGCGTTTAAATACCGGTTCAATCAGAATGATGCCCGTCGAGATCAGGATAGAGATGACCAGGGCTACATATTCAGCGCTTGAAGCCCCTACCGCAACCGAATCACTTTTTATCAGGGAGATCAGTGATATCAGCCTTCTCACAGCCATCAAGGTGATGGCTGTAGCGATCAGTATCCAGGAGAAGTAGCGGCCTGTCACGAAAATGAGCCGGATGGCAAAGAAAACCGCCACAAGTTGAAAAGCAATGGATATGATTAGGATGGCTATCATGAAAAAGCCTCTTTATATCAAAGCTAATCAATTTTTAGTTTAAAACCATATTTTAACGAATGAATCCCTCATGCACCGACTAGCACAAAAGGTAATGAATAAAACATGAGGGTTCCATGGCAGAGGTTACCGAGACCAACGA
>CAJXLK010000015.1 GCA_913055635.1 uncultured Bacteroidota bacterium
TCACAGTGGAACAGAAGACGGTCCAACAGTGCACCGGCAAGGGTTTCATCTTCCAGGCTCTCGGCCCACTCTTTGGGTGCTTTAAAATACCGCTCAATCAAGGAAAACATTTGTTTCTTTCTGGCTGTATTTTTCATAACTGCATTTTTAGCCTCGAAGCTAAAATCAGCAGCGCTCATTTACAAGATGGGTTGCTCGGATGGATACTATTCAATCATTTCCCGTTATAAAAGGATCGTTCATTGTAGGTAGGGTTTCTCCCGGATCTTGTTATCTTTGCAGATGAATATTGTTAATGGATGAAATGATCTGTTCTGTAATCGTCTTTGCAGGTGAAATGCGCTTTGCAAATCAGATGATTTGTGCAAGGACCCTCTTTTTGCAGATCCAATCATCTTTGCAAATCAAGTCGAATCCAAAAATTTTGCCCTATGGACAGAGATCAGGCGGAAGAATTGCTTCACCAATACATCAAGGATGAAAAGATGCGATACCATTGCTATGCCTCGGAAGCCGTTATGAGGGCTGTTGCCAGGAGGCTTGGCTGGGATGAAGAAAAATGGGCGGTTGCTGGTTTGCTTCATGATATTGATGCCGAAATCACCGAAAAGGATCCCGCCAGCCATGCCCTGGAGGCGATACCTATATTGCGCGAACAGGGCCTGGAAGAGGATGTGCTGGACGCCATCAAAATGCACAATGAAGAGGCCACCGGACAGGAACGAACCACAGAGGCTGAGCATGCCCTGGCTGCAGGGGAAACCATCACCGGTTTAATTTATGCCACGGCACTGGTCTATCCGGACAAAAAAATTGCCAGTGTTAAGCCCAAATCCATCCGCAAAAGGATGAAAGAGAAGGCTTTTGCGGCGTCAGTCAACCGCGATACCGTCCGCGAATGTGAACAAATTGGCATTCCCCTGGATGAGTTCATTGAGCTTTCCCTGAATGCCATGAAGGAAATTGACCAGAAAATTGGCCTGGGCTGACTGGTGGTTCAGCCTGAACCATTGCAGCCCGAATGGAGGGCACCCCCTGAGTTGATGGTTCCCCGGGGTAGCATAACTTGTGTTTTCTTCCTTGACAACTGAGGGGATTAAACCACATGTTTACCCTGAAAAAGCGGCCGGACAGGCAACTACAGCGGATTGATCTGAAATTTATCCCATCATGACCAATCCGTATGGATTTTATTTACTGCGGTTGCCATGATTTTCCCGGATTAATCTGAAACCTCTCTTACCATCATCAATCCGTCGCGCAGGGGAAGAATGATGCTTTCCAGGCGCTCATTTTCCCGGATCATGTCATTAAAGGTCTGTATTCCCCTGGTATGGAGGTCCTGGGTTTTGTCCTCCAGCACTTTGCCGTCCCAAAGGACATTATCAGCCAGGATAATGCCCCCGGGAGCAAGCAATGGCAGGGTGAGTTCCAGATACCGGGGGTATTCGCGTTTGTCGGCATCTATGTAAATCAGCTGATAGGGGCCCTCCAGTTTTGGAACCATTTCACCGGCCGGACCGATGTGCAGGTGGATATTGCCGGCCAGCCCGGAACGGTTCAGATAGTGGCGAATAAAATCTTCCAGCTCGTCATTGATTTCAATGGTATCTAGGCTGCCCTCGGGTTGGAGCCCACGCGCCAAACAGATGGCTGAGTAACCGGTATAGGTGCCTATCTCCAGTATTTTATGGGGCGCTTTTATTTTGCTGATCATCTCCAGCATCAGGCCCTGAATGCCATCAGACAGCATCCGGGGATGCAGGACCTTCTTGTGGGTTTCCCGGTAAAGCTCGTACAATAAGTCGTCTTTACGCCCTGCCTGGGTGAGGATATAGTTCTCAAGTTCTTCTGAAATCTCCAGCATAGGGATTGCCTTATATTTTTGTTTAAAGCATTGGTGTCAGCTTTGATGGTATTTGTTTGCTCCAGGGGTTTGCAGCTGCGGACCCGTTAATTGGGGCCCGATGCTGAATAAACCGGGCATTTCCTGTTACAGATTTATGTTAGGTCATTCGTAGACCAATGTGGTTAGCTGGTTGGGGTCCAAAACCTCCCGGGCCGTGTCTTGGAGTTCTTCAGCGGTTATTTGCTCGATTTTTTGGCCCACTTCCTGGAGGCTGTCTACTTTGTTGAGCATCAAATAGCTTTTGCCGTTGGCGATCATCCGCATGGAAGGGTTTTCACTGCTGATGGCCAGTTGTCCAAAGAGTTGACGTTTGGCTTTGCGCAGTTGCATTTTGCCCAGGGGTGTGGTACGGAGCCTTTCAAATTCTTTGGTGATCTGCTCGAGGGTTTTCTTTAGCCGTGTTTTATCGGTGCCGAAGTACAGGGTGAAAAGCCCGATGTCGGAGAAGGGGGTATAGGAGGACTCTATGTTGTAGACATATCCCAGTTTTTCGCGCAACAGCATGTTGAGCCGGGAATTCAGCCCGGGACCGGCGATTAGGTTTTCCAGCAGGGCCATGGTGATGCGGCTGGGATGATACAGGTCGTAGCTTACATTGCCAATAATACAATGGGCTTGGTTGGTCTGGCGCTCGAGTGTCTTATTTTGGGGGGTATAGCCTGCGTACCCGATACGGGGTCGGGGAGAGGTGGCGGGGGGTACCGGACCAAAATGTTTTTCCACCAGGCGAACCAGTTTTTCAAAATCAATGTTCCCGATCGAAGAGATCACCATTTCACCGGGTAAATAATTGCGCTGGACAAAATGCTCGATGTCCCTGCGATTATACCGGTTAAGCAATTCGGGGGTGCCCAGGATATTGCGGCCCAGGGGTTGATCCTGAAAGACCAGTTCCTCAAAGTCATCGTAAATGGCTTCGCCCGGGTTGTCCTTGTAAAAATTGATCTCATCGATGATCACATCTTTCTCACGGGTCATTTCTTGGCCGGGAAAAACCGAATTGAAGGTGATGTCAGAGAGCAACTCCAGGGACCGTTCATAGTCTTTATTAAGGAAAGAGGTGTGGATGCAGGTTTCCTCTTTGCTGGTATAGGCATTGATCTCGCCCCCCACATCGTCCATGCGGCTGAGGATATGAAATGCCCTGCGTTTGCGGGTGCCCTTGAAGATCAAATGCTCTACAAAGTGGGCAATGCCCTGTTCGTGGCTTTGTTCATCCCTTGAACCTGCATTGATGATCAGTCCGCAGTGGGCCACTTCAGAAGAGTTGGGCGCATGGATGATGCGCAGTCCATTGCTCAGTTGATGGGTATAATATTGCATCGTTTGGCTTTTATCTGCCCGCAAAATTACAAAATACAACGTTCCCGCGGTAACTATTATTTTGATATCTATGGCCTTGTCCGGGCTTTCTCTATTTTTTTAGCCCGCTTGATGATAAAAAAAGCCTTCAAAAATTTTGCAAAAAAATATTTTTACGTAGTTTTGCAATCGCTTTACAAGACAACGGGAGCCATAGCTCAGTCGGTAGAGCAACGGACTGAAAATCCGTGTGTCCCTGGTTCGATTCCAGGTGGCTCCACCCGCCCCGCCCGAAAAGGCGGGGTTTTTTATGGTTACACCGCTGTTCCAGCCTTATTGAACCACTTTTAAATGATTCATCCTTTAGGCGGTATCTTTCATAACCGCATTTTTAGCCTTGAAGCTTAAATCGACGGCGCTTCATTAAAAGGTGGTAGGGCGCGGATGGAGACTTTTATTTTTTCCAACTGGTGAAAACCGATGCTACAAATTGGCGGTTCAAAGTGATTATTCACATTCCATCTAAGTATGTCTTTTTGCCATTGATGCAATCAGCAAAAAACTCGTTGGTAAGCCATATTTTGAATGCATTCAACGTTATCATCCAACCCGTTTGCGTTGTATTATAGAGCTATATCCACCATCAGTCGGTCATTTCGCTGGCCTGGATCTGTTTATTTTTTAGCTTGCCGCCTCTTATATATAGAGATGGCCCTGGAGTGCTTCCTGTAGCAACGGGTGAAGCTGGCCGGTCATAGCCAAATTGGAGTACTGATAATTAGTTTTTTATATGATAAGGGGGGTTCGCTAAACCAACTTGTCATCTGGTTCAATAGAATGCGATAGCAAGGGGTCAATAAAAAAAATCGTTTTTTGCGGGTTTGTCGCCTAAAATTTGACATTCAGTATATTCAGTTAATGATCCGGCATTGGATTGGGAATTCGCCACATGGTTATATTTTGAATTTTCGCTCAGGTATATTAATATTGTGCTCCGCTAACAAATATAGCCGTTGTGATGCAACTTATTTGGATTTTCCGCTCTCACAGTATCAACAACTGCATTCTTTAAACCATTTTGGAAAGGGGGATTATGTATAAGTATCTGTATGGCAGATTGTTATTTTTATGTATGAGGTTAAATGAATGCCCCTGGTTTTTCGAAAACGTTTGAATGGGTAGGGCCAAAAAAATCGTTTCTTTCTGATGCAACCTTTTGAACATTGATGGAATGATTTTGTTATTCGTATTTTGAATGGCCTCTGGATAATGATTGTGGAATTAAAAGAGGCGCTCAAATATAGTTGTTGGGAAATATTCTATAGAATAAAAAGCACCTTCCTTATTCAAAGGAACAGGACGATTATTCTTGTTTTAAATCCATGTTGCCGGATGTTTAAGAGTTGTAATGAGGAAGTTCCCAAGGGTTAGAGCGTCGAAAGAATCATTTACAAGAAATTGTTGATCAGGTCATTATTTTTACGTACTTTTACAGGTTCACACAGATTTAATCTCAAAAATATCGTACACGAAAAATTTTTTTTAGCTTTGCGCTTGTTTTGATGAAAACGGCATTAATTTCTAACCAAAAAAATAATGTTTATGAGGACAAAAAAGCTATTTACCAGTGTGTTAATTGCAGTAACTGCCTTGTTCTTTGCTGTACCTACTACCCAGGCACAGGAAGATGAGGATGAAGGTTTCACCATTGGTGGAGCTGTCAGGTACAATTTTATTTCTACCAGCTACAACAACACCAAGAGCAATCCCGCCTTAACCTGGGATACCTGGAGGTTGAATGTAGATGGGTCCATGGGCGGTATTGACATGAGTTTCGAGTACCGTTTTTATCCTACTTTTGGTAGCCACTTTATCCATCACGGATTTTTAGGCTATGAATTTTCGGATGATCTGTACATGGAACTGGGTGTTACTCAGGTACCTTTTGGAATAACGACCTGGGCTTCGCACTCATGGTGGTTCCAGGGTGCTTATTATGTAGGACTGGAAGACGACTATGACATTGGTGTGAACTTCGATTATACACCCAGTGATAAGCTGAAGCTTTCGCTTTCCTATTTC
This sequence comes from uncultured Bacteroidota bacterium, assembly GCA_913055635.1. Lineage (GTDB taxonomy): Bacteria > Bacteroidota > Bacteroidia > Bacteroidales > UBA12077 > JAGXLC01. Next base: position 5,294 of record CAJXLK010000015.1, read on the forward strand.
CGTCAGCAGGAGCCTGAAGGACCCCAATTTGGTGGTGAAGTGACCTTTGGCGGTTCCGGTTCCGGCCGTTATTCCTATGACATTGTTCCCGGCCAGGGCGGCTATTGGGAAGGCGGACAATTTGTAGAAGAGCAGGCTACTTTGAGCGAGCTCAACCAGTTCAACGCCCGCCTGGCCTATGACATCGCCGACGGATGGGAAATTGGTGCTTCCGCTCAGATTGGCGGCATCTACAACCAGGTTCGAGATGAGATCGAAACATCCACGGCTTTTGCCGGCCACGTCGTTGGTAATTTCGGCAACTTCAACCTGAAAGCCGAATACATCAACTATGACTACAATGCCAAAGGCGACAATGGCAATGACCTGGACGTAGTTCAGATGGGCGCTTATGGTTATGAATACTGGGGCGCTTCCGATGCAGCTCCCGGTGAAGCAGGCTATTATTCGGGCGGTGTAGCTGCTGAAGCCAGCCTTTATGTGGTAGGTCTTGCTTACACCATTCCTGTTGACTGGGGCCCGATCTCAAGCATTCAGCCCTACATCGACTACACCATGATCGATAAGGCCAATGAGAACTTTTATGACACCCAGCACCTGATTCCCGGTATGCTGATCTCGGCTGGTCCGGTCTACACTTACGTAGACTACGCCATGGGTAAAAACCAACCCTGGCTGACCGGCTCCTTCGGTAAAGGCCTTGGCACAGGTGTTGAAGATCCCGATTGGAACAAACGTTTCAACATCAACATTGGTTATTACTTCTAAGATTGATTTAATGAATTGATATTAAGCTCCTTGTCCCGCCCTCTGCGGGAGAGGAGCTTTTTGAGTATCGGTTCCCTCGAAGATTTAACCAGCCAGATTTTTTAATTATAATTTTTTTTCCATATTTTTGAGTATCGATGTTACATTAAACAAGCCTTATGAGTAAAATTCAAGTTGAAGATCTCAGTGTCATATTTGGCAGGAGAACAAAAGAGGCGCAGGAACTGCAGAAAGCGGGCAGAAGTAAGGTGGAGATACTGAACCAGACAGGCTGTACGGTTGGTGTGAGCAAAGCCAGTATGGACATTCAGGAAGGTGAAGTTTTTGTGGTGATGGGTCTCTCCGGCAGCGGGAAGTCGACCCTTTTGCGTTGTTTTAATCGGCTCATCGAGCCCACCGACGGAACTGTTAAGGTGGATGGCAATGATATCCTTCAGATCAATGAACATGCCCTGCGGGAATTTCGTCGCACCAAGATGACGATGGTTTTCCAGCATTTTGGCCTGTTGCCCCACCGCACGGTCAGTTCCAATGTGGCTTTTGGTCTGGAAATTCAGGGTGTAGACGAAGACACCCGTTTAAAGAAGGCCTACGAAGTCATCAAAACCGTTGGTCTGGAAGGTTACGAAGAAAAGATGACCGGCCAGTTAAGTGGGGGCATGCAGCAGCGTGTTGGCCTGGCCCGTGCTTTGGCTACCGATCCCGAAATTTTGCTGATGGACGAGGCCTTTAGTGCCCTCGACCCGTTGATCCGTACCCAGATGCAGGAAGAATTGCTGCAACTGCAGGAAAAAGTACATAAAACCATCCTTTTTATTACCCACGACCTGGACGAAGCCCTGAAGCTGGGCGATCGCATCGCCATTATGAAAGACGGGCTCATCGTTCAGACCGGAACACCCGAGGAAATTCTGACCAATCCCGCCGACGATTACGTGCGGGCCTTTGTTGAAAATGTGGACCGCGGTGGTATTGTCACGGCTGGATCCGTGATGTTTAAAAATCCCAATGCCGTGCGCATTAAACAAGACGGGCCCCGCGCCGCTCTGCGAAAAATGTCGAAAGGTGGGGTTACTTCCATGCCGGTGGTTGGAGAAAACGGGACATTCATCGGATTTGTCAAAGATACCGACATGAAGGAAATGGAAGATAAAGGATTACGCGATATAGAGCAATATATGTATACCAAGGAACAGGTTACCGCTGTGAAAGCCGATACACCTGTCGCTGATCTGCTTCCCCTCTTCCTCGATACCGATCTGAACCTTGCGGTGGTCGATGACGACCGCAAACTTGTCGGGGTGGTGGTCCACTCCTCGGTCATTGCCGAGATGATCGGTAAAGAAAGATCAGAAGTCAAACAAATCAGAGATGAAGGAGGAATTGATTTATGATTGATATACCTATTGGTGATTGGGTGGAACAAGCCGTCCAGTGGCTTTCCGCCAATGCTTCGGGATTCTTTAACGGCATTACTGCAGGGATCGATTTTCTGGTCGAAGGCCTGCAGTCCATCTTAATGTATCCCAATGATTATCTGACCATTGTTCTTTTGGCCCTGATTGCTTATTTGATGAGCAGCAAAGGCTATAAGTTCTTCACCAGAAGTGCCTGGAAAAAAGGATGGGGCATTACCGTGTTTACCATTTTGGGCTTGTTGTTGTTGAAATTAATGGGTTACTGGGAAGAGACCGTCTCGACCATTGCCTTGATTTTGGTTTCAGCCTTGATTGCCCTGGTCATTGGCATCCCCTTGGGCGTATGGGCCTCGCGGAATGATGCCCTCGACCAGATTATACGGCCCGTACTCGACTTCATGCAGACCCTGCCGCCATTTGTCTACCTGATCCCTGCCATCATTTTCTTTAGTGTAGGGAACGTACCCGGGGTGGTGGCCACCATCATTTTCTCCCTGCCCCCGGCCGTGCGCCTGACCAACCTGGGGATTCGCAATGTCCAGCAGGATGTGGTGGAGGCTTCCAAAGCCTTTGGAGCGACCAAACGCCAGTTGCTCTTTAAAGTACAAATTCCCCTGGCCAAATCTACCATCATGCAAGGTGTCAATCAGGTGATCATGCTGGCCCTCTCGATGGTTGTTATTGCTTCAATGGTTGGTGCCGGTGGCCTCGGACAGGCCGTGTATAAAGGCATCCTGAAAGCAGATATGGCCCTTGGTTTTGAAGCCGGCCTGGGTATCGTGATCCTGGCCATCTTCCTGGACCGCGTCACCCAAACCCTCGGCGTTTCCAGAAAACAAATCCGGGATGAAGACTAATTCAGACAACCCATTTAAAAATAAACGCTTTATTGATTAACCAAAAAAAGGAGAAGTTGACTATGCAAAAATTCAAATTTAATGCTAAAACCATTTTCGCAGTCCTGATGGCTGCTGCGGTATTCAGTTTCTCTTCCTGTAAACAAGGTGGCCAGAAGGAAGGCGCCCAGGAAGGTGAAGCAGGCACCAAAGCCAAGAAATCAGAACAGGTTCAGATCCTTTATCCCAACTGGGCAGAAGGCATTGCCTTTACCAATCTGGCAAAAGCCGCCCTCGAGGACAAAGGTTATGACATCAAGATTACCCCCCTTGAGCCGGGCCCGATCTACGCTACCCTGGCCAAAGGCGATGCCGACCTGATGCTCGACGCTTGGTTGCCCCACACCCACGCAGACTATTGGGATAAGTACGGGGATCAGATCAACAAAATTGGTGAGTCATTCAGTGGCGGTACAACCGGACTGGTTGTTCCTCAGTATGTGGATGTCAATTCCATTACTGAATTGAACGACAATGTAGACAAGTTTGATGGTAAGATCATTGGTATTGGAAGTGGAGCTGGCATTCACCGAAATACTGAAAAAGCCATTAAAGAGTATAACCTCGATTACAAACAGGTTACCTCCAGTGGCTCAGCTATGATGGCCAGCCTCAAGCGTGCCTATGACAAGAAGGAGCCCATCATCATTACCGGATGGAAACCTCATTTCATGTGGGCCGACTATGATCTGAAATACCTGAAGGATCCCAAAGAGGTTTATCCCAAAGATGTTTGCGCCATTGTTACACGGAAAGGATTCAAGGAAGATCATCCTACCGTACATGAGTTCTTCACCAAATTCAACCTCAAAGAAACAGAACTCTATAACCTGATGGATGCCATTGAAAAAGGCGACGATGAACTGGATGCCGCCAAGAAATGGTATCAGGATCACAAGGTTATGGTTGAAAGCTGGATGCCTGAAGCTATGAAGAAGTAATCCGGCTCGGATGAAGACTTAAGATTCTGAACTACTTTTTATTAATCACCCTGCTCAAGAGTGGGGTGATTTTTTTTATTCCATCTCCCATCTTTTTCTTAATTTTGAGGGCTTTGATGTCAACCAAACCTATGTTGGGTTGTTTTCCACAATGGAAGACTTACTGAGGGTACCTGGAACCAACCCCACAAGATGAGCGGGCCGAATCGTTCAAAGACATTGGCCTGTTTTGGTTTTTAAGGGCCCTGGGCAAAGGTTGGAACAGAATATAAATCCAAAAAATTTAACACTATGGCAGCCAATAATAAAACCATTTTAATGATCCTCGATGGATGGGGGATTGGAGAGAACAGTGAACGCAACGTCATTTACACGGCCAATACACCGACAATGGACCGGTTGCAGAAGGATTATCCCACCTCACAGCTTCAGACATCCGGCGAATATGTGGGTTTACCCGAAGGGCAAATGGGCAATTCCGAGGTGGGCCACCTCAACCTTGGTGCCGGGCGCATTGTTTACCAGGATTTGGTGCGCATCAATAAAGCCATTGAAGATGGTACGTTTGACCAAAATCAGGTACTCAGGGATGCCTTTCAATACGCCCGCGACAACAATGCCGGGGTTCATCTGCTCGGGTTGGTCTCTAACGGAGGCGTCCATTCCTCGCATAAGCACCTCTATAAGCTGGCCGATATGACCGGCGATTACGGACTGGATAAGGTTTACATCCATGCCCTGACCGATGGAAGGGACACGGATCCATACAGCGGCAAAGGTTTTATTGAGGATCTGCAAAATCACCTGAATCAATCCAATGGACAGATTGCCTCCCTGGTGGGGCGTTTTTACGGAATGGACCGGGATAAACGCTGGGAGCGAATCAAACAGGCCTATGATCTTTTTGTATACGGTAAGGGCAAATCCACCCACGACGTGGTCCATGCCGTTCAGGAGTCTTATGATGAGGGGCTGACCGACGAATTCATCAAACCCGTGGTGGTTACCGATGACAACGATCACCCCGTCGGTACCATCCAGGAAAACGACGTGGTGATTTGTTTCAATTTCCGTACCGACCGCCTGAGGGAGATCACCATGGCTCTAACCCAGCAGGATATGCCCGAACACGGGATGCAGACCATGCCCCTGTACTATCTGACCATGACCAAATATGACGATACCTTCAAGGGCATCCGGGTGATCTATGAAAAGGAGAACATCCGAAATACCATGGGCGAGGTGATGGCTAAAAACCATAAAAAACAACTGCGCATCGCTGAAACAGAGAAGTACGCCCACGTAACCTTCTTCTTTAGCGGCGGCCGGGAAGAGGAGTTTGACCAGGAAAAACGCATCCTCATTCCTTCCCCCCAGGATGTGAAAACCTATGACGAAAAACCGGAGATGAGTGCCTTTGAGGTGCGCGATGCCGTGGTCAAAGAGATGCAAAATCAGGAGATGGATTTTATCTGCCTGAATTTTGCCAATGGCGATATGGTTGGTCATACCGGTGATTATGAGGCCATCCGTAAAGCCATCGAAGCAGTTGACTCCTGTGTGAATGATGTGGTGGAGGCAGCCCTGGCCAACGGATACACCCCGCTGATCATTGCCGACCATGGCAATGCCGACAACGCCCGCAATGACGACGGCAGTCCCAATACTGCCCATTCAACCAACCCGGTGCCCTGTGTTTTGGTCTCAAACCAGTATCAAAGCATAAACAACGGCATCCTGGCGGATGTATCACCCACCCTGCTCAAGATCATGAATATAGAGCAACCGGAAGATATGACGGGAAAAAGTTTGGTCTGATCCATTTCAGAGTCAACAGGCAATACTGAACAGAGGCCTCAATAATGAATAAGGATGGTTGAATGCACTTGGAGGGGCATGCTTCTGGTTTCCAGGGTAAAACCTGAATCATGCCCCATTTGTTTGACCCGGGAGCCCCCTGAACCGGTAGCCATGAAGCAATATCCCGGAAACCTGAAAAGTGTACAACCTTCAGCATTGACATGATGCCCTATAAATAAAGACTGAAACATCGAGAAAGATGGTATTGATTGGAAATACGCTGGTAAGCCTGGATCTTATTGAAGAACAGTTTGTTTGTGACCTGCCCCGGTGTAAAGGCATGTGCTGTGTGGATGGTGAGGCCGGGGCACCGGTTGAGGAGGGGGAAGGAGAAATCATGGCCAGGCTGATACCCGCAATAAAACCCTACCTGACCGAAAAGGGCTGGCAAACCATACAGCAACAGGGCGCTGTTGTGCGCGATCGCGATTCGGAGTTGGTAACGCCCCTGGTGTCAACTGAAGAATGTGCCTACGCTTATTTCGAAGATGGCATCGCCGGGTGTGCCATCGAAAAAGCTTATTTTGACGGCATTGTCAACTTCCGCAAACCCATATCCTGCCACCTGTACCCGGTAAGGGTTAAAATGATGAGTGGCCTGGAAGCCCTCAATTACCACGAATGGCATATTTGCGATCCTGCCCGCCACAAAGGCAAAGAGCTAGGGGTGCCGGTATTCCGCTTTGTCAGGGATGCCCTGATCAGGCGTTATGGCGAAGCCTGGTACCGCGAACTGGAGAAGACAGCCGAAGCTTATTACCAAAAACAAAAAACGCGCTGACCATCCTTTTCCTGCCCCCTTATTTGGGCACGTTTTACCCCCGGAGGTACTTACCAGATAAGTTTATGCTTCTTTAATTTCCTTGAGCAACTTCGAAGCCTCTGTTTCTTCCAGCTTAGGGGTAAAGTTATCCACAATGGCCTTAATTTTCTGATGAGAAGCATCTTCCAGGTGAAAAATGGTATCTTTGCCCAGGTGTTCCAGCTTTTCCATCACAAAAGCAATGGTCAGGTTGTCCACATCCTGGCCGGGCTGATAAGCCCTTTCCTTGGTGTTGGGGCTGATGATTTCCGATAGTATCCGGGCCTCTACCAGTTCGAACAGTGTTTTGCGCACCAGCCGGATAGGGATTTTCAATTGCTGGGCAATTTGTTCCGCGGTTAAAGGATTTTCTGCTTTTACAAAATTGTGCACCAGCTTATGGGTGATGATCAGGGCAATCACCTTTTTGCTGTAGGTGCTCATGCTTTTGATGTCCGATTCGAACTCATATTGTTTGAGGTTTTGTTCGGCGAAGGCGATTTCGGCCCCGAACAGCACGATCCGCCAGCTGATTTGCAGGCCAATGATGAAAAGAGGCAGGGCGGCAAAGCTTCCATATATGGCGTTATACCTTGAAACACCCACCTGAAAGTGGATGAACAGGTTTTGGGTGATCACAAAGGCGGTGCCAGCCACCAGCCCGCCGATCAATGCCGAACGGAACCGCACTTTTGTATTGGGCATAAAAGCATAGAGAAAGGTGAACAGCAACCATATCAGGACATAAGGAATCAGTTGAACCAGGGTCAGGATTATGTCCTGGAAGAACCCAATGAGCTGAATTTCAGCTGTTATGGCCTCAATTTGGGTACGGATGAACACCATGGCACTGCTGGAGACGATCACCACAATGGGGCCGATCAGCATCAGCGACAGGTAATCGCTGAATTTGCGAAACCAGGAGCGTGATTTGCGGATTTGCCAAATGGCGTTGAAGGAACTTTCTATATTGGAGAAAACTTTGAGCACCGACCACAGCAAAATGACCAGGCCAATGCCTACGATGATGCCCCCGCTGGTATTATCGAGAAAAGAGTTGGCAAAATCGATGATCCGGGTCACAATTTCCTCCTGGCCCACCATATCCAGGCTGGTAAAGTATTGTTTGATTTGGGTCTCCAGGTAAGCCTTCAGGCCGAATCCCTTGGCAATGCCAAAGGCCAGTGCTACCACGGGCACCACGGCCAGCAGGGTGAAAACGGTCAGGGCCGAAGCCCGCAACCCAATCTTGTCTTCATTAAATCCTCTGACGGCCAGGGCGATCACCCGCAATAATTTATACCACATCCGTTGGCGGCCCGATCGGTTGGTCAGGGCCACCGACCAAAGGGTGGAGTTAAAAAACATCTTTAGTTGGTTGAAGGTGTATCTCATATTGGCCTTCTTTTTTTGGAGTCTACTGTAAAAATAACAAATAATGGGTTCCCTTGGGGCAATTTGTTGTTAAATTTGGTCCATTGACTTTGGAACCTTGGAATCCGTCAGCGATCAAATAAGGGCCCTCAATGAGCGGGAGCGCCGTTGCCAGCGGTGCCGGTTACGTCACACGCGCACCCAGGTGGTGGTTGGGGAGGGGCATCCGCGGGCGTGGTTGATGTTCATTGCCCAGGCCCCCGGCCGAGAGGAAGACCGTCAGGGGCGTATGTTCCTTGGCCCATCCGGTGAGGTGTTGAACCGGCTTTTGCGGGATGTTGGCTTTAGCCGGGAAGAGGTTTATATGACCAATCTGCTGAAGTGTTTTCTCCCAAACTGCCGCAAGCCACGGAATGATGAGATTGAGGCCTGCCGCATTTACCTGGACCAGGAAATAGCCCTGGTCAATCCCTGGCTGCTGGTTCCCCTGGGGTATCATCCCACCAAAAACATCCTTCAAAAGTACGGCCTGGCCGTTCCCAACCGGCATGATTTTCCCGGGCTTTTCGGGCGTTTGATGTTGGCCGGGCGCCGCAAGATATTACCCCTGCGCCACCCGGCAACAGTGGTCCACCAAAGTGCCCGCTATGATCAGCTGAAAGCAAATTACAAAAAGCTCCATGTTATGGCACAAACCTGCAAATGGTATGAAGTGTGCCCCATGCGGCACTTTTACGAACAGGGCAGATTGAACAAATACTGGATCGACCGCTACTGCCACGGCGATTGGGAAAGTTGTGTGCGCTTTCAGATGGAAGAGCGCAATGAGCCTCATCCCGACAACATGCTGCCCGACGGCTCAATCGACCATAACCTTTAGTTTTGGCCCCAGCATAGCTGGATCTTGATAACCCGCTTCAGTGAACCCCGCTTAGCGGGGTGCTTTTTTCTGACCCCGCTTTTTTGACCCCGCTTAGCGGGGTGCTTTTTTCTGACCCCGCTTAGCGGGGTGCTTACCCCCTCAAGACATCCCCTGACGCATGAGGCTTTCCCGCACTTTGTTTAATCCTCTGTTAAACCCTTGCCATCCATTTTTAAACAAAAAGGTCCCTGTATTGTTAGAAAGTATTATCAACCTTAATAATGAACCAGATGATGTTTAACTTTAAAGGAGGAACCAATGTTTAAGGAATACGATCCATTAAAGAACAAGCTCTTCAATGTAATGGATAAGGATGGTCACATCGTCAACGACAAATGGATGCCACAGATCAGCGATGATCAGACCCTGAAGGCATACCAGCAGATGATGTTTGCCCGCAAGGCTGATTTGATGACAGTTTCCTATCAGCGGCAGGGCAGGATTTACACTTATCCTCCGAACTATGGTCAGGAAGCCATTGCCGGCGGATTGGCCCAGGAACTTAGAGAAAACGACTGGGTGGTACCGGCCTACCGGGAGCTTGGGCTATGGCTGGCCAAAGGAGCAACCCTCAAAGAAGTCTTTCTCTATTTTATGGGCTATGAAGATGGCTCGCGTTTTGAAAATGCCACCCATCTGCTGCCGGTTTCGGTACCCATTGCCTCGCAGTTGCTTCATGCTACCGGCATTGGTTATGAGGTGAAGTACCATAAAAAGGACGAGGTGGTCTACACCTTCGTCGGAGATGGCGGAACTTCAGAAGGCGATTTCCATGAGGCCCTCAATTACGCGGCAGTATGGAAGGTACCGGTGGTTTTTGTGATTCAGAACAACCAGTATGCCATCTCCTTCAACGTTAAAAATCAAACATCTTCCCAGAACCTGGCAGTCAAGTCGGTGGCTTATGGCCTAAAGAGCATCCAGGTGGATGGCAATGATTTCTTTGCCATGACCCGCGTAGCTCAGGAAGCGGCCAAGACCGCCCGTGAAAATCAGGAGCCTGTATTGATTGAAGCCTTGACCTACCGCAAAGGGGCGCACACCACATCGGATGATCCCTCCAAGTACAGAAGCAAGGAAGAGGAGCAGGAATGGGAGGAAAAAGATCCCATGAAGCGCCTGAAGGGTTATCTCACCGGCAAGCAACTGTGGAATGATCAGCAGGAGGAGGAGCTTGACCAGCAATACAAGAAAGAAGTGGAACGGCAGTTTGAGGAAGCTGAAAATTACGGGGATTATCCCCTGGAGGATGTCTTCAAGTATCAGTATTCTGAAATGCCTGATATACTTAAAAAACAAATGTATGCGCATCAGAAATTCTTAAAATGGAAGGAGGGCCAATAAATGAGTGTAATGACGCTTGTTAAAGCCATTAATAATGCTTTAGACATTAAGCTCAACGACAATAAAGACGTCGTACTTTACGGCGAAGATGTCGGATATGAAGGCGGCGTTTTCCGCGTAACTCAGGGTTTGCAACAAAAATACGGTGTAGAGCGGGTTTTTGATTCCCCGCTTGCTGAATCGGGAATTGTAGGAACGGCTGTTGGCATGGCTGTGGCCGGAATGAAACCGGTGGTAGAAATGCAGTTTTCGGGTTTTGCCTATCCCGCTTTCAACCAAATGATCTCCCATGTAGCACGCATGCGCAACCGCAGTCGGGGGCGGTATACTTCATCGATGGTCATCCGCATGCCTTATGGCGGCGGCATCAAAGCCCTGGAGCACCACAGTGAAAGCATGGAAGCCATCTATGCCCATATACCGGGTCTGAAAGTGGTTATACCATCCACCCCGCATGACGCCAAGGGTCTGTTGATATCAGCCATTGAAAGCGAGGACCCGGTCATTTATATGGAGCCCAAACGCATCTACCGGGCGGTTAAGCAGGAAGTATCCGAAGATAAGTTCAACGTGGAGATTGGCAAGGCCAATGTGGTCCAGCAGGGCAAGGATGTGACAGTGGTCAGTTACGGGGCCATGATGCGCGATACGCAAAAGGCATTGGCAATGGCCAAAAAAGCTGGTATATCCGTGGAACTCATTGACCTGCGCACGATTTATCCCCTGGATGTGGAAACCATCGCCCAGTCCATCAAGAAAACCGGAAGGATTGTCACGGTGGCCGAAGCCCCCACCAGCTTTGGCATTGGTTCGGAAATCACCGCCATTGCCAATGACGAAGCCTTCCTTCACCTGGAAGCCCCGCCAAAACGGGTGACAGGCTTTGATACGATTGTCCCCCTGCCCCAGGGTGAACACCATTATATGCCATCTCCCGAGAAGATTTATCATGAAATTGAAAAAACCGCCAAATTTTGATTCATTATGAGACATGTATTTAAATTTCCAGATATAGGTGAAGGCCTGGAAGAGGGTACGATAGTGGAGTGGTATGTATCGAAGGGACAGCAGGTTGAGTCGGGCCAGTCCCTGGTTCAGGTTGAAACCGACAAGGTAACCACCGATATTCCTTCCCCGAAGGATGGCACCATAGTAGCCATGTACGGGAAGGAAGGCGAGACCATCAATGTTGGTGATCCGCTGGCTGAGATTGAGATAGAAGGGGTAGAGGGTGAACAAGCCCAGGAGGAGGCACAGCAGGAGCCGGCCGGTCCTTCTCAGGAGGGTGTTGAAGAGGAAGAAGGAGCCGGTGTAGTTGGAACCATTGAGGTGGCCGGTGAAGGTAGTCATCTGCCCTCCAGCCAGGAAGGCCTGGAAGCGAAGGAGCAGGCCGGCGAAGAGGCCAAACCCCGTAAGAAAGCACTGGCTACGCCGGTGGCCCGGGCCCTGGCCAAAGACCTGGGCGTGGACATCAACAACATCACCGGTACCGGCCCGGGTGGACGCGTGATGAAACAGGATATCCATGATTACGCAGCCAAAGCCACTGCCAAAGCCTCTGAGAAAGCCGCTGCCCCTGCCGCAGCTGAGCCCGAACAAACCGTTGAAGTGGAAGATCTGACCCAGATCCGCAAGACCATCGCCAAAAATATGACCCGTTCCAAACAAAACGCGGCCCACATGACGGTGATGGATGAGGTCGAAATATCTGAACTGGTCAGGATCCGCAATAAATACAAGGAAAAATACAAGGACCGCGGGGTCAAGCTCAATTACCTGCCTTTTGTCCTGAAGGCAACTGCCCTGGCCCTCAAAAAGCACCGCCAGCTCAATGCTGAGATGGACCTGGACAACGACCGGATGCTCTTTAAACGGTATTACAACATCGGCATCGCCGTTGATACCGAAAAAGGCCTGGTGGTGCCGGTAATCCGCAATGTGGATCAGCTCACCATCTTCGAACTGGCCCAAAAAACCGCTGAGATCGCTCAAAAAGCACGAGACGGCGAGTTAACCATGGAGGACATGAAGGAAGGAACCTTTACCATTACCAGCTATGGCTCCATTGGCGGACAGTTCGCCCAGCCGGTGATCAATTATCCCCAGGCTGGCATTTTGGGTGTGGGAAGGATCCTGAAAAAACCGGTCGTCAATGATCAGGACCAGATCGTACCGGGCCATATCCTGCCCCTGTCCATGTCGGTGGATCACCGCATCGTCGATGGCGGGGAAGTATCCCGTTTTTTGAATACCATGATGCAATACCTGGGTGACCCCATAACCCTGATTATGGAGTAAATGCAAGTTGAACAAAGTATAAAACAGATCTTTTGACTATGGAATATGATGTGATAATAATAGGTTCAGGGCCCGCCGGTTATGTTGCGGGTATCCGTGCCGGCCAGGTTGGTTTGAAAACCGCCGTTATAGAAAAAAAGGACGTTGGAGGGATGTGCCTGAATTGGGGTTGCATCCCCTCCAAGGCCATTATAGAAAGCGCCAAGTTTTATGACCGCCTTGATGATGCCGCCGACTTTGGAATCGATGGCCTCGATAAACAGCAGCTCTCTTTCAACTGGGAAAATGCCAAAAACAGGGCCATGCGCATCGCTCAAAAGCTCACCGGAGGTGTTGAGTATTTGCTGAAAAAGAACGGGGTGGATCTGATTCGGGGAGAGGCGCGCATCACTTCACCCAATAGCGTCTCCGTTGAGAATCGTTCCCTGGATGCCGGCCAGATCATTATTGCCACCGGCTCTTATCCCCAGCCCCTGAGCTTTGACGTGCCCAAAGAGCGGCTCCTTGAACTGGAAAGTTTGTATGATGAATCAGAGCTTCCCCAAAGTGTTGCCATCATCGGCTATGGCGGGGTGGCGGTGGAAATGGCCCAGTTCTTCCAGATGATCGGCCGAAAAGTGACCCTGGTTTCCCCGGAACAAAATCTTGTTCCCCTGGCCGATCAGTACCTGAATGATTACATTTACAACCGCCTGAAAAAGGACAAGGTCAACATCATTTTCGGCGATCAGATAGAAGGTTATCACAACGGCACCCTCAAGGTTCAGGGGCAGGAGGTAGAAGCCGAGAAGGTGCTGAATGCCAACATGCGCAATGCCGTGCTTCCCCCCAGCGATATTGATATTCAGAGGGAATCGGGATTCATCACAACCGATCGGTACCTGCGGACCAACCATGAAAGCATCTATGCAGTGGGAGACGTCAATGGCAGGAGCTATTTGGCTCATGCCGGGTCGGCCCAGGGGCTCTTTGTGATCAACCACATCAAGGGCATCAAAGGTGAAATAGACCTGCACGAGTATCCCATCAACATCTATACCAACCCCGAGATGGCCCAGATTGGTAAAACCGAAGAGGAGCTGAAAAAAGAGCAGATCGATTACAAAGTCAGTGAATTCCCGCTCTCGGCCAATGGCAAAGCGCTGATCGAGGGCTATAAGGATGGCCACATCCGCATGCTCTCGGAAAAGAAATATGGCGAGGTTTTGGGCGTGCAGATCATTGCCCCCCATGCCACCGATATGATTGCCGAAGCATCGGCCTTTATGCAGATCGAAAGCACCATCTACGATGTGGCCCGCTCCATCCATGCCCACCCAACCGTCTCCGAGATCTTTATGGAAGCCGGCTTTGATGCGGTCGACAAAGCAATACATAAATAGGTGAATATTTCAGCCCGTCACGGATAATTTTTTCCGGACGGGCTGAGTTTTATATAAAAAACGATGCTGGAAATCAGAAAATATGACCTCCCCGACATGGATATACTTTATCGGGACGAACCTGCCAGCGATTATTTTTTATGGGTTCCCGATGATTTTTATATCGTATTGGGCAACAGCAACAAACCCGAGCGCAACCTTATTGAAAAAAACATCCGGGATGATGATGTGACGGTTTACAAGAGGCCCTCAGGCGGGGAAACGGTGGTTCTAACCCCCCGAACCCTGGTTGTTTCGGTGAAGGTTACCCTGACAAAGTTCTCCAATCCCAGGGCCCATTTTCGTTATTTCAACCAGCAGATCATGGATGCCCTGGCCAGCATGGGTGTTGAAAATCTTTATTACCGGGGAATTTCTGATGTTGCCATCGAAGACCGCAAAATATTGGGCTCCTCCATTTATCGCCGCCGCAAGGTGTTGTTTTATCATGCCGTGTTGAATGTATCGGAATCGGTCGAGACCATTGCCCGATATATCAAGCATCCGGACCGGGAGCCGGATTATCGCTCGGGCAGGCCCCACCACGAATTTGTTACCTCCCTGCATGATGAGGGCTACCGTTTTTCCATGAAACAGCTGCGCGCCACCCTTGCCGAATTTCTCCAGGCCATCGACAACGAACTGAACCCCGCTTAGCGGGGTCCTAACGAACTGAACCCCGCTTAGCGGGGTCCTAACGAACTAAACCCCGCTTAGCGGGGTCCTAACGAACTAAACCCCGCTTAGCGGGGTCCTAACAAACTGAACCCCGCTAAGCGGGGGTCACTCAAGCGGGGTCATCATAGAATAATTTTCATCTCTGTTCCTTTCCCCAGATTTGAGTGGACGTGGAGGGTACCGTTGTGGAGGTGAATGAGTTGGCGGGAGAGGCTTAGGCCGATGCCCGAGCCTGATTCTCTGGTTGTATAGAAGGGCACGAAGATGCTTTCGAGCTGATCCGGGGCGATGCCCTGGCCGTTGTCGCTTATGCTCATCACCGTATGTTTGCCTTGCTGATAAGCCTTCATTTCAATCCTTCCGTGGAATCTCTGTTGATTTTGTTTATTCCCCCCATCCTTTGTCTGATCGGCCTCATTGATCGTTTCAGCTTTTGCCATATCTTCAGCCTTATTTTCGGATCTCATTGTATTGTTCGGCATTGCCGCATCGTTCGGCATCGCTTTAGCGTCAGTATTGGCTATCCTGTCCTCATTGGCTATGCTGTCCTCATTGGCTATGCTGTCCTCATTGGTTATCCTGCCCTCACTGGCCGTTTCGTCTTCATTGGCTGTCATATCTTCATCGGCTTTCCTAGCTTTATTGGCTGTCATACCTTCGTTGGCTATGCTGTCCTCATTGGTTGTTATGTCCTCGTTGGCAGTCCCGGCGCTCCTGGCAGTCCTGGCGTCGATGGCTTCCCCGGCGTTTTTAACCAGGTTGATCAGCACCTGTTCGAGCATTTTCTCATCGGCGGGTATAATGAGCGAATCGGGGCGGACAGAGAGGTTCACCCGGATGTGTTTTGCATTTAACTCCTTTTCCAGCAACCGGGCCACCTGCTCAAAGAGGTTTTTTACCCGTATTTCGGTGAACCGGGGCTCGGGTATGCGGGTAAGGTGCCGGTAGGTTTCCACAAAATCGCTCAATCCGGCGCTTCGCTTTCGGATGGTTTGCAGCCCCTGCTTCAGATCGTCCAACAGGTCTTTGCTATTTGCCTCGCCGGCCAAAAGGGCTTCATCTTCACCTGAAACCCGCCTCAGCAGGTTGCCCGACATGATGCGGATGGGGCTGATCGAGTTCATGATCTCATGGCGCAGCACACGGATCAAGCGTTGCCAGGCATCCACCTCCTGTCGGTTCATCTCCCGGGTGATGTCCTGGAAGGAGGCAATCCGCACTTCTTCCGCCTCCAGCCTGATGTCGCTCACCCGGATGGCGATGTTTTTCAGTTCGTCTTTGACCAATACCCTGAGAGACGATTCTTCCCCGTTACTGATTGACTGCAGCAGGTCGGGCAGGTCTTTGTGGCATTTTTTTAGGTGGGACAAATGATGGAGGGTTTCCACCTGGAAGAGGTTTTTGAAGGCATGGTTCAGGAGTTTGATTTTGCCCTGCCCCTGGAAGGCCATCACGCCAATGCCAATGTGTTGGAGGATATTTTGGAAGAAATGGTGCTCCAGTTCTTTTTCTTTTCTGACCAGGCTGAAATCAGTAATGATCTCGTTGAACCCCTGATGCAGGGTTTTCATGAACGGGTCTTTTTCGGGATGGGGGAAAGCCATTGAGGTGTCCTGGTTTTTAACGGCATCGATGAAGCGTTGCAGGTCTTTTTTAATTTTCTGATTGTAACGGATCAAGGCGAAAGTCTCTAAGACCAGCATCACCGCGAGACCCGATGAAGTGGCTACCATGTAGGGTTGGTAGAGGCTCCATGTAAAAGCCAGGCTGGTCAGGGCGATCAGCAAGGCATAACCGATGATGCGCAGGTAGAAATTATGAAAGCCCATATTTGCGGATTTTTGTATACAGGGTTGAGCGGTTGATGCCCAGCTTGTTGGCTGTCAGGCTTATGTTGCCTCGAAATTGTTTCAGTGCCCTGGCAATGATTTGTTTTTCATTTTCTTCCAGGTTAAAGGTGGTGGATTGTGCAGGGGAGGCGCCGGGTTGATCGGGCACCAGCAGCTCAGTGGCCAGTTCTTTTTGGTTACTTAATATAACGGCCTTTTCTATGGCATGTTCCAGCTCCCGGATATTACCCGGCCAGCTGTATTGCTGCATCTTTTCAAGGCTTTTATCACTCACACGCAGCTGGGGCTTGTGGTATTTATCTGAGTTTTTTTTCAAAAAGAAGCCGGCCAGGCCGGGGATGTCCTCGGGCCTTTCGCGCAGAGGGGGCACATCGATCTGGATGGTGTTGATGCGGTAGAGCAAGTCTTCGCGGAAGAGCCCCCTTTCTGCCATATCAAAAAGGGGTTGATTGGTGGCCGAAACCAGCCGGATATCCACTGCAATGGATTTGTTGCTGCCTATTCTGGCTACCCTTCGGCTTTGAAGGGTTGAA
This sequence comes from uncultured Bacteroidota bacterium, assembly GCA_913055635.1. GTDB lineage: Bacteria > Bacteroidota > Bacteroidia > Bacteroidales > UBA12077 > JAGXLC01. The sequence continues at coordinate 22,399 of CAJXLK010000015.1, forward strand.
AGGAGTTTCGACTGCAGGGGCAGGGGCAAATTGCCGATTTCATCCAGAAAAAGGGTTCCTCCTGAGGCAGATTCAAACTTTCCGGCCCGGTCAGCTTTTGCATCGGTGAATGCCCCTTTGGTATGACCAAAAAGCTCGCTTTCAAACAACGCCTCGGGTATGGCCCCCAAATCCACGTGCATGAAAACATCATCGCTGCGGGGTGAATTTCTGTGTATTTCACGGGCTAGAACCTCCTTGCCCGTGCCATTTTCGCCGGTGATCAAAACGTCGACATCGGTGGCGGCCACCTTTTCAACCATCGTATAAACCTCCTGCATGGCCCGGGACTGGCACCTGAAAGAGGCATCCCTGCGGCCATTGGCCTGTGATAGATGGGCCTGACGATCCCTGAGCTTTTTGATCTCCAGCTTCGATTCACGCAATTTATAGGCCGAAAGAATGGTCGATAGCATTTTGTCTTCATCCCATGACTTTTGTATGAAGTCGGCTGCCCCTTCCTTCATCGATCTGACAGCCAAATCAACATCTCCGTAAGCCGTTATCAGCACAATGGTGGCTTGTGGGTCAATTTTTAACAATTCACGCATCCAGTAAATGCCTTCGTTGCCTGAATTTACCCCCGCCGTAAAATTCATGTCGAGCAGGATGATATCGTAGGTCTTTTTCCTTAAAAGGGCAGGCAGCACATTGGGATTTCTTTCCGTGTCAATTTGGCGGAAATGGGGTTTAAGCAGCATGCTCAATGCCGCGAGCAATTCCTTGTTGTCGTCGACGATCAGAATGTTTCCCTTCCTTGTATCCATCCTTGATAATATTTACCTGAATATTAACGCCTTTTCCTGAAAAAAACAATGCTTGTGTTGGATTTTTCAACAAAAAATTTCCTTCGGTATCTAATGTATTGATAATTAGAGTAATGAAGCCTGCGTGAAACATTCCTTCCGGCGAAGGCCATCTGTGCTGTATGCAGGTTCAATCTGCAGATTCAGCAGCGATGCAACCGATAACCTTTTACCGGAACAGTTCATTATTTTAAGATACTGATATTTCGTCTGAACCGTTATTTAAATAAGTCTAATTATACAAGGACAGGATTTTCCCTGAACCGTTATTCAAATTAGTTTATTTATAACAAGCCCTAATGTATGGGTTCGATGGATTGGCTTTATCTCCCGGTTGAATTAGATTTTGGATCGTCATGCTTGATTATCAGACCAAACTGAACCTGAAAAGCGGGAACCCCAAAGCATACCGGGAGGTTTTCCGGTTGCTTTATCCCCGTTTGAAGTCCTATTGCATGCTTTTCATGGAAAAGGAGAGCGAGGCGGAAGACATCATCCAGGAGGTCTTTATCACCCTGTGGGAAAAACGCAGGTTCATTAAGACCGATCAATCAGTAGAGAGCTGGATTTTTGTCATTACACGGAACCGTTGTATCAACCGGTTAAAGCGGATCAGGCTGGAGCATTCCGATTTCAAGGTGGAAAACCTGAAGGTCAATCAGCTACAATATTTGTATCAGCTGGATTTCATCAACCGGGAGGAGGAAAGCCTGGAAGAGATGTTGGGCGCATCATTAAACCGGGCGATTGAGTCCCTGCCGAAGAAGATGAAGAAAGTATTGATCGCCTGCAAAATCGAGGGGAGAAAGCAGAAGGAGGTTGCCCGGGAGATGGGCATCAGCCTCAAGATGGTTGAAAAATACATCGCTGCTGCCAAGAAACAATTGCACAAAAAATTGTTTAAGGAATACACAAAGATTATCTATTTGACTTCCAGTTTCTTTTAGAGGGTTGGACCTCACTGGCTCAGCGGTAAATCCTTGTCTGTTTGGGCAAACTGCAAGATTGGTTAATTCCGTTGCCGTAAGTCCTTAATTGTTTGGACATCCTGCAAGATTGGTTAATTCCGTTGCCGTAAGTCCTTATCTGTTTGGGCAAACTGCAAGATCCGCTGTACCCGCTGCATGTTTTTCCCAGAAAAAAGGTAGGGTTTTTTATGGTCCCATTGTACTCCTTTTAGACAGGATATTTCTCTTTAGCCAGATATTTCTCTTTAGCCAGATATTTCTCTTTAGCCAGGATATTTCTCTTCAGCCAGGATATTTCTCTTTGAGACAGGGCATTCCTATTTAAACTGGAGATTCTTCTCTAGACGGGATACTCCTTTTAGGCAGGATAATCCCCTTTCAGATGGTATGTTTTTCTTTTTAAAAAGGATATATCCCTGGAAATGTGCATATTCTTATTATCATTCTTAACACAGACAACAAGGCATTTACCTAAAAATGATGACTATGAAACAAAATGACGCACCTAAAAAACCAGACCACTCATGAAGCAGATCATCATCAAATATTTGGAAGGCCGTGCAAATGAACCCGAGCAGCATCGGCTTCTTGAATGGCTTCGCAACAAAGACAACAGGGTGCGGTTCCGGGTGGTTTCCTCAAACTGGAGGAAGACCCTGGATGATGATGATTTTCCCGGTGGAAGTGAAAGCAGCTGGAGAAGCATTGAGGAGCAATTTTTAAGGCGGAATTATTTTTTATGGCGTAAGACCCGTAAACAGCAAAGGGTGTTCAAATATGCGGCTGTTTTCTTTTTTTTGGTCAGCCTCGGGGGGACGGGGTGGTATTTTTCCAGGCAGACTGAAAAGCGGGTTATGCCGCATACCAATGTGATTGCCCAGGGCGGGCAGATCTCCCGGTTGGACCTTCCCGACGGATCACGGGTTTGGTTGAATGCCGGCAGCACATTATCCTATGACAATGCTTTTTCCCGCAGAAATCGGAACATAGCTCTTACCGGGGAAGCTTATTTTGATGTGGCTGGCAATGAAGCCTTACCTTTTGTGGTGGATTGCAATGGCTTGCAGATAAAAGCTGTGGGCACCCGGTTTGGTGCAGCAGCTTTTCCCGAGGACAGCACCATTGATGTGGTGTTGGAAGAAGGACGGGTGGCATTGGACGTACCCGGGTCAAAAAACTTTGCCTGTCGCCTTCAACCCGGGGAGATGGCCCGCTACAGCAAGAATATCCGTAAACTATCGGTATCCAGGGTCCAAACGCAAAACTATACGGCCTGGCGCAGCGGCATAATCAGCATTTTTGACCAAACCCTGGAAAAAGTAGCCCGGCGTCTGGAGAAGCGATACGATCAAAAAATTCAGGTGGACTCCCAGGTCAGGGACCTGCGCTATACCTTCACCATCAAAGATGAAACCCTTGATCAGGTTATCCGCTTGATGGAGCGAATCACCCCGGTGAAGGCGGTTCAGGAGGATGATGTCATCCGGTTTGAAAAAAGTGAGCCCCAAGCGAGGAATGAATAAAAAAACCGGTAGTGTTGGCGCACTACCGGTATCTACCTATCATTTCGCATGATAAATAGCATTTTAATCCTGTTAAACCCTTAAGTTATGAAAAAAAATCGAGAGGAAGGAGGGCGAGAACCTTCAATCAGCAAAAGCATTTTACGGACCGTACCGTTGGTCCTGATCCTCTTTTTTGTCGGATTGATGCAGGTTTCAGCCAGTCAGTATAGTTCTGAGAAGAAATTGACCCTGGAGCTGGAAGACAAAAAAGTGGCAGAAGTACTTGATGCCATTGAGCGGCAGTCGGAATTTCGGTTTGCTTACAGCACGGAATATATTAACCTGGATCGCCGGGTGAGCCTTAAAGTGGAGCAAAAAACCATCCGGGAAACCTTGCAAATGCTGTTCATTGATACCCCGATCAAATATGTCATCAGAGACCGCCACATCATGCTTTATCCTAAAGCACTGGAGGTAAAACCATTGGCGAAAATCCCCCAGCAAGCAACCGTTACTGGTACGGTTACCGACGCCCAATCAGGTGAACCCCTGCCGGGGGTGAACATTGTGATTAAGGGCACCACCCGGGGGACGACCACCGATATGGAGGGCCAGTATTCCATTGAGGTGGGGGCTGAAGCCAAACTGGTGTTTTCCTTTATGGGATATCAGAAACAAACCTTGCCGGTAAAGGGCCGCGAGGTGATAGATGTGGCTTTAAAACAGGCTGTGACCGAACTTGAAGAGGTAGTAGCCATTGGTTATGGCACGGCCAAAAAGAAGGATTTGACCTCTTCGATTTCGACGATGAATTCAGATGAGATCAATGAGACCCCAACAGCGGTTGCCTTACAATCGCTTCAGGGCAAGGTATCAGGAGTTGAGATTGTCAGCCGGGGAGCCCCCGGGGCATCGCCAACGGTGCGTATCCGTGGTATTGGTTCCTATCCAGGAAGGGGCAATGAAAGTCCGCTTTATGTTGTGGATGGAGCCTTTTACAGCAACATCGATTTTCTCAATACTTCGGAGATTGAATCCATGTCGGTACTCAAAAGCGCTTCTGCTGCGGCCATTTATGGTGTGCGGGCAGCCAATGGGGTGATTGTGATCGAGACCAAATCGGGTGAGTTTGAGAAGGAAACGGAAATCACCTATAACGGCTATTATGGCGTGCAGTTGGCCCAGGATGTGCTAAAAATGGCCAATGCCGAGCAATATACCAAGATGGCCATGGCCTCCGGCTCACCTGCCGATTCCCTCTATATCCTAAACGCCATGCAGCGCTATGGCAGAAGCCGGAAAAATCCCAACGTGCCGGCCGTCAATACCGACTGGTACGAAGAAATCCTTCGTCCCGGGCCCATGCAGAATCACGCATTAACCATATCCGGGGGGACCAACAAGTCCTCTTATTCACTTGGAACCAGTTATTTTACCCAAGATGGGATCCTCGATATGAAGAACAATTACGAACGCTTCAACCTGCGTTCCAAGGTGGATTATAAAGCCAAAGACTGGCTGACCATCGGGGGCAATGTGGTTTTCAGTGATGGTCAGCGCAACCAGCCGGCCAATGGAGCCTGGAGAAGAGCTTACCAGGCGGTTCCTATTTTTCCGCCTTATGACGATCAGATTGAGGAAGCTGAGCCCATTAAGCTGGGAAGCGCCGACATACTGGGTTACCGCCATGGGCAAAACCCCCTGGTGGCCACCGAGTTTAATGAAAATTTTCAGGTGAACAGAAGGTTGTTGGCCAATTTTTACGCCCAGGTGGAGCTCATACCCGATGCGTTGACCTTTAAAACCAACTACAGTCACAGTTATAACACCGTTGAGCGGAGAAATGTAGGCCTTTCCTATTTTATCACCGAAGGCACCCAACGCGAAAATTCTCAGTTATCCAAGTATGCGGCAAGCTCTTCCGACCGGACCTGGGACAACCTGCTCACCTATGACAAGGGCTTTGTCAACCATAATCTGAGAGTCATGCTGGGTAGTTCCTATCGGGTTCAGGAAGGCCGACGCCTGAATGCTTCCGGAACCAACTTTCCCGAAGAACAACGCGAGGCCTGGTATCTTAATTATGCCGAGTCTATCAACCTCGATGGCGTCTGGGATGGTGGATCGCTGTTGTATGGACTCTCTTATTTTGGAAGGATTCAATACAACTTTGATCAAAAATACTATCTCTATGGTACTTTCCGCGCCGACGGGTCCTCCAAGTACCAGGAAAAATGGGGCTATTTCCCCAGTTTTGGTGCAGGCTGGGTGCTCTCCAGCGAACGCTTTATGCAGGGGGTGGGTTTCATCGACTTCTTGAAATTGCGTGCCACCTGGGGGCAGCTCGGGAATGACAAGATACAGCCCGCAGCCGGTACGCAAACCACTCAGGTCGTACAAACGGCCATCGGCGGGGAGCTTGTCTCAGGAACCCAGAGATCCGGTACCTACTCGGTGCTGGGATGGGAGCTGGTGGAGGAAACCGATTTCGGCATCACCGCTACCTTGTTCAATTCCAGACTGAATATGGATGCCGACTACTACATCCGCGAGACCAAAAATGCCGCCATTAGTGTACAGATTCCCCTGAAAGGTGGGGTTACCCTGAAAAACCAGGGGCAAATCCGCAACTCCGGAATAGAGGTTTCTTTGGACTGGAGCGATAAATTCTCGGATAACTGGAGGTATTCTCTGGGGGGCAACCTTTCCACCCTGACCAACGAGGTGATGGATCTTTACGGCCAGCCTTACCTGAATGGGGGAACAGCTACTTTCCGCCAGCGTTCGATCATCGGTGAACCCCTTTTGGCCTTCTACGGATGGGAAGTAGCCGGGGTGTATCAAAATCAGCAGGAAATTGACAATGATCCCATTGCCCAGGACAATGGCCTGGTGCCCGGAGATTTTAAATATGTCGATCAAAACGAGGATGATTTGATAGATGACGAAGACCGGGTGGTCTTGGGCAGTTATTTCCCTTCATTGACCTATGGATTTAACTTTTCCCTCGGCTACAAAGGTTTTAATCTTTCAGTGGATATGATGGGTAAAGTAGGCAATAAGATTTTGAACCGCAACCGGGGAGAAGTCATTTGGACGGCCGATTTGAACAAGGATGCTGAACTGGCCACCAATCTGTGGGATGGAGAGGGTTCGACCAATAGATACCCCTCGGCATCGGGATTGCGCAGGGCATGGAATCAAAAAATGAGCGATTATTTTGTGGAAGATGGTTCTTATTTCAGACTCAGAAATGTACAACTGTCTTATACTTTCAGGGATGAAAGTCTGTTTGGGGTCCAGATGCCCGAGACCAAAATTTACGTGACCGGCGAACGGCTTTTAACCATTTCCGATTACAATGGCTTTTCCAATGAAGTGGCCAACGGAATCGACGATTACATGTATCCTACCCCGGCAGTTTATACCGTTGGGGTGAATCTTAAATTTTAATGTTAAAAATCCCGAATCATGAAAGTATTCAAATATATCATACCATTTATTGTTTTTGCAGGCTTGCTGTTGATGGCAACATCCTGTGAAGACAAGTTGTTTGAGCCTTTGGAAAATCAGGAAGTCACAGAGAAGACAGATTACACCCTGACAGAGAACATGCATCTTCCTTTGATCGGGCTATATGCCGAACTTTATGGGCTGGGTTGGGATGTTTACCCCATTGTATCGATCCGGGGGGATGATGTGAACAAAGGCGGGGAAGGATTTAACCAGGTGCTTGGTCAACTCGAGCAATTTGATTACGACGAAAATTTCTGGATGCTCAATACGGTTTGGCAACAGATGTATCAGGGCATCTTCGAGGCCAATACGACCATTGAAGAGCTTAAAAAGTACAAGAATCAGGCAGACAACCAGGCGCTGGCGGATCAATACATTGCTGAGGCCCAAACCCTAAGGGCGTGGTATCTTTTGCACCTGACAAGGCTTTGGGGCGAGGTGTTTGTCACCGAGGCAGATGATCCTTCCACCCTGTTTGATGCCGAGTTATCGACCAAACAGGAAGCCCTTCAATACATCTCGGATCAGATGGCCGGGGCAGCTCCCCTCATGGCTGATCAAAATCCCGGTCAGCGGGCGGACATCCCGGGAGGGGTGACCCGCTACACTGCGCTGGCCCTAAAGGCGAAGGCTGACCAGGAATTGGGCGATTATCAGGCTGTAGCAGATGCCACTTCCCAGATCATCAATTCCGGGCTTTTTGAGCTGGAGGAAGATTTTTACCAGTTGTTTAAGCTCGAGGGCAAGTTGAACAATGAGAACCTGTTTGAATTGCAATATTCCGATTTTGGTAAGGGTTCGGGCGAAGATCGAAGCTACCTGTTTGCCTTCTTTGGACCGCAAAACTGGACCCCTGCCGTTGAAGGGGCCAACAGCGGATGGGGTTTCTGGGAGCCCACCCTGGAGTATATCCAGTTTATGCTTGAGCGGGGCGAGCAGGCGCGTTTGCAGACCAGCGTACTTTTTACCCCCGACGGGATTCAAGAGCTTCAAGACACCTACGGGGATTTGCCCGGTTGGATCTCCAATGTAACGCCTTCGGGCGATACCATTGACAACGGGCCCCGGGCCAATTTCTTCAGCGGAAAACATTACCTGCCTTCCGTACAACTGACACCGGGGCGCACCAATTACGGCACCAACAAGAACATGCAAATCATAAGGTATGCCGAAATATTGCTCATGCATGCCGAAGCCCTGGCCCAGGGCGCCGGTAGCTCGGCCATTTCGGCCGATCAGGCAGTGAACCTGGTACGCAACAGGGCCGGGTTGTCCTCCATCTCCAATGTTACCCTGGAGCAGGTGATGGATGAAAAATATGCCGAACTGGCCATGGAATGGGGCATACGTTTTTATGATATGGTCAGGCTGGGCAATTATCAGGAGTTGAATTACCAGGGAAGCGGAGCCACTTTTTCTCTGGATAAGCTGTTCCTGCCCTATCCCCTTAAACAGGTAGACCTGCTTCCCCAGCTGGAAAACGATTAACCACAAAAATTACAACGATATGAAAATATTCAGGCACATAGCATTATTTATCCTTGGGGCGGCTTTTATAGTCGCCTGCGAAAGGGAAGGATTTATTGATCCCATCAGTAAGGTGGAACCGGGTGCCGATACCTCCCCCCCTTATGTGGAGATCAATTATCCGACAGAAGGCACGGCTATACGGGTAAGGGAGGATACCACTTCCATGACCATTGATTTTGAAGTACGCGATGACATAGAGCTTCAATCGATTCTGTTAGAACTCGACGGAAATACAATCATCGAGTATACTGAATTTAAGGATTACCGGAGGGTGCTGGAAGAATACACCTATAAACGGGTCACCAATGGGGAGCATACCCTAACCCTGACAGCCGAAGATATGGATGGCAAAAGCACCTCCCAGTCGGTAAATTTTGAAAAGATCGCTCCCTATCAAACCCAGTATGACGGAGAAGTGCTGTATATGCCCTTCGACGGGAATGGCATGGAGCTGATCACCATCACAAGTGCTGAGGAAGTTGGTAATCCCGGGTTTGCTGATGGATGGATCAGTCAGGCTTTTCAGGGAGCCGTCGAATCCTATCTGACTTTTCCGGTCGACACCCTGGTCAATGAATCGATTAGTGCTGCCTTCTGGTATCATGTAGATCCCGCTGCCACGGCCACCCGTGCAGGGATGTTAACGGTCGGGCCCCCCAGTGAGGACGGTGGCGATCGCACGCAAGGCTTCCGCCTGTTCCGGGTCGGCAATGAAACCAGGCAAACCATCCGCCTGAACGTGGGTAAGGGCGATGGCGATAGCTGGTACACGGCCGGCGGAGATTACAGAATCACCCTGGCCGAAGCCGATTGGATGCATGTGGCCTTTACCATCTCTACCGATTCGGTCGCCATTTTCATCGATGGGGAACTGGCTGCAGGAGGAGCCTTTGAAGGGCCCATCGGCTGGGCTGATTGTCAGATCCTCTCCATCGGTTCGGGAGCCCCCAACTTTACCATCTGGAATCACCTCTCGGACATCAACAGCCTCTATGATGAGCTGCGCTTCTTCAACAGATTCCTTACCCAACAGGAAATTCAGGCCATAATGGAGGATCAGCAGCAATAGCTCATTAAAGGGGTATCTGAACTGTAAATTTTTTGCCAAAATATGATCAGCAAAAATAGCTCATTAAAGTTTAATGCTTTGGTTTGCTGTAGACCTTTTGCCAAAATATGAGCCCCAACAATAGCTCAAAGGTTTTACCGGTATATTGAATCTTTGATTTTAACCGGTGAAGCTTAGCAGAAGGCATCGTCTGAAGAAAATATGTGGCAATGGGTGATGATGCGGAATCGAATCTTCGGACGGTGCCTTTTCTTTTCCAAGGCCCGGTTGGATAAGCCGGCCCTTGTTCAGGGAGTGAAAAAAAGCAGGAATATGAAACACACCATTGGAATCGTCTTGTTCGTAATGGCCCTGTCCGGAATATCCGGTACATCAGCGGCTCAACAAAGAACCTATTGCAATCCGCTCGACCTGGATTATACCTATATGATTCGCTTCTCACACAAGGACATTTCGTACCGTTCGGGGGCCGATCCCGATGTGGTGGAGTTCCGCAACGAATATTACATGTTTGTAACCCGTTCCATGGGATACTGGCATTCCAGGGATATGCTGCACTGGGATTTCATAGAACCTGAAGGCTGGTATTTTCAGGGGTCCAATGCCCCAACCGCTTTCAACTACAAGGATTCTTTATTGTACCAGGCGGGAAATCCATCGGGTTCGATGAGCATCCTTTACACCGATAAGCCGGAAAAAGGTGTTTGGCAGGCCGTGCCCTCCATCCTTCACCGCCTCCAGGATCCCACCCTGTTTATCGACCACGACGACCAGGCCTACATCTTCTGGGGATCATCCAATAAACACCCCATCAGGGGACGAAAACTGGATATGTTCCACCGTTTCAGCCCCGATCCAAATTTTGTGAAACTTATCAACCTCGAGGCAGAAAAACACGGCTGGGAGCGCTTTGGAACCAACCATTCCGACAGCATCCGGGGATATATTGAAGGGGCCTATATGACCCGTCACAACGATCAATATTACCTGCAGTATGCCGCTCCGGGTACCCAGTTTGACGTATATGGTGAAGGGGTCTATATAGGCGATGCACCCCTTGGACCTTACCGCTATGCCCCCAACAACCCGGTGTGCTACAAACCGGGAGGTTTTGCCAACGGTGCAGGCCATGGAAGTACCCTCCTGGGCCCCTATGGCAATTACTGGCACTTCGCAACCATGGCCGTCTCCGTAAACCGAATATGGGAGCGACGCATTGTGATGTACCCCACCTATTTTGACCAGGAAGGGTTGATCTACAGCAACACTTCCTTCGGGGATTACCCCCATTATGCCCCCGATGATTTTTCCCGGGCCGGTGAATTTACCGGCTGGATGCTGCTTTCCTATGATAAGCCGGTGAAAGCCTCCTCCTCGCTGGCAAATTATTCACCCGAAAACACCGTGGATGAAAATGTCAAAACATTCTGGGTGGCCGGCCAAAATGATGACCAACAGTGGCTGGAAATCGATCTGGAGACACCGGCCACAGTGCATGCCGTGCAAATCAACTACAACGACTATCACACCAATCTCTATGGCCGCATACCCGGGCTGTATCACCGCTACGTGATTGAAGGTTCAAGGGATGGCAACCATTGGGAGCTTTTGGTCGATAAAACCGATAGCTATGAGGATGCCCCCAATGACTACGTAGAACTGCATCAACCCCGCCGGGCAAGATACATCCGTTACAAAAACATCCATGTGCCCACCCCCAACCTGTCGATCTCCGATTTGCGCATCTTTGGCCTGGGCCCGGGCGATCCACCGGCTAAAGTTGAAGACCTCAAGGTGAACCGCGGCCCTGACCGGCGCAATGCTTACATAACCTGGCAGGCCAGCGATATTGCCCAGGGCTATAATGTGCGCTGGGGCATCGCCCCCGATAAACTCTACAGCTCATGGCTTGTCTATGGCCAGAACCATCTGGATCTGCGGTCGCTGAACGTGGAGCAGGGTTACTTTTTTACCGTCGAAGCTTTCAATGAAAATGGGGTTGCCCACAAATCGGACCTGGTCCAGGCCAGATGAAGCGGCTCTTAACCCAACATTTGGATTTACCAGTTCAGTTACCAATTCATTCGTCGATTCGTGGCTATCAATTCGTTGCCTGATTTATTTATCGATTTGTCTATCAGTTTATTTACTGATTTGTTTGCAAATTCGACCATCATTCGCTGCCCGATTTATTTATCGACTCATCTAACAATTTGACTGTCAATTTATTTAATTTCCGTTTGCTCTTTTGGTTTGGCCGTTTGGTGTGCCGGTTTCTCCCGTAAACCTTTCAACTTCCGGAAAATTTGCTTTCTAATGTTTTGAAGCTATAATGAACTATGGATTAATGTTTTATATAACCATTGGATGCCTTGCTATACAACCAGGTTTCCGGTTTATACAAAAACGAACACCGGTGTTGGAAAATTCAACACCCGGTGAAAGGGGTTCCCTGTTTAATGGCCACATATTTAATGGTTTAAAAAAAATGGTATGGCATTTGGTATTGCTTCCAAAGAATCACATAAACATTACGGTGAACCTCAAAAAACCAAGCTGAGAATCAGAAAAGCCATTGCTATAAGTTAGAAAATCCTGTGAGAATCCGAAAATCCTGTGAGAATCCGAAAATCCTGTAAGGAATCCGACAATCCTGTAACGAAACCCCCAAAGCAAAACCCTAGACCGATGCTTCGACATTTTTTCAAATTCACCTTTCAAAGGACCCTTAAGAAGGATATTTTTCATACCCTTCTTAATCTGTTGGGACTGGCGGTTGGTTTAACGGCATTTATCCTGGTCCTGCTTTTCGTTCATCATCAGCGGAATTACGATTCCTTTCATCAGCACTACCACAGCATCTACCGCGTCGTTTGCGATGAACCTGATGATCAGTGGGTGGGCACCCCGGCCCAGCTGGGGCCTTACCTGGAGGGAAAGATTCCCGAGATGAAGCAGTATACAAGGGTTGAGCCTTATGATGACATATTGATCCAGGTGAACAAGAAGCAATTTTTTGAATCCGATCTGCTGTTTGCCGACAGCACTTTTTTTGAAATGTTTTCTTTTCCCTTACTTAGGGGGGATAAGGAAAACCCGCTGCGTGATCTTCATTCGATGGTCATCAGTGAAAGTGTGGCCCGTAAATATTTTGGAGGTCGGGATCCCATCGGCCAACAGATCCGGTTTGGCAAGCAGAAAGCATCATGGGCTCGTTCTGCTAACCATGGCAAAAAGAAAGAGCCCTATACCATCACAGCTGTGGTAGCCGATCCGCCTGCCAATTCATCCATCCAATATCGTTTTATTGTTTCTTTTGAGCACATGGCCAGGCGTTCTTCCTGGGGGATGTTCAATTATACCACTTACATCCGGCTGAAGGATCCCGCGATGCATCAGCAGGCTGAGCAAAAGATCAGGCAATGTGCTGTAGAAAGGAGTAATGACAATGCGATGAAGTTGGGCTTTCTGGCTTTGCAGGCCATGAAAAAGATGCATTTTGAAGCCATTCGGGGCAATGATTTTCAGGTTGTTCAAATGAAGTACATCTATATTTTATTTTCTGCCGCCGGTTTTCTGCTTCTGTTGGCGGCCATCAACTACACCAACCTTTCTACTGCCATCGCCCTGAAGCGGTCTAAAGAGGTAGCCTTGAAGAAAATTTCCGGAAGCAGCCGTTTTCGCATCGCCGTTGAATTCATGCTGGAATCGCTGTTTTTTTCCCTGGTCGCGCTTTTCCTGGCTTTCATACTGGTCGAGCTCATACGCCCGCATTTCAATCAATGGCTCGGGATGGAGCTGAAGATGTATTACGGTTTGATGCCCCTTTTTACCGCTGCCGCCCTTTTTATTGGTCTGCTGGGCGGCATTTATCCCGCCATACACAATTCGCGGTTCGGGATTATGGGCCTGATCAGGGAGCATCATTTCCGGGGAAGGAAGGCCGGTCATTTCAGAAACGTTTTGGTGCTGGTACAGTTTGGCATCACCAGTTTTCTGCTTATCTGCACCCTGACTTTTACCCAGCAACTGGAGTACATGTACAACCGGGATCTCGGGTACCGAACCGATAACATTTATGAGGTGCAGGTGCACTGGAACGGCATCAGACTGGATGCTTTAAAAGGTGAACTCAAACAACATCCCGACATCAGCCATGTCACCACCGCTACTTTTCATCCCGGCAAAGACAACTGGAACCAGTCGGCTTTCTGGAGAGGAATGGAGAAAGACAGCGATTTCCAGGTTTTTATTCATGAGGTGGACCAGGATTTTTTGGCGACTTTCGACATTGAGCTGGTGGAAGGAGACAGCACTTACAGGGGGTTGGAGGCACCGGATGAATATTATTTGATCAACCGGGCCACCCAAAAGAAGTTGGGATGGGACAAGGCCAGGGATAAGGCTTTTGGTGTTTTTAACCCCAATGATCTGGGTACCGTATTGGGCGTTACCGAGAACGTTCATTTCCGATCGCTGCACCATGCCATCTCCCCGAGCGTCTTTTTGCTCAGCATGGAGCCTGTCCCGCAGCGCCTTTTTATCCGGGTCAGGGGAGAGGATCACCGTGAAGCCCTTGATTATCTGGCTCGGCAATGGAAGGAGCTGGCACCCTCCAATGCTCCCTTTATGATGAGCGCCCTGGAGGAGGATGTGGAAAGCATGTATCAAACCGAACGCAAAACCAGGCAGATCGTGCTGGCTTTTACCGTGGTGGCCATTTTTATTTCGTTGCTGGGTTTGCTGGGCCTGGCCACATTCATCTCCCTGCAACGAACCAAGGAGATCGGTATCCGTAAGGTGTTTGGATCGTCCCAGGCAGATATCATCGGCAAGCTTACCTTTAACCTGCTGAAGTGGGTGTTTATAGCCTTTGTGGTGGCCTCGCCCCTTGCCTGGATGTATATGAAAAGATGGCTGGCGCATTTTGCCTACCACATAGAACTGGATGCCTGGATTTTCATCCTGGCGGGTATACTGGCCCTGGGGGTCGGTTTTTTCAGTGTGATCCTCCAGGCTTACCGGGCTTCGCGAACCAACCCGGTTCATTCACTAAGATATGAATGAGGGAGTAGGTAGTAGGAGTAAATTAGTAGGGAGTAGTTAGTAGGAATAAATTAGTAGGGAGTAGGTAGTAGGGAGTAGGAAGTAATGAACAATTAAAAACAGAACCATATGTTTGGCAACCATTTAAAAACCGCCTTTAGGCGACTGGCAAGAAACCGGTCGATTTCAGCCATCAATATCCTCGGACTTACTCTGGGCATGGCCGTGACCTTTGTGATTTTAATCTATGTTTTTCATGAGCGCAGCTACGATGATTTTCAGGTTAAAAAGGACCGCATTTACCGGGTCATCACCGAGCAGAAGGTGCATGGATGGGAAAATGCCAGTACACCCTATCCCCTGGCTGATCGGCTCGAATCCGATTATCCTGCCGTATCCATGGCCACCCGGGTGGGCTTGTTGTTTGAAACGCGGGTGGCTAAGGATCAGGCGTTTATCCCTGAAGATCACTTTATTTGCGCCGATCCCGATTTTACCGATTTGTTCACCTTGAGTGTTCTGCGCGGTAACCGCGATGACCTGCTGGATGAGCCACAAGACGTGGTTTTGACTGAATCCATGGCACAAAAGTATTTCGGATCCCTCGATATTGTGGGTCAACCCCTTGAAATCAAAAGCGTCGGAGAGCGCATCGACCTGAATGTTTCCGGGGTCATCCGGGATCTGCCCCAAAATTCTACCCTAAAAGCCAGCTTTATAGGCTCTACCGAATTGTTTTTAAATCAGATTGGCCAGATTGCTTTCAGTGGAGGTTCAGGGACCCTTACTCCGGATGCTTTCCGCGAATCCTGGGAGCTTGATGTGTTTATGACCTACCTTCTGGTAGAAGAAGGTTTTCAACCAGGGGAATTTGAGCAGCAATTGGCCCGGTTGGAGCAGGATGTGGTGAATCCTGAAAAGAAAGGTTACCACTTGCAATCGATGGAGGATTTCTACTTTCACTCCGGACATTTGATCTCTGAATTCACCGTTAAGGGCGATCTGAAACAGGTATACATCTTTTCCCTGGTGGCTTTTTTAATCCTGTTGGTCGCCAGTATCAATTATGTGTTGCTGGGTTCGGCCCAGGCCCTGAGTCGGGCCCGAGAAGTAGGCATCCGCAAGATCACCGGTGCCACCCGGAAGATCTTGTTCAGGCAGGTCCTGGTCGAATCCTTGCTGATCACCCTGCTCGCCTTTCCACTGGCCCTGATCCTGATTGAACAGGCCCGTCCCCTGTTGGTGCGTTTTCTGGAAAAGGACTTCATCCATTATAGCTCCCTGAGCTGGGAAGTGATCCTGGGATTTGTGTTGGTATTGTTTTTATTGAATTATGTTCCGGGGCTTTTCATTGTTCGTTATTATTCCCGGCTCAAGGCAACCACGGTGATGGTAAAGCCGAATAACCCTGTCGGCCATAATATGGGGATGCAGAAGGTGCTTATGGCCGTCCAGTTTGCTGTTTTCTTGATCCTGGTCAGTTGCAGCCTGGGCATCTACCAACAGCTGAAATATGCCAACAACCATGACCTGGGATTTGAACCCAAAGGGATTGTCTCTTTTTCCCTGGGGATGCGTTCGAACACGGAAGAGGATTTACATACCCTGAAGCGGGAACTGCTTAAAAATCCAAAGGTGGTATCGGTGGGAGCCAGCATGTGGGCCCTTCCTTCAGCCAACACCATGAGTTATGACGTTTCCTTGCCCGATGACCCCGAGCGTTCGGTGAGCCTGGATGCTTTGTATGTGGATCGGGATTTCACCCGGGTGATGGGAATCAAATTGTTGAAGGGCAAACCATTCTCTGCTTTCAGCCAAAAAAATGAAAAGCTTGTCCTGATCAATGAAACAGCCCGGAAGAAATTGCAGATGAAAGAGCCCATCGGCAAAAAGCTGGCAGGTTATGAAATTACCGGGGTTATAAAGGATTTTCATCACCATTCTTTTCGCAAAAAAATATCCCCGATGATGTTGATCAAAAAGCCATCTATGGCCCGCACCATGATGGTGAAGGTAAAAGGTGAACCGGATGAACAGGTTTTATCTCAAATGGGCAATGCCTACCGTGCGGTATTGAATAAATCCACCTTTGATTATCAGTTCCTTTCCGCCCGGTTTGATGAGCTTTATAAACAAGAGCGGAAGCTGGCCATTTGGCTGGTTTTGCTCTCGGTCATTGCCATCGGCATTTCTTCGATGGGGCTGTTGGGGCTGACCATCTTCCAGATCCGTAAACGTACCCGGGAAATAGCCATACGAAAAGTCAATGGAGCCCGGGTAAAGCATGTGATGGGCATGCTCTCGGGCAATTATATCAAGCTGGTGGTATGGGCCGCCCTGGTGTCGCTGCCTCTTTCATGGTTGTTGCTCAAGCAATGGCTTCACAATTTTGCCTACCAGGTCGACCTTTCGTGGGGTATCTTTGTCGGGGCACTCATGTTGGCCGTGTTGATTACCCTGGCCACAGTCAGCTTTCAGACCTATCGGGCAGCTACAGCCAACCCGGCCCACTCGTTGAGGTATGAGTAGATGGGGAAATGGGGAAATGAGTAAATGAGTAAATGATAAAATGAGGGAATGATACAATGCTAAAATGATTGAATTGATGAATGAGGTATTGCTTCAATTATTAAATGCTTAAATGCCAGTTCCTGGTTTTATCACTCGAAGCACTCATTTACTGATTCACTGATTCGCTCATTCACTCACTTACTCATTCACTCATTCACTGATTGACTCATTTATTCATGGATTACGCATTCAATCGCAGGCATTCACTCATTCATTTCCCCTTTCCATCACCTTGTCATCCGGACAATTGCCTTCAGGGGCAGACGCTCGGCCATGCCGATGACCTGGTTTTCACTGTCAAAACCAACCGACCGGAAGGTAAACAGGCTCTTATTGAATGGCACCTGAATTTGATAGTTTACTACACCGGTTGAATCATGGGTATTTTTTTCCAAAAGGCCTTTATATCCTTGTATCTTGATGCGTTTTTGGTTGGGATCGCCTATTCCCATGAAAGCGGGCAGGGAGAGCAACCGGTTGATGGTTCCCAGCAGGGGGGAATCATCGATCAGTTCAACTTCGAGGGATTGTTTTTCATTTCGGTAGGCACGGTTAACATACATGCCGGTGATACCGGCAGCATTGCTGGTAACCTGATCTTCATCCTCTCTATAAGGCAGGGATTCTATTTCAGTAGGCAACAGTGAAAGTATTTCACGGCCAAGGGCCTGGTCTACATCGGCCAGGGCCTGCTGGAGGGCATAACGGGAAGCCTGGAGATCGCCTGAACCATAGGCGTTTCTTGCTTTTTCCAGGTTGCCGGCTACATCCTGGCCCTGGACCAGAAGCGCCAGACAGACCCCGGCAAGGGTCATTGCTATTATGTAAGCTTTTTTCATTGTTCTCCCAGTTCTTTTTTAATTTTTTCAATATCAACCGGCTTAGCGGCCTGCATGACTTCCTGTTCATTGGCAAAATTGACGGCTTCGAACACCATCAGGGAAGATTGGCCAAAGGGTATGCTCATGGTATAACCTTCGGCCTCGTCATATTCCAGGATCCCCCGGTAGCCTTTATAATCAATCCGTTTATGATCAGGTTCCGTTGAATCCTCCTGGTAATAACCAGCCCCCAGATACATGTTGACCGCCGAGAGCATCGCCGCATCATTGGCAACAGTCAGGGTTACCTGCTGATCAGAACTCTGATAAACCCGCTTAATGGTCAACCCTACAAAACCAATGCAGCTGGAGCTCACCTGGTCCTTTTCAGCTTTAGCGGGTAGGTTTGCAAGCTGATCGGGCATTTTGTCAAGAATACGGTGACCGATCTCCATCTCAACGCCCAACATGGCCTGGCGAATGGCATCACGGGTGTGGCTAAATGATTTTTCCGCAAAGGCCTTTTCAGCCTCTGCCAGGTGACTTTCGACATCGGGCGGTGCTTGGACCAATCCGTCTCCTCGGGTATTGGTCATCCTGCCTTCATCAGCCTGCCGGCCGGGCTGCTCGCCGGTGGCTTCTTCCTGAGTTTCCTCCTTCCCCAGCGCCTGCTCAACAACCTTTTCTTTGGCTTTTTTCTTAAGCTTGTTGATGAAGTTCTGTGAATAAGAGTCAGAGCCTGAAACCAGCATCATGGCACCGGCAAGGCCCAGCAATAAAATGGTTTTCTTCATTTTCTCCTTGAAATTTAGGGTAAATAAAAATCAAGTTACGAAAAGAAAATATTCGGGTCAATGAAAAATTTGAGGGCTATATAAAAATCTTACAGCAGTTGAATTTCGTTTACTTCATCTCATCGAGCCTGCCATTCAAGCCTTCACTCCCGCCTTCGTTTCACTACGTCGGGCCAGCCATTCACTCATTTCCTCATTGATCACGCCTTTATTTTCTGCTTCCACTCCCTTCAGCGGGCCAGCCATTCAAGCATTCACTCCCCGCTTTCGTTTCACTACGTCGGGCCAGCCATTCACTCATTTCCTCATTGATCACGCCTTTATTTTCCGCTTCCACTCCCTTCAGCGGGGCAGCCATTCAAGCATTCAAGCATTTCTTCATTCTCCCCCTCTAAGGGTTGTACTTCGAGGCGTTAAGCATCCTTTGATAATTTTGATCCTTCATCAATGCGGGCAGGGTGGTGGAGGATTTCTCTTCCATATAGGCCTCGATGATTTTCCAGCCCAGCCAGTTGATGGCCTGGCCCGGCGAAGACTGGGGAAAACCAGAGGTGAAGGGTGCTGGGTTGATCATTTTGTTGATGGTCATATAATCAGTCGAATAGAGCAATTTATGATCGATCAGGTATTTCCAGATCTGGGCCTCGTTCTGGCGGCACCATCGCAGCTCTTTTTTGCTGAAACTCGTTACCAGTGTATCATGTTCATGGGGAAGCATGGATTTGGTGAAATAGAGCAGTTTGCCACGGTATAGCATGTTGGAAAGCAGGTTGTCGGTGGAATCAGTGAAGGGCCACTCGCTTTTGCCCCAGGCCCGCATACAGTCGGTCGGTATCTGGGCCGGGTGCATATCCTGCTGTCGGTAATCGGCCCAGCCCAGTTTGTCATAAAACTTGCAATCCCGGCCCAGGTACTTGTCCAGCCCAATGGCCAGGATGCTGTCGGCCACTACAATCGATTGGTTGAACCCCCCCAGATAGGTGTAGACCGCCGGAATGGTCTTTTCCGGAAAATAGTGGCGGTAGTAACTGAAACCTTCCTGAAGCTTTTTTTCTGCCGCTTCCATCGAAGAATGCACCTCCACAATCTTATCATAGGTCTGGTTCATATCATAATTGTTGAGAAAAGCCCGCAGGTTGGACGGATAGGACCGGCTGTTGGAGGCCCCGATGTTGATCACCCCCGTGTTATAGAGTTCGAAAAAACGACCGTATTTTTCCTGCATATCAGGAATTAGCCGGTGAAGACTGTCCAAATTGGCCGTAAAAAGATCTTTTTCCAGGCGCTTGACCTCAATGGTGATCTGTTGTGTCTCAATGTCCTTTTCATAGGGGTTTTTGGGTCCGCAACCAAAAAGGATCAGGGTAAGAGCCAGCACAGAAAAAATCCGATTTGTCATATTTTTATCAAATTTAAGTCTGAAACGATCAGAAATTATTAATTTTATTAACCCAATGCCTCTACAAATATCGTTAATTAGCGGGGTTAAAAGAAACTTCAAAGCGTGAAATTATTCAAAGCATGAAATTATGAAAAAAAAGTACCTGATCATTGTCCCGTTCTTATTGCTGGTCCTCATTAGCCAGGGACAGCCTTACCAGAAGTACAACTTTACGGTTTTTGCCGAGCCCCAGCTTACATGGCTTCAGCCTGATTCGAAAAACATCAAAGCCGGGGGCTCCAAGCTGGGATTCAACGGAGGGTTGAACTTTGATAATTTTTTTGCCGAGAATTATGCTCTTTCAACGGGTGTTTCCATCAACAGCATGCATGGCAAGGTGGAAACCGAAACAGCCGATTCGCTGCAGGGTTATACCCTTGACGTGGGCGATGTGACCGAATATCACCTACAGTACATCAACATTCCCATCGGGTTGAAGTTCAAGACCATTGAGGTGGGCTATACCCGTTTTTATGCCCATCTGGGATTGGATACCTATATCAACATCAAGGCCGAGGCCGATCTTCCCCAGGAAAATGAGGTGGATATGGCCGATCAGATTACCTGGTACAATTTAGGCTATTACATCGGAGGGGGAATCGAATATTCGATTGGTGGCACCACGGCCCTTGTGGCAGGCATAGCCTACAACAAAGGGTTCATCGATATCGCATCTTCCTCTGATACCGATTTTACCACAGGCTCGTTTAACCTGAGGCTGGGTATCCTTTTTTGAAAACCATGCGGGTTGTAAAAAATAACTTTACCGAACAAGAAGACTGGAGCGTTTTGCCCTTTGATGAGAAGGATCGTTTTTCGCAGGTTCTTTGGTGAAGCTGAAGGGCGGAACGAATGATCCGCATAAGATAGTGTTTTACCTTAATAATCTATGAATTATGAAAATCGCATTGTCGCAGCTCAACTATCATATTGGCAATTTTGGTTACAACCGGGATCAGATCATCAACGCCATCATTCGGGCCAAACAGGATCATGCCGACCTGGTGGTGTTTTCGGAGATGTCTGTTTGTGGTTATCCCCCGCAGGATCTATTGGATTACCGTGAATTTGTGGATCAATGTGAAGATCTGGTGCGCGAGATAGCCGATCAGTGCCATGATATAGCGGCCATTGTTGGTGGGCCACGTGTCAATCCCGATCAGCAGGGCAAAAGGTTGTTGAACGCTGCCTTTTTTCTTTACCAGGGGAAGGTTCAATATATCCAGGATAAAACCCTGCTGCCGACCTATGACATTTTTGATGAATACCGGTATTTTGAGCCCAATGAAACCTTTGATGTTGTTCACTTCAAGGGCAAGAAAATTGCTTTAACGGTATGCGAAGATTTATGGGATGAGCAGCCGGCTGAAAGTGATTTTGGCCGCGACCAGCTCTACCGGGTTTCGCCCATGGAGAAACTCGCTCCATATGATCCGGATCTGCTGATCAATATATCGGCTTCCCCTTTTTCTTACAGCAAGGTCTGGGGCAAGAAGAACATCTTCATTCAGAAAGCCAAACGCTATGAGGTGCCGGTAATATACGTCAATCAGGTAGGGGCCCAGACCGAACTGATCTTTGAGGGGGGGTCCATGGCGATTCATCCCAATGGCATCATTCATCGGGAGTTGAACTGGTTTGAGGAGGATTACAGGGTGGTTGATGTGGATGAGCTGGCCCGATGGTCGGAGAATGCCCAGACCCATGACCGGCGGGGGGTCATCCCCAAGATCCATGATGGTCTGGTATTGGGACTGCGGGATTTCTTTGCCAAGCTCAATTTTGACAAGGCTGTTCTGGGTTTATCCGGGGGCATTGACTCGTCGGTGGCCCTGGTGATTGCAGCCCGCGCTTTGGGGGCTGATCATGTGCGGGCTTTATTGATGCCCGGTGAATATTCGTCGGAAGGTTCGGTGAGCGATTCCGAGCAACTGGCCAGGAATCTGGGTGTTCAATATGATGTTGTCCCCATCAATCAACCCCTGGAAGCTTTTACAGAAGCCCTTGATCCCCTTTTCAAGGGAACCAG
This sequence comes from uncultured Bacteroidota bacterium, assembly GCA_913055635.1. Classification (GTDB taxonomy): domain Bacteria; phylum Bacteroidota; class Bacteroidia; order Bacteroidales; family UBA12077; genus JAGXLC01. The sequence goes on from CAJXLK010000015.1 coordinate 44,534, forward strand.
GGAAGACGTAACCGAAGAAAATCTGCAGGCCCGCATTCGGGGCACCCTTTTGATGGCCGTTTCCAATAAGTTCGGCCATATCCTTTTAAACACCTCCAATAAGAGCGAGTCGGCCGTGGGCTATGCCACCCTCTATGGGGATATGAGTGGCGCCCTTTCGGTGCTGGGGGATGTCTATAAGACCGATGTCTATAAGCTGGCTGAATACATCAACCAGGACCAACAAATCATTCCCCAACGCATCCTCGAAAAAGCGCCTTCGGCCGAACTCAGGCCTGATCAGAAAGACAGCGACAGCCTGCCCGATTATCAGGTCCTCGATAAGATCCTGTTCCAGTACATTGAGCTGCAGAAATCAACCGCCGAGATTGAACAAGAAGGCTATGACCGGCAAACAGTGGAAAGGATCACCTCCATGGTCAATGCCTCGGAATATAAACGCTACCAGGCCCCGCCTGTGTTGCGCATCTCGTCCAAGGCATTCGGGGCCGGCCGACGAATGCCACTGGTCGCCAGGTATTGAGGGTGGATATGGAAAAATAACCGTCATTGTCATTTCCGGAGAAGTCATACATGTGCACATATATGATGTTGTTGTCGGCATTGGCATCATAAGTCATCGTAGGGGGCGAATAATCGCTCATCGGTTTGGGTGAAACAGTAGGATGTCCCTGAAAGGCATTTTGTAATTTAATGCTGTATTCGCCTTCCGAAGGCGATGAGACCAATTTAATTCCTTAGGCGCCCTCTGAAATGGCCGGAGCATTTATAGCCTAAGATTCAAAAGGCGTTTGGTGACACGGTCAAAGCTTTCTTTGCTAATGGGTTTGGTCAGGTAGTCGGCGAACAATTCATGGTGATTGGCATATTGTTCTTTAATGTAGGCGGTTTGGGCCACCACCGGTATATCGGGAAATTTTTCCTTGATTTTGCGGGTGGTTTGAATGCCATCCATCCCGGGAAGCCTTAAATCCATCAAAACCAGGGCAATATCGGGGTTTCCGGCAAATGCCTCCAGCGATTTTTCTCCGCTTTCGGCATGGAGAATGGAAATGTTGCTGTTGTTAAGGTATTCCTGGAGCAATATGTAATTGTCGGGCTGGTCTTCAACGATCAGAATTTTTGTTTTGGGGGAATGAACCGTAGAAGCCTCATAAACAGGCTGTTCTTCGGCAGGTTGCTGGTAGGGAAGGGTAAAGCGAAAGACCGAACCTTGCCTTATCTGGCTTTCCAGTGAGACCTCTCCCCCGAGGGCCTCTACGATTCCTTTTACAATCGTCAGGCCCAGACCAATACCCCCGTAGTGGCGATTGGCGTATTCTTCGCCCTGGCGGAAATGATCAAATATAAGGGTGCGTTTGTCGTGGGGAATGCCAATGCCGGTGTCCTTTACCCAAAATTCCAGCATCTGTTGCGTCTTCAGGCGGTAGCCCGTTTCAATGTGGCCTTCACTGGTGAATTTCACGGCATTCTCTGCCAGGTTCGACAAAACCTGTGAAAGCCGGTTTTTATCGGTTACAATGCGGTCGCTTTGATCATCAAAACCCCATTGCACCCTAATTTTTAAATCTTTTTCCTTTTGATCCACCAATTTATCCATTTGAAGTCTTATATCCCGCATCAATGCGTTAAGGTGAAAGGTTTGCCGGTTCAACTCCAATTGCCCCGTCTGAATGAATGAGACATCCAATATATCGCTGACTATGCGCAAAAGCTGATCACCACTGTTTTTGATATAGTGGATATAAGTTTTTTGATCTTCCAGGGACAGTCCCGATGAATCCAGCAACTGGGAAAAGCCCATAATGGAATTTAACGGGGTTCGTATTTCATGGGATATGTTGGCCAGAAAGGCGTTCTTGATGCGGTTGCTTTCCTCGGCCTTTTCTTTTTGCTCGACCAACTCCTGCTGGTTTCGCCTGATGGAGGTGATGTCCTGCTGGGTGCCCCATACCCGGATCAGTTTGCCTTCACGGACAATGCCGGTGATGTTGTTGTTGAAGTATCGGGTTTGTCCCCTACGGTCAACCGAACGGGTCTCAATATCGCGCACATTGTAATTCGAATCCACAAAAGCCTGGATCAGCCGATACAAATCCTTTGATAATTCCCGGTCAGCAAGGGACTTTAATTGATTGCCAATCAAATCTTCTACCTTGTTTAACTCATATAGCTCGGCCAGACGCGGATTGCACTCGCCCACAAACAGGTTGTGGTAAAGGTAATTGATTTGTTCTTCCTCCGATAATTTGATGTCAAGTGGGTGATGCAAGTCAAGCCGGTATACCCCTTCCTCGATCTGGCTGATGAAAGCCTGGTAACGTTCTTTGCTTTCATTGATCCTTTCAAAGTAATTCCGCAGCTGCTGGTTCTTATCTTCAAGGCTTTCATTGCTCTCCTGCAACTGCTCGGCAAGTTTCTGGTATTCCTCGTACAGGGCGTAATACTCTTCTTTCGCCTTGTTGATGGCTTTGATCGATTCGTCTTTCTTGAAAAATTCCCGCCGCGAGAGATAGAATATCAATAAACTGGTCAGACCTATGAAGCCCACCCCCTTAATGGTTTGGTAATGGGTGAGCAATGTCTCTTCCTGAGTGAGTTTTAGAAGAATCAGGTCGGAAAAAAATATCCATAGAAAACTCACCGCAAAGTATATGAGCGTGATTTTTAGCGAAGCCCTGTTGAAATAATTTTTCCAGTGCATATTTTGCAGCAGAATCCGGTCAGGTTAAGATTTTATTCGGTTCACTATAAACCCAGTCCTTCCCTCTATTAATGGTTCAGGCTGAAAGTATTCTATCAGGTAAAACGTTTTTAGATGCTTATAGGTTGTAAAAGACATCTTATTATTTCATGTCAATTTTATAATTGTAAAGTTACTGATATTTAAGCCGAAAGCAACTTGAGCCAAAAATTTTGTAATAAAGTATTAAAATACTAAAAAAATTTGATGTCTGATTGCTAATGGCACAATGCTCCATAGAAGTTGATCCTTATATGAAGCGTTTATCAGGGAAGGGCATATTTTATGATATTTATTAGTTTTGTGAGCCAGATGGATTAAGCGGGGCCAATAAAGGGTAATTTTTTCCGGGGAAGCTTTATCAAGGCCTGCAAAACAGTATGGGCTTGAATTCCTTTTAATAGGTATAGGGGGCGCGCGCCAAAGAGATTAAACCATTTTAGCAAGCCGGCAATTCCAGCAAACCGTTATTTTCAGATTCCCTGAATTTTCAGCAGGGGAGCAGGTCTCTGGGCATTTCAGGAAGTTGGAATTACAGCAAATCTAAATTTTCATGAATCCGGAATTTTCAGCTATACAGTCTTCAGGGGGGGGTCCATGGCAGTAGGGAAGCCTCAAATATCGGTGATTCTTCCATTTTCCGATGCGGAGCATACATTGGAGCGGGCCCTCAGGAGCATTGAAAGGCAAACCCACCGTCATTTTGAGTGTATCATGGTTGACAACTGTGCGGGTGAGGGGAGCGTGGGTATAGCCAGGGGTAAGGCAGCAAGGGATGCTCGTTTTGTTTTGGTTTCCGAGTCACAGCGGGGTGTTGCCCATGCTTTTGCCGCGGGTTTTGAACATTCATGTGGATCAATGATAGCCCGCATGGATAGTGATGATGTGATGCATCCCCGCCGGTTGGAGTTTCAGCAGGCTTTTCTGGAGAATTATTCTGATTACGGGGCAGTGGCCGGAAAGGTGCGGTATGGGGGGTATTACCGCAAAAATACCGGTCTGAAGCAGTATATTGAGTGGAACAACGGGGTGGATACCTACCCAAAGATTTTGCTGCAGCGCTTTGTGGATGCCCCCATTGTCAATCCTTCAGCGATGTGGCGTAGGGAAGTGGGAGCGGGGCTGGGCCATTACCTGGCGGGTGATTTTCCTGAGGATTACGAGATGTGGCTCAGATGGCTTCATCACGGGGTGCGGATATCGAAAATCCCCGAGGTTGTGCTGGACTGGCATGATTCGGGCAGGAGGCTCACCCGGACGCATCCGGCTTACAGCGATGAAGCCTTTTACCGGGTAAAAACCCGCTATCTGGCACGCTGGCTTGCCGATAACAACCCCCATCATCCCGGAGTGGCCGTTTGGGGGGCCAGCCGCATCTACCGCAACAGGGCCCGCCTGCTGGAAGATTATGGCATCAACATTACCCACTATATCGACATCCACCGCAGAAGAAGGCTGGATAAACCCCTGGTTTTTTATCGGGACCTGCCCCGGCCCGGCCAGCTTTTTGTGCTGGTCTATGTGCGCCAGTGGCAGGCCAAAGCCCGCATACGACAATTCCTTGAATCCCGCCGCTACATTGAAGGCCTCCACTACCTGATGGTGGCATGAAAAGGCTACCCTTCCGCTCGATGCCTTTTCATGGCCCGCATCCCACGGTCAAATTCATCCGGCAAACGCTTCACCAAGAAGGCTTTGATGCCCTTGCGCCCGCTGCACACCACACCCCACACCCATGCAACTCTTAATTCCACGGTATGGCGGGTTAAAGGTAAAAATGCCTGCCATTGGCTTTATAGCAATATCCTATGCAATGCGGAAGCTTGATTAAAAGTGTTTTTACCATTCCCGGCTAAAGTGATCTGCCATCCATTGCAATCCTTTACAATGCCCTTCGGATCAGTTGTATTTCTCGTGGATGCCTTTGTAGTAGGTTTGGGCCACTTTTTCCACATCAGCCCCCATCGCCCGCATGATATAGGTCTTGGCCACATGAAGCTGAAGCCGCATTACCCCGATTTGGCGGTATTTGCGTGCCGAGGTGATGATGTCTCGCTGGATAACCCGGAATTTGGCCTCCTTTTTGATGCGCGGGACAATCTCGTAATCCTCCAGAAAACGGTATTGCTCATTGAAGCCCCCCAGCTTTTCAAACAAAGCCCGGGTAATGAACATCGATTGATCGCCCCCGCGACACCACTGGCAGTTGAAGCGGGTGAAAAAGGCAAAAAAATTCAGCACCGGATGATCCATGTCCCATTTCATCCTGAATGAACCCGCTCCATAGCCCTTTTCCACCGATTCCAGAATATCCCGGTCAAAACCTTCCGGTGGGTAAGTGTCGGCATGAAGAAAATAAAACAGATCGCCCCTGGCAATGCGGGCCCCGGCATTCATTTGCCTGGCCCGTCCGGTATGCTTGTGGTCAGCAATGCGTGCTCCTTTCTCCCGAGCAATCTCAAGGGTCTCATCATCACTAATGCCATCTGAAACAATTACCTCCTCAATGTTATCCGGGTTGCTGTTCGCTTGCAGATGGTCCAGAACATGACCTATATTCTCCGATTCATTGTATGTTGGTATGATGATGCTTATCTTCATAACCTTATTTTTTTCCGGTTGGGCGAATATATAACAATTGCTATAAATGAGGCTTAATTTTTAAGGTCTTTTAACATCTGGACCTATCGCTGTTTGCTCCCCAATCTTTAATATCAGGCCATCGCAATGATTCCGGTTGAAATCATCTTCCTGTCCAAACAGATATCCAATTTGGAATGGGTGGCCCCATACAGGCTTATCCGCAATAAATTTGCATCAACCCCCTGTTCAACCAATCGTAAAACAAGCAGAAGGAAGCCCTGCTGTTTGACCAGCAGGGCAGTCATAAATCCAGGGTGCATCCTTGCTCAGTTGTGCTTATTCGTAGCGCAGGGAATCCACCGGGTTTTTGCGGGCGGCTGAGACAGACTGGTAGCTTACGGTAATCACAGCAATCAGCAGGGCCAACAACGATCCGGCCACAAAATAGACCAGTTGAAGGTCGATATGATAGGCAAAATTTTGCAGCCAGTTTTTCAAAAAGAAGTAGGCCAGGGGCCAGGCCACGAGGTTGGCCACCAGCACCCAAAAGGTGAATTGTTTGAGCAACAGCCCGACGATGCTTCTGACCTGGGCCCCCATGGCTTTACGAATCCCTATTTCCTTGGTTTTTTGTTCAGCCATAAACGAGGCCAGTCCGAAAAGCCCCAAACAGGCGATGACAATGGCCAGCACAGAAAACAGGTTGAACACCTTTCCGGTCCGGAACACTTCCTTGTGCATGGAGTGATGGTTGTTATCGAGGAAGAAATAGCGGAAGGGCTCGCCACCCATGAATTCTTTCCACGTTCCTTCAATGCTGGAGAGCATGGCCCGGGGATTGGAATGGTCGTAGCGCACGGTCATATATTCTTTGGGGCGCTGCGACTGGTGAAGCAGCACCAGCGGCCTTATTTCCTGGTGGAAGGAGCGGAAATGGAAATTTTTGACCACCCCGATGATTTCCCAGAAGGTTTTATGGCCGCCATAGCTGGTCAGAACACGTTTGCCCACCAGGGGTGGTTCATAGCCCAGGGCTTTGGCCGCAGCTTCATTGATCACCAGGGAGGTGGTATCGTTGTAATCATCGCTGAAAAAGCGGCCGTCTTTCATCTCCAAATCAAGCACATCTTTCAGATCGTTGCCTACAGCAACCGAGCGGAAAGCGTGCGATTTATTGTTGTCCTGGCCCACGGTCCGGGTGGGGAAGCCATTGAACGTCATCCCCGGCATCGTACCGGCCCGGGAAACCTGGATGACATCGGGATGCTTTTTCAGATCCTGTTTGAAGGCTTCATAGGAGTTGCCCAGTTTGTTGGCCTGCTCGACCACCACCACCTGTTCACTCTGGTAGCCCAGGTCTTTGTTCACAATGTAATTCAACTGCTGATCAATCAGCAGGGTGGAGATGAAAAGAATGATGGATATGGCAAACTGAAAAACCACCAGGCCATTGCGGAAGCCGGATTTTGTCCTGCCTGTGAGTAGCCCGGAGGAGAGCCCCTGGTTGATGGTGATGCGCGAGAGGTAAGCCGCTGAATAGCTTCCCGATATCAGCCCCACCAGTATCCCCAACAGAAGCAGCCCCGGGATGACATACCAGTGATCGGTGTAGCCCAGGCTCAGGCTTTTGCCGGCCAGGTTGTTGAACAACGGCAGTACCGATTCAATGACGATCATGCTGATGAAAAGGGCGATCAGACTCATGAAAATGGCCTCCATTAAGAATTGACGGAAAAGCTTCCGGCGCGTGGCACCGGTAACCTTCCGCATGCCAACTTCCCGGGCTCTTTTCGCCGCACGCGCGGTAGAGAGATTCATGAAGTTGATCGAGGCGATCAGCAAAATGAATACGGCAATGACCCCGAAAATGTAGACATATTTCATGCTCGAGTTGGCTTCCAGTTCAAAATCGGTGTGCGATTTGAGGTGGATGTCGGTCAAAGGCTGCAAATAGTAAGCATAGGTGTTGCCCCGGGCCATGAATTCTTCCACCGAAACCCCCATCATCTCTTTCAGCTCAGGATTCACATGGCGATGCACAATGGGTTTGAATTGTTTTTCCACCCGGGTCGGATTCGCCCCTTCTTTCAACTGCACATAGGTGTAAGACATATCGTTGCTCAGCCAGCTGGTGCTCTGAGATACATCGAGCGAAACCATCGAGGCCAGCAGGTCAAAGTGAAAATGGGAGTTTTGTGGGCAATCTTCTGCAATGCCGGTGATCAAAAACTCTTCCCCTTCTATTTCAATGCTCTTGCCCATCACCTGGGTGGAACCAAAATACCGCCGGGCGGTGGATTCGGTTAATATCACCGTATTGGGCCGGTTTAATACGTGCTCCGGATCGCCCTCTTTGAGCTGGAAAGAGAAAATATCAAAGAAGGTGGAGTCGGTAAAGATCAAGTCTTTTTCCAGGAATTTGCGGTTTCCGCATTTGACCGAGGTGCCATCGCCAAAAAAGTTGAACAACCGCAGGCTCTTGGTCACCTGCGGGATCTCACTGACCATGGTCTGCCCAACGGAAGACCCCGTGGTTACCCCCTCCAGGTCCTTCCCCTGTATCTCCCCCTTCATGGCAATCCGGTAGATCTCGTCGGAATGTTCATGAAAACGATCATAACTCAATTCATCCATCACAAACAGGGCGATCAGTATGCTGCAGGCCAAACCAATGGCCAGGCCCAACAGATTGATCGCTGAAAATACTTTGTGCCGCTTGATGTTGCGCAGGGCAACTTTTAGAAAATTATAGAACATAAGGTGGTTTTTGGGTTAAAACAGATTTTTGGTTTATGTATCCGGTCTTGATCATTGCTCAATTTTCGTCCAATGATTGGTGTTTGATTTGAAATCCACACTCTGTTGGATCCGCTGGCTTATGAGATGTTTCATTTTGGTTCCATGGCGGATTATCTTTCCCAGGTTGATGATTTGGATGAAGCATTGGAATTTTGGCAAAAGACCTATCAATTCGTGTGCCAATTGAATAACTATATTGATAATCAGCGCATTGTATTTATAGGCCCTGAATAACCGTCAAAAAATTTTACGACCGCCTCTCAAACCGGACACCCCGGCATCAATATTCCGGAGAATTTTACTCATAGCGCAGGCTTTGGACCGGGTTGGTTTGGGCGGCCTTATAAGCTTGTTGAAATACGGTCCATTGCGCGATAAAAAGGGCCAGGAGGGAGGCCAGTACAAAATAACCGGGCTGTAAGTCAACATGGTAAGCAAAATTTTGCAGCCACCGCTTCAAGAGCAGGTAGGTCAGGGGCCAGGCCATGAGGTTTGAAATGAGCACCCATTTAAGGAACTGGCCCGACAACATCAGGATGATGCGCGAAGAGGAGGCCCCGACAGCCTTTCTTATGCCTATTTCTTTGGTTTTTCGTTCGGTCATAAAAGCGGCGAGAGCAAAAAGTCCCATTGATGCAATCACTACAGCCAGTATAGAAAAAACAGTGAACAGTTTTTTCATCCGCAGTTCTTTGCGGTATCCTTGTTGGTAAAGCTGATCAACAAAACGGTAGCGAAAAGGGAAATCAGGGAGCATTCGGGCGAATTTTGACTGCACCGAGGAAATTTTCCGGCTGGTTTGCCCGGGGGAAAGGCGCACAAATAAGTGGTTCAGATGATTTTGCTGATGGGTGAGGATCAATGGTCTGATAGGAGTTTGAAGGGGTTGATAGTGAAAATTTTTGACCACCCCTACGATGATGCCTTCTTGTTTGCCTTTCAGCAGGGTTTGGATCAGGGGTGTGCCGATGGCTTTGCGGGCATTTTCCAGACCGAGTTTTTTCAGGGCTGCTTCGTTAATGATATATGCCCCGGCTTTATTTCCGCGGTAATCCCTGGAAAAATTGCGGCCGGCAGCCATCGTAATGTTTAGGGTAGGGATGAAGCCGGCTCCTATATCGATCATGATAAAGTCTTCGTTGTCCTTCTCGGGCCTTCCCTTTACCCGGAACATCCCATCGCCGTATTCTTTTTCTCCCAGGTTGGAGCTGGCCAGGGCCACATTTGATACATCTACCGATTTTTTCAACTCCTGGCTGATGGTCGTCATATTTTTTCGGAACTGCTGGTCGTTGGATTGGATCACCATAACCCGTTGTTGGTTGAATCCCATATCTTTATCAATCATATAATTGAGCTGGTTGTTCATGGTAAACACGGATATGAGCAGGGCTACAGTAATGGCAAACTGAAGGATAACAAGGGTTTTCCTTACCATCGCCGAACCTCTTCCTTGCGAGGCCTTATCTGATTGATTCATCAATGTGGCCGGTGGATAGGAGGAAGTGTAGAGGGCGGGGTAAATACCGGCTAATCCCCCGAGCCCCCCGGCCAGAAGCAACAGATAGACCAGGATTTGCGGATCAGCCAGGTAGCCGATGCTCAGCTCCTTACCGAGAAAAGCATTGAAAAACGGCAATGCTGTTTCCACCGCAATCATTGAAAGAACAAGGGCAATAACCGAGAGAATCACCGATTCGGCGATGAACTGTATAATAATGCGGCTGCGCCCGGCACCGAAAACTTTTCTAAGGCCTACTTCTTTGGAGCGGGAAAGCGACCGCGCAGTGGAAAGATTGATGTAGTTCATCCCGGCAATGATCAAGACGATCAGGGCAATCGCCATGGCCGTGTAGATCTTGTTGATGTCACCGCTCGGACCAATGGAATAATTCAGGTCAGGGTGAAGATATATATCGGTTAAGGGTTGCAGGTAGAGTTTGAGCACTTGATTGATGTCGGCATCCTCGCCAACAATGCGCCTCAAATCGGCACTCATATATTTATCGAGGAAATCGGGAAATTGCGATTCGAGCTGTTTGATATCGGTTCCCGGCTGAACTTTAACATAGGAGTAGAGGTAGTTGCCCATCCAGGTATCCAGATAGCGGGCAGGGGCAATGCTTTTGGCGGTTTGATAAGAGACTACGATGTCCGTCTGAAGATGGGAGCTTTCCGGGATAGGCTCCATGATTCCCGTTATCGTCAGTGTAACGGTACTGTCCAACAACTGGGCCTGGAGGGGTTCGCCAATAACCCGCCGGGTTCCGAAATATTTACGGGCGGCTTTCTCGGTTAAAACCACTGTATTTGGTGAATGTAATGCTTCTGCTGCTGTGCCTTCTTCTAACGGGAAGCTGAACATGGTGAAGAAGGATGAATCGGCCATATAGACCTCCTGTTGATGATACTTTTGGCGGTGGTCCCGAAGCATGCCCCTGACCGGCCAGATCCTTACGAACTCGTCTATCGCCGAATAAGTGCCGGCCATAACTTCGGGAATCAAATTGTTGGTATGGGGTAGCTTGTGTTCTCCCCCGTCCATCATTCCTTTCCTTTCAATGCGATAGATCTGCCCGGCGTTTTTATGGAACCGGTCAAAACTTAGCTCGTGGCGTATATATATGCCGGTGAGAATAACTGCTGTTAGCCCAATGGTTAAACCTGCCGTATTGATAATTGATAAGGTGCGGTTTTTCAATAGGTAACGGATGGTGGTTTTGATGAAATTTGTAAGCATGAGATGGGATTTTGAATTAAAAATGTGTTTGCTTCAGTTCGTGATGATTCCCTTCAGGTATAAGGGGGCTAATTGTTTGGCCGTCCTCTGTCCGGTTATAAGTGGTACTTTTATTTTGACATTTGGTGCAAGGGGCTCAATTATTAGACCTGGTCTGTCCGATTATAAGTGGTACTCTTGATGTGCCATTGGGTGCAAGGGGCTCCCTATGTCCTGAAATCAATTAATATGCCATTTTATTTATTTTTCTGAATTCATGTGTCTTATGGAATTTATTTGGGATCATTTACACTGGTGTGTAAATTTTTTTTACTTTTAGGTAAAAATTTTTGACCCTTGCCTTATGGAATCCCATGGCCATATACTGATCGTGGATGACGATCGTGGTGTTTTAAGATCCCTGGAGATACTGCTTGGAGAAGAGTTCAAACGGGTGAGCACCCTTTCCAATCCGAATCTGATACCTGGTTACATTTCTGATTATGCACCGGATGTGGTTTTGCTGGATATGAATTTTTCAGCGGGCCGTCACAGCGGCAATGAAGGGATCTATTGGCTGCGTGAGATACGCAGTCGGGATGAGGAGGCGGTGGTAGTACTTTTCACCGCATACGGGGATGTAGAACTGGCGGTAAAAGCCATGAAAGAAGGGGCCATGGATTTTGTGGTCAAGCCCTGGAACAACGAGCGATTGATCACCACCCTTCAAACCGCGCTAAAGTTAAAACAAAGCCAGCATGAGGTAAAAGATTTGAACCGCCGGAAGGCATCGTTGAGTCAGGAGTTGAACCGGAAGGGTTCTGAGATTATTGGTCGATCGCCGGGTATGAAGCAGGTGATGCGGATGGTTGAGAAAGTGGCGGCCACCGAGGCCAATGTTTTGATCACCGGCGAGAATGGTACGGGGAAAGAGCTTGTTGCCAGGGAATTGCATCGTCGCTCCGCCCGCAAGGATGAGCCTTTGATCACGGTTGATTTGACCTCGGTGAATGAATCCCTTTTCGAAAGCGAGTTGTTTGGTCATGTAAAGGGGGCTTTCACCGATGCCAAAACCGATCGCACAGGGCGTCTGGAGACTGCCTCAGGCGGCACCCTTTTTTTGGATGAGATCGCCAATCTGCCGCGGCATTTGCAGGCCAAGATGCTGACTGTTTTGCAGAACCGTCAGATCACACCGGTCGGCTCCAGTCAGTCCAAACCTATTGATGTGCGGCTGATTTGTGCCACCAACAAGGACATTTCCCGGATGATTGAGTCCGGTAACTTCCGCGATGATCTGTTCTATCGCATCAATACCATTCAGATATCCCTGCCGCCGCTGCGCGAGCGCCGTGGAGATATCGAGCTGTTGGCTGATTATTACCTCCGGCAGTACCGGCATAAATACAATAAGCCCGGCCTGCGCATTGATGCGCGGGCGCTGGAGAAGCTCCGGCAGTATCACTGGCCGGGCAATGTCCGTGAATTACGCCATGCAGTGGAAAAAGCCGTCATTCTCACCGAAAATCAGCAAATTGGGGCCGGCGATTTCTTTTTCCATCAAAACACCCACCATGAGGAAGGTGCGGATGAATGGCCCCTGAAATTTGAAGATATTGAAAAAAAAGCCATCCTGCGCGCCCTCGATAACAATGGGGGCAAGATGACCGATGCGGCCCGGGAACTGGGTATTACCCGCCAAACCCTGCACAACAAAATCAAACGCTATAACCTGAAGCCTTCGGATAAAACCCATGATCCGGGTGTCCATTGAAATTGGACCCAAAATCGGGTGGGATCAATGCTTCCTAAAATTCCCTGTTAAACAGATGATACAGCTGCCCTTTAAAATTTGAACTGACCCCGCAATCCCGCTTAAGCAGGAAACGCGTCAATCGTTTTTATAAGAGCCCAACGTTCCTATTTTCCATGAGCACAAACTGATAAATACAGAGCCGATGATCCGACGAAAATTTTATTTGGCCGTTGTGGTGCGCATCCTCATCATGGTGGCAGCCTCCCTTGCCTTTGCCTTCAGCATTCATCAGTATGAGCGGGCCTTTACCACCCTGGGAGCCGCTTTGGTTATGGCCGGTACCGGCTATGACCTGGTGCGCATCACCAACCGGTTCAATCGCAATATGGCCTCCTTTTTCGAGGCCCTCAAGCATGAGGATCATGGCTTTGGTGTCAGCAAAGCCTTCAGTGTGCCGGGTTATCCGGTGCTCTCGGGTTATATGAATGAATTGAGCCGGCAATTTTCTGAGCTCCATGCCACCAACCAGATTCAGGTTCAGTTTATGAACAGCCTCCTTGAGCATGTTCCGGTCGGTGTGGTGGCGGTGGAAAAAAACGGGAAGGTTCTGGTTTTTAACCGGCCAGCCCAGAAGTTGCTCCATATCCACCGCATTGCCCATTGGGACGCACTTAGGGAAAAATATCCTGCCCTCCATGGGTTATCCAACCGGTTGAAGCCTGGTGATCGCCGGATGATCAAACTGACAGTGGATCAGCAGTTGAAACATTTGAGCCTGGAGGCCGGTTTTTTTGCCTCACCCGAAAAGCAGGTGCGGATCTATTCCATCCAGGATGTAGGCCGGGAGGTAAGTGAAGCGGAAATGAAGACCTGGCAGCAGTTGATCCGTGTTTTAACCCATGAAATCAACAATTCCATTTCACCCATCTATTCCCTTTCCGATGCCCTTCAGAAACAGTTAAACAACAAACTTTCACAACCGGGCGGATCCACTTCCCGGGCGGCGAAAAATGGCCGGCCGGGAGATACTCCAGGTGCCTCTGGTTCGTATACCTGGGGATCCAGGTCGATGCTTCAGGCGGAGGCCGATGGATTGGCTGAATCCGGTGAATCCGACCAATCAACTGAATCCTATGAATCTGGCGGATCAGCTGAATCAGATGGATCCGCTGAGGCGGGCAAATTAGCTGAATCCGGCGAATCAGCTAAATCAACCGAAACCGGTGAAACCGGCGCATTTGGTAGATTTGATGAAACCGGTGAAACCGGCGCATTTGGTAGATTTGATGAAACCGGTGAAACCGGCGCATTTGGTGAATCAGATGACACTCGTGAATCTGATCCATCGGGTGAAAAGCCCGACCCGGCCACCCGGTTTTTGAGGGATAGGATGATCGGCGGGCTCGAGGTGATCCGCTCGCGCAGCGAGGGCTTGTTGGGATTTGTCGAAAAGTTCCGCAGCCTCACCCCCAAAGGATCCCTTCACCCGGAAACCTTCCGGGTCAGCGACCTTTTTTACCGCGTTCGCATCCTCATGGGCGAAGAGCTGGCCAATGCAGGAAAAACCGGTTCTGCTGACCGATCTGGCAGCACCCGGGACCCATCTGGCAGCACCCGAGACCGATCTGGCAGTTCCTCTAACGAATCCGGTCATTCTTCTAACGGCTCTGAGTGCCCTGCCAATGCATCAGGTATATCCCCGACCGGCGCCGGGAGTTCTTCGGATCAATACGGGGAGGACCCAGACCCTTTTTCACGATCCTTGCCCGGAAAGGAGATCATCCTGACTTATTCGGTTTATCCCGAATCGTTGCAGTTATATGCCGATCAGCGGCTGGTCGAACAAATCCTGATCAACCTGGTCAAGAATGCCCGCCAGGCCCTGGAGGAGATGGAAGGGCCGGACAAAGGCCGGATCACGATGAAGGCTTTTAAGGAGCAGGACCATATCCTGTTGCAGGTCTCCGATAACGGCCCCGGCATCCCGGCCGAAGAGCAGGACCAGGTCTTCGTCCCCTTTTACACCACCCGCCGGCAGGGCTCCGGCATCGGGCTGAGCCTCTCGCGCCAGATCATGCGCATGCACACAGGCAGCATCTCCCTCCACTCCCAACCCGACCAGGGCTCCACCTTTATCCTGAAATTTTGATGTTACCCCGGTGAACCCTGGGCTTTGTCTGATTGTTGGTTAAGAGGACCCATCTGTTTTAATTTGGTTTAAATAAAATTATCTTTGCAGCGGTGGGCCATAAAACCATCCCTTCTATCGTAAAGGAGTTGAAGGTTCCATTTTACAGGTTGGTTGATTTTGACCTTCAAGATCATCACCCTGGCGATCAACCTTCTTAGACCCTGTCAATGAACTCAATATACCAGTTGCCCTATGGATCAGCAGACAAAAGGCGATCAGCAACGTGACCAGCAGGACTGGCAGCGTAATGCACACAGCCACCGGCAAGTCGGTAAGCAGCACGATCAGCAATCAGAACCATTACTTGATCAGCAATGGGGCGATCAACCTGAGCAACAACCCCGGCAACACCACCCACAATCCAGTCAGCCCTATGACAGGCTATCCGATCATCACGATATGTATCAGCAGGTGCGGGATTATTTCAACCGGCACCTTAAACTGGGCACCCGCAACTGGCTCAGTGACATCCACGACCCCTCCGACGGGAGCACCATCGTAGAGGTGCGTTTTAAAAACACCCGCAAACAATTTTGCGACAACGCCGAAGGCCTCGATTTGCAGCAGGGAGATGTGGTGGCCGTGGAAGCGCCTACCGGCCATGACATAGGTTTGGTCTCGCTTACAGGATATCTCGCTCAAAAACAATTTAAACGCAAGATCCGCCAGAAGAAAAAGTACAAATTTCCCCTTATCTATCGCAAGGCAAGGCCTTCGGATATTGAAAAATGGCGCCGGGCCAAAAGCCGGGAGATAGCCATCCGCAACCGGGCCCGCGAAATCGTCCGCCAGCGTGGCATCGAGATGAAAGTCAGTGATGTGGAGGTGCAGGGCGATCACACCAAGGCCATCTTTTATTACCTGGCCGACGGAAGGGTTGACTTTCGGGAGCTGATCCGCATGTATGCCCGTGAATTTCAACTGAAGGTCGAGATGCGGCAAATAGGAGCCCGCCAGGAAGCCTCCCTGATTGGGGGGTTGGATACTTCCGGCCGCGAAATATGCGGATCGGCCTGGAAGTGGTATTTTGAATCGGTCAAAATCGCTGCGGCTAAAATACAGCAACTCCCGGCCAATGCCCGCAAATTGACCGGCCACTGCGGCAAGCTTAAACCATCGCTGATGTACGAACTCGATACCTACCTGGAAGCCTGGCAACACTTCCCCGAAAAAATACCGGTGTTGAAAACCGCCGAAGGCACCTGGTATCCGCAAAAAACCGATGTGTTGCAGCAAAAGGTATGGTATTCCCCATCACCCGACAGCTTTATGAATGCCGAGGAAGTGCCCCTGCAGCGGCTGCTGTGGATCGCCTGGGAAAACCAGAAGGGGAAACAGCCCCCGCTTCGCCAGGACCAGCCCGCCCAGTCCGGCAGTGATGCCTTTACATCAGGGTCTTCTGATATTCTCACCAACAAAACCGGGCCAAACAACAAACGCCAAAGAAGGAGAAAAAGCAAATCCTCCAGCCATGCCCAAAAAAAATAGCTCCTTCCGGCCAAAGGAGCATAAAAACGACCCCGCTTAGCGGGGTCATTGAACACCCCGCTTAGCGGGGTCACTGAACACCCCGCTTAGCGGGGTGTTATTTAAACCCCTTTGCAGGAGCTTTTATTTGCTCAGGTTATTGAAGGTTTCTGCCTTCGAATCATTCACTTTTAAGGCAATGGTTTGGTTGCTCTTCTTGCCGGCCGTCCAGTTGAAGTTCATCTCCTCACAGGTATTCAGGCTTTCGTCCGAATAGGTCCACTCATCACTGGCACCGGTCAATGAGGCCCAGACCCGAACGGTGCCCGAACTCATCTCATAGGTGGTCGTCTGGCCGGCATCTAAAATTCGCTCATCATTCATGCTGCTGCTGGTGGTCGTTACATCCACATACAACCCGTCCTGGCCTGTTTCATTCGAAACATTGATCCAGCCGTAGTCGTCTTCCCCGCATTGTGGCTCCTGAACCGTTAAAGTATACTCCTGGCAGCTCTCCAGATTCTTGGTCTCTTCCGATGAATGGGAGTTGCGCTCCAGCGACATCCATACCGAAAAACTGCCGGCATCGACTTCATCGTAGGTGGCTTCTGAGCCATTGGAAATACTTCTTTCTTCCCCGTTTACTTTGACCTGCAGGTCATCAAATCCGGTCTCATTTTTCATGATCACCGTACCGTAATTGTTTACTTCACAATCGGGTTTTTCTTCTTCCTCCTCGCAAGCAGTAAGCGAAATGAGGAGGGTCATGGCAATTAAACTTAACAGTTTGATTTGTTTCATAGCAATCTTTTTTAGGTTTAAAAAGCGAATCATCGGAATTGAAAATATCCATAATATTTTTTTCCCACGCATCCAGGAGGGAAGTTTTTATGAATCACCCGATCTTTTTATTGAAGCTGGTAAATTCTTACATGAATGTAGGGAGTATTCATTTTGAGAAATGGACCTGATGGGTAAAATGGTAATCAGGCACCCAAATGATGCAATCTTCGGAGGGTAGCTGGTGAGTTCTGTCTTTTCTGCCAAAAGATGAGGCTGGAATTTTGGGATTTTCCGGCCTCACGGGGAAGTTGTAAATCAGAATAATACTGTAACCTGCTTTGTTGTTATGGATTACCTCACCATGAATCCCGCATGTTTGAGACATCGCTTTGAGGCGTATGTCCCTGCATGCGGGATTCATTGAGTTGATGATGGACCGGCTTTCGGCAGGGGAAGTATCCCTGGCTGGTGTATTCAGCAACGCGGGCTTAATCGGTAAAAAAGTCCGGGTGCTGGTTTTCGTGGCCGGTCGCTTTTTGGTAGGCCGTAGCCATTTCCAGTATTTTGCCTTCTTCAAAGAGGTTACCGAGGAAGCTGATGCTGGTGGGGTGGCCTTCCTCATCGAAACCGTTGGGCACCACGGCACAGGGGTGGCCGGTAAGGTTGGTGGTCAGCAGCTGGTTGCCGCCAAAGCTGGGAGCCACGATCACATCATATTCTTTGAAGAGCTGGTTGACTTGTTCGGCGAGGATTTTGCGCAGCCGGTTGGCCTTGAGGTATTCCACGGCTGGTATGAACCGGGCTTTGCGGAAGATGTTGGGCCAGGCGTTTTGGTGCTGGGCCACCAGCAGGCTGTCGCGGTTGGAGCGGGTAAGCTGGTCGAAGGCGGTGGCTGCTTCTGCCTCTAGGATGACCATCATGGGGGAGACGGGGATGCTGTCGGGCAAACTTACCGGGTGCAGTTCGACGCCCAGATCGCGGATCTTAGCCAGGGCGATGCTGTCGTTCTTGCGGGTGGGGTAATCATTGTTGAAGAGATCTTTCAGATAGCCCACTTTCATCTGGCTCACTTTTTCGTTGGCATGGTAGCGGAAGGGCACATCGCGCACGGTCCGGTCTGTTTGGTCGGGCCCTTCGATGGTGTGCAGGACCATGGCCGAGCCTTTGGCTGTGCGGCATATGGGTCCGATCTTGTCCATGGTCCACGACAGGGCCATGGCCCCTGCGCGGCTGACGCGTCCGAAGGTGGGGCGCAAACCGCTGGCGCCACAACGGGTGGAGGGTGAGACGATGGAGCCGTAAGTCTCCGTGCCCAGGGAGAAACCCACCAGGCCGGCTACCGTGGCCGAGGCCGAGCCAGCCGACGAGCCGCTGGAGCCCTGCTCCAAATCCCACGGGTTTTTAGTGGTCCCGCCGTACCAAACATCGCCCATGGCCAGGGCGCCCATCGAGAGCTTGGCCACCAATACCGCCCCGGCATCACGAAGCTTGCGGTAAACGGTGGCGTTGCCTTCCAGTTCCTGGTGCTTATAAGCCGCTGCTCCCCAGGTGGTCTTATAGCCTTCCACACTGACCAGGTCTTTTAACCCGTAAGGGATGCCATGCAATGGCCCGCGGTATTGACCCTGGCGGATCTCCCGGTCGGCCTGGCGCGCCTGTTTGATCGCCAGATCCTCGGTCAAAGTGATCAGGCACTTCAGCGTGTCGCTGTATTCCTTCAATCGCTCAATGTACATGCGGGTGAGTTCCTCCGAGGTGATCTTCCGCTCGCGGATCAAAACCGAAAGCTCAGGCACCGAATAAAAGGCCAGCTCCTCGGGATCTTCCGGAACAGTCACCTCTTCGGGCAGGCCCCAGTTAACCTTCGAACCGCCATCGGGCAACTCCATCCACCCCGGTACCGGATTGAACTCAACAATCGGGGCCACTGAATTGGGCAGATCTACCCCACGCATTTGCTGGTAGGACTCCTTTTGATCACGCACACCTTCCATCAGCGAATCGCGCTCCTGGCCCGTCAGGTCAAGGCCGATCAGCTCTTCGGCATGGCGCACGTCATTGGGTGTTAGCTCCTGCGGCTTCTTGTCCTGGCCACAACCGGCCGCTACAGCCGCCAGAACAAAAACCATCAAAATTCTGGAAAGGTTTAGGGTCATTCGGGATTTCATACAGATCAAGGTTTAGTGAAAATTCAACGAGATATGGTGTTTATTGTCAGCAAAATATAATGTTGACCATTAATAAGATATGGTGTTGATTGTCAGCAAAATATGATGTTGACCATTAATAATATATAGTGTTGATTGTCAATGAGATATGGTGTTGGCTATCTGATGAATACAGCATCAATTTTTTATGTATAGCTTTGACTGTCAAGTGAATACGGAATCAATTGTCCATTATGTATAGCTTTGACTGTCAAGTGAATACGGCATCAATTGTTCATTATATATAGCTTTGATTGTCAAATGAATACGACCATGCCTGCTGCTCTTTGATCCCCTGAAGGCCTGGGGCATTATTCCAGGTTTGGTGTATATTGTTCCCCTTGAGAGGTGTTTCATTTTAAGGGCCGGTGTTTACATGTTGTTTCATGAGCCTGCTGCTCTTTGATTCCCTGAAAACCTGGTGCATCATTCCAGGTTTGGTGTATATTGTTCCCCTTGAGAGGTGTTTCATTCTAAGGGTTGGAGTTTACATGTTCCTTCCCTTGCCGGAGTCGGTGATCTGGACCAGGTCGAGGGGGAAGGGGTTGAGGAACGTCTGGCGCAGCAGGTATTCCTGGTTAAAGCGCAGGGCATATGATTTGAGCAGTTTGATCAGGGTGCTCAGGGGGATGCGTTCGTCGCGGTATTCTTCCACCGAATTCAGGAAGAAGTTTTTTTCCTCGCTGTTCAGCCCGTCGGAGATGAAACCGAAGGCATGCTGAAGCACGTTGATCCAGGAGGTAAAGCGGGGCATCGAAGCCAGCATCTTGCGCATGAGCACCTCGTAGCTGCCAATTACCTTTTCCAGGGGGTGTTGCTCGTGGTTGGCTGTGATCCGGCCCAGCTCTTTCATCGTGTTCTGGTTGTGGGCCATGAAAAGCATCTTGTTGTTGGTGTGAAAATTGACCAGCCCTTTCATGGATGGATTCTGCTTGAATTCCCGGAAAGCGGCCATGGTGTAGAGGCGTGTAAGAAAATGCTCGCGAATGCTGAAGTTCCGCAGGCGTCCTTCATCTTCCACCGGCAGGCTCCCGTGGCTCTGGAGAATGGCCTCTCCGAACATCCCCTTGCCGCGGAAATGGTTCACCTTTTCCTCAAATCCATAATAAATCTTGACACTGCCCAAACCGCAGGAGGGCGAGCGGTGCTTGAGGATGAACCCGTCCACCGGCTCCAGGTTCCCCAGGAAATCATCGATGAACCGCGCCATCTCATCGGTCACGTCCTTGCCCGTGGCCGGCTGAAAAACCCTCTTGTGCTTGTTCTCCTGAACCAGCCGGATGGGACTCCGAGGTACCCCCAGGCCAATCTCTTTCTCCGGACATACCTTGATAAAATCAACATGGGGCTCCAGCATCGCTACAAAAGGATCGTTGATTACCGACCCGTCGTAACGGCAGTGCTCAAAGCCCAGGCACTTGCTGACAACCACCCTGGGTTGGGGAAATGATTCCATAGCTGTGGGTTTTTGTTCCTTCCAATATAATCAATCTGTCGGCTTGACCTGCATCACCAGCCAGATATTTTTTTCGGTGGTTTTGTTCCTTCTAAAATAAGGATTTTTCCGGCACGCTCAAAATTTAAGGGTTGGATGGGTTCAATTCTTTTAGCAGATAGCAATAGGAACCCCTGGGTCAGACCATCTGGGGGCTATTCCCCGGTTAGAAATGTTGCTGTATTGACTTGCTTAGTCTAATCAATTACACCCCAATTACTTATGCAGCATGTGAAGCTTTGACTTATTCTGGAAGTAATTGTGGTATTTCTCAATACTATGCGGCATACAATAATTTCTTGGTTTTTTCTATGCGCTCCTTCAAATAGGGGTTTGCAAGGGAATTTTCAGTAACCAAATCGATCTTTCGGTTGAAGAGCTCTTCAAGTCTATAATGCAGGGCAAAATAATTGTCTCAATACGATTCAAATTGGTAGCCTATTATCCTTGCGCTTGCCTTTCAAAGGATGGGGTGCATCGGGCAAATTGCCGGTTAGGATTAGGATAGCCTGGCCTCAAAGATCAGATGCACCAGTTGACCGAATTCCGCTCCGGATACGCTGTTGTCCTTATAGGTATTGACCCGGTGGACGATCACCATGTCGCGGTCGGGGATCACCAGGATGTAGTGGCCGCCGGCCCCGCGTGCTGAGTAAGAGCCCTCCGGAATATCAGCCATGGGCAGGTGGGGGTATTTGTTGTGATCGCGTGCCACCCACCACATGTAGCCGTATCCGTCGGAACCATATAATGTGGCATCGGAGTGGTAGCGGGTGCTCTCTTCCACCCAGTCGGCCGGCACCACCTGTTGGTTTTTCCACTGGCCGTTGCGTAGCATCAGCAGCCCGAAACGGGCCATGTCGCGGGCGGTGATCTTGAAGGGATAGGCCGGATGGATCGAGGCATCGCCGGTAACGTACCACCCGTCTTCGGCGGTAAAGTCCTGCATCTGGATGGGCCGGGCGATCTCTTCCTCCAGGGCCTTGAAGATTTTTTTACCGGTGAACTTTTCAAAGACGGTTCCCAGGGCGTTAAAATCCCAGTTGTTGTAGTACCAGTGGGTGCCGGGGCGCACGCTGTGGCGTTCGGGTTTGAGGGCTTTCATTCCTTCCGATTCATAAAGGGCCGGGTGATAAATGCCCGATCGGGCCTTGATGCAGTCGCGCAAGGTGGCCTGCTTCTCCTTGTCGGTCAGGGACGGCTCATCGGTGATGCCGGCTTCGCCAATGGTCTGGTCCAGGTCGATGGTCCCGTCCTTGACATAGTTGCCGTAAAGAGCGCTGAGAAAGCTTTTGCGCACCGAGTGGGTCATGAACTTGTTTTCCACTTCACCCCATTCATCCAGGATGACCCCGTCCTTGACGATCACCACGGCTGCGGTGGCGATGGTCTGGGAGTATTCTTCCGCTTCCTGCAGTTTGTCGGAATCGTATCCGTAGTCTTCCGCTTCCTCCGCGATGGTCCAGGTTTCCCCGGGATATTCGGGTGCTTTTTGACAGGAAGCGATGGCCAGTGCAAAAAACAGAACAACAGAAAGACCTTTGAGTGATGAGATGTGGGTTTTCATAGGAGATACTTTTCTGGTTGTCAATTTTTCATTAAATTACATAAAATTTTGAAAGAAGAAGAAAAAAAATTAAGCGCTAAGCGGCGATTTAGATATGTCTTTTCAATAATTTTTTGTATAAGATTATACATAAGCTGCCGCTAAACGCTTGTTTTTTAAACTCGCATGAAGAAATACAACCACAGATATAAAAATGCCTCAAACCCAAATGTATAAATCCGGACCCATGAAACATTTCCCGATTTTTTTTGCATTGCTTTTTTCTTTTATGGCCCTTTCCTGCGGTCAGCAAACAACGTCGCAGGATGAAGCTGCCAATCATGACGCCTACAGGATTGCCGTAGCCAGTTTCTTTCATGAGACCTGCACTTTTTGTCCCCGGCCCACGGGCATCGACGAGTTTGAGTATTACGGCCCACCGCTGGAAGGCGACTCGGTGCTCTCGTCCAATGATTATATCCGGGGTTTTGTCGACCGGGTGCGGGAATATGGTGGGGTGGAGCTGACCGGCATCCGGTCGCCACGGGATGCCAAAGGCGGATCTTCGGGCAGCTGGATCACCCAAAAAGCTTTCGATAAGTATACGGGATTGATGGCCGAAGACCTGGAAGAGAAGGGGCCTTTTGATGCGGTGATGCTCTCCCTGCACGGTGCCATGGCCGTAAAGGATTTGTTGAAGCCTGAAGCCGAGATTGTTCGGAGGATTCGTGAGGTGGTCGGTGACATACCCATCTTTGTGACCCTGGATCTGCATGCCAATGAAGACGAGGAGCTTGCCCTGGCCGCTGACGCGGTTTTTATTGTCAAACGCTATCCCCATTATGACAAGTATTTGCAGGGCGAGCGGGCCGGCCGGGCTTTGATCAGGACCCTTCGCGGCAACTACGATCCGGTGATGGCCACCCGCAAGCCGGGGGTGATCACCCCCAGTGTTTACCAGGGCACTGGTGTTTCTCCGGCCATGGACATCATGGAAAGAGCCCGCCGCTGGGAGGCCCGGCATCCCGAGGCTTATGTTTCGGTGGCTTTTGGCTTTGCTTATGCCGACGTGCCCGATGTGGGGGCAACGGTCATGGTGGTGACCGACGGCGATATGACCCTGGCCAACCGCATCGCCGAGGATATGAACGATTACATCTGGCGGGTGCGTGAGTCGTTTGCCGGCAGGGAGTTGCCAAAGACACAGGAAGGGGTGGCCCAAAGCATCAAAGCAGCCCGGGCCGGTAAGACGCCGGTTGTAATCGCCGACCACGCCGACCGCACCGGCAATTCCACCCACATCCTGGAAGCTTTGATCAACCAGGGGGGTGAGCATTTCTGCATCGCCACCATCGCCGACGAAAAAGCGGTGAACCAATTGCTCGAGGAAGACAAGAAGGAAGGCGATGCCGTTGATATGAAAATTGGCGGCTATGCCGATCAGTATGCCGGCAACCCGGTTCATATAGAAGGAAAGCTTGAGTATTTCGGCCCTTACCGGCATTTTGACCATGTGGCCGTGCTTCATTTCGGCAGCAACAACCGGGTGATCGTCACCCCCCAGCTCCACCAGGTCATGACACCACATATCTTCCGGGAGCTCGGCATTCCCTTGGAAGAGCTGGACATCATTTCGCTGAAATCCCGGGTCCATTTCCGCCGCGGTTTCTACGAGACCGGCCTGGCCGGAGAGATCATCGAGATTGATGCCCCCGGGTTGGGTCCGGCCGACCTCACCAAAGTGCCGTACACCAATATCCCGGAGGATATTTATCCGTTAAGCAGGAATTAAAAGAAATATTCCATTATTGTAAATGTTTATAAGGGTGGCAAGATAAATTGAAAGAGAAGTTAATAGACTTCATCATGAGTCCCAATATTTTCGAATATAACATGATTGGGATCGACAAAGTCAAAATATCACCCTTATGTTACAATCGATGCTAAAACTCCATAAATCTTTTCATTTACCGGATAATTTATGGGTACGAAGCTGGCTATGATAGGGATCTTTAATGAAAAGCTCTAATTTTTGAATGAACAATTCTTCTTTGCGGCATCCGGGTAGCGGCATCTGGGACTTCAAAACGGCTCCATCATATTTAAGCGGCAATAATGGAGTATTTTTATTATTTTTGCAGACAAAGCGAAACAGATTCAAGATATGTTCCTCAAACTCATACTCCCGGCCATTGCCATTATGGCAGTCGTATTCATTTTTCTGGGCATACGGATGCTGATACAAAAGAACGGCAAGTTTCCGGAGACCGAGATCAGCAAGAACAAGGAGATGCGCAAGCTGGGCATTCACTGTGCCCGGGTAGACGAGATACGTTGTCGCCGGAAAGTTGATAAAGGTCGCATTACCAGTTGCGCAGGCTGCAGCATCGTTCAGGAGCCCGGTCAACAACGAACCAAACTGGCGCACTGAACATCAGAGCCCAAAAACATTACTTTGTGTCGCATTGATTCACGTTTTCAGCATTCAATCAATCCCCGCTTTCACTTCGTTCAGCGGGGCAGGCCTTCAACCCCCGCTTTCACCTCGTTTAGTGGGGCAGGCATTCGCTCATAGAACCATTCAACCCCGGCCTTCGTTTTACGGCCTCGGAGCAGCCATTCAATCCCCGCTTCTACGCCGTATAGCGGGGAAGGCATTCAACCCCCGCTTTCACTCCGTTCAGCGGGGCAGGCATTCGTTCATTGAACCATTCAACCCCGGCCTTCGTTTTACGGCCTCGGAACAGCCATTCAATCCCCGCTTCTACGCCGTATAGCGGGGAAGGCATTCAACCCTCGCTTTTATCTCGTTTCAGCGGGGCAGGCATTTACTCATTGACCCATTAACCCATCCTCCATGCAAACGCCGCGTCAGATTTTCCTGCAGAACATCGCCCAGACCACCGATCATCCCATGGCCATTGAGATAGAAAAGGCCGAAGGGATATACTTGTATGACAACACCGGCAAGGATTACATTGATCTTGTCTCGGGGGTTTCGGTCAGCAACCTGGGGCATCGCCATCCCCGGGTGGTTGAAGCCATCAGGGATCAGCTGGACCGCCATATGCATCTTTTGGTGTACGGTGAACTGGTGCAGTATCCGCAGGTACGTTTTGCCCAGTTGTTGCTGGATCAGTTGCCGGGGCATTTCGACAATGTTTATTTTGTCAATTCGGGGAGTGAAGCCAACGAGGGGGCGTTGAAGCTGGCCAAGCGCTACACCGGGCGCACAGAGATCATTGGTTGTCGCCATGCCTACCACGGGAGCACCCATGGGGTGATGTCGCTGATGGGCGATGAGCGCTTCCGCAATCCTTTCCGTCCGCTTCTTCCGGATGTCCGGTATATTGATTTCAACAATGAGGAAGATCTCCAGCAGATCACTCAACGTACAGCCTGTGTGATGGTCGAGCCGATACAGGCGGAGGCCGGCATCGTCCAGCCGCAGGATGATTACCTGGGGAAGCTTCGTCAGCGGTGCAACGAAACGGGCACCCTGCTGATCTTCGATGAGGTGCAAACAGGTTTTGGCCGGACGGGTTCGCTTTTCGGCATGAACAAATATAATGTTTATCCCGATGTCTTTACCATCGCCAAGGCCATGGGAGGGGGGATGCCCATCGGCGCGTTTGTGGCCTCAAAAGAGGTCATGGATGCCTTCAAACAGGCCCCCGGCCTGGGTCACATCACTACCTTTGGCGGCCATCCCGTCTCGGCAGCTGCTGCCCACGCTGCCCTGCAGGTGTTGCTTGATGAAGGACTGGTGGATAAAGCCTCTGAAAAAGGCCAGCGCTATATCAACGGCCTTTCCCATCCGCTGATCAAGAATATCCGGGGAACCGGACTCTTTATTGCCGTGGAACTGGAAGATCAAACCACCGCAGAAAAGGTCATGCAGACTTTCCCTAAACACGGGCTCATCACCGATCTGTTCATCTTCAAACCCAATGCCTTCCGCATTGCCCCACCCCTTACCATCTCCAACGAAGAGATCGACGAGTCCATCCGCCGGATTATAAAAGCCTTGAATGAGTTGGGTAAATAGGACCCCGCTAAGCGGACTTGGGTCCGTTGGTCAGGACCCCGCTTAGCGGGGTCCTATCTCATAGGACAATTGAGCTTCAAGGATGATAAATTCACACTATCGTTCCGGCTTTTCACGTTTGATTGAATACCTTTGTATCGTTCAAAAAAAGTGAAAAACATGAAAAGCCTGCATGCCATCCGTAGCTTTGTGCTTGGGGCGATGATCGCCGTTGCCGGAGTTTTTCTGCCGGAAAAGGGCGATCTCCGGGCTCAATCGGAAAAGGAAAATCTCCGGGTTCAACCGGAAAAGGGCAATCTCCGGGCCCAGCCGGAAAACACCAGCGAACAGCAGGTCAATGGTTCACCCTATGTCCCAATACCCGCCGACACCCAAAAGGTGAATTTCAGCCAGCAGGCGACGATGCTGCACCATTACCTGGATTCCATCGCCCATGCTACCAGCGATGATACCCGGGAGAAAATCAACGCAAAGGTCCTCAAACGCTTCCGGCGCATCCTGAAGGAACCCGAATCGTTTGAATACCCGTTCGATGAGATCAAAAATGCCGGCATCCTTAAATCTTCCGATGACCGGCTGCGCATCTACAACTGGAATGTGCCCTTTGAGGCCGGCTACAACGTTTTTTACTGCTTCCTCCAGTACCGTAAAAACGACACGATCCTGACCTACGAACTGAACGACCGCTCTGAAAAGATCGATAAGCCGGAAAACAAAACCCTCGACAAAGACAACTGGTACGGGGCCCTGTACTACGAGGTCATCACCAAACAGGGGCGCTTTGACGGGACCTACTATACCCTGCTTGGCTTTGATCCCCACGATTTTCTGACCAACAAAAAGGTGATCGATGTGCTGCATTTCGACAAAAACGATCAACCCGTCTTTGGGGCATCCATCTTCAAAAACCGGGAGAACATTACCAAACGCATCCTGTTCGAATACAACCAGTTCGCCAACATGATGCTGCGCTACGATAAGGACAAAAAGATGATCGTTTACGACCACCTTTCACCTTCGAAACCCCAATATGAGGGACAAAGGGAATATTATGGCCCTGATTTTTCCTATGACGGCCTTAAATACGAGAATGGCATATGGAATACCTATTTTGACCTCGATTTGAGGCTGAATGACATCGATTTCGATGATTCCTGAGCCGCACTGAATTGACCCCGCTTTTGAACCCCGCTAAGCGGGGTCGATACTTACCCCCGCTAAGCGGACCTAAGTCCGCTAAGCGGGGTTCAAAAGCGGGGTTCAACAAACCATACATCTATGAAAAACCTAACCTTTGAATCACAGCCCGCATCGTTCGTTGAATCGTTCGGGGAGATCAAGATCCTGCGATACACGGTCAGCCATTTCGACCGCCTGCCCCTGGATCAGAAGCTGCTGGTGTACTACCTGAGCCGGGCATCCCTGGCCGGGCGCGACATCATCTATCATCAGAACTACAAATACAACCTGCTGATCCGCAAAACTCTGGAGGCGATCCTTGAACATTACCCGGGCGATCGCCAAAGCGAGGGTTTTGAGCAGTTCATCGTCTACCTCAAGACCCTGTGGTACAACAACGGCATCCATCATCATTTTTCCAAGGAGAAGACCATGCCGGAGTTTTCGCAGGCTTATTTTGAGCATTTGATCAGGGAAACAGGCCAGGAGGCCCTGGCGCATCTTTTCCCGACCACTGATGAAGCCATTGATACCCTGGCGCCCATCCTCTTCGATGCAACGGTAGCGCCCAAGTCGTTGGAGCAGGATGCTTCGGTGGATATGCTGCGGCATTCGGCCAACAATTTCTATGAAGGGGTCACCCAGCAGGAGGGCGAATCTTTTTACCAGGGGAAGAAAGGCCAGGATGAGCGCCTTTCCTGGGGCCTTAACTCCAAGCTGGAGCACCGGGATGGTGAGCTGGTGGAGCGGACCTGGAAGGCCGACGGCATGTATGGGCAAGCCATCGGCCAGATCATTTACTGGCTGGAGCAGGCCCGCGGACATGCCCAGACTGAGGAGCAGGCCGGCTGGCTGGAGGCCCTGGCCGAATATTACCGCACCGGCGATCTCCAGAAGTTTGATGATTACAGCATCCGGTGGGTTCAGGATACGCGCAGCACCATTGATCTGATCAACGGGTTCATCGAGACTTACGAGGATCCCCTGGGGCTGAAGGGCACCTGGGAATCCATCCTGCACGTGCAGGACCCGGAGGCGACCAAACGCACCCAGCTGCTCAGCCAGAATGCCCAGTGGTTTGAGGACCATGCCCCGATCGATGAGCGGTTCAAGAAACCTTCGGTCAGGGGTGTCTCGGCACGGGTCGTTGAAGTGGCGATGCTGGGCGGGGAGAGCTATCCCACCACCCCCATCGGGGTGAACCTGCCCAACGCCGACTGGATCAGGAAGGAACACGGATCCAAATCGATCACCCTGAACAACATCACCCGGGCCCACCATGAAGCCATGGTAGAGAGTGGTTTCGTGGAAGAATTTGCCTACAGCCGCGAAGAGATTGAACGCAACAAGCAGCACGGTTTCCAGGGCGATAACCTGCACACCGACCTGCACGAATGCCTGGGACATGGCTCCGGCCAGCTGCTGGAAGGGGTCAGCGGCGATGCCCTCAAAAATTACCAGTCGCCTATCGAGGAGGCCCGGGCCGACCTGTTTGCCCTTTATTACATGATGGACCGGAAGCTGATCGATCTGGGCATCATCACCTCTTTCGAGACAGCCCGGGCCCAGTACGACAGCTATATCCGCAACGGGCTGATGACCCAGCTTATCCGGGTCAAACCAGGGCGGAACCTGGAACAGGCCCATATGCGCAACCGACAGCTCGTGGCCCGCTGGTGCTACGAGAAAGGGGCCCCGGACAATGTGATCCAGCGGATGGAACACCTGGGCAAAACCTTTTTCATCATCAACGACCATCAGAAGCTGAGACAGCTCTTTGGCCAACTGCTGGCCGAGATCCAGCGCATCAAGTCGGAAGGCGACCACCAGGCTGCCCGCGCATTGATCAAGGATTATGGCACCCTTGTGGACAGGGAGCTGCACGAGGAGGTTTTGGGCCGGTTCCGCAAGCTCAACATCGCCCCTTTTACCGGATTCATCAATCCCGTATATGAACCGGTCAGGGAAAACGGGGCCATCACCGATGTAAGGCTCCGGTATGATGAGGAGTATACCACCCAGATGATGCGTTACTCAAGGGATTATTCCTTCCTGCCGCCCGATCCGGATCAGTAAGGAAAGAGAGCCGCTGTGATATGGGATTTGCCAGCAGTTATTTAAGCAAGCACCGTTTGTATGGTGATTTTATTGATTCCCCGCCGGATACCGATTTGGGCTTTATCGTGGTGATCCCCTGTTACGATGAGGGCGGGCTTATCGGTGCCCTGGAGTCGCTTTACCAGGCCGACCGGCCCGGACGGTCGGTGGAGGTGCTGGTGGCGGTGAACCAACCGGCCGGTGCCCCGGCGCACATCACCCACCGCAACCGGCAAACCCTCCGCGAGGTGGAGGCCTGGAGAGCGTCCAACCTGGACCCGGATGAACCCTTCCGGGTGCATGCCTTCTATATCGCTGACCTTCCCCCGGAGAAGGCCGGGGCGGGCCTGGCCCGCAAAGTAGGGATGGACGAGGCCCTGGCCAGGCTGAACCGCCTGGATCGCCCCGGTGGATGGATCATCTCCCTGGATGCTGATACCCGCGTCGACCGGCATTACTTCACCGAAATGGAAAAAGCCCTCCACCGCGATCCGAAGCTCAACGCGGCCGTCCTGTATTTTGAGCATCCCCTGGATGAAGTGACCTGGGGGAAGGACATCCGGGAGGGAATCATCCGGTATGAACTGTTTCTGCGGTATTACAACCAGGCTTTGCGCTGGAGCGGCTATCCCTATGCTTTTCAGACCATTGGATCGGCCTTTGCCGTGCGGGCCGAAGCTTATGCCAAGCAGGGCGGGATGACCACCAAAAGGGCAGGGGAGGACTTTTATTTTCTCAACAAGGTTTTTCAGCTTGAGCATGTGCAGGACGTCACCAGTACAGCTGTTTATCCTTCTCCGCGGTTTTCGGAGCGGGTATTGTTTGGCACCGGTCCGGAGATGCTCAGATGGTCGCAAAACCGTGAGCAGGGCCGGCAAACCTATCTCACCTATGATCCGGAGGTTTTTGCCTGTCTGAAGCGTTTCATCGCCCGGGTGGATGCGTTTTACAAGGCGACGCCAGCCCGGCGCGATGAGCTGTTGGGGGAGCAGGATGCGGTGATGCAGGATTTTCTGGGGCAGGTCCATTTCGCCAGGGAGCTTACCCGGATCAACAACAATTGCAACAGCCTGCGGGCTTTTCGGAAGCATTTTTTTCACTGGTTCAATGGCCTGCGCATCATCCGGTTCATTCATGTGGCCCATGAGCGGGAGCATTCGAAGATCCCCCTTCATCAGGCCGCAACAACGCTGCTGCGATGGATGAACCTGGAAGCCCCCGCCGATGTTCCCGGCCCGACGGGCTATCCCGGGCTGGCCAATGATTCCGAACCGCCCGATAATCCAGACCAAACCGGCTATCCCGGACAGGCCAATGGTTCCGGGCAAGCGGATCATTCCAGGCAGGCCGGTGATCCCAGGCAGACCGACCGGTCACAACAGTCCAATGGTTCCGGGCAGAGCGACACCCCCCAGCAGGCCGATGGTTCCCAACAGAGCGGTTATCCCCAACTGAGCGGCTATCCCGGGCAGAACGGCTATCCCGTGCAAACCGGCTATCCCGGTCTGCTGGAAAAGTACCGCCACCTGGAGCGCAACCATCCCCACCACATCAAAGGGTGAGGGCGGCTTAGAAGAAAAAAAATTGAATGTAAAGAACCTGTCCTATAGAACAGGGTAAGTTAAGATTGGACCAAAACAGATTGAAATCATATGACCCTCAGATGAATCTAATTTTAATGGTGCTTTGCTTATCAATTCCCCCCTCAGATAGTATAAATAACCGATCAGTGTATTATTTATAATAAGGGGCTCTCAATCCTTATGTTTGCGTTCCATTTAATGAATGATATGCTGATAAACATCTGATGTTTATTGTTCTATCTTGATAAAACCCAATTGCGAAAAATTGATGGTTGAAAAGGTACTGTTCACAGTTGTCTACACTTAAAGTAAAATACTATTTGTCAATTTTTTATTGAGTAATTTTCAAATGTTTAAAGAATTTGTCCCCTAAAATCCTAACAATTTTTGTAGGAATAAGTATAACGGACTATATTTGATGTCCAAAAAGCAAATTACAAAAAACGAACAGTATGGATTTAGTTTGCAAGGTAAATGGAAAACAGATCGAGCGTGATCCTTACGATTTGGATTATATAGAATTGGATGTAGTCAGGGATGTGGTACGCACCCTTGAACCTCTGGAGACCAATCCCGATGCAAGAGTAGAAGTCGACCTCAATGATTCCGGTTCACCCGAATACAATCTGATCAATTGCAACAACGATTTTGAAAGCCGGTTTTATCAAATCCTCAAAAGCCGGGGCAAGGTTTCCTATTAAATGCCTTTAGCGGATCAGACTCTCTGAGGGGTCCCTGATCCGCCCCCTAACGGCATTCTCCCCCTTCTCCCTACTACTTACTCCCTTCTCCCTACTACCTACTAATTTACTCCCTACTCCCTTCTCCCTACTACTTACTAACTTACTCCCTACTACTTACTAATTTTTTCTTCTTACTGATTTTAATTATCTTTGGCACAAAAGCCTCCATTTATGGAAACCCTGCAGCGGATCATCCGCAAAATACTGCCTTTTCTGAAGAACAAATACATTCTCACCCTTTTGATATTCACCGTATGGGTTACCTTCTTTGACCAGAACAACCTGGTTGACCGCTTCCATCAGCTTAACCGGCAGGAAGAGCTCAAGGAGCAGAAGGCGTATTACCTGGAGAAGATCCACCGCGATTCCGTTAAGCTTCATCAGCTTAAAACCAATGAGGAAAACCTGGAGGAATTTGCCCGCGAGGAATACTATATGAAACGCAAAAACGAGGACATCTTCATCATCGTGGAAGAAGAGGAATGATTTTTTTTATCCCTGTCAGACGCAGCAGGAATGGATCTTTATAGCTGACTCTTCTGCTTTAATCGCGCTCTCAATTTGTAATCAACTCGCACTTCCGGATACCTTATTTGATCAGGTCCTGGTGCCGTTATCTGTTTATAATGAGATTAATGTGCGATATAAACCCGAATCAGAGGTGCTTGTTAAATCACCCATTCTGTAGTCTATGGGAGATATGTATTCTAGGATATTTTTATAACATAAAAAAAGGGTTCCGCCTCGGCGGGACCCTTTTTTGGCAGCGTGGAGTGCGATGTTATTCTTCCCGGAGGAAGGGATAACGGTAATCTTTGGGCGGGACGAAATTTTCCTTGATGCTCCGCATCGAGACCCAGCGCAGCTGGTTGATGTAGGAACCGGCCTTATCGTTGGTTCCCGAGCCGCGTGCTCCGCCAAAGGGCTGATTGCCAACGATGGAGCCGGTAGGCTTATCGTTGATGTAGAAGTTACCAGCCGTTTGCTCGAGCCTTCTGGTCATCCAGTTGATCTCGTTGCGGTCTTGTGAGAAGATGGCGC
Source organism: uncultured Bacteroidota bacterium (assembly GCA_913055635.1). Lineage (GTDB taxonomy): Bacteria > Bacteroidota > Bacteroidia > Bacteroidales > UBA12077 > JAGXLC01. Next base: position 77,514 of record CAJXLK010000015.1, read on the forward strand.
CGGTCAACCCGTAGATGGAAGTATTGTCGAGCACATCGAGGGTTTCCTCCATCTTGTTCTCATCGTAGACGTACACCGTTACGATGGGGCCGAACAGCTCTTCTTCCATGGTATAGTAATGCGGATCGGTGGTCTTGATGACGGTCGGGTAGATGTAATAGCCTTCCGACTTGTCGTACTCGCCTCCGATGACGATCTCGGCTTCCTTGTCCTTCTTGGCGCCGTCGATGGCAGCCGAATGCTTTTCAAAGGCAGCCTCGTCAATCACGGCGTTGACGAAGTTGGTGAAATCTTCGGGTGAACCGACCTTGATTGATTTGACGTCTTCCTTCACGGAGTCGAGGATTTGGTCGGCCAGGTTGCTGGGCAGGTAAACGCGGGATACGGCCGAGCACTTCTGACCCTGGTACTCAAAGGCACCGCGGGTGATGGCTGTGGCAACGGCTTCGGCATCGGCCTTGGGTGAAGCGAAGATGTAATCTTTACCGCCTGTCTCACCGACGATCCTGGGATAAGTCTTGTAATTCTTGATGTTGTTGCCGATTTGTCCCCAGGCGTTACGGAACACTTTGGTAGAACCGGTGAAGTGGAACCCGGCGAAATCGGGATGTTCAAATACCACCTTGCCGGCGGTCGGGCCGGATACGAACAGCATGTTGATCACACCGTCGGGTACACCGGCTTCGCGGAAGATCTCCATGATTACGCTGGCGGCGTAGAGGTTGTTCTTCGAGGGCTTCCATACCACGGTGTTGCCCATCATGGCCGGTGATGCCGGCAGGTTGGCGGTGATGGCCTGGAAGTTGAACGGGGTCAGGGCGAAGATGAAACCTTCCAGCGGACGGTATTCCACGCGGTTCCAGATGCCATCGGGCGAATAGACCTGCTGGTCGTAAATGTGGCTCATGAAGTCAACGCCGTAGCGCATGAAATCGGCAAATTCGCAGACCGTCTCGATCTCGGCCTGGTGGGCGTTCTTGGAGGTGGCCAGCATGGCGGCGGCGTTCATCTTGTAGCGGTAGGGGCCGGTCAGCAACTCGGCGATCTTCAGAAAGATCGAGGCCCGGTCGTACCACGGCATGGCTGCCCACTGCTTCTTGGCTTCCAGGGCCGCCTCGATGGCCTGCTTCACATGGGTCTCATCGCCCTTATGGTAATGTCCTATGGTGCGGCTTAACTCGTGCGGGGGATGGATCGCCTCGGTATTGCCGGTGCGCACTTCTTCACCCCCGATGATCATAGGTATATCCAGCTCCTGGGACTTGAGTTCCTGGAACGCTTTTTGAAGCTCTTCACGATCCTTCGTCCCCGGGGCATAACTCCGGGCCGGTTCGTTCACAGCTTTTGGGACTTTGAAAAATCCTTTGGGCATAGTTCAGATTTTTTGGAGTTTAACGATTGTATAGTCTATCCAACAAATCTACGAAATTTGACAGAACATTCCCATGAGGATTGTCACCTTTTTCCCGGGAAGCTAATACCCGGGAAATCGATTTCCCCAAGCCTGCCGAACAACTTTTTAACGGGGAAGCTTTTGAAACACTGCTGTTAGATCCAAATGGAATGACGTAATCTCCGGCATTGTCTCATCAAATTCCGGTACCGACAAAGTGTTAAAATTTACATCCAGGGCAACCTTTCAGCAGGATTAACAGGAGCTTTTCCGGCCGGTTCGGGCCCATTTAATAAAAACAAACAACCCCATGGAGGTTGATCCGCCATGGGGTTGTTGTTTACAGCTCCGGAGCAGGGCCCTTTAAATACTGCCCGGCCTGCTTCAACACATTGAATGGATCATAGCATCCATTTGTTGAGGGTCGGTTTTTTCCTTTCCGGTCTGCTTTAAAGCAGGTGATTGTTCATAGAGTCGAAGGCTTAATTCATTGTTTGATGAATTTAACTGTTGCATCCTTATTCCCGGCGGACATGTGGCACAGGTACACCCCCGGAGCGAGGCGGTATCCGTTAAAAGCGACTTCATACCGGCCGGGCGGGTGGATCCTCTCGACCGGCGTTGCAACCCTTTTGCCCTGTATGTCCAGCACCTCAATGCGGACGTTGGTTTTTCGGGGAACCCCATACGATATGATGGCGGTGGAAGAGAAGGGATTCGGTCTGACCGAAAGCATGGGGCTGTCCGGGTCATCTTGAACGGGAAGGCTACCGGTAGGCAGCAACAGGATGTCGCCAGCCGGGTGTTCGCCATCGGCCTTACTCAGGGTCAGGCGATTGACGGCGACGGTCACCGGGCCGGTCCAGTCCTCGAGGGCTTTGATTTCGAGCCGGACCAGCTCATCAGCCCGCATCGTTGGTCGGCTGCCTTTCAGCACATAGGCTGCCTCAAAGAGGTTGCCTTTTTTGATGTCAAACCCCAGCAGTTTGTTTTGTTTTTCTGCCGGACAAAAGACGGGATCGGCCTGGTGCATTTCCCATTGGCCGGGGCTGGCACCGCTAACTGAGAGGCTGAAGGCCACTCCGCGGATGTTGTGATTCAAGGCTGAAGCCAGCCGGAGGGCAATGGTTGATCCGGCTTTTTGGGGATCGATGACCATTTGTGCCAGCGGTGTCTGTTGGGTGTGTTTTTTGGCGGCCTCTACCGACTGGCCGAAATGGAGGCCGATGGGCATCAGGTCGCCGTGGTCGACCCGGCCTTCGCCGCGGCCATCGGCATAGGTAGCTTCTTCGGGGATCCAGGCCTCCACTTCGCGGGCCTCGAAGGCCAGGCTGTTGTAGACAGGGGTGGGGCCCCGGCTCATCCACCAGCGGCCCAGGGCCAGCACGTCGTCGGCATTGACCACACTGTCGTTGTTGGCATCGCCGGGGTAGACCATCACCCTTTGGGGGTTGGGGTTGATGCCGGTAAGCAGCACTTCATCGAGGCGGTTGGTGCCCGTTGAGCTGACCACATCGCCGCCGTTGATGCAGCTGTCGGAGGTCATCACCCAGCGCACCCCCACCGATGGTTGGTCGTTGAGCTGGGCGGGCAGGGCCAGTGTGTCGAGCACGCCCGAGCTCCAGTTGGTCTCCACGCGGATGGTGGCCCCGCTTACCCCTGTCCAGGTGGACCCGTCGGTGCTGGTTTCCAGGCGGAAATCGCGCGGACCGGTGCCTGAGCCATACTGGGCCGAGGAGAGCTGCAGGTCGATGAAGCCTTCGGTCGAGACCGCCGCCGACCAGTACTTGGAGCCGTCGCCGCCCTCGTTCCATCCGTTGGCGTTGGCCGCCTCGCCCGAAGCCCCTGAGGAGAAACCCTCGAAAGAGGCGCCGGTCACGCCCATCAGGGCATCCTGGTTGACTGCGGTGGCCGAGGCCGGGTAGCGGGTCTGGCCCTCAAAATTCCATTCGGCCAGGGTGTAGCGGTAGGGGGCCCGCTGGGTCACATGGAGGATGGCACTGGGGTGATCGGTGGCATCCCACAGACCATCCACCCCGCCGTAGATGAAGCTGCCGTCATCGAGCCGGCAGCGGACGGCCATGTACCAGGTGCCCACCGGCCTGCGGTAAGCAGCATCGCAGGTGTAGTACAGGTAATCTGATCCGTCGGCCTGGGTGAAATCCATCGGCATCCAGGCCGAAGCATCCCACGAGGTCGGGTCGCTGTTGTCGGGGCTGACCCCGGCCCACATATGCAGGCGGCCGGTATCGGTGACCCCCGCGGCAAAAAGACGGGCGGTGACGTGGCAGGTCCCGCCCTCGGTGACCGACGTGTCGGGCGGCACCAGCAGGCCTGCATCGCCGATGGCCTCGGTTACCTCCACGACCAGATCACCCGGGGCCGTCACCTCGAGGCTGCTTCCCCGGGAATCAAACATTTCCGCCCCGCCAAACGATAAACCGGCGCTGCCGGCATAGGCCGTTGACAATACCCGGAAACGCATCGCCATCAATTCACCGGATGAAGGACTCTCCAACGGCGAGGTGCGGGTGACAGATACCCCGACCACCCCGGGCGATACCATCCCCGAGGTGCTCAACCCACCGGCAGACAAACCGGTGTGCTCCAGGGAGAGAAATTCCAAAACATCGGTGGGGTAGGTCACTTCAACCGCACCAAAATAAAAATCGAGGGCCTCGCTGATGCTCAAAGTGATAGTGATCTCCTCGCCGGGCGAGGGCTGTGGCTGGGAAACGCTTGCGCCGATCGCATAAGGCTGGGCAAGCACGGCGGTCTGTGACAGTACAACAACACATACCATCAAAACCCATCTGCGGATCCCCTTGGGGACATTGCGCTTTTTCACTGTCAATGGTTTTTATGATTGAGAAAAGGGCCTTCCGCTCTGATTACTCATCCCCGCAAAACACCGGCCCACCATTCAACAGCGCGCCCCTTTTCACAGGGGATTAACCACTCCGCAATGTTCTGCCTGTTGCATTGCTCTATTAAAATTACGCAATATCCTGTTTAGAATCAATCTAAGTTTTGCCCTTTTTATTTATTCTTTACCAATTTACTCATTATTTTTAATTGAAATGAAAGTCATTGATATTTAGAGCATCTCTGAGACAGTGGAGTAGTTATTATTACCTCTGCCATTTTTTGTTATCTTAATCATTGGGGTTTAGTTTTTACCATTTTAATTATTAATACAATATAATTTGAGCCCAACAGTTTAAGAATAAGCGATTACCGGTTTTTCTTTTTTTCAAGGGAAGAGGCTGTATACTCAGGAATAGGGGGTCGTCATCGCCGGAATAAACACCTACCTCCGGCATGACTGTTTGTTTTCATCGGAATATGCATAGGGCCCGGGACCGATCCTATATGTTGATAAAGCCTTCCGTTGAACTGCAAAATGCAAAACCATCGAATGGTTCCTTGAATCTTCGGCCAAACTTCTTACTTTTGCATTTCAAACAGTGCAGTTATTATGACCAGCCAAAAATTTGAAGGTATAAGGGAGTGGTTTGAAAATTACGTCAACCGTTTTTACAGTGCCGATCCCGATTTTCAGAGCAACATAGAGCTCAAGCGCGATCACAGCAAGAGGGTCTGGCAGAATGCCGCCGATTTGGGCAGGAGTCTCTCTCTGGAAGAGAACGATCAGCTATTGATTGAAACGGCCGGTTTGCTGCATGACATCGGGCGGTTTGAGCAGTTTGAGCGGTATGGCACCTTTTCCGACAAAAAATCGGAGGATCATGGTTCGCTGGGAGTAAAGGTTTTGAAGGAGAAGGGAGCCCTGGTAGAACTGGATGAGCAGGAGCGGGAAGAGGTTTACACGGCCATTGAATGGCACAACAAGAAAGAGGTTCCCTCTGACCTGGACAGCCGCAGGGCGCTTTTCACCAGGTTGCTGCGGGATGCCGACAAGCTGGATATATGGCGGGTGGTGACCGATTATTACTGTCGAAGCAATGGCGGGGAGAACAACACCCTGCAGCTGGATCTGCCGGATAAGCCGCAGATCAGCCGGCAGAACATCGACGACCTTTTGAACGGGCGCATGGCCGATCTGGGCAACCTGCACACCCTGAATGATTTTAAGCTGCTGCAGATTGGTTGGGTGTATGATCTGAATTTTCAGCGCTCCTATGAGATCCTGATGGAGCGGGGCTATTTGAATAAGATCTTTGACTCCCTGCCCGATACCGAGGACATTCAGCAGGTGCGCTCCATGATCGAAGGCTTTATGGAGGGAATTCGGGGCGCTTAGCGGCAATGTTCGAACCGCGCTTAGAGGCCGAAGGCCGCTTAGCGCGAAAAGAAAGTCTTACCCCGCGCTTAGCGGCTCCCTGGCCGCTTAGCGCGAAAAAATGTTTATTATGAGGTTCAAAATAATATTTTTTCTTCTCACTATCCCAACCATAGGCTTTTCCCAGCTGCCATCCCCTTCCTACCAACTCGAACTGGGTGCCATGGGCCAGGGCGGAACGCAAAAACCTTTCTGGCTGATCAGCAACCAGGATGGCCAATTCGATCCCGGTCAGTCCTCACTTTTCGGCGGCCTGTATGTCGGGTCTGAAGTGGAACACCAGGGCGAATGGTTTCACAACCCCATGCATGAAATCCCTAAACATGACACCATTAGCAACAAAAAGATAACCGTTGATTATGGGGTGGAGCTCTTCAACCGTTATAATGGAAGCTATGACTTCCAACTGAACCAGTACTATGCCGATTTTTCGTGGTGGCGGTTCAATCTGCAGGTAGGAGCCAAATCGGAGACTTTCGGCAATCAGTATGATCCCCTTTCCAGCGGATCACTGCTGTATTCCGGCAATGGCCGGCCCATCCCCAAAGTGGCCGCATCGAGCGATTACATACCCCTGCCTTTATCAAAAGGGTATATTGAGTTCAGGGGATACCTCTCGCACGGATGGTTTGAGAAAGACCGCTATACCGAAAGCCCTTACCTGCATCATAAGAATGTGTATGTAAGGGTAGGGGGGGACCTGCCCATCCACGCCCATTATGGCTTTCACCATTATGCCATGTGGGGCGGTGTTTCACCCGTATACGGACAGGTACCTGATGGGCTGGAGGCCTATAAAAAGGTTTTTTTGGTCCAAAGGGGCGACTCCATACAAAATGAAATCAAGAATGCCTATGGCAACCACCTGGGATCGAGAAATTTTGGAATTGATTATGAGGGGCAGGCTTTTGGTTTGCAGCTTTACTGGCAAACCATTTTTGAGGACAATTCAGGCAAGGTTTGGCGGAACATTAAAGATGGGCTGTGGGGATTGGCTTACCGAAATCGTGGCCGAAAACCTTTGGTGAAGCGAGCCCTTTATGAATTTTTGCACACCAAGGACCAAAGCGGGAGGCATCACAAAATTGATGGGGAAATCGTCGGGGGCAATGACAACTACTTCAACAACTACCTTTATGCATCGGGTTGGACGAGCCGCGGCTATACCCTTGGAACGCCACTGATCACTTCCCCGGCAATAAGAAAAACTTCATCCGGCCAAAAACTAATCAACAACAGGCTAATCGCCCATCACCTAGGCCTAACCGGTTGGCTGAAAAACAATTTACGTTACCGGATGCTTTTTACCTATTCCATCAATTACGGAACCAATGCCAACCCCTTTGATCCTGTAAAAAAGGATTATTCTTTGCTCGCCGGATTTCATTACCGTTTTCCGAATGATCCCACCTGGAAGTTAAAAGCCAAACTGGCCGGTGATTTTGGCAGCATGTACGGCCCAAACCTTGGCGTATTCTTCAGCCTTCAAAAAACCGCAAACTTCTGATATACTCCCTACTTCTTTTCTCCCTACTACTTACTGCTTACTTCTTTACTCCCTACTCCCTCACTCCCTACTACTTACTTCTACTTACTTCCTACTTAAATTCTCTTCTCTCCATCTCCCCCTTCACATACTTCCACACATAGATCAGCACCACGATCAACAGGCTCAGAAAGAACCCGGCAAAAGTGCCCACAATAACGATCAGTTTGCGTTTGGGTTTTGCCCTTTGTTCCGGTTTCACGGCCTCATCCAGAACGTTGACCACCGGCGTTTCCTTGACCAGTTCAATTTCGGCCATCTCCCGCTCTTTCTGAAGCTGAAGGTACACCTCCTGTTTGATGGTCACCTTCCGCTGCAGCCGGCTCATCTCCATCTGCAGTTGGGGAGACTCAGATATGATCCTGTTTCGTTCCCTGAAACGTTTAAGGGCTTCTTCGGCGTTTTTTAATTCTTTCTTGACCGTATCCAGCCGTTTCTCAACGTATTCAAGGTTCTTTTTGGTGGCGGTTTTTTGTTCATGCTGCACGTAGTCTTCCACCAGGGTGGTGATGTAATTGGCTACATCGGCGGCAAGCTGCGCTTCCGGCATCATCACTGTGATGGTAAACAACATGGTTTCCTCATCCCTGTTTACCGTAATTTTTTCTTTGATGGATTTATAGGCGGACAGGAATTTTTCGGATCGGGTTTCCCCTTCAATTTCAAAATATTCAATGAGGTTGACCGGTTGCTCAAATTTTTGGGTATCCCATTTCTTATAGATGATCTTCCTGTTGATCCGGCGGCTTTGCAACAGATCCTTGATGCTGAACTGGCTGCCACCGCCGGGCAATGCCCCGCCCATGCCGAACTGCGAGGCCAGGCCCTGCAGCCTGGAGGAACTTTGACCCTCGGAAGTTTTTCGGTAAAGCTTAACAGTGGCTTCATATTGGGGATCCTGAACCAGGGAATAAACAATGGAGCCCACTGCTACTACAGCCGTAAAAAGGATGATGAACCATTTGTATCTCCAGATTTTAAAGAAAACTTCCAGAAGATCAATCTCGTCTTTATTTTGTTGTGGATTGTGGGTTTGATTTTCCGCCATGGACAATTATAGTTATGTTGTTTCTGGATACAGGATCAGGTCAAAAAACATCCGGTTGGGATGCCAATGAGCCACATCTGATCATTAATTGCGGTTGACGATGTATATCACTGTGGCCACGCTGGTGGCAATGGAAGCCCATTCGGTCAGCAGCTGGGTGATGTCCAGTGGTTCGCGTTCCGGTTTTTGGGGAACAAAAATCTCCGAGCCTTCTTTAACCTTGGGATTCCACAACCAATTTTTCTTTCGGGCATTGCCACCGGGGTAATAAACGATGGTTTTGCCTTTGGCCGCTTCAAAGGTATAATCCCCGGCTGCCTCCACATAACGTTCAAGGCCCCATCCGGGATGATACTGGACCACCCCGGGATTCCTTACACTTCCCGAAACCTTGACCGTGCCGGGATGCTGAGGCACATAAACACTGTCGCCCTGCTGAAGAACGATACCTCCCCGGCCTTCTTCCAGGATGCGCTCAAAATTGCCCACTACCTTATTGGTATCATTGCGGGTGAATTTCAACCCGGGCAGGAAAGCCTCCGGGGTTAGTCCGCCGGCCCTTTCAATCAGTTCACCCAACGTTTCACTTTCCCTGAGTATGGGGTAACGTCCGGGAAACTTGACTTCTCCGCCCAGCCTGACTACCTTATGGTATTCAAAATCAGGGTCTTTGCGTACGATCACCATATCAAAGTCCTCGAGGTCGATTTTTTGTTCCGAATCAAAATGCTGGAGTATATCCGGGGAAATGTCGACATTGTAAACCTGGGAAATGCGGTCTTTTTTCTCATTGTTGCCCATCCGGAATACTTCTACCTGGTATTTGTAGGCCTGTTTGGTAAATCCTCCGGCCTGCAGCAGCAAGTCGTGGATGCCCATGTTTTTTTCCAGCACGTAGACACCTGGTTTTTCCACCTCCCCGCGGATGGTTACCCGTTCTTTTTTATGGGTCACCCCGGCTCCGTATATGATGAGGCTGTCGCGGTGGTGAAGGGTGTGGTTGTATTGCAGGGAATCTTTCTTTAAAAGATCCCGCAGGGGGATGGATTCAATTTTGCGATCCAGTCCGTTATCTGCATACTGGATCAAATCGGCCCGGATCTGGTAGGTCTTGTCCCAGAACACCGAATCTTTCAGGCCGCCGGCCCGCCTGAGCAGGTCCTTCACCTTCATGCCCTCTTTCAAAATGTAGCGGCCCGGTTTGTAAATGTGCCCGCTAACATTGACATATTCAACCCCACCGGGAATGGGGCTGCTGATTTGTTTGCCGGTAACAGGAAAGAGGGTTACCACATCTTTGTCGTGTATTTCAATGGGATTGATGTGAAGACTATCCTTTTTGAAAGCACCCAGGTCTTTGGTCAGCACTTCATAGATTTCGCCGGTTTGCTGCCTTTTGGTGAAGGACTGGGTTCGCTCAATCTGGACTTTTTGGATGTCGGTGGAAGTTTTGAGCCCCCCGCTATAGCTGATCAGGTCCTGGAGGGTCTCTTCTTTTTTCAGTTCATAAAAAGCTTTTTCTTTAACTGCTCCTTTAAGTTTTACGGTGCTGATACGGGGGGGGACATATACCACATCGTTGTTTTGCAGGGAGATATCGTTGGGTCTTTTGCCGCTTGTAATGAAATGGTACAGGTCCAGGGTCGAGACCACCTCTCCATTGCGTATCACCTGGATTTTACGCAGGGAACCTTTGGTGGTGGGGCCACCCGATTGGTAAAGGGCGGTGAAGGCTGTTGAATAGGAATTGACAAAGTGGGAGCCCGGTTTTTTAACCTTCCCCACCATGTAAACCTGTATTGAACGTAGTTCTCCGAGGGAAACATCCAAATAGGTGGTGGGACTTCCCCGGCTGGGGTTTAACCCGCTGTAGATGCGGGAGAGGTTTTTGGTTAATTTTTCTTCCAGCTGTTTCATCGTCAGGCCACTAACCACCATCTGGCCGTAACGTTCCACGAAGATGGTGCCTTCCCTCGATACCTGGTATTTGTTGCGCATCTCGGTGGCCCCCCATATGGAGATGATCAACTCGTCGCCGGGACCAATCTGGTATTGGGGATCCAGGCTTCCGACGTCGGCACGTTCGTATTTGTCTTTGGGGCCCTGGAATATTTCGTAGCCAAAATATTTTGGGGTAGGTTCGGGCTGAGGGGCTTCGTCTTGCTGGTCATCTTTCAGGCTTTCCGGGATGGTATCTTCTTGCGGTTGAGGGCTGGGGGCGGCGGCCCGGTCCATTTCGCTGATGCGGGCTTTTTGGGCATCCGATATGCGATCACGGGCCTGTTTAATCTGGGACTGACTCATGCCGGCATCCCGGGCCCGCTCGATGGCCTCCTGCTGGGTGATCTGCCCGGCCTGTACCT
>CAJXLK010000016.1 GCA_913055635.1 uncultured Bacteroidota bacterium
TCACAGTGGAACAGAAGACGGTCCAACAGTGCACCGGCAAGGGTTTCATCTTCCAGGCTCTCGGCCCACTCTTTGGGCGTTTTATTTGTTGTAATGATAATTGAGCATTGCTCGTGCAACTGATTAATCAGGTTAAAAAAGGCCACTGACTCTTCTTTTTTGATCGGGAAAAGCATGATATCATCAATGGCGATCATATTGGCCTTTAGGAGGCGCCTGTAAGCGTTCATTGCCGTTGAGGTAACCTCTCGCATTTTAAGGATGTTGATGATCTCACCCATAGAACGGAAGTAGGCTTTGTAACCGGCTTTAACCGCATCATATACCAGTCCGGCAGCAATGTAGGTTTTGCCTATTCCGGATGGACCCATCAGAACCAGATTATATGCCTGTTCTACCCATACCAGCTCACGGAGTTGTTCCAGTTGAGGACGGGTAATGCCCCCGGCAAAATTATGGTCATAATCGTCTAAGTCATGGTCCTTGGGCAAGCGGGCCATCTTAAGCCGTCTTTTAAGCTTGCTCTCCTCCCGCTTTTCTACTTCTCTCTTCAATAGATCACGGGTAAATTCGAGGTAAGAAGGTTGGTTGATCTGGGCCCGGTGGAGAAAGTCCTGGGGGTCTGTCCGCAGAACGGAAAGTTTAAGATGCCGGGCATATTGTCTGATCATCTCTTACCCCAGAACTTGAAGATTGGCTAAATATCACCCCAATTTTTTTTGCTGCACAAGGGGTACTTGCTCGGATGGATACGTTGTAACAGTCATTTAACCGTCCTCGAATTCGTTCCAGGTAGGTATTCAATGCAGGGATTTCTTCGCTTTTTCCCTTGGCCATTCCTTTTATGTCGTTCCAGTTTTCAAGAGGGATTTTGCGTTTCAGGGCGATATCAATATGTCTTCCATCAACTGTTATGCGTACGTTGCATATTCCGATGAAAACGGACAGTCGTTCCGGAGGAAGGCGGACACTTTTTTTGAAAATAAAATGAACACTTTTCTCAAAAAGTTATGGTCATAAAATTAAAACTTTTAATCCTCTTTTTTCAAAAATTTCCTCATTGATTCTCCCTTCAAATTGATGCGATAGGATCCATTTACCAACCGGTCCATTATCGCATCGGCAATGGTAGGCTCACCGATAAGTTCATGCCATTTGTTCACCGGCAGTTGAGATACGATGACCGTTGATTTATTAGCGTGGCGGTCATCTATTATATCCAACAGCATAGCTCTTGATTGGGGCTCAATTGGTTTTAAGCAGAAATCGTCAAGTATAAGAAGATCCATTTTGGCTATTTTAGCCAGTTCCTTAAGATAACTGCCGTCTGCTTTGGCATAAAGGAGCTTGTCAAAGAGTTTGTTTGCTGTTACATAAAGCGTTTTGTACTCATTTATACAAGCCTGGAACCCAAGGGCACATTTAGGATGAAATTGTATGGTTTGAATTGATATGAGAAAAATAAAAAAGCCTGAAAATCAAAAGATTTGCAGGCTTTTTTTAATTGTGCTTGAAGTGCATGTTGTCGGGATGGCGAGATTTGAACTCGCGACCCCCCGCCCCCCAGACGGGTACTCTAACCGGACTGAGCTACATCCCGAACTTTACTGATAATCAATGGCTTGTATATTAGTGCGCCGTCATTTGCAGGGCAAATATAGAAAAATTCATCAAAAATTCGTCAACGAATTTGACATTTTTTGGGCATTCTATAGGAACTGTTCACAGCAACAAGCAACCCTTGATTGAAGGGTCCCTGAAAATGAAATCTTTGTATTAAGATGGACCATTCAGAATCGGGGCCAATGAACAGGTAAACTCTTTCCCAATAAAGATCAGGTTTATGGGCATTTTCTGATTGTTAGCAATTTTCAATAGGCAGCATATTTCTTTATTTGTTTCAGTCCCCGTTTTAAGGCTCCTTCTATCAATCCTTTGGTAGATTTTGTAAAAATCACTTCATCATCTTCTTCATCCAGTGTTACTGTTCCTGTTATTGTTTGATGATAAATTTTTTCACGATCATCAATATCGTGGACCACTATTTCAACTTTGGATTTGTTTTCGCTCTCTTTATAGGGTGGATCAATCATAATGGATGCAAGCTCATCTTTAATCCTCACTGCTTTAACACCGATCATGTAATTGAAGTCAGTTGTCTTGTGCAATAAATCTAATGTCTGTGTTGAAACCAAAAATCGAAACCGATCAGGGAGAATATAATCAAATCTCACATTGTCAATAAGCTGGATTGAGTCAACCCCGATTTCTTTAAATTCCCGGAATACCTCTTTGGCCAACATCTTGCTTTCATCGGTGGTCAAATTACCTTCTACATAACTCACCAGCCATTTACCCGTTCGTAAATCCAAACCTTTGGGAGATTTATATCTGTGATTATAATTGGGTATTGCACAGGAAGTAATAAGTATTGTAGACGATATATATACAATTATTTTACCTAAATTCATACGGATATACTTTAATTAAAAGTTTGTAAATCAATATGATCTGAATCTTAAAACCGACATTATGGGGTCAATCATTATGGAACCCGCATGTATATCCATGGCCTTGTTGTGTAGGTTACTGGATGCAGGTTTCTGCATATAGGGGTTATGGGTTATAACGTTGTCTTTGTATGAGTTCATAATTGTGGGTATTGTTTTTGAACATCTAAATTAATGAAAGCGCAGGAAATCTTTTTGCTTTTCTTGTTGAGAGACATTGTTATTTCAGGGATTTTCCTGAATTTACCATTCGGTCTGAGTTTTTTATTTTCAAATTATAGAGTCTTCATGAGAAGTCCTAAGCATTAACCGGATGAACCGGTTTTATTTTAGGGTAGGGGGGATGCATCGGAACCTGACATTTTGACGTATAATTACAACTTGTCCGTAATCCATTTATTATCTCGTTTGGATTGCCAGTTTAGGGTGTAGATTGTAAGGATAAAATGTATGTAGTGAAAAGATGATGTGGTAAAAATTAACTCCTTCTGCAAAATTTTCACCTCATGAAAATTGGTATATTTATTGCTAACTTTGCCCCAAAATTCAAATCTACCTATATAGATATCTTGGTAAATCAACTTACATAAAAACAGCAATATTATGGCATTATTTAAGAAGATGGACAACCTCGAAGAGGAACAAAACACCGAGCAACTCAACGGAGAAACCGAACACGTCAAAGTCTTGATTGTTGGGTCAGGACCGGCAGGTTATACGGCGGCCATCTATGCGGCCCGGGCCAACCTGCAACCAGTCCTTTATGAAGGGATGGAGCCCGGGGGCCAGCTGACCACCACCACCGATGTCGAGAACTACCCGGGTTATCCCCAGGGCATTCAGGGGCCGGATATGATGGAAGATTTTAAAAAGCAGGCCGAGCGTTTTGGCACCGACATCCGTTTCGGGCTGGCTACCGCGGCCGATCTTTCCCAGCGCCCTTATACCATTACCATCGACGATAAGAAGAAGATCCAGGCCGATGCCCTGATCATCGCCACCGGCGCTTCGGCCAAATACCTGGGGCTTGAATCGGAAGATCAATTCAAGGGCATGGGCGTGTCGGCTTGTGCTACCTGTGACGGGTTTTTCTACAAAAACCAGGATGTAGCTGTAGTGGGTGGTGGCGATTCGGCAGCCGAGGAAGCCCTTTACCTGGCCGGAATATGCAATAAAGTCTATATGATCCATCGCCGTGATCAGCTCAGGGCTTCACAGATCATGCAAGAGCGGGTTTTCCAGAGCGAAAACATTGAAATCCTCTGGAACGCTCAAACCAAGGAAGTGCTCGGCGATGAAAATGGAGTTACCGGTGTCCGCCTCCAAAAGACCACCGGGGAAGAATATGACATATCAGTCACCGGCTTTTTCCTGGCCATTGGCCACAAACCCAACTCCGACATTTTCAGGGATTACCTGGAGATGGATGAGACCGGCTACATCAAAACCACCCCGGGCAGTACCCATACCAATTTGGAAGGGGTCTTTGCCGCCGGCGACGTGCAGGACAGCATTTACCGGCAAGCAGTGACGGCGGCTGGTTCCGGGTGTAAAGCCGCACTGGATGCCGAGCGCTGGCTGGCTGAAAAAGAATTTGAAGCCAAAAAAGCCGCTCAAAAAGAGGAGGCCTGAAAAGATTCGTAAAGGCCTGCCTCTGAAAAAGCCTTTATACGTGACAAGGGCTTTCCTGAAAACAGCCTTTCTTGAAAAAAATTTTCTTGAAAAGGGTTTCCCTGAACAGGCTTTTAGTGAAAAGGTTTCTTAAACAAGCCTTACTTGTAAGGGAATTTCCAGAAAAAGCTTTTCCTGTAAAGGCTGCACCAAATAAAAAAAGGGTATGGTTTGGGAGCCATACCCTTTTTAATGGTTTTCTGTAAAACCGAGTTTAATTTATTTCCAGTATCTTGGTTTTCTTTGATGCCAGTTAGCTCACCTTGGCAATGTTGTCGGATTGGTAATCTCCGTTTTCGAGTTTCTGGTGAACCTCTTTAAAGGCCCGTATGGTGTAATTGACATCTTCCAGGGTATGCGCTGCTGTAGGGATCAGCCGGATCAGCAGTTCGCCCTTCGGAATCACCGGATAGGCCACCAGTGAACAGAAGATGTTGTAATTCTCCCGCAGGTCCATGATGATGTTGGTTCCTTCCGGAACACTACCCGAGAGATAAACCGGGGTTACGGGCGATTCGGTGTTGCCAAGGTTAAAGCCCGCTTCTTTCAATCCTTTCTGCAGGGCATTGACGATGGTCCAGAGCTTTTCCCTCAGCTCAGGCTTATTTTTCAGAAGTTCCAGCCGCTTGATGGCGCCAATCACCATGGGCATGGGCAGTGACTTGGCAAAGGTCTGGGAGCGCATGTTGTAGCGCAGATAGTTGACGATGTATTGTTTGGAGGCCACGAAAGAGCCAATCCCGGCCATTGACTTGGCGAAAGTGGCAAAATAAACATCGATATCATCCTGTACCTGGAAATGTTCGCCGGTACCGGCCCCGGTGTCTCCCATCGTGCCAAAACCGTGGGCATCGTCCACCAGCAGGCGGAAATTGTATTTCTGCTTCAAATCAACAATCTGGTCCAGCTTGCCTAAATCGCCGGCCATGCCGAAAACCCCTTCGGTAATGACCAGAATGCCGCCGCAGTTCTTTTCGGCCAGCTTGGTGGCTCTTTCCAGCTGCTTTTCAAGTTTTTCTATGTCATTGTGGGGAAATACATACCGTTTGCCCATGTGCAAGCGCAAACCGTCGAGTATACATGCATGGGCTTCCGAGTCGTAGACGATCACATCATTTCGGTTCACCAGGGCATCAATGATCGAGACCATCCCCTGGTAACCATAGTTCAGCAAAAAGGCATCCTCTTTGCCTACAAATTCGGCCAGCTGACCTTCCAACTCCTCATGCTTGCTGGTCTGACCCGACATCATGCGCGCTCCCATCGGATAAGCCAGCCCGTAATCCCTGGCAGCCTGGGCATCTACTTCCCTGACTTCAGGATGATTGGCCAAACCAATGTAATTGTTTAAACTCCAGGTCAACACCTTCTTTCCCTGGAACATCATATGGGGCGCTATCTCACCTTCCAGCTTCGGAAAGGCAAAATAGCCATGGGCTTGTTCCATATACTGACCCAGCGGCCCTTTGTCCTTTTCTATTTTTTCAAATAAATCCACAGGTTTGCTTTTTTGAGTTCTACACTCCAGCCTTATTGATGTAGCAAAACTATGTTTTTTTTGTCAATTTTCAAATTGCAGAAAATATTTTATAATATCGCACCGTTTCCTCTCGAATCATTTTATTATTTAAGTGGAATAAATTATTTTTGCGGAATGTTTTACAAAATCTTCAAGATAGCAAGCTTCATCTTCGTGGTGGCCTTAATCGGCACTTCCTGCCAGTATGACAAATTGCTGAAAAGCACTGATTATCAGCTGAAATACAACAAGGCCAAAGAATATTATAAGAAAAAGGATTATTCAAAGGCGGTAGGTTTATTTGAGCAGTTGAATCCCGTGCTGAAGGCCA
Source organism: uncultured Bacteroidota bacterium (assembly GCA_913055635.1). GTDB lineage: Bacteria > Bacteroidota > Bacteroidia > Bacteroidales > UBA12077 > JAGXLC01. Next base: position 6,032 of record CAJXLK010000016.1, read on the forward strand.
CAGGAAAAGCCGATACGGTGCTGTATTACCTGGCCAACAGTTATTTTGAACAGGAAAACTATATTCTGGCCGAGCATCACTATCAGCAGTTTTATGAGACCTTTGGTAACCATGGATGGTCGGATGACGCCGAATTTAAAAGCGCTTATTGCAACTATAAGCTTTCTCCGCGTCCTGCACTGGACCAGAGTTATACCAAGAAGGCGATCAACAAGTTCAACCTTTTCATCACCCGTCATCCCAATCATGAAAAGGTTTCAAGGTGCCATGAGCTGATTCAGGAGTTGACCGACAAGTTGGCGATGAAAGCCTACAAATCGGCCCGGCTTTATTATGAGATGGAGGATTACAAAGCGGCGGTCATCGCCCTGGAGAACGCGCTCAAGCGTTTTCCCAACACCACGCACCGCAAACAAATCAAATTCATGATATTGAAATCGCAGTACCTTCTGGCCTCCAACAGCGTTCAATCCAAAAAGCAGGAGCGTTACCAGAATACCCTGGATGCCTATTATACCTTCACCAGTGAGTATCCTGACAGTGAATATTCGGGTGAAGTCAAAGAGATCTATCAATCAACACAGAAACACCTTACAAACTAATTAAAAGCGGACGGCTATGGATTACAAGAAGACCAATGCATCCACCACTACAGAAACCCGCGACATTAAGAAGCTGGAAGAAGGCGTGGGCAACGTTTATGAAGCCACAGTTATTGTTGCCAAGCGGGCCAATCAGATTGCCTCAGAGATGAAGGAGGAGTTGAATACCAAGCTGGAAGAATTTGCCTCTTATACGGACAATTTGGAAGAGATTTTTGAGAACAAGGAACAAATCGAAATATCCAAATTTTACGAACGGCTTCCCAAGCCCACTTTGATTGCATTGCAGGAATATCTGGAGGGGAAGATATACTTCAGAAACCCCACGACCGGCAGTGAAAATACCAATCCCCAGGGCGATCAGGAAGCCACCGGGCAATAAATTCTGAATATGTCAGAATTCAGGGACAAAAAAATTTTGGTCGGTATTACCGGAGGCATAGCAGCTTATAAGGCTGCTATGCTTGTTAGGTTGCTGGTAAAAGAGGGGGCTGAGGTGCAGGTTTTGATGACCCCTTTTGCCAAGGCTTTTATCACCCCGCTCACCCTTTCCACCCTTTCGAAGCGGCCGGTAATGATCGATTTCTATGATCCGGAGACTGGTGCCTGGAACAGCCATGTGGATTTGGGGCAATGGGCTGATTTGTATGTGATTGCACCGGCCACCGCCAACTCCATGGGGAAGATGGCCCATGGCATTGCCGATAACCTGCTGCTTGCTACTTATTTGTGTGCCAAATGCCAGGTGTTGGTGGCCCCTGCCATGGACCTGGATATGTACCAGCATCCGGCCAACCTGAAAAATGTGGAATTGCTTCGTTCCCATGGCAATGCCATTATTGAAGCCGACAGCGGCGAATTGGCCAGTGGACTCACCGGCAAAGGCAGGATGAAGGAGCCGGAAGACATTTTGGAGGAGCTTCGCCAACACCTGGGTTCAAAAAAAAAACTGACCGGTAAACGCTTCCTCGTTACCGCCGGGCCAACCTATGAAAATCTGGACCCCGTTAGGTTCCTGGGCAATTATTCCTCCGGGAAGATGGGATATGCCCTGGCCGAAACCCTGGCCATGCACGGGGCTGAAGTCGACCTGGTCAGCGGCCCTACACACTTGACCCCCGCCCATCCCAATATTCGACTTTGCCGGGTCCAAACGGCCGAAGAGATGTACCAACACGCTGTGGCTGCCTTTGAAAATGCCGACGGGGCCGTTCTTGCCGCTGCTGTCAGCGACTTTAAACCCGTGGAACATCACCAGCAGAAGGTTAAACGCGGCCGCGAGGCCTGGACCCTCAAACTCGAACCAACTCCGGATATCGCCCAAAAACTGGGCCGGATGAAAACCAACCACCAGCTCCTGGTGGGCTTCGCCCTGGAAACACAAGATGAACTGGCCCATGCCCGGAAAAAAATCCACGCCAAAAACCTCAACTGGATCGTGCTGAATTCGCTCAAGGAAGAAGGGGCCGGTTTTCAGGTGGATACCAACAAAATTACCATCATTGATGACCAGGGCCAGGCCAGGGAGTTTGAACTCAAGTCAAAACAGGCAGTGGCAGAAGATATTGTTAATCAAATTCTAACCCATTATGAAGCGGTTTAAGTCATTCCTATTGCTCGCCTTTATCCTGACGATTCTCGCCCATAGTTCGGGATTTGCCCAGGAGCTCAGATGCAATGTGCAAATCCTTTCCAACCAGATCCAGGGCACCAATAAGCAGATATACAAAACCCTGCAACAGGATATTTATGAGTTCATGAACAACCGCATCTGGACCAACCAAAAATTTGAGAACAATGAGCGGATTGAATGTAAGATCCTGATTAATCTGGATAAACATACCGGCGATGAATTCAGTGGTTCCATGACGGTTAGCTCGCGCCGGCCTGTTTATAATTCCTCTTACAACACAACGATGTTTCAATATAAGGACAATGACATCCAGTTTCGTTATCTGGAAAACCAGCCCCTGGAATTTGACATCAATTCATTCAAGTCCAACCTGACATCGATATTGGCTTATTATGCCTATATCATCATCGGGCTGGATTTTGATTCTTTCTCGCCCATGGGCGGCACCCCTTATTATAACAAGGCGCAGCAGATCGTGAGCAATGCGCAGAATGCCCGGGGAAAGGGATGGAAAGCTTTTGAGAGCCGGCGCAACCGTTACTGGTTGGTTGAAAATATACTGAACAACGAATATGGCCCGGTTCGCGAATTCCTCTACCAGTATCACCGCAAAGGCCTCGACCAGATGCATGATGACCAGGCCCAGGCCCGTTCCAATATCGCCCAGAGCCTGGAAAAGCTAAGGGATGTGTTCCGCGAGAAACCCGACCCCTATATGTTTTTTATGAACCTGATGATGGAAGCCAAACGCAATGAGTTCATCAATGTTTTTTCTGAGTCCCCTCAGAGCCAGTCAACCCGGGTTTACGAGATATTGGCTGAAATCGATCCTTCTCAGAGTGAAAAATATAAGAAAATCACCCAGCAAACTCAGTAAAGAAGCGGTTTTATTGTTAAATTTATCTTACCAAACATTGGCCTTGATATATGCTTCACTCGCTTAAGATTCAGAATTATGCCCTGATTGACCACATTGAGATCGACTGGGCGCCGGGTTTTATCACCATTACGGGCGAGACCGGTGCCGGAAAATCCATCCTGATCGGGGCATTGTCGCTGATCATTGGCAATCGGGCGGATACCAGCGTATTGAAGGATGAAAGCAGGAAATGTGTGGTAGAGGCCTCTTTTGATGTCGAGCAATACGGGCTCCGCGAAATATTTGAGCAGAACGATTTGGATTATGATCCGGAGACGATCATCCGGCGGGAGATAAGCAGCAAAGGCAAGTCGCGTGCGTTTATCAACGATACCCCGGTCAATATCAGGGTGCTCAAACAGCTTGGCCAGCATCTGGTAGACATTCACAGCCAGCATCAGAATCTTATTTTGAAGGACAACCGTTTTCAGCTCAATGTGGTGGATGCTTTTGCCGGCAATCACGATTTGCTGGCCGAGTACCGGGAGCTTTACCGCCAATACCGCCATCTGGAGCAACAATACAATGATTTAAAGGAGAAGTCGCAGCAGGCTGCCTCCGACCTGGATTACTACCAGTTCCAGTATGATCAGCTTGAGCAGATGGGTTTAAAAGACGATGAACAGGAAGAACTCGAGAAGGAATATGAAACCCTGAGCCATGCCGAAGAAATAAAATACAATCTGACCGGGGCTTCGCAGCTACTTACCGGCGAGCACGCCTCTATACTTGGCCAGCTTCGTGAGGCCGGTGATCATTTGAAAAAGATCCTCGATTTTTATCCCAAAGCCTCCGAGATCAGTGAAAGGCTGGAAAGTACCTACATTGAGCTGCAGGACCTGTCCAATGAGATTGATGTGTTGAATGAACACATCGAACATGACCCGGGTCGCATCGAATACATCCGTCAGCGGCTTGATGATATCTATTCCCTCCAGCACAAACACCATGTTTCCAGCGTAAGTGAGCTTATAGAGATACGAGATGATCTGTCCCGGAAGCTCGAGGAGATCAACAACTACGATTTTCGCCTCGAGGAACTGGAAAAGTCGCTGAAGAAACAGGAGTCGGCATTGAGCAATAAGGCAGAGGATTTGACCGGGGCCCGCCGGGAAGCCATCCCGCAGATTGAACAACGCATCACCGCCATGCTCAAAGAGTTGGGCATTGCCAATGCCACTTTTCGCATAGAGCTTACCGATCCCGGTGATTATAATGAATACGGGCGCGACCAGGTTCAGTTTTTGTTCTCAGCCAACAAGAATGTTGAGGCCGAAGAGATCTCCAAAGTCGCTTCCGGAGGCGAGCTCTCCCGGCTCATGTTGAGCTTGAAATCCCTGATCGCCGAAACCCGGGCCCTGCCCACCATCATCTTCGATGAGATTGACAGCGGCACCTCCGGAGACATCGCCGATAAAATGGGGGCCATTATGCGATCAATGGCCGAAAATATGCAGGTGATCAATATCACCCATCTGCCCCAGATTGCCAGCAAAGGCGATTATCACTATTTGGTCTATAAATACGATGACCAGGAAAGTACCCGCACCGCCATCAAGGCCCTGGAAGAACAGGAGCGGATTCGGGAAGTGGCCAAAATGCTTAGCGGCGAAGAACTCACCGATACAGCCCTCCAGAATGCAAGGGAATTTCTCCAAAAATCCCGGTAAAAAATTGTCTTCCTCCGGGAACAATATTCCTTTGTATTTGTCACAACAAAATTTGGATGCAGGAACTTTCACTGCAAAAACATGCAGGTTCCACGGCAGAGGTTACCGGGACAACCGAATTATACACTGTTATTATATTGAAGTACAGAATTTTAATTGAATTTTATTCTAATCCATTTACCAAAAACATAAATTATGGCGTATAATTTATTAAAAGGCAAGAAGGGCCTTATTTTCGGGGCCCTCAATGAACACTCTATCGCCTGGAACATTGCCAGCCGGGCGCATGAAGAGGGAGCAGAAGTGGTATTAACCAATGCCCCCGTGGCCTTTCGCATGGGCAATATCAGGGAGTTGGCCGAACGGCTGAATACCAAAGCCATCCCGGCCGACGCCACCAAACTGGAAGACCTGGAGTCGCTTTTTGACCAAACCATGGAGCATTTTGGGGGAAAGATCGATTTTGTTCTTCACTCGATCGGCATGTCACCGAACGTGCGAAAGGGCAATACTTATGATGATACCAATTACGATTACTTTCAAAAAACCCTTGATGTTTCGGCCCTTTCTTTTCATAAGATCCTTCAGACTGCCCGGCATATAGATGCCATCAATGTATGGGGGTCGGTCGTGGCCCTTTCCTACGTGGCCGCTCAGCGCACCCTTTATGGTTACAATGATATGGCCGATGCCAAGGCCCTTCTCGAATCGATCGCCCGCAGTTTTGGCTATATATACGGGCGAGAGAAAAAGATTCGCATCAACACCATTTCCCAGTCTCCAACCCCAACCACAGCCGGATCGGCCGTGATGGGTTTTGAGGGGTTGCTCGATTTTTCCGAACGTATGTCGCCCCTGGGCAATGCCAGCGCCGATGAGGCCGCCGATTACTGCGTGATGCTCTTTTCAGACCTCTCCCGCAAAGTCACCATGCAAAACCTCTATCATGACGGGGGATTCTCCAGCATGGGCATGAGCCACGCCGCCATGGACATCTACAACAAAAACCTCGACGACATCTGCGACTGCAAAGATGAACAGGGCGTCAAACACCGCACCCGGGGGAGGGAATGAAGAAATGATTGAATGCCTGGCAAATAACTTCCGTTATTGGCTTTCATCTTGCTATTTTAGCCCTTGCAGAAGGAGCCAGGCTACCCCCCCCAGCAGGGCAACCTCTTCTCTCTTTTTACCTGCCTTAGGGTGTTTTGATCCCCATTTCGTGTTGATCAACAAAACCACATAACCGATGACCATCAAAGGGATGATTGAAATCTGTCTTATGTAGGGGAAGAAATCTGCCCGGTACTTTCTCTAACAATATGGCAGTATAACAATAGAACCTTTTTTCGCTTTTCTTCGCCTCAGCCTTTTTCAATACCAGTGCAATAAAACCCTATATCAATAGTTTTTAGCCAAAACATTTCCCTTTTTATACGCGTTTATACCCTTGAGGGTGAATGAAAAATTTGCCAAGTTTAGAGAAAATATAAGCTGTAAGCTGCTATGAGCAAAGACGAAAAAAACAAGGCCAATGAACCGTTATCGGATTATGGTGAACCGGTTTCCTTCAATGAAGTCTGGAAAATGTTCCAGGAGACCGATAAAATGTTCAAAGAAACAGATGAGAGGTTCAAAAAGACCGATGAGAAGTTCAAAGAGACCGACCGCAGAATCGACCGTTTAGCCAAATTATACGGCGGGGTATCGGAAAACAGCAAAGATGTTGCAGAGGAATTCTTTAGAAGAGGACTGGAAGCACGAAGCTCGCTTTTTGGCATTGAATATTTTGAAGTGGATCACCTGGCAAGAACTTCTAAGAAACTGCAGGGAGAATATGATATTGTTCTTCACAATGGAGCTTATGCCCTCGTGATTGAAGTGAAATACAAGCTGCACCCGGACGATGTGTTGGATTTTATCAACCGCAAACTGGCTAATTTCAAACCTTTGTTTCGTGAATATGCCCATAAAAAGGTGATAGGAGCAGTGGCTGGCATGAGCGTTCCTCCCGACAGCTATGAACTGGCTGCCAAACATGGCTTGCTTGTGCTGACGCAATCCGGGGAAAACATGGCTGTGATGAACCCGGAAGGATTCCGGTGGAAGGAATATTAGCGGACCACCGGCTTCCAGCCGCTATATTATAGAAGATAGCCACGAATACCGCTTTCAGACGGGACAGCTCCACCAATGAAAGCCGGATACAGCATCTCCTCATTCAATCCCCGCCTTCGTTTCACTGCTTCGGGACAGGCATTCAATCATTCAATCATTCTCTCATTTAATCATTGCTTCATGCTCTCATTTCCCAAAAAAATCCCAACTTTGCCGGGGAGAAAAACTGGAGGATGGGTGCCAAAGTTTTGCTGATACTTTTCTACGTCTTTTTTCCCATGGCCATTTTGTATTTGTGCCGCAAATTCCCAATGGTCAACAAATTGGGGTCTGTATTGATCGCCTATGCAGTGGGTTTGATCATAGGCAACATTGGCATCCTCCCCGAGGGATCGGCCGGCGTTCAGGATGCCCTGACGATGATCACCATTCCCCTGGCCATTCCTCTTTTGCTTTTCTCGGCCAATGTCAAATCGTGGTTCATGATGGCCGGCAAAACCATGCTGTCGATGCTGGCCGCCCTGATTGGGGTCATCGTGGTGGTGGCCACCGGTTATTTGATTTTCCGCGGGGCAGGCATGAAGGAGATGTGGAAGGTTTCCGGTATGCTGGTGGGGGTTTACACCGGAGGAACCCCGAATCTGGCTTCCCTGAAGATGATGCTCAATGTCAACCCCGATACCTACCTCATCACCCACACCTACGACATGATCCTGTCGAGTTTTTATCTGTTGTTTTTGATTACCTTGGGAAAAAGGGTTTTTGGGGCCATCCTTCGGCCTTTTCCCACCTCAGCGGCCGGCCGGTCCATCTCTTATACCCAGCTGAACGGGCGGGATCCCTACCAGGGCATTCTGAGCAGGCGGGTGTTGGTTCCTTTGAGCAAGGCTTTTGGCCTTTCAGCGATCATTTTTGCCATCGGCGGAGGCTTAGGTTTTCTGGTACCCGAAAGTGCACGGATGGTAGTGGTTATCCTGGTCATTACCACCCTCGGCATCGGTGCCTCGTTGATTCCCTCGGTCAACCGGATTGAAAAGACTTTTGAGCTGGGCATGTACCTGATCCTGATCTTCAGTTTGGTGGTTGCTTCCATGGCCAATTTCCGCAACTTCACGGGGGCTGCCCCCGGGTTGTTCCTCTACATCACCTATGTGGTTTTTGGGGGGTTGCTTCTGCATGTTCTGATTTCCCGCTATTTTAGGGTTGACTCCGATACGGTGATGGTCACTTCCACCGCATTGATCTGTTCACCGCCTTTTGTCCCGGTTATTGCCGGGGCCATCCGCAACCGGGAAGTCATCGTCTCGGGCCTTACCGTGGGCATCCTGGGTTATGCCGCCGGCAACTACCTGGGTTATGCCATCGCCCTTTTAATCCAAAGCCTGGGATGAGATAAGGCCAACCCCATAAAACCAGCGGGCCTGGTTTTCATCGGTCCGTCTGTCCTGGTTCGTTTAATGATGCTACCCTTTGTCCTGCTACCTTTTATCCTGCTACCTTTTATCCTGCGACCCTTTGTTCTGCTGCCCTTTGTTCTGTTACCCTTTGACCTGCTTTCCTCTATGGTTTTTTTTCGCCCCGTATTCGTGAACACCTGGTTTATGCCCTCTTGATGAGCTTCCTCTTGTCATGATTCCTCTCTTTTGAGCTCTGTTGTTCAGCCTCTGCCTGTAATTTATCCGGGCCTGATTTAGTATTCTTTAATTATTGCGTATCTTTATACCCTCCAAAAATACGTTAGATAAAAAGAAAAGGGAAGGAATACCATGGAGCATAAAATGCAGCACATCAGGAATTTCAGTATTTTGGCCCACATTGATCATGGCAAGAGTACCCTGGCCGACCGGTTGTTGCAGTATACCAAATCGGTGACCGAGCGGGAATACCATGACCTGATGCTTGATGATATGGAACTTGAGCGGGAGAGGGGCATTACGATCAAGAGCCACGCCATCCTGATGGATTATCTGCACGAGAATCAAAAATATTACCTCAATTTAATTGATACACCGGGGCATGTGGATTTTTCCTATGAGGTGTCCCGCTCCATTGCAGCCTGTGAAGGGGCTTTGCTGGTGGTTGATGCGGTTCAGGGAGTCCAGGCCCAGACCATTTCCAATGTCTATCTGGCCATTGATCATGACCTGGAGATCATACCGGTATTGAACAAAGTGGACCTGGAAGCGGCCAACAAGGAGGTGGTAAAGGATCAGATTGTTGAGCTGATCGGCTGCGACCACGACGACATCATTGAGGCCAGCGGCAAAACAGGCCTTGGCGTGCAAAACATCCTGGATGCCATCATTGAAAAGATCCCCCCGCCAGTGGGCGACGAGCAGGCCCCCCTGCAGGCCATGATCTTTGATTCGGTGTTTAATTCTTACCGGGGCATTGAGGCCTATTTCAGGGTTTTCAACGGCACCATTCATAAAGGCGATCACGTTCAATTTGTCAATACCGGGAAAGATTATCACGCCGATGACATTGGCGTGCTGCGGCTCCAGAAAGAATCCCGCAAGGAGCTGAATGCCGGTGATGTGGGCTATATTATTTCGGGCATCAAGGCTTCCTATGAAGTGAAGGTGGGCGATACCATTACCCATTTCGACCGGCCCTGCGAAAAGGCGGTCTCCGGCTTCGAGGACGTCAAGCCCATGGTCTTTGCCGGTATTTACCCGGTGAATTCCGATGATTATGAAGAGTTGCGGGTTTCCCTGGAAAAGCTCCAGCTCAATGATGCTTCCCTGACTTTTGAACCCGAAAATTCAATGGCCCTGGGCTTTGGATTTCGCTGCGGCTTTTTGGGCCTGCTTCACATGGAAATCATCCAGGAACGGCTCGACCGCGAATACGACATGAACGTGATCACCACCGTGCCCAATGTTTCCTATGTGGTTGAAACAACCGACGGGGAGGAGGTTGAAGTACACAACCCTTCCGGTTTACCCGAAGAAAAAAGGATAGAGATTATCAAGGAACCTTATATTAACGCCCAGATTATTACCCATGCCGATTTCATCGGATCGATCATGACATTGTGCCTGGAAAAACGGGGTACCCTGAAAAATCAGGTCTTTCAGCCCAACAACCGGGTCGAGGTGACCTTTGAAATGCCCCTGGCCGAAATTGTGTTTGATTTTTACGATAAGCTCAAAAGCCTTTCCAAGGGCTATGCTTCCTTTGATTATTTTCAGACCGGTTATAAAGAAGCCAAACTGGTTCGCCTGGATATTTTGATCAACGGTAACATGGTCGATGCCCTTTCTACTTTGATTCACCGCGATCATGCCTATGATTTTGGCAAACGCACCTGTGAAAAGCTTAAGGACCTGATTCCCCGTCAGCAGTTCGACATTGCCATTCAGGCGGCCATCGGGGGTAAGATCATTGCCCGGGAAACCGTCAAGGCTTTGCGAAAAGACGTGACGGCCAAATGTTACGGAGGCGATGTGACCCGCAAGCGCAAATTGTTGGAAAAGCAAAAGAAGGGCAAGAAAAAGATGCGTCAGGTGGGCAATGTGGAAGTGCCCCAGTCTGCCTTTATGGCCGTATTCAGGATGGATTGATTTTGTTTTATCACTTGATTGTTTTGAGTTTTTCTCGGCCACTTGCAGCAATCCCACCAATTAACCGACAATAAGGTGGCTGCTTTTTAGAGAAAAGCCATGGTCACTGATGTTATCAGGGAGTGATGGCATTTATCGTTTTTTCGTGGCTGTCCGATTTTTACAATATTTTCAACCCGGAAAGGTTTATATTGATTCATTAATGTATTTGCTTGTGCTCCGGCCTTTTCATTGCTGGTCCCTACATTATGCCGGGGCGTTATTTTTTTTGCCATCGGTTTTATTTAAACAACTGTAAGTCAGTGTTCGTGTAAGGGGTAAAGCACCTTGGTATAATCGCCCTGGAAGCAACATGGTTTTTCCATGTCCCCATCTTTTAACAACCGTTTTAATCCGTTTCAACATGAAAAAGATTTTTACCCTCATGGTTTTTGTGCTGATTTTCCATTCTTTGTATGCACAGAAAAAACCTGCCGTAGCTCCCCTGAATCCCGATTTCAAAGACTACATGGAGCACAAGAAGGCCGGGAAAGACTTTCTGAAGGCCTATGATGGCCGTTATTTTGGTGGCAGGCCAGCTCCTGCCATGGTTCAATTCAAACCCGGTGCAATGACCAAGGATCTGCCGGTATCTTATGATTTACGCACCGAAGGTGGGGTCACTGCCGTGAAGGACCAGGGCCGGTGCGGGGCCTGCTGGGCTTTTGCTACTTTAGGTTCCATGGAGTCGCGTTGGCTTTTGCAGGGATTTGGAACGTTTGACCTTTCCGAGGACAACCTGAACAATTGCCACAATTTTGACTGGGCGCCCTGTGAGGGCGGAAATATTTTCATCTCGGCCAGCATGTTGGCCCGGGGTAAAGGCCCTATGTCGGAGGCAGACGATCCTTATTCAGGCATAAGCGACAATACCTGTCCGCTGGGTTTAACACCGGTTGCCTATGTACCGGATGTATGGATGCCCGATACCTCTATCAACACCATCAAACAGGCCATTTTGGATTACGGGGCTGTTCACATCGGCACGTATTTCCACACGGCCTCTTACAATCCTGTGGATTATACCTATTTTTACAATGAGACGGACCAGGATCCCAGCGAAGGAGGAGGTCATTGTGTCTTGCTGGTGGGATGGGATGATCAAAAGTCTACGGCCGCCGACGACCCGGGTGCCTGGATTGTTAAGAACAGTTGGGGAACCAGCTGGGGCGAATCCGGCTATTATTACCTGTCTTTTCACGATTCGATTGGGGTGCAAACCACCGGCATATTCCCCAACCGTATGGCATATGACCCGGAGGTAGCTTTTCTTGAGTACGATGAGCTGGGTTGGGTTACCTCCCTGGGCTATGGAGATGGAACCGATCATGCCATCGTCCGGTTTGAAGCCGGAACCAATCAGCAACTCCAAAGCATAGGAACCTATGCCACAGCCACCGGTACAATACTGGATATTGAGATCTATGATGATTTTGATGGTTCTGCCTTAACGGGGTTGAGGGAAAGTTTAACGGATATCTCCTGCGAATTTGCCGGATATTATACACTGGAACTGCCAACTCCGATTGATTTAACAGAGGGGGAGGAGATTTTTGTGCATATTGTTTATCAGACCGGAACCTATGGTTTTCCCATCCCTGTTGAGTCAAATGTAGAGGGTTATTCGAGCAATGCCGTCATTGCTGATTCAGGCAGCTTTTGGCTAAGCAATGATGGAACGGACTGGACCGGGATGGGAGGTGATGTCAAGGGCCTGGCTTATGATCCGTGTGTCAGGGCTTATACCGTACTCCAGGAAGGCGCCCTTCTGGCAGATTTCACAGCCGATGTCACTTCCGGCGAAGCCCCCCTGACGGTTCAGTTTAGCGACGAATCGAGCGGGAACATTACCTCGTGGGCCTGGGATTTTAACGGGGATGGGGTGAGCGATGCCACCGGGCAGAATCCCGCCTACGAGTATACCCAGGCCGGGAGTTATACGGTCAGTTTGACCGTCAGCGATGGGACCAACACCGATACCGAGACCAAGACGGATTACATTACAGTCACCAGTGCTTTGGAGGCGGATTTCACAGCCGATGTCACCTCCGGTCAAGCCCCCCTGAGCGTTCAGTTCACCGATCAGTCCATTGGTGATATCACTTCCTGGGCCTGGGACTTCACCGGCGATGGAACCACCGACGCCACCACCCAGAATCCATCCTATGTCTATACCATGGATGGAACCTATACGGTTGGTTTAACCGTTAGTGACGGGACCAACAGTGATACCGAAACCAAGCCCGGGTACATCCAGGTGGGCAGCGAACAAAGATTGGGATTTGCCTGGGACGCTTATGCCGAAAGCCAGAACATGACCGCGGGGCCTGTCGTGGTCTCTACGGCTGGTTCAATCAGCAACATCGCTGAAAACAACGGTGATTTTATTGCCGGGGCCGACTGGGCCGACGGCAAATGGTACGGGTGCCAATACAACACCAACGCCCTGGTTACCATTGATACCCTGAGCGGAAGCCTGACCACCATAGCCACCATGAGTTTGAATTCGCCTACAGGTTTGGCTTATGATGTATCCACCGATGTGATGTATGTCAGCGATTACGATGGTACCGGCAGCGTGCTCTATGAGGTGGACCGCACCAATGGCAGCCTTACCCAGGTTGGGGATATCCTCTCCAGTGGTTTGATCATTGGCATAGCCTGCGACAAAGATGGCAATCTCTATGGGGTGAACCTCTCTGCCGATCAATTCTGCAGCATTGATAAGACCAGCGGCGCAGCCACCTCAATAGGCGATTTGGGCATTCAAATCAATTATGCCCAGGACATCGCCTTTGACCGCAACGCGAATGTACTGTACGGGACGTTGTATGAAGGGTCACAGAATGCCCTCAGCCAGGCAAGTTCAATTCCGCCAGCATCGGCCTCCAAGGCAGGGGGCGGATTGTATACGATTGACGTGGCTACCGGCTCGGTTACCCTGGTGGGAAGCTTTGTCGATGAGCTTACCGGCTTTGCCATTCCCCATGACCTGTCTCCAACTCCGGGTTTAGAGGCGGATTTTACAGCCAATGTCACCTCCGGTCAAGCCCCCCTGACGGTCCAGTTTACTGACCAGTCAACGGGCAATGTTACCTCCTGGGCCTGGGATTTCAACGGAGATGGCATCACCGATGCCACCACCCAGAATCCGTCCCATCAGTATACCCAGGAAGGCAGCTATACGGTAAGCCTGACCGTTGGTGATGGGACCAACAGCGATACCGAGACCAAGGCCGGCTACATCCAGGTTGGCGGCGAACAAAGATTGGGCTTTGCCTGGGATGCATACTCGGATAGCGAAACAACTACCCCTGGCCCTGTTAAGGTAAGTACAACCGGTGTGATTGCCAACATTGCTGAAAACACCACAGATTTTATTGCCGGAGCCGACTGGGCCGATGGCAAATGGTACGGGTGTCAGTATAGTACCAATGCCCTGGTAACCATCGATACCGTGAACGGGAACCTCACCCCCATAGCCACCATGAGCCTGAACTCACCAACCGGCCTGGCTTATGATGTGACCAGCGATGTGATGTATGTCAGTGATTATACAAGCCAGGCCAATAATGTGTTGTATCAGGTGGATCGCACCACGGGCAGCCTGACCCAGGTTGGACAGATCATGGGCACCGGCGGGCTGGTTATTGGTATTGCCTGTGACAAAAATGGAAACCTCTATGGAATTGACCTGGCCAATGATCAACTGTTGAGCATAAATAATACCACTGGAGCGGGAACGGTCATTGGCAGCCTGGGAATCAACATCAACTATGCACAGGATATAGCTTATGACCGCCAAAACAATATTTTATACGGAACCCTTTATGAAGGGACCAAAGAAGCTGGTCGCAGTTTAAGCCTTCCCCCGGCAAGTGCCAAGGCAGGAGGAGGCTTGTATTTGATTGATGTCAATAGTGGGGTAGCAAGCCTGATCGGGACATTTGTTGATGAACTTACTGCTTTTGCCATTCCCCATGATTTGTCTCCAACACCAGGTATAGAGGCTGATTTCACGGCCGATGTCACTTCCGGTGCAGCCCCGCTTACGGTCCAGTTCACCGACCAGTCGACGGGCAATGTTACCTCGTGGGCCTGGGATTTTAACGGTGATGGAATGACCGATGCCACCACCCAGAATCCGTCCCACCAGTACACCCAGGCAGGCACCTATACGGTGCGCCTGACGGTTAGCGACGGGACCAACAGCGACACCGAAACCAAAAGCGGATACATCACCGTTACAGGCGGGTTGGAAGCCGATTTCACGGCCGATGTCACTTCCGGTGCGGCCCCGCTTACGGTTCAGTTCACCGACCAGTCAACGGGCAATATTACCTCGTGGGCATGGGATTTCAACGGCGATGGTCTGACCGATGCCACCACCCAGAATCCGTCTCACCAGTACACCCAGGCAGGCACCTATACGGTAAGCCTGACGGTTAGCGATGGGACCAACAGCGATACCGAAACCAAAAGCGGATACATCACCGTTACAGGCGGGTTGGAAGCCGATTTCACGGCCGATGTCACTTCCGGTGAAGCCCCGCTGACCGTGCAGTTCACCGACCAGTCGACGGGCAATGTTACCTCGTGGGCCTGGGATTTCAACGGCGATGGGTTGACCGATGCCGCCACTCAAAATCCCTCCCATCAGTATACCCAGGCAGGCACCTACACGGTAAGCCTTATGGTGAGTGACGGGACCAACAGCGATACCGAGACCAAAAGCGGTTACATTACCGTTACCGCCGGGTTGGAAGCCGATTTCTCAGCCGATGTCACTGCCGGTGAAGCCCCACTGACCGTGCAGTTCACCGACCAGTCGACGGGCAATGTTACCTCGTGGGCCTGGGATTTCAACGGCGATGGAACTACCGATGCCACAACTCAGAATCCACAGCATCAATACAGTCAGGCCGATACCTTCACCGTTAGCCTGACCGTGAGCGACGGGGTCAACAGCGATACCCAAACCCGGCCAGATTACATTGTGGTGGTAAAACCCCTGGCGGCTGAATTTACATCTGATATCACCTTCGGATATGCTCCCTTGACCGTCCAGTTTACGGATCAATCAACAGGTGCTGTGGTTAACTGGTTCTGGGATCTCAATGGCGATGGTTCGACCGATAAGATGAGTCAAAACCCGAGTTATGTCTACCAGGAACCAGGCACCTATGATGTTTCTTTAAGCGTCTCGGATGGCACCAACAGCTTGAGTACCACCAAAGAGGATTATATTGAGGTCTATCCCACGGTTGAAGCCGATTTTTCAGCAGATGTGACCAGTGGTACCGCGCCCCTTACGGTAAACTTTACTGATCAGTCCACAGGCAATATTATCTCCTGGAAATGGGACTTTGATGATGATGGCACCGATGATGCCACCGAGCAGAATCCCAGTTATACCTACCAGGAAGCAGGGACCTATAGCGTGTCCTTATCCGTATCCGATGGGGTTCAATCCGGTTCCAAAAGCCGGAGTGATTACATAACTGTTGATGCCGATACCGATGTGGGAGCCTTGCTGCAGGGAAAAAAGGCCGTTGTTTATCCCAATCCTGCCAACCAAACCACGGTGGTTCATCTGTCAGAGGGCATCAAGGTTATACGCATCGAGCTGACCAATATGGAAGGGAAAAAGTTGAGGGAGTGGTCTGGCAATGAGCTGGATCAAAGACCATTAAGAATTGAGGTGGCCGATTTCTCCCCCGGCGTCTATTTGGTCAAAGTTTATCTTCACGAAAGAACGATGCCTTTGAAGTTGATCATTGAGTAAAATGATGTGTTCCGGTTCGCTTTGCCCCAAGGCTGGCAGCCGGAACATTTTTTTCGCTCCCGGCCGGGATGGCCTTTAGACTGCATTATTCACAAACGAACGCAATGAAGTTTGTGCAAGCATTATTCTTGAATCATTCGGGTTAGCTCACCTTGGGGGCAAATCTTCATTATGGCTGAGTTCCTTCCAGTTGTTGAATAAAATGGTTCAATTCGGGCTGCAGGTTGATGTGGGGGTATTTTTGCATCAGGTGCCGGGTTTTTTCTATCTGTTTTTTCAGGAAATTCTGATGCTCCAGAGATCTTGGTTTCAAAGGGCTATGGTTGCTTGCCTTGACGATTTCTTCCATCTTATCCATCGTTTTTCGGGTGGGTTTTTTGATGTATGTATTGGAAAATTGTTCCCAAAGGTAATGAATGGCAGTTTTTCCCGGGTGAATCATGTCCTCATCATAGAACCGGTAATCCCGCAGTTCATCCATCATGATCTCATAGGAAGGAAAATAATCCAGCTCGGGGAATGATTCGAGCAATTGCTGAACAGCCAGGATCAGGGTGGCTTTGCTTTGTTGGTTGGATACCGCTCCGTCTTTCCAATGCCTGACCGGGCTGATGGTGAAAACGATTTGCATATCGGGATGTATCGCCCGAAGTTCTTTTATTACTGGCTGCCAGTTTTGGGTGATGTCATCCACCTTAAGCTGGTAGTGATCAAATTCGCTGGAAGGGATCTTATGGCAGTTGGAGACAATGGTGTGGTCTTTTTTAAGTTCGTATACCCGGGAAGTGCCGAAGGTGATAATAAGCATGCTGGTATTGGCGAGCCACTGTGAAGCCTGACGAATGCCCTGATTGATTCTTTGGAGCACCTGGGTTTGGTCATCCCCCGAAAAACGTGTACCGTGATAGAAACTTAGCCAGGTTTGGTTGTATTGATGGAGGTCCTTTGCATCGAAGGTTTTTTTATGCATGAGCATATCCAGCTCATTTTTGACCGATATGGGATTGTACATGACCCCAAAAGGATTGATCATAGTGGGGAATTTGTAATATTGCAGCATTTCCCCGATATTACCTGTAAAACAGGACCCAATAAGCATGGATTGTTTTTTGTAGGTCAGTTCGAAAGGGGATGGTTTAATGGGAACGGGTGTTCTGAAGGTGCTCATGGGTTTGGGAATTTTTGGTTTTTTCTTTGAGCCATTGGAGGATGGTTTGAAAAACCCGGTCCTTTTGTTTTTCCTGGTGCAATTCATGATAAAGTTCCGGCCAGCGAATGAACCGGACGTCTTTATGGTGTTTTTGGGCTTTTTGCACAAACTGTTCGCTGGCTTTCAGGGAAGTGATTTTATCGCCGGTGCCGTGCATCAGCAGCAAGGGTTTATTGAGTTTATGGGCATTGTGAAGGGCATATAATCCGGCTTTTCGGGCTCCAAAAAACAGGTGGGGGGTAATTTGTCGGTGGGTGAGGGGGTCGTGTTCATAGCGTTTGATGACCTCGGGATCATGGGAGAGGTAATTGATGTTGAGTTTTGAATTCCTTACGGCACGCGGGGCAATGATTTTCAGGCCTCTGGAGAGAAGCAGGGCAAAGGCTTTGGGTTCGGTCGAGAGCCTGAGCCAGGGGGAAGTGGCAATGATCCCCTCGTATCCATCTCTGCGGGTGAGGCCATAGTTGATGACAATGCCTCCGCCCAGGCTTTGCCCGTAAATGAATGTAGGGGTGTTGGCAGGGGCCGGATGCTCCTCCATCAGCTGGTCCAGGTCAAGCAGCAGTCGCTTGAAACCAGGGGTATGGCCGCGAATACCCTGGGATTGTCCATGCCCCCTGAGATCCACCGTCAAAACGCTGATGTTCTCAGCGGCAAACCGCTCAGCCCAAGGCTTATATCTGCCTGAATGCTCGCTGAATCCATGAATCAAAATGATCCGGGCATCCGCCCTGTTGACGGCATCCCACTTTCTGACAAAAAGCCTGATGCCATCTGTTGTCTCCATAAAATAGTGCCGTTGTTTCATGAAAGACCCATTTTTTTCAAAATTACAACAAATACTCTTTGAATAGGAAAACCCATGAATAATTTGTTGGTTTTTTACCAGCGGGTAATTTTTATTTAAATTTGCCCATCTCCGGCCCGGTAGTTCAATTGGATAGAACACCAGACTTCGGATCTGGCTGTTGGGGGTTCGAGTCCTCCCCGGGTCGCAATTTTTATCCTGACGATGAAATGCTTGTCGGCGGGATGGGTTCATCCGCCAAATATTTCACACATATGCGTTGGAGTCAGCAACAGGCGGCTCCCAAAATTAGCAAATAGACCAATTAGCAGATAAGCCTAAAGGTATTGATCCATCAGGTTAAGCATGTGATCAATCTCGATGGGTTTGGAGAGATAATCGTTGGCACCGGCCTCGAGGCACTTTTGTTCGTCTTTCCCCATAGCATAGGCGGTTTGAGCGATTATGGGAATGTCAGGATCTTGTTGACGTATGGTTCGGGTTACTTCCAGCCCGCTCATATCGGGCAGGCGGATGTCCATCAAAATCAGATCAGGCCAGGCATTGGCGGCCAATTTGCGTAAAGCGTCCTTTCCTGTCTCAGATACCATCATCCGGGCTCCTGTGGGCTCAATCCCTTCCATAAAGTAAGTTTGACTTGCGGTATCGTCTTCTACCAGGAGAATGGTTTTTTCAGACCAATTAAAGTGCCTTTCTTTTTTTTCTGGTTTGACCTCAGGAAGTTGGTCTTGTTTAACTTCCGCCGGCAGGGTAAAATAAAAACAGGTGCCTTCCCCGGGGGTGGATTCCATCCAAATTTTTCCGCCCATCAGCTCAATCAGATTTTGTGAAATGGTAAGCCCCAATCCGGTGCCTTCAAACTGGCGGCTGGTGGATTCATCCACCTGGCGGAACCTTTCGAAGATTTGCTGTTTTTTTTCCGTGGGAATCCCAATCCCCGAATCTTCAACGAAAAAGGTGAGGGTATGGTCTTCGTTAAGATGGTACCCGAATGAGATTGATCCTTGTTTGGTGAATTTGACCGCATTGCTCAAGAGATTATCCATGACCTGACGAAACCGGCTGCTGTCGGTATTGATCCGATAAGATTTTTGAGGTACTTCCTTTTTTAGGGAAAGATGGATGTGGGATTTTCTTAATTCCTTTAATTCTTTCTCCTGTTCCTGAAATAGGTTATCCATCAGGCTGTTCAGATCGAACACCTCGGGATTGATGTCGAGCTGGTTGGCTTCAATTTTTGAGATATCGACAATATCGTTGATGATGTGCAATAAATGGCGGGTACGTCCATGGATAATATCCAGAAATTCACTTTGCTTTTGGGCATTCAGCTTTTTTTGTTTGAGCAATTGAGCGAAGCCCATAATACCGTTCATGGGGGTGCGAATCTCATGGCTCATGTTGGCCAGGAAAGCTGATTTGAGCCGGTCGCTTTCTTCGGCCTTTTCTTTGGCAGTTTCCAGCTCCTGTTTTTGCTTCTCGAGTCGCTCATTGATTTCTCTCAACTCTTCATTGGAGGCCCTGAGCTCTTCTTCTGTTGCCCTGAGCTCTTCATTTTTTCTTTTTAACTCTTTTTCATCTTCCTTGCGGTCGGTGATGTCCTGGATGATGCCAAAGACCACATTGCGCTGGTGATGATATTCAGCAATGGAATGGATGTCCCTGATTTGACCGTCATTGGCCCTCTTTATCTTGAATTCCATGTCGTAGGAAGTCCCCTTGTTAATCAAATCCTCTATGGCCTGATCCAGTTTGGAACGTTCATCCTCCATCGGTATCTTCTGGACTTCATCCATGGTCAGGTCTTCTTTTTCTATACCGTAAATTCTCCGGGCGCCTTGAGAAGAATAGACTTTGCGCGAATTCAGGTCAAATTCCCAGGTCCCGATCCGGGCAATTTCTTCGCCTTTCTGTAACTTCCGTCGGTTCTGGGTCTCTTCGGTGATATCATGGATGGTCGAATAAAGCATCTCTTTGCCTTCAATGGTGATGACCCCGGTATAAACCTCTACATCCCTAAATTCGCCATTGGCCAGGCGATGGGTGAAGATGAAATAGTTCTTTTTTTGCCTTCGCGCCTGGTTCATTTCCTCAGTTAATGGGGCGGGCTGCAGCGTATTGATTTGGCTGATGTTCATCGAACACAACTGGGCCCTTGAGTAGCCATAGAATTTCACCGCTTTGTGGTTGACATCATAGATGTTGCCTGTTTTGGGTTCGAGTAGCATTAAGACTGAACTGTTCTGGTAAAACAGGGCCTTAAAGTGTTGCTCGCGTTCTTTTAATTTTTCTTCCGCCTTTTTTCTTTGGGTGATATCCAGAAAGGAGGCCACGCTTTTTTGGGTGCCCGGAATCATATCGACGGTGATGTAAATGTAGTGCTGCCGGGAGGAAGTGTCGATCAGACGGAATTCATAGTTATTAGGGGCTTTACCGGGGCTTTCCCTGCGCCGCTGATGATAGGCTTTCATCCATTCACGGTCTTCGGGATGGACAAACTCCGCCCATTTCAGCCGGTTCTCAATTTTCTCCTGGGGCGCCCCGTAAAGCCGGGCAAATTGATTATTGGCCAGAGAGATGGTCATGTCCTTTTCGATGATGATCGTAGCGGTACCGGTATTTTCAAAGACCGCCCGGTATTTCTGTTCGCTGGCTTTCAGTGCATCGTTGGTCCTTTTGCGTTCGGTAATATCCACCAGGGCCCCCACAATGGAAACCACCTGGCCACCCTTGACGACAGGTGCCTCATGCACTTCTACCCATAGCTTGCGGCCTTTCTTAGTGATTAGCTCCAATTCATAGGGCGGCTGGGTCTTACCGGTGCGAATGGCTTCGTTGGTCTTTTTGATGCCTTCCTGGTTCACCGGATGGTCTGAGAGAAATTCGGTCCACTTGATCCTGGCTTCCTCCGGTGAGCAATCAAAAAAATCATAGCTCCGCGCACTTAAATAGGTGAGCCAGTGATCGGGGGTATGGGAATAGAACAGGTTGGTGCTGTGTTCAACAATGTTGCGCAGCTTTTCCTCCTTTTCTTTTAAGGCCCGGGTCTTTTCTTCGATGGTCTCCTTTAGCAGTTTTTTTTCATCGCCAATCAGCTTTTTTTGATCAATGTTTTCCAACAACATCCCCACTAAACGCGAAGAATCCCGAATACAGGCCTGATCCTCTTCGGTGGCAATCCCTTCTATATCCAGGTATCCAAAGTTTTTTTCCGATGTATCAACAGCAATATCCACCCTGCTTTCACCTTTTCTTTCATGGTCAAACGAAATGGTTAAATGGGGAAAAAAATGGCCCAGCAGTTCAAGATATTTCCGAATAATGGTATCCTGCCTTTTGTATTGTGAAAGGGCGGTTGTTTTTTTAAATAGTGAATACCCGGTATCGTTCATCTTGTAATGTTTTGAGATGCGATGAAGGGTGAAGAATCCTTCTCGGCTAAAGTAGCCAGTACTTTTGAAGGTTTAGATGGAACCCCTTTTCCTTTTATGAATTTTGAAGGAATATATAAAAAATATTTTTCGATGAAAAGAAGATGTTCAGGTATAAATATTAAACCGGAAGACTTTTCTGCTGGAATGCTTGGTTTATAGGTTTAACAGATGATCCTTGAAAATATCATCCCTTACCCTAAAGAAGGTTCGTTGTGTGGATGATTTGCGTTGCAGGTTTGCCCATAGCTCAGAATGAGCGTGCTTCCCGGGATCACCCTTTAATAAATGTTTTGTTTGATACACACTTGTTGAAAAGGTTTCGTCCTTCGTTAAAGTTCCCCTGTAATAAATGGTTGTGGCTTGTCACCCATTGGGAAAAAAGGTTATGGAAATACAAAGCATTCAAAACAAAGGTATTGGGGTGTCAAAGAGGGATAAGGAATTGGCCCGGGTCTGGCAGGCTTTGAACCAACTGATCGGTGAATTGCAAAAAAGGGAGATCTCCGGGGAAGTGGCTGAAGGGGTGAACGGGGAAGTGGAACGGATCAATGCTTTTTCCGGTAGCCGGAAAGAACTGAGAAAAGCCATACGCAGAAGTGAATCAAATATTTTGAGGTTGATCTACAAAAAGCTGAAATTGGTGCCTAAAAACCAATATCAGCGCAGCTGGCTGGCGATGGGGATGGGTGTTTTTGGGGTTCCCCTGGGCATAGCTTTTGCATTGCTTTTTGGCGAGATGGTCTATTTGGCGGCCATAGGCCTGCCTTGGGGAATGGTTATTGGATGGGTGGTTGGAAATATAAAAGATCGGCAGGCTTACAAGGAGGGCAGGCAGCTGAATGTAGAAACTGAAAATGACGGGTCCATGTAGATGGGCTGGCATTGAATGATCAGTCACGTTCATGACCATGAAAAGAGATGAACGCGACTGATCTGTGGCATATTACCCGGACGATAAAAGTTTTTATCCGTTACTTGCGGAAAGGCCCAGTGCGGGAGTCTTTAGAACATGGTAGGCTCTGTGGCTTCGGTGGTGTCTTTTTCCCATTGGGGTAAATAGCGCGTGGAGTCGTTTTTAACAGCCCGGCGATACCAATGCTGAGGATATCCGTGTTTTTCTGGGCGCCCTTTTTCATTGTTGATATAGCCATCATTGTATTTGCAGATCAGTTTTTTGCCCAGTTTTTTCCACCGGTTAAAAGCCTGGTTGCCCCTGCTGACAGAGAACCGGGTGAGCATCTCTTGCATCTTGTCGGGATTGCGGCGATAAAGCTGAAGGGCTTTTTGGTCAATGCTGTCCACTTCGGCAATGAAGCGGCCTTCCAGCTCCTGCTGCACTTCCCGTATGTCTTTGACCATCCTGTTGTAACGGATGTTGGCAAAATTGGCCACAAAGTTAAAGACCCACCAGGCTGACTGGGAGCTGAATTCCTTTATGTTGCCGGTGGCATAGGGTTGAGGCACCGAGTCGATGCCTGCATAAAGGGGGAAATAGCAGGTGGTGTAGGTATCGTCCATGCCGTACCATAACACCCCGCCGACCGGGTCCGGCATATAGGAGCGGGATTGGGCAATAAAGGAAAAACCTGTTTTGGTGGTCGATATGGGGCGCTCCCAGCTGGCTTTTCGTCCGTTGACCTCAAAGACCAGGGGCCGGCAGCGGTTGGGGTTGCCGAAAGGCCCGGCAGTGATCCCCTGCCTCATGCTAAATGGGGTGCCCTCATAGTGGTCCCGTATCACTTGCGTGAGATCATCCACCGAGAGTTTCTCTTCTGGCTTGATCCACAGGGGATAGCGTTCGGCTCCCTGTACACCCCGATGATAGTCGGGCGATAGGTTCAGGTTGGGGTTAACCCGGTTGAACATACTCCATACCCTGGTGGCGCAATAACGCAGGTTGGACGGGGTCGAGGGATCATATACCTCGTTGAACCGGAACGGTTTGCCGGCGTCGGGATCGTAATACCCCTGTTCTACAGCAAATGAAACCACATTATCCGAATAAAGACAGTTCTGCGGATCATTGCGCGGAAACGTACCAATCCTGCTCTTGTTGGCATGTCCGGAAACATACCCGTCGGGTACTTTTCGCGCTACCCATACCGCCCCGTCGCGACCGGGGCCCGTGCCGATGATTTCTACAATCCAGGCTTCCTGCGGACCTCCAATGGAAAAGGATTCACCGGTGCTGCCATAGCCATACTTCTCAGCCAGGCCCGTCAATACCTTTACGGCTTCCCTTGCCGTCCTGGCCCGCTGAAGCGTCAGATGCATCATGTCCCAGTAATGCAGGAATTTGGTGGTGTCGTGCAGCTCCTCTCGCCCTCCGAAAGTGGTTTCTCCTATGGATACCTGGTGCTCGTTCATGTGCGGGCCAACAATCGCATAAGTGTGATCCACCTGTGGTATCTTCCCTTTTACCCCCGCCGACCAGTTGTTGAGGGTGATCATCTCCCCCTCCGGATGATCCCCCGCCGGGGTGATGCCCAGATGCGGGTGAAATTCACCGTCGCAGGTATAAACCACCATCACCGAGCTGTCCTTCGAAGCCCCTTTGGTGACAATAAAATTCGTGCACGCTAGCGTCACACTGCTGGTAATCAATGCAAAACTAAATAATAGCAGAAGTTTTTTCATCATCATATGTTTTTGTTGATCTTTTTGGTCCAGGTTCAATTTACCCCCGGATTCCGGAGGTTTGGTTTAATAAAGACTTGTGAACGGTTGAAAATGCGTATAATATTGAAATTATGTTTTGCTGTCATGAATTGCTTCCCCGCCAAACCCAACATGATTTATACATGGCCTTGATGCGCCGGTTCATAAATGGGGCTTTCATTTTCTCCTCCTTCTTATGACCTCCATTCACCGGAAGCGTTTAATCGCCTTTTTCCATTTCTGTTTGTTGCATGATGCAAGGGCTTTCTTGTATGATCTGGTGATCCTTTCAAACCCCTGTTGGTTGGTCAGATTCAAATCATATTACTCGTTTGCGTTGCGATCAGGTTTTTGGTGTTGACTTTTTTGGGTGCATCTTCTGGTGCATCAATTCCCTTTTAAGTTGTTACGGTATGGATCATTGGGCAGGTATAAATGGGATGTTTCTTTCTTAGAAAAAATCTTTGTAGATTGATGCCTTCAAACCATGGTTTTTTATTGGGTGGCCCCCAGAGAGGGCATGAAGGTATTGGTGTTTGCTACCTCCGGTTAAAGCCGCCTAAAACCATTAAAAATCTTTGTATATGGAATACCGAGATTATCTTAAACGCCAAATTGAAGAAGCCGGGCGGGTACTGGCCCGGATCATGGCCGATTTAACCGGGTTCAAAAACCAGGGCAAAGTCAATGAGGGCATTGAAAACGTTCAGTTAACCCTGAAAAGTGAGCTTGATTTGGACCTGGATCATTTGATGTCGATTTCTTCCGGTGAATTGATTGATGAGTTGGCAGACAACGAGAAATTGCAGGAAGAGAATTTTGATCAGCTGGCCGACCTTTTAACTGAAATGGCAGATGGACTGATGTGGCAGAATCAAACGGAAAAAGCAAAGGACCTGTATGAAAAGATTCTGATCCTTTATCAGCACCTGGATCAAACCGCTACGGCCTTTTCCTTTAATCGCCATGCAAAGATGGAAAAAGTCAGCCAAAAATTGCAGGAAATCGGCTAGGAAGCGCTCCTGCAGGACAAAATGTGTTTATAAATAAATTACCCGGTTTTAGTTTTTTATGCAGTTTATTTTTGCTTGTTACAACCAACATTTAACCTGTCTCTGGCGCTGTTTCCTTTAGATAAAGACTTATTATCGTTTAAAATCACCCTACATGCCATTAAAAATGGTTCATCCGTTTAATGCTTAGGTAATATGTAAAAAATAAACTGGAAGAACCTTAAAAATCAGCCGTTGTTATCGGCTCTCTCCCTGATAGCCGCATGTTTTGTACATCCCTTTGTTGTGAAAGTTAGTGGATGAGGAATTCGGTGTTAAGCCATATTGTTTTATCACTGGATGTCAATGTTTTATATTGATTGTATTGATGCCGGTGGCAGCTGTTATGAACTTCTGCCGACATTCATTGTTGAATAAAAGGTCTTCAACATTGAAACAATTTGCATTTGATACGAATGAAACCTGCATCCAAGAACTTACACAATAAGGACATGGATATACATGCAGGTTCCATAAGGCCAAAAGATTAAATAAAAAATAACCTTATGAATCTGAAAATAGTGTCGCTGGTTTTCATTGTGTTGGGTGTGACTTCATGCATTCCGGAGCAGACTACTGTTTCGCCTCCTGTTGACACGACACAGTCTTTTTCGCGAGCCGGGACGGAGCAGATGCCTCATAAGTGGTGGAGGGCATTTGAGGATCAAGGTTTGGATAAGTTGGTGGATACGGCCCTGGCCAACAATTTTAATTTGCGCACCACCTGGCAGCGGTTGCAGGAGGCAAGGGCAGTTGTTGATCGTGCTTCCTCGGATTTCTTTCCCTCGTTGGATGCTTCTATCCAGGGGGAGAGCAGCAGTTTCCTCTCTGATTTTCGTCAGAGTCAAAGTTTTCGTTTAGGGATGAGTGCGGGGTATGAGGTTGATTTATGGGGGCGTATTGGTAGCCGGGTGGAAGCCGAACGCTACAGGGCACAGGCCAGCCGTTCGGATTATAAGACTGCGGCCCTTTCCTTATCGGCCGGGGTAGTGCGAACATGGTTTCAGTTGGCCGAAGCGCGAAGTCAGCTTGAATTGATTAGCAATCAGATCGAGACGAACCGGAAAGTATTGGAATTGATGGAGGCGCGTTTTGGCAGCGGGCAAATCAGGAGTCCGGATATTCTGCGTCAGCGCAGGCTGCTCGAGTCGACGAGGGAGCAGAAGCTTACCGTCGAGTCGCAACAGCAGGTTTTGGAGCATCGTCTGGCCGTTTTGCTGGGTCGGCCTCCACAGGGGGATCTTGACACGGGTCTCGATTCACTGCCCTCTCTTCCGCCTTTGCCGGAGACCGGCATGCCAATGGAGCTGGTACGCCGCCGGCCCGACGTACGCCAGGCCTACAGGCAATTGCAGGCGGCGGACCGGGATTGGGCATCGGCCGCCTCCAGACGTTATCCCAGGCTTTCTCTTTCAGCTTCCCTAACCACCGGCGCCGACCAGGCCGGTAACCTTTTTAAAGACTGGGCCCGTTCGTTGGCCGGCAACCTGATGACCCCCCTTTTCTACGGGGGCCAACTCAATGCTGAAGTCGACCGCACCCGGGCGGTCAAAAAACAACGCCTCTACCACTACGGACAAACGGTGTTGAATGCCTTCCGCGAAGTCGAAGATGCCCTGATCCAGGAGTGCAAAAAGAAGCAAACCATTGAGAGCCTCCAACGTCAGCTCCAATTGGCCAACCAAACGTATCAACAGCTTCGCCTGGAGTATTTTAACGGCATGGGCGATTATCTTGATGTGCTTACCGCCCTTGATCAGGCGCAGCGTTTGCGTCGCGAGTTGCTCTCCGCCAAATTGCAGCTGCTGGAATACCGGGTCGCATTGTACCGGGCCCTGGCCGGGGGATTTCAAACTGCCAGGGAGGCAAACCAACCGGCGCCTGATGGGTCCGGGCAGAATAATGGGGATGGGCACCAAACGAAGGCTCCAAATGTTGATTCCCCGAAAAATGCCGGTTCAACCAGTCAGGAAGGGAATCAGGACCCTCCGGAGTAATCCAACCGGAGAAGATGTCATTGATGATTTAATATGAAACCCTCATGCACCGACTAGCACAAAAGGTAATGAATAAAACATGAGGGTTCCATGGCAGAGGTTACCGAGACCAACGAATTACATGCTATTATTATGCTGAAATACAGACTGTTAATTACACTTTATACCAATGAAACCTGCATCCAGTAACCTACACAACAAGGACATGATTATTCCATGCAGGTTCCATACGGCCAATTAATTCGATAAAAAAATAATCGTAGGAATGCAGTGATATGAAAAGAAAGAAAACCCTACTTATCAGCTTGGCCATTTTGCTGTTGGGGGGCGGTGTTGCCCTGATGGCCTTCCTCACCGAACCCACGGCACAGCGGGCCGGGGCCACCCGGAAAACCGCTATGCTGGTTGAAGTCGTTCAGGCCAGGCGCGATACTTTCCGCCCTGCCATTATGGCCATGGGCACGGTGGAGCCTGCTCAGGACATCGTTCTAAGTCCAAGGGTAAGCGGGCAGATCATCCGCCGGTCAAAGGCTTTTACCCCCGGTGGCTATGTGATGGAAGGCGAAACCTTACTGAAGATTGACCCGGCTGATTACCGCAATGACCTTCAGCAGAGCCGCAGTGATTTGCGACAGGCCGAGGCGGATCTGAATATTGAGATGGGTCGACAAAATGTGGCCCGGGAGGATTATCGCCTGCTCGATGAAACCCTCTCCCAGGAACAGGAAAAGCTGATCCTGAGAAGACCCCAGCTCAATTCGGCCCGCTCAAGGGTCGAGGCAGCAAGGGCTGCCGTTGAACAAGCCAGGTTAAACCTGGAAAGAACTTCCATCCGGGCCCCTTTCCATGCCCAGGTGCTTACCCGCAACGTGAACACCGGCTCTCAGGTATCCCCCGGCGACAACCTGGCGCGACTGGTGGGCCTTGATACATACTGGATCGAGACGAGCGTGCCGGTGTCCAAACTCCGCTGGCTCTCTTTCCCCGACCGTGACCAGCAGAAAGGTTCACCGGTTAGGATACGCAACCGAACCGCCTGGGAAAAAGGGGGGTATCGGACAGGCCATTTGTATAAAATGGTCGGGGCCCTGGAGGATCAAACCCGAATGGCCCGGGTTTTGGTGGAAGTGCCCGACCCATTGCTGTTGAATCAAAAAAACGGCCAGGACCCCCGCCTTATCATCGGATCGTTTGTGGAAACCCACATTCAGGGCAAAAAGATCCCCGGGGTTATTCGCCTTAACCGGGATTATATAAGAAAAAACGAAACGGTATGGGTAATGAAGGATCAAAAGCTCGATATCAGACCTGTTGATATTGTCTTTCGCGATAACACCTATGCCTATATTACTGGGGGCTTGTCGGAAAATGATTCGGTGGTGACCACCAACATTGCAACGGTAGTGGAGGGTGCCAGCCTCCGGTTGGCCTCTGATTCGACAAATTAAAAATACCCCCGCTTAGCGGGGTCAGGTGTCAAAACACCCCCGCTTAGCGGGGTCAGGTGTCAAAGCACCCCCGCTTAGCGGGGTCAGGTATCAAAACACCCCCGCTTAGCGGGATCAGGTGTCAAAACACCCCCGCTTAGCGGGGTCAGGTGTCAAAGCACCCCCCGCTTAGCGGGGTCAGGTGTCAAAACACCCCCGCTTAGCGGGGTCAGGTATCAAAACACCCCCGCTTAGCGGGGTCAGGTGTCAAAACACCCCCGCTTAGCGGGGTCAGGTATCTCCAGGTAGGCAGGAGGAAAGAAATATGAAATGATGCAAATTGAAGCACTTAACACATGGATCAGTCCACATCACATAACGAACAAAAGCCGTTGAAGAAGGGCCCGATAGCTTATATGGCCAGGAACTCCATAGCAGCCAATTTGTTGATGATCATATTGATTGGCGGTGGGATATGGACGGCCTATCATATGCAGAAAGAGGTATTTCCGCAATTTCAGCTGGATATTGTTGAGGTCAGTGTGGTTTACCCGGGGGCCGCTCCGGCTGAGGTGGAAAAAGGCATTCTTCTTCCGGTAGAGGAAGCCATACGTGGGGTGCAGGGCATCAAAGAAGTAACTTCCACGGCTTATGAGGGTGCCGGCAGGGTGAGCATTGAATTGGTGGCCGGTACCAACCGCATGAAAGCCTTTCAGGATATTGATCAGGCCGTCAACCGGATTCGTACTTTTCCCGACGACATTGAGGAACCGGAAGTGCGCCTTCAATCGCGTCAAAGAACGGTTATGGAGGTCGGGTTATACGGTGAAACCGAGATATGGACCCTTCGTAAGCTGGCTGAACGCTTGCGCGACCGGTTGCTGAGCAATGATGAGATTACACAGGTGGGAATCGGCAATGTACCGGATTATGTTACTCATGTCGAAATACCCCGTCAACAATTGCGCAAATACAACCTTACCCTGGGCCAGGTGGCCGAGCTGATTGCCCGCTCAAGTCAGGATGTACCAGCCGGCGCCATTGAAACCAACGCAGGTGAAATCCTCCTGCGCATGAACGAACGCAAACAATGGGCCCGGGAGTTTGGCCAGATTGATGTGGTAACCTCTTCCTCCGGAGCATCAGTTAAACTGAGGGATATTGCCGAAATCACAGATGGTTTTGAAGAAACGGGATTCCACGGGCACTTTAACCGCCAGCCTTCAGTAAACTTACAGATTTACCGGATTGGAGATCAATCTCCCCTGGAAATAGCTGAGGCCGTTGAAAATATATTAAAGGATTTTGACCGGTCGTTGCCACCGGGGGTTCAATACCGCATTGACAACAACAGGGCGGAGGATTACCGCCTGCGTCTTTCGCTGTTGACTGAAAACGGAATCCTGGCCATCCTGATTGTTTTATTGATTTTGGCCCTTTTCCTTGAATACCGGTTGGCTTTCTGGGTGATGATGGGCATGGTGATCTCTTTTATTGGCGGTTTGGTTTTCCTCCCACCGGCGGGATTAAGCATCAACATGATATCCATGTTCGGATTCCTTGTGGCATTGGGCATTGTGGTTGATGATGCCATTGTGGTGGGCGAGAACATCTATTCCTATCGCCAACAGGGGGAGGGTTTTTTGGAGGCAGCCATTAAGGGCGCCCGGGATATTTCCCGGCCGGTGGTATTCAGCATTCTGACCAACATCATTGCCTTCATTCCCCTGCTTTTTATTCCCGGCACCACCGGCAAATTCTGGTGGCCGCTGCCGGCGGTGGTCATTGTGGTACTGGCGGTTTCTTTATTTGAGGCGCTTTTTATTCTACCGGCCCACTTGGGTCATGTCAGGCAAAAGCCGGTATCGGGGTTCGGAAAAACGATCAAGCGTTGGCAGGGGGCATTCAGTGAGCGTTTCCATCGTTTTGTGGACCGGCGCTACCGTCCCTTTCTTGCCTATGCGCTGGGTCACCGTTACATCACCCTGAGCATCGCGGTTTCTACCCTGCTTGTGGTGGGGGCTTATGCCTACAGCGATCATATGGGGATGATCATGATGCCGGAAGTGGCCGCCGATGAGATTGAGGCCGGGGTGAGCCTGCCGGTGAGCACAACTCCCCGCCAGGCAGCCCGGGTAGCCAGCGACATCACCGAATCAACCTACCGCATGTTTGAACAGCACAACCTCTTTGAAGTGGCCGAGGGCATTAAGACCAATGTGCGCGGACAAAACTTTATCGATGTGGAGATTGTCATGAAACCGCCAACCCAGCGGGAGATGACTTCCCAGCAGGTGATCGAACTGTGGCGCGATGAAATTGGCGATCTTAAAGGCATTGATCAGATTACCTTTGAAGCGGAGAGTGGCCCGGGTGGCTGGCAGCAAGATATAAGTGTTGACCTGAGCCATTCCGACATTGAGGTTTTGGAGCAGGCCAGTGAGGCCTTCTTCCAACGGGTTGAGTCGTTTGAAGCCACCCGCGATGTCAACGACAACTACAACAAAGGCAAACCCCAGTATGATTTTAAGTTGCTGGAAGAGGGGCGCAATTTGGGATTGACTTCCTCGGCTGTGGGCCGTCAGATCCGCAGTGCTTTTTATGGGGCCCTGGCCATGCGCCAGCTGCGGGGAACCAACGAGATTGAAGTGCGCGTCAAACTTCCTAAACATCAACGCGAGGAGGTTCATCACCTGGAGGATTATGTCATTTATACCCCGCAAGGCACCGAGGTACCCCTGATGGATGTGGTTCAGGTGGAAGAAGGGGAGGCTTTTACCAGCATCAACCGCCGCGACGGGCGCCGGGTGATCACCGTGGGCATGGACGTGGAGCCTGCCAATGCCGTTAGCCGGGTGCTTGAGTCGATCAGCCAGGAGGTTTTGCCACAGCTCCGGGCTGACTTCCCCGGTATAACCTGGAGCTTTGAAGGTAGCCAGGCTGAAATGCGCGAATCAACCCAAGTGCTGTGGGGCGGCTTTGCCCTGGCCCTGATGATCATCTATGCCTTACTGGCCATCGCTTTTGGTAGCTACCTCCAGCCCCTGATCGTGATGGCCGCCATCCCCTTTGGAATATTCGGTGCCGTGATCGGCCATATCCTTTTGGGATACGACCTGTCGCTGATCAGCCTGATGGGGGTGATCGCCCTGTCCGGGGTGGTGGTCAACGATTCGCTGATTATGATCGATTATGCCAACAAAAAACGCTCGGGCCTGAGCGTTTTTCAAGCCATTCATGAGGCCGGGATACGCAGGTTCCGCCCCATTATCCTGACCACCCTGACTACTTTCGGTGGTTTGACCCCCATTATCCTTGAAACATCGAGGCAGGCCAGCTACCTCATCCCCATGGCCATATCCCTGGGCTTCGGGATTGTCTTTGCCACGGGCATCATCCTGGTGATCGTCCCCAGCCTCTATATGATCCTTGAGGATGTGACGGCCAGAGTAGCCCCTCGCTCAAGGAACCCCGCTAAAAAATAACCCCGCGGGGGGCAGCTCTGTTAAAAGCCCCCGCTTAGCAGGGTTAAGTTTGGAGGTAACGAAAAAGACCCCGCTAAGCGGGGTTAAGTTTGGAGGTAACGAAAAAGCCCCCGCTAGCAGGGTTAAGTTTGGAGGTAACGAAAAAGACCCCGCTAAGCGGGGTCGTGTAAGATCTCTGGTCGTTGCTATAACCACCAGCTCGACACAAGGCTGAATTGAGTTCCTGCAGGGTAAATCCCTGTTTTTCACCCAATAAGGACTTAATCAAGCCATTCTTTAGGCATCCATGACTGAAGCAGCTCTTTGTGTTCGCCATACCACTTTTGGGCCGCCTTGTCTTCATCTTCCATGTTTTCAAAGGTCATCATCAGATCGGACAGGTGTTGTTCATTCATGTAAAAATTTCCGAGGAATTCCTTGAAACCGGGCTTTTCTTGGGTGAAGCCCTTCCGGGTGATGATGTAGGCTTTTTCAGTGGGATAGATCCCCTTGGGATCCTCAAGGTATTTTAGATCGTACATGGCCCATTTGTGATGGGGCTTCCAGCCCGTGATGACCACCCATTGCTTTTGATTGACAGCCTTTTTGAGGCTGGCCATCATGGCCGGGCCGCTGGAGGTGATTTGCTTGTATTCAAGGCCATAAGCTTCGATGGCACGCTCGGTGTCTTTATGAATGCCTGCCCCGCTGCCAATGCCAATGATTCTGCCATCAAACTTTTCTTTGTTCGCGTTCAGTTCATTGATGGAATTGATGTTTACATATTCGGGAACCACCAGGCCTGTGGAAGCATAGTCAAATGAAATGCCGGCTTTGTCCAGCTGATCACCGTATTTTTCCCAATACTCAGCATGCGTTTGGGGCAGCCACGATTCCAGGAATATATCTCCGTCGCCCTTTGCCAGAGAGGCATAGATGGGTCCCGGCTCAATCAGAATCATACGGGTGGGAATGCCCACATCTTCTAACGCCAGTTCGGTTACCTTGGTCATGGCAATCGTCTCCGCCCAGTTTCCACTGTAAATCACAACTTCTTCCTGTTGATCCTTTTGATCTTTTTGGGAAGCATTTTTACAGGAAAAAACAGCCATTGCCAATGAAATCATCAACAAGATGCCAATTGTCGCATGTAATTTTCTCATAAAATCAATTTTTAATGTTTGCTCTTTACAAAAGTAAAGGGATATTCTTTGAAAAACAATTTTATGAAGGTTAATTCATGAACCCGGCTTTTTTTGGCCATCATTTCCGATGCCACTCCATTGGCAGAAAAAGAGTGGCAACTGAGCAACCTGCTGACCTCAAAATGTTTGTATGATGTTGCCATGCATGGTGACCCCAGGTGTTGCAAACGCGATACCTTCCTCTCGATACGAAGAGCGGTAGCATTTATCAGCCAACATTTGCATGTGGAACTTGGTGATTCGCCGATTGTTTGTCGCCACTACACCAGGAATCAACAATGCAGGCAACATCAATGCCCATTTTTCCGGCCTCATGAAGTGAGCCTCGCGTGCGACTTTTGGCAGCCTGTTCGATGGCCAACCTATTCTCCCATTATTACCTTCCAGGTCCCTTCCTTTTTGACCAGCGACATGGATTCGGACCTGTCGGCTTCGCCATTGTTGTAGGTAATCGAATATTGCACAAAGGCGTGGCCCGGGGCTATTTTTTCATTGTTGTATTGTTCTTCTTCAATGCTTATTTCCTTAATTCCCTCCTTGTCCTGAATTTCCTTGACGACATCGGGAATGATGAGTTCCTTCCACTGGTCTTCCGAAAAAGAGGGTTGGCCTTCTGGCATAGCAGTAATGGCCATTAATGTGGCCGCGTCTTGGTTTTCTATCGCGTGAATCCATTTCTTTACGGTTCCACCCGGTGTGGCCGGCTCTTTACTACAACTTGACACAAGCAAAGCGATAAGTAGTACGCCGGTTAAAATCTGAAGGTGCTGTTTCATGGTTGGGTGTTTTTGATCCTACTCATATGGCTTTTCGGATGACGCCCCGTTTTTTTGAGTGGGTTCTGGTCTCCACGTTCAGTTTTGAATGAACTTAAAGAAGCCCTTTAAAAGTCCTTTTTGTTTTGAAAAAGTTTTTATCCCGTATCCAAAAAGTTCATAGCTTCCTGGGCAGAATAAGGTAAAGGCAAAAGTTCAGCCCCGAAAAAGCCTTTCAAAGGTTGATTCGGGGCTGAGTTAGCTATTCAATGATCAGTCGGCGGATATAAGGCTTACCACCGGAGATGATTTGAATGGTGTACATTCCGGAGGGCCACCCCCCGATGTCCATTTTATGGATTGAACGTTTTTTGCCCGGGGCAAGCTGTTTGTTATATACCACGCGCCCGTCAGCAGCGATGCATTGGATGAAGGTTGCTTCGCGCTCCAGACCTAAGCATTCAATATTCAACTGATTGCGGGCGGGATTGGGGTAGATCCGTATTTTGGAATTGGTCTCTGACTGCCCCAATCCGGAGGCATTTTGAATGGTGATCGTCACCACATCGGTAGCCTGACAGGCATGTTCATCAGTAACCTCTACCCAGAACTCATGATCACCGGGAAGATATTCCGAACCTACAACGGTAAAGGTCCGGCTGGTGGAACGGTCCTGCCAGAGATAGCTTTCAAAACTGCCCGGATCCAGCACCAGGGACTGTTCAGTGGTGATGGTCTGGTCCGGGCCCAGGTACACCTCGGGTTTTTCATAGACGGTAAGGGTTAGTCGATAGGAGCTGTCGCAGCCGTGAATGGTGACCAAAGAATCTCCATAAACTCCGCTGTTCTGGTACTGTTGTCCGTGCCACAGATAGGTTTCGCCTTCACAGATAGCGGCTGTTTCCTGAAAGTAGTAGCTTGGATAAGCCATTAGGGCCAGCCGGTATATGCTGTCGCAGCCATGATGGGTCAACAACGAATCATAGTACATGCCTGTTTTACTATAGGAGTTGCCGCGCCAAAAATAGCTTCTGCCCTGGCATATGGTGGCCGTATGGTTAAACTGATACGAGGAGCTGGTCATGCAGGTGAGCCGGTATACACTGTCACAACCTTGTGTGGTGAGGAGTGAATCGGTATAGTTTCCTGCCTGGGTGATCAGGTTGCCCCGCCATAAGCCAGTGTCACCCTGACACAACCTTAATGTATCTTCCATAAGATAGTTGGGGTTCACCGACAGGTGAAGCTGAATGATGCTGTCCCTGCCATATCTGTCGATTCGGGTTATAAAGTAGGTTCCGGTTTCGGTGTATCCTGCATAAGATTGGCCATTGCATATGTTTTTATATACCATCGTGGTATCGGAATAATATCCATATATCCGGATGCTGTCCCGATTGGAGCAGCCAAACCCGTCGGTTACTTCTACCCAGTATAACCCAGGCTGGCTAACCGTCAGGGTGGATTCGGTGCTGTTGTCGTTCCAGAGGTAGGTATTAAAGTCACCGGGGTCCAGCACCATGGTTTGATCACCAGCGATGGAGGTGTCCTTTCCCAGATCCGGTTGCGGCAATTCATTGAGGGTAATTTCGAGTGAATCGGCCGGGAGGCTGGTACATCCGGCCTCATTTTGGATGACCAGGCTGTACTGGCCGCCTTCGGTAATACTGATGGTTTGAGTGGTTGCTCCGTTCGACCAGAGGTATGCGGCAGCAGGGGAAGAGGTCAGGCGCGCCGTATCGCCCCGGCAAACCACCGGACCTTCTAACACTTCAATGACCGGTTTATCGGGCGCCTCGTAGATCGTTACCAGCAGAGAGTCGGAATAGGGGCCTGGGGCACAGTTATTGATCCCCCTGACCATGATCCAGGCCTGACCGGTATATAAATTATTCCAGGCTACCCTGGCTGTGGTGTCTTCACCCGTGATCTCTCCCGCTTCAGGAGGATATAGTTTCCATTCATACCCCTCGGCATGGTGGGTCGACTCGGTTACGTAACCCGTATCGCTGGGATTGGGGCACAAACTGGTGGCGCCTAAAGGCAGGGCTGGTTTGAGCGGAGGCTGACAATCTTTAATTTGAAAAGAATCACCCCGGGTCATACTCCATCTTCCCAGTGAATCCTTTACCCGCATGCCAATGGCATGATCCCCAAAAGACATTTCTCCGAGCGCTGCCTCGACCAACACCTCAATGGTGTCGCCTTTGGTAATGGGATAGCCTGTGGCACGGCCTGCTCCCGGATCATCATTGAGGAAGTATTCCATTTGGGTGATCGGGATTTTTTCAGCACTCAGGGGTTGTTGTTGGACATAAAATGTGCCGCCTTCATAAAGCGACCACGCTCCCTGGGCATCCTGGAAGCGCAGAAACAACCGGTGCATGCCGGTGACTAACCCTTCAACCGAAACCCGACCGGCCCAATCAAGAGTATCCCTGGGGGTTAACTCCAGTGGTTGGCCGTTGCCGATACCCGGATCATTGTCAAAATAGTATTCGGCCTGGCTGATGCGGATGGCCGAATCATTTACATGAATGGGCTGTACATAAAAAGGGTTGCCTTCATACAGGCCGGGTTGGCCATTGGAATCCCGGTAGCGCACGTACAAACGATGCATGCCAGGGGATAGACTGTTAACCGAAATATTATGCATCAAATCCAAAGTGTCTGAAACCTGGAAAGAAAGCGGCGTCCCCTGACCGATGCCCGGATCCCGGTCAAAAAAATATTCCGCCCCGGCCAATTCCGAAGCGCTGAATGATTCGGCGGAGGGCTCAATATAAAAAGCCCCGCCCTCCTGAATGCTCCAGGCTGTGTCGCCCATCGTGAAACGAACATAGAGGTTGTGCATCCCCGGACTTAACCCGTCTGTTGGGATATCCGAGTTTATTGTTATCGTATCTCCTGAGTTTAAACCGATGGGCTGGCCCATGCCGATGCCGGGATCCCGGTCGAAGAAATATTCGGCCCCGGTGATCTGCTGGGCCCCAACCAGAATAGGTACCCCAAGAAAAATCAATACAAACAAGATCTGCTTCATGGGTTGACTTATTAACGTTTGTAAATCAGCATGCTATTGAACCATCATCGTGTTTTTCGCCCCCTATCGCCAGGGAACCCGCATGCTTTATATATAAAATGTACCCCGTTTAGTGAGGCCAGTGGAATGTTTTATAAAAAAAATCAATCAGCCGGCAGCCTATTCCTGATGGCGGGCTTTGACTTGTATCTTAAGTTCTCCGCCTGGAGGGAGGATGTTGTTGATCACTTCCATCTCAATGATTTGTGGAATGGAAGGCATACCGGAATAAAGTTCATCGCCCGATTGGGGGAAGGGATGGGTGCCACCATATATGCCCACGTTTTTCCCATCGGTGCCGGCTTGATGGCCCGGTGAAGCTTCCGCCAGGTGAAAGTCATTTTCCCAGTCCCATTCTGTCGATTCAGCTTGTACAAATAAGGGATCCTGGTTGACGATGTTGTTGCTGGCGGTGTTGTCCCCATAATCAAAGGTATAATCGGCGCTGCCATAAGAAAGGTTGTTTCGGAAAGTGCTGTTGCTGACCCCGTCGGTCCTTTCTAAAAATATATTGTTGGATATCAGTGAGTTATTCACATTGCTGAATGCGTTCTTAAAAAACAGATTGTTCTTAATGGTAACCGAGTAGCACGCTCCGTTAATTCGGGCCAGCATGATGTTGTTCAGGATCAGTGTATTGGTTACATCATCATTGATGTTTATGTTCCCCTGATGGATGTTGTTCTTGACAACCCAGGAATGTCCTTTGATATCAATTGATTGCACATGGCATCGTTCCAGGTGGATGTTGCCGATGCCATCCTGGCTATTGATGCCATAGGTGAAATCAAAGCCCATGATGTGGCTGTTTGCCGGCGAACTGATGGTATCATCCCCCGCATAATTGGACTCTATGATGTATTCCAGTTCGATCCGGTTTACTTGTGTTTTGAGCTGCTCGCTGTTGGGATTGTAACCGGCTCCGATGAGGACCAGCCTTTTGTTGAGTACAATTACCCCGTAGTTGTTTTGAGAGCCGCTCACGTAAAGGGTGTCTCCATCAGCCACCACGGCACTGTCGATGGCCGCCTGCAAATCCTTGAAATGGGCCGGGGATTCGGGTTTGTTGTCTACCGTCCAGATGGTGGCTTTAGCACTTACTACCATCAGAGACATCAATACAAGGATTGGTAATGCTTTGAATTTCATAGTCTTTGGGTTTAGGGTGAACAATAGGGTTGTTTGATGTTTATGATGAATTATCCGATAGCGACTTGGTGGCTCTTCCCCCCTGGGCTTACATGGAGATTTGCCCCGGTTTAAAAAATTGTTTATTAGAAGCTCAATCATTCAATCGGTATAATCATTTTTTGTGTTAAATTTTTTAGAAAATTTTACAGTTCTCCATATATTGGGGTGTTGGCAGGTCATGGCACGGAAGAGGAATTGGGCAAATGATTTTTCGGGGAAGCCTGTCTGGTGGTATAACCATAAGATCCATAAAGTATAAAGTAGTTTCAGAGTAATGGGGTTGGCATCTTTTTAGAATTAAAATTACTCTATGGAAATCAAGGTTATAGAGAGAAAGGAATAAAAAGATGACGGGGATCAATCTTTTAAAAACACATTCTTATGCGACAAATCAGGCATTTTGGGTTAGTCACTGTGTTATCGTTGTTGCTGCCTTTTTTCAGCATGGGGCAGATACAGCCTTCCAAGGCTTATCCTGAGTTATTTCGAAGGGTACAAACCGAAGCCATTTTTTCGGATCAGAAGACTTTTGTGGATTGTAAGCCTCTTTTTAGGGCCGATACCATACGAATGCATTATGAGCGGGCTGTCAGTAGGAGACCTTTTAACTTGCGGGATTTTGTGGGAACGCATTTTGACACCACATTGAACGATACGGCCGCTTTATTCAGGCATATTGACCGGCTGTGGGATTATCTGAGCAGAAGGCCTAAACCGCAGGATTCACTGTCTTCATTGATTGCTTTGCCTAAGCCTTACATCGTACCTGGAGGGCGCTTCCGTGAGATTTATTACTGGGACAGCTATTTCACGATGCTGGGCTTGCAGGTTTCCTCTCATAACGAGATGATTAAAAATATGGTGGAAAATTTTGCCTGTTTAATTGATCGGTTTGGTCATATTCCCAATGGCAACCGCACGTATTACCTGAGCCGTTCCCAGCCTCCTTTTTTCTCCCTGATGGTGGATCTGTTGGCGCAAATTCGGGGTGATTCGGTATATGTTAAGTATTTACCACAACTCCGCCAGGAGTACCATTATTGGATGCAAGAAAAAAACCAGTTGAAAGCTGGCTGCCGGGCCCGGAAGAAAGTGGTGCTGATGAAGGGGGGCGGCGTCCTTAACCGCTATTGGGATCATCAATCCCGCCCGCGTCCTGAGAGTTACCGGGATGATATCGAGCTTTATAAGCATGCAAACCGCGACAGCAGTCTCTTTCGCGATATACGCTCGGCTGCAGAGTCGGGCTGGGATTTTAGTTCCCGCTGGTTCGCCGACGCCACTTCGCTGGATTCTATTCAAACCACCCATATTTTGCCGGTCGATCTGAATGGTTTGCTCTATCATCTGGAAAAGGTCCTGGAAAAAGCTTACCGTCTTAAAGGGAATGAAGCCGGGGCCGGACGGATGCACGCTGCGGCCAATCGGCGTAAAAATCTTATTGTGCGATATTTCTGGGATGAGCAGGACGGCTTTTTTTACGATTATCATTTTAAGAAAGGAGAA
Source organism: uncultured Bacteroidota bacterium (assembly GCA_913055635.1). GTDB lineage: Bacteria > Bacteroidota > Bacteroidia > Bacteroidales > UBA12077 > JAGXLC01. The sequence goes on from CAJXLK010000016.1 coordinate 46,153, forward strand.
CGCACCCATAGGGGCGCGTTGGCGGGTGTTTATCCCCTGTTTTTTGGATTGGCCGATTCAATTAAAGCCGGGCGGGTGGTTGAGCAACTTCGTCGGAAATATTTGTTTGACGGTGGACTGGTCACCACTCCGCGCAGTACCGGTCAACAATGGGATTTTCCCAACGGATGGGCCCCGCTTCAATGGATCGCTTATAAAGCTTGTAAACGCTATGGTTACGATGAGCTGGCCCATCAGATTGCGGTTCGGTGGACCGATCTGAATATGAAAGTCTTTTTCAACACCGGCAAGATGATGGAAAAATACAATGTGGTCAATACGGATTTGCCTGGTGGGGGAGGGGAGTATGAATTGCAGGATGGCTTTGGCTGGACCAATGGTGTATTTCTTAAACTCTGGCAGCTGGAACGGGGTGATATTCCATGATAAAAAAGACCCCGCTTAGCGGGGGTGCCAAAAAAACGCTAAATAAACCCCGTAAATAAACCCCGCTTAGCGGGGTCTAGAAATTGAACCCCGCTAAGCGGGGTTTTTTTGAACCCGCTAAGTTAAACCCCGCTAAGCGGGGTCTAAAAAAGTGGGGTCTGAAATTGACCCCCGCTAAGCGGGGTCTTTTTTATCGGATGATGATCTGCATATTTTTTCCCCGTTGTTGAATTTTCATCGGCAGGCTTTGGCCTGCGATGTTGTATATGCCCAATTGATTCCCGGTCTGTTCAACCTGCCGGTCCAGGTTGTTGCCTGAGACCCGGTCAAACAGATCATTGTTGCTGCCGGTCTGGGTGTAGTCAGCTTTGTTGCCATTGCCCTTCACACCCAGGTTCATATAATTGCCATCCCCATTATTTTGTTCTGCGGTGACCTGATTCTGGTCGCCATTGATTTGGAGTTGAATATAGTTCCGGCTTTGCCGTTTAGTGACGGCTTTCTTCTCCTTCCGGGTCTGTTCAGACCGGGTTCTCTTCTGTGACATTTCAATGGAATTGCCATTGCTGCCATTTAAGCCATATGAATTGTTGCTGTTCAAATTGTTGAGCACCTGTTGCTCATAGACTTCCATCTGGCTTTTATCCTGCTGGGCATATATTTTCCCGGGGGAACCTGTCAACCATAACAAGGAAAAAATCATCAAGATGAGGTATCTGCTTATTGTTTTTTTCATTGTTGAAAAGGGTGTTTTGCGGTTTATCGAACGAACATTGATGATTTTTTCGGAAGAAGGAAAGCGAAAGCCGGTTAGGCTCTCCCTTTCCTTTTCAGATGGTTATTGACTCTGAGAAATGGCAGCGGTGTTGCCGCTTCCGTTCTGCAGGACATTGGCGGTGTTCCCCTGGCCGGATTGCATGATGGTGGCTTCATTCATGCTGCCGTGTACCCCGGGGGTATAGCGTTGATTCCAAAGGCCCTGGTCAACGGTAGCGGTGTTGGCGGAGCCATCCTGATGGATGTCAACCCAGTTCTGGTCACCCGACTGGTAGGTTTCGGCCATGTTGTCGCTGCCGCCTTCCTGAAGGATGTTGGAATAGTTGTAGTCGGCTTCGTTGTTATCCCACTTGCTTTCATAGCCACCGTAGGTATAGCCGTCCTGAACCTGAACTGCTGTGTTTCCGCTGGTTTTCTGATCGATGTAGGCTTCGTTGTAGCCCCCGTCCTGATGGGTTTCAGCCGAATTGCCGCTGCCCCGGATGTCCTGGTCGGCAAAGTTGGCGTCGCCTTCCTGATAGATATCAGAGGTGTTGCCGCTGCCCCATATTTCGCTATAGGCTTCATTGTCCTTGTTTACAATGGTCGGGCCCTCGCTGTCGAGCACCTGATTGTGCACAACGGTGTTGCCATTGCCGTCGATGTAAACATCCGACAGGTTGTTGGTGCCATTCTGCTTGATGTCAACTTTTTGATCGGCTGCATTTCCGCCCAGGGAAGCATCGATATCGATCTTGGCCTTGTTGCCGGGGCTGGAGGATTTTTGCCATACATCTACATCCTGGTTGGTGCCTTCGATGTCGGCCCATACAGTGTTGTTGTCATTGATTTGTTCAATGTCGATGTCTGAATAGTCGCCTTCATACATGAACGGGTTGCTGCCAAAACCAGTGATGGTATTGTAGCTGCCCTCCTGAATGAAATCGATGTAATTGTCATCGCCCTTGAGTTTGGCATGGAGTTGATTTTCCTGGCCATCCTGTTTGGCGTAGATTTCATTGCCGTAGTTTTCTACGTCATACCATTCACCCTGGTTGATGTGCATTTTGTTGTCATCTCCCATTTGTTCACCGGTGAATTGGTTGTCGTAGCCAAATACGGAGTAGGAGGCTTCGTTGCTGTAACCATTCTGGGTTACATCGACCTGGTTGTTGTCGCCTTCAATCCAGACGCCCTGGTCTGAATACCAGGGTGTCGAACCGACCTTGTTTTCGTTGCCGATTTGATCGATCTCGACCCTATTACCCGTTCCCTTGGCATCGACTTCGGCCACGTTCCTATCGCCATCCTGTTCGATTTTGGCTTCACTGGAAGAGGCATGAAGCAGTTTGACAAAGGCGGCGTTTTCATCGCCCATTTGTTGGGTCTCGCCATAGTTGCCACTGCCGTTGCTGGTCTGGAATTTGGACCAGTTGGAGGAACCTTCCTGCAGCTGATAGGATTCGTTGGCGCCATTGAACATCACGCTCACTGCCTGGTTTTGGCTGCCGGTTTGTTCCTGAACAGCTTTGTTCCCGGGATTGCCCCAGTCACGCTGTTTGATTACCGCGCTGTTCTGACTCCCATCCTGCATTTGTTCTGCAGTAGCACCTTCCGAATCGGTTGCTCCCTGGAACATACCCTGGGTGACTTCAGCGGTGTTGCTGCTGCCGCTTTGACTCTGACTGGCTGTGTTGTTGCTGCCATTCTGATTGGTGCTGGCCGAATTGCCCTGGGCCATTACCATACCGCTCATGAAAAAGACCATGACGGCTAAACTAAGTAGTCGTTTCATAGCATTGAATTTTTGGTTAAACAATTGGAATTTGAAAGGTGACCGGTGGGCTCATTCCTGTAAACCACCGGTCTGAAAAAATTTTAAAGTTATTGCTGGGTGATGTGCGAGATGTTGCCCATCCCCATTTGATCTACATCAGCCATGTTGCCATTGGATTGCTGATTTACCCAACTGGCGTTCATGGTCCCTTCCTGGGTGATGTATATTTCGTTGTTGAAGCGCAGGTTCTCCATGCCACCGACCCTGATATGGGCCATGTTGCCCAACTGTTCCTGGTCGATGTCGACCGTGCCATAACTGTTGTGGACTTCACCGGTTACCGCGTTGTAGCTGCCTTCCTGATCAATGTCGATGTTGGATTGATCGCCTTCATACTTGAAGAAAGCGGTTTGTTCGTCTGCGTTGAGCAACGTCACTTCTCCACCTTCTTCTGGCATTTCGCCTTCGACCATCATCCCGCCAACGTAGTTGCCGGATCCTTCCTGTTCGACCTTGATCTGGTTTTCATCGCCTTTGAGTTTGAGGTAAGCTTGGTTGCCGGTTCCTTCATAACCTTCTTCCAGCATTTCTCCGCCACCATAGCTGGATTGTTCGAGGATCACATGGTTGCCGTAATTGTAATCTCCGTCGAACCAGTTGCCCTGCTCGATGATGGCCTGGTTGCCATAGCCCAGTTGGGAGGATTCAAGCAGATTGCTGTGGCCATGAACACCGTATTCCAGTGAGTTGCCCTGGCCTGTCTGGCTGACAAAAGCTTCATTTTGCTCTGATATGTCCGAAGCATTGCTGGTTTGGTTAATCATGGCCTCATTGGAACCGGACTGTTCTAAATCGGCCATGTTGTAGTTGTTGTTTTGTTCGACCGTAGCATCATTTTGTGCCACTGAAAAGCTGGCTGCAAAGAGCGCAGCGGCAAGGAGTGCTGTTGTTTTTTTGATTTTCATAACATTGGGTTTTTGGTTAAACAATTGGTTTTTAGAAAAATAAGATTTTTAATTGTTGCCTCATTGATTTTTTCCTGGCTTATTCTAATGTCCGTTTTGCCGGAGCCTTATTGTATTGTGATTCCCTTTTTGACGGGTGTGCGCCTTATTTCCGACACCCTGCTGAATGATCCGGATCTCATTGAACCGACCCTTCATCCTGTCTTTGGTGAGTCTCCTGGTCCTACTTGTTTGATAGGCGGCTCCACTTTGGATGATCACCGCCTCATTGGAGCCTCCTTGCTGCAATAGGGTGATTTCATTAGCCTGGCCTGTTTGAAGGATTATGCCCCGGTTGTTGCTGCCTTTGCTTCGGGTATGGGACCGATTTCTTTGGCCAAGCTGTAGCGATTGCACATGGGTATTGTATGCTTCCATAATGTTAATGATGGAAATGTTGTCCTGACCCTGCTGTATTTGCTGGCTTGTCGAGGGTATTGGTTTATCGTCGGTTTGCCGGTTGTTCCCTTTTAGGATGGCCCGGGCCTGGTTCCCCTGTCCTTGCTGTAGCTGGAGCGATCTCAGGTTGCTGCCCACCTGGCGAATATGGGCACTGTTGTTTTGGCCTTGCTGGAGGATTCTTCCAAGCTTGTTTTGTCCCTGTTTATCTCTGGAGGTTTGGGGTGAACCTATGGTCATGCGGTTGTTTTGGCTGAAGACCGGGTGGTTGGCCTTAAAGGCTTCCAGCCATTGAATGGCCGAATGCGGGGTTGATTTATTGACCTGAAGCTCCCGGGAATTGGGATTATACTTTACCATGTCGCCGGGTTTAAGCTGAAGGGGTTGTTGGCGTGCCTGAATGTTGAGTTTGATTTTTCCCGATGAAAGGTAAACCCGGGATTGCTCCTGACCTGTGCTCACGTCGAATCGGGTACCCAGGACTTCAACCCTTAAATCGGGGGTTACCACCGAAAATTTGATCACCTGGCCCTGGCGTTGTTTTTGTTGGACATAGAAAAAGGCTTCTCCCTCCAGCTCCACCCTCCGGTGCGGTCGCTCTTGCCACCGGGCATGATAGGCGATCTTTGTTTGTTCATTCATATATACCGTGGAGCCATCGGGCAAAACAACTTTTTTGCGTTGATTTTTTCCAGTGCGGTAATGAATGGTTTTTTCCCGGTCTGTTTGATGCGGCTTTTCCTCTGGTCTGTAGGATTGAGCCGTATTGACCCCCTGATCCGGTGAATGGTTAAATGCCGGGCTGGGATGGCCCGCAGTGTCGATAATCAGGGTTTTACGCTCTGGTTTTCGACTCCGGGCTGCAGGTTTTTGAACTTCTCCGGGAATGAAGGGGAAAGTTTCGGATGCGGTGCCCGGTGATTTAACAACAGCCGGCTGTGCTGGAGTTGTTTCCTGTTTTGCATCATAGGTTGTATAACGACCAATTCCCAGCATGAACATGACCAACAAACTGGCGGCTGCTTTCATCAAAAAACCATTGGAGAGGTGGACAGGACCACGTTTTTTCCGCCCCATTTGACGGTCAAAGTATTCAGAAATTTCCATAAACCCTTCATCCATTTCTTCCCGGCTGACCCTCACCTGGTGGGGTTGTAAATCCAGAAGAATTTTGCGGGCCTCTTTCATCTTTTCTCGCATATTGGGGCTGTTTCTCCACCAATGGTTCCAGAAATTTTCATCCTCCCGGCTGTTTCCAAAAACCCAATGACGGAATCCCTCGTCAAGCAACAAATCTTCTATGTGATGGGGGCGTTTACGCATCTGGTTATTTTAATTTGGTCTAAATAAAAAATCTTCACCCTGTAAAAGGGAATTTTTTCCTTTTTATGGACAGGTGAATCCAAAAAAATTTCAGATAATTTTGTCTTTTATTTGTAAATGGTTGAATATTCGCAAAAAAAGCTAATGCGCCGGGGCTTTTTGGCCGATTGCTCATGCGAAGTGTTCCCATCCAAGAGACCGTTGTTTATAAAAGATGGGCTTTTTTTGTTCTATTCGGCTGATAAACAAATTGATAGCTTGACCCCCTAATGTGTTTCAACCATATGCCCTGTTGGATTGTTATACATTGCCTTCCCTGACCATATGAATAACCTGCAGGGTATGAACCTGAGAAAGCGGAAAGTCAGGGGGTATGCTCTCTGCTTGAGTTCAACCTGATTGCCATCTTTACCATTCTAATAATTCAGTGCTTATGGCGCGGGAAGCGGTTAACAAGAATGACGATTATTACCTGTGGGAACGTTTCAAAAAGGGGGAACGCTCTGCCCTGAGCCAAATATACTACCAAAATTACCCCGCCCTTTACAATTATGGATTACGGTTAAGTTCTGATTCTGCCCTTATTAAAGATACCATCCAGGAACTTTTTTTTGACTTGCTATCCAGGCTCACCCGGCTGGGGCCTACTGACAATATAGCGGTTTATCTGTGGACGGTTTTCCGGCGCAGAATCATTCATAAATTAAAGCAGGCGCGCAACTATTCTTACTGGGACCATGAGGATCCGGTTTTTCATGTAGAAGTGGCTGAATCGCCGGAGGACACTATCATTGGCAGGGAACAAGAGGATGCCGTTTCCGGCAGGTTGCGGGATATTTTGGACGAACTGCCCCCCCGCGAGCGAGAGGCCATTTATCTGAAATATTATCAGAATATGGGTTATAAAGAAATCTCTCAGGTAATGGGGGTAAAGTACAGTTCGGTGGGAAAGCTCATCTACCGGGCCATGACAACGCTACGGGAACACGGTAAAGTGGGGCTAAAGGGAGCGGATGAACAGCTTTATTAGGGGGTTCAATTATTCTGATGAATGTTCCGGGCATCGCCTTGCCCTTTTTCAGGCCGGTGGTTGAGTTTGACGGGGGAGAACAGGCGAAAGTTCCACGCTCAGGTTCTTTGCTGGTATTTTCATCTATTCCATCCATGGAGATATGTATCAAAATGCCGCCCAGTCCCGTATAAACTCTTAAATCTTTTATATGCAACGTCAGTACACAAGCCTGCTCTTCTTCGTTATATTGTTTTTTTCGGGGCTAGGTGCTCATGGGATTGAATTTGCCCGCCTTATTGATCCTTCTTCCTGTCAAATGGCAGATTCTCCGGATAATAGAAGCCACGAGCTGGCCATCAGCGAGCCCCGGTTGATGGACAAGGGCATAACCCAGGCCCGTTTTTCTGTAGATTTTCAGAATCCCCGGGGGCGGGAGATACAGCATGGTGGGTTTTGTTGGTCGCGTGAAAGCACCCCTAACCGAAAAGACCATTTCGTGAGGTTGCAGGTGGGAGCAGAAGGGTTCAGCGGGGAGCTCAGCCAGCTGAAGAAGGCAACGGTGTACTATGTCCGGGCATATGTGATGGCCGATTCAGCAATTTTTTATGGAAAGCAGCACATTTTCACGACCCATGGATTTTTCAACGGCGCCCGAATCCCCCTGACCTATGTTGAGGGAGGAACCTTCCAAATGGGCTGCACTGCAGAGACCAACAATTGTTACGGCGATGAGACACCGGTACATCGGGTTCAGGTGAGAGATTTTCGCATCAGCCCCTATGAAGTCACCTGCAATCAGTATTGCGCTTTTCTGAACCAATCGGCCATTTCATCCAGGGGAACCATTGGGGAGCGCATGTATGTTGACATCATGGACTCAGATGCTTTAATCCGCTATTCAGGTGGCAAGTTCATTCCCAACCCGGGGAAAGGCGATCATCCCATGACCGAGGTCACCTGGTACGGGGCCCAGGCCTTTTGCGAATGGCTGGGCGGACGCCTGCCCACAGAAGCCGAGTGGGAGTATGCGGCACGTGGAGGCGCACAGCAGCCCGATTATAAATACAGCGGGTCCGATCAACTCAAAGACGTAGGGTGGTTCAATGGCAATTCCGGTCAACAAACCCACCCGGTCGGCCAAAAAGCCCCCAATGAACTGGGCCTCTATGATATGAGCGGAAACGTCTGGGAGTGGTGCTATGATTGGTATGGGTTTGATTATTACGGGAATAGTCCCGTCAGCCAGCCGATGGGGCCGAATAAAGGCTCGGCCAAGGTGATCCGCGGCGGCGCCTGGAATATGGACCCCTGGAATTGCCGAATATCCAACCGGTATAACCGTTCACCCAAGATCACCTATAAATATTACGGTTTTCGCCTGGTGATCCCGGAGGGTTAAAAAATAACCCTGCCGGTGAATCTTCTTTTTATGGGGCTTTAAATTATTTTAACTTTTGCTTCATTGCGATCCGCCGATTCCTTTATTACTTCGATACAGTCAAACCATAACTAATATTTTATGAGAAGCATGCGAATTGTACAATTGTTGGCAGTTGTGTTGATGTTTGGAATCGCTACCGGTGCGAGTGCCCAAAATGTTCAGCCCATCAACAGCCAGCAGCAAAAGAACATTGAAGTTTCTGACCAGGAGTTGCAGACTTTTGCAAAGATTATGCAGGAAGTGCGCAAAGAGCAGAAGGCTACGCAGGGGGTGATGCTGAAAGCCATCAAGGACAACGGACTTGATGTTAAGCGGTACCAGGAAATTGCCCGCGCCAAGCGAAAAGGCCAGAATGCCCAGATGAGTGATAAGGAGAAAAAAGCTTATCAGGCTGTTCAAAAGGTTATGAAAAAAGAACAGCAGAAGATGCGCAAAAAGATGAATTCCATCTTGCAGAAGTACTCAATGAAGCGCAGAAGATACGTGCGCATCAGCCGGGCCCTTCAAAGGGATAAACAGTTGCAGAAGCGCCTTCAGGAACTTCGTAAAAAATGAAAGCCCTAGCGCAATAAGGCCGCAGCATATGTCTCCATTGTTAAGCTTTTATTTGTGAAAAAACAATTCCGGGAGTTTGAAACCCGGATAAATTTATGTGGGGCATATGATGCGGCTTTATTTTATCTTTCCATTCCCCTCCCTGGACCTGACTGCCTCATTCAATCCCCGTTGTTTGAGAGAAATTGTATCATTCTTTTTTTGAGCGGAATCATCCCCGTCCGCGGAGGTTGGCTTTTTGTTGAAGACCGCCCCGGGGCGATATTATTTAGAAGGTTTATATATTAGGGATCACCGGGCACATCGGGCAGCAGAATTTTTTGTTCGTGATGGGCCATCTTTATATTTGCAGGATGGATTTGGAATCAATGGAGTTGTAGACAAAAAGTTTGTAAATTATGTCATCTGCCGTTTATTTTTCTTCACTCAGGAATAAAACCCAAAAGAGTCCTTTGGATAAAATCAATCAATTGTTGGGCCATATAAAGGTTCAGCAGGTCTATGAGCGACATGAGCTGGTGGCCGTAAAGGTTCATTTTGGTGAGTTGGGCAATACCGCCTACCTCAGGCCTGTTCTGTTGAGGCCGGTTATAGGGGCGTTAAAGGAACTTGGTGCCAAGCCCTATTTGACCGATACCAATACCCTTTACATTGGCATGCGCACCAATACGGTAGATCATCTGTATTGCGCCCACTGGAATGGATTTAATTATTCCACCCTTCAGGTGCCGGTGGTTATTGCCGATGGTTTGAGGGGGGAGAATACCCGTGAAGTAGACCTGACCCTGGAAGGCCAGCCAAAGGTTCATCTGGCCACCGATGTGCTCCATGCCGACGCCATGATGGTGGTCAGCCATTTTAAGGGTCATATGCTTACGGGCATTGGCGGGGCCATCAAAAACCTCTCTATGGGATGTGCCAGTCGTCAGGGCAAACTGGATATGCACAGTGAGTCGCGCCCATCGGTGAACCAGGATTTATGTACCGGTTGCAAGAAATGCCAGGCCCATTGTCAGGAAAAGGCCATTGAAATCGGTCAGAAAGCCTATATAACGGAGCATTGTGTAGGTTGTTCCCGCTGCATCGCGGTTTGTCCCGAGGGAGCCATTCAGATTAACTGGAATGCCTCTTCCGATAGCGTTCAGAAGAAGATGGCCTATTACGCCTACGGGGTTCAACAAAATTTTCCCTCCAAAATCCTTTATGTCAATGTGGTTACCAATGTAGCCCCGGGATGCGATTGTGATCCGGCCAATGATCAACCCGTGGTCCCTGACATCGGTTACCTGGCCTCAACCGACCCGGTTGCCCTTGACCGGGCCTCCTACGACCTGGTCAAAAAAGCCAATGGAGGGAGTGATCCCTTTCACGAACATTATCCCCGGGTGAATCCGGTAGCCCAGCTTTCCTATGCCGAAGAAATAGGAAGCGGCACCAATCAGTATGATTTGATCGAGATATAACTTTAAAGGTAGCCCTTTTCACTCAAACGCCCCTTCTCGTCTTCTTCCTTTAAATACCGGGTGGTGGTTACTTCCACATCACATCCGTAATCCTTGAGGTGTTCCATTTGCTGCTCCAATAAGCTGTTGTGGAAAAAATTGATGATGAGCTTCTTGTCCCAGTGCCGCGATTTTTCCTTGACCATTTCATAATAGTCGTACCGTTCCTTTTCGGTATAAGCATCTAAAAGCGACAAACGCTCAAAGGCTTTGAGTTCAATCTCTTCAAAGATGACCCCGGAGATCATCAGAAAAATATCGTCCATGATGCTGTCCCTGCCTGGAAACCAAAGCCATTCATTCCTTCTGTGTATTTCTTTGAGGATTAACACCGGCCGGTCGTTTTCAGAGAGAAAAATCTGATATTCAGGCAATACACCTCCGTTGCACAATTTACAAGTACCGATCAGTACCTGTGCTGTATATTTATCCATAAATCTACATTATTTTCCCAAAGCTTCTAATTTAATAATAGTTGACTCCTTTACAAAAAACTCCGGTTCATTTTAACCGTTCCTCTGCGCCATTCCTCAGGGAAAACACGATTCCTCCCATGGTTTGATCAGGTGATTTTACCTAAAATGCTTCTTCGGATGGGGGGTTTTTACCCAATCAATCGGATGAAGGACAGGAGTTGTTTTAATATTCTGTTTTTTAGTGCTTTATAAGTTTTGTGTTTCAACATTTCACCATTGATTTTCATTTGGTTGGACGGGATTGTTTGAATCAGCCTTGCACATATCGTTCAATGCTATTGGGGGTTGATCGGCGGATTTGAGTACTTTCAGGTCTTTTATTCTTTTAATTGGGAACCGCAAAATAATCAGAGCCTTAGGTATTATTACCCCACTTGTATTTCAGGTATAAACCCCCTTTTACTGATATCACCAGGCACGTATATTTGAGATACAACAAAATACATAAAATAAAACCGGATCCAGCCCGACCGGAAGCCGTTGTTTGGGTTCAGTCGCTGGCTGAAAATGTTGATTAACAGCTAACAATAGTCATCTTCTCATCCAAAACCAATTTTTATGAAGTGGAAAGATCTTAAACTAGGTAGAAAATTTTTACTGGCCTTTGGTTTGGTCATTGCATTGATGGTCCTGGTAGCCTATTGGGCCATCAATGGCATTGGAGGCATTGTGAACAATGCCGAAGAGGTCATTCATGGCAATGAGCTACGAACCGAAATGGAAAATAAGTATGTACAGCATTTACAGTGGGCTCAGGAAGTCAATCAACTGATGACCGATGATGATGTTCAGCAGTTGAATGTTGAGACAGACCACCGTGAATGCGCCTTTGGACAATGGTATTATGGGCAGGGCCGGGAGCATGCCGAAGAGATAGCCCCGGAATTGAAGCCTTTATTTGACAAGTTAGAACAGCCACACAAGGCTCTGCATGAGTCGGCTATTAAGATCGATGAGGCATTTATTCAAGCCAACCGCCAATTAAGCAATCAATTGCGCCAGGCAAAGACCGATCACCTGGCCTGGGCTCATACGGTCAAGGATTATGTGGTGCGTGACCAGCAGGTGAATCAGATTGATGCCGAGAAAGATCCCCACCAGTGCAATTTTGGGAAGTGGTTTTTTTCACAGCAGATGAAAACCTTCAAGGCCAACCATCCTGAGTTTAAGCGTTTGGCCGGGAAGGTGGTCGAACCCCATCGCCAGTTGCATACCCGGGTTAAGACCCTGGAGCAGTACCTGCGCCAGGGCAATATTGAGCGGGCCAACCGGTATTACATGAATCAGATTAAACCCCTGGCTTATGATGTTTTGGAGCGCATCGACAAGATGATTGCCTGGAACGAAGCCAATCTCGAGGGCATGGATCAGGCCAACCAGATCTATAATACCCAGACCCGCCAACACCTTGACAAGATGGGCAATTTGTTCACCCAGGTAATTGAAGATTCTAAGGGCTACATCATGACCGACCAGGCCATGCTGGATGAGGCCTCGACCACCCGCAACGGTGTAATTATATTCAGCATTGTTGCAGCTTTGGCGGCCATTCTTTTGGCAGCTGTCATTGCCCGCGGGCTGATTGTGCCCATCAACAAGGGGGTTCGTTTTGCCCAGGAGATTGCCGCGGGCAATTTGAAGGCTGATATCGACGTGTACCAGAAAGATGAGATAGGTACACTGGCTGATGCCCTTCGCAATATGGCCGGCAAACTGAAGGAAATCGTGGCCAATATCCGCACCGGTGCCGACAACATCGCTTCGGCCAGCCAGCAGATGAGCTCGAGTTCACAGGAGATGTCACAGGGTTCCAATGAACAGGCCTCTTCCGCCGAAGAAGTCTCTTCCTCAATGGAGCAGATGGTCTCAAATATCCAGCAAAATACGGAAAACGCCAAGGAAACCGAAAAGATCTCTTCCAAGGCCGCTCAGAGCATCAAGGAAGGCAACAAGGCCACCCAAAATTCGGTTGAGTCGATGAAAGAGATTGCAGAAAAGATTTCTATCATCAATGACATCGCCTATCAGACCAATATATTGGCCTTGAACGCGGCTGTTGAGGCAGCCCGCGCCGGAGAACACGGCAAAGGTTTTGCAGTGGTAGCCGCTGAAGTCAGAAAGCTGGCTGAGCGGAGTTCGGAAGCGGCCAATGAGATCGATGAAAAATCCAAATCCGGGGTAGAGATTTCTGAAAAGGCCGGTGAGCAACTGGAAGAGATTGTCCCGGAAATTGAGAAGACCTCTCAACTGGTCCAGGAGATCAATGCCGCCAGCAACGAGATGAGCAGTGGCGCCGATCAGGTGAACAATGCCATTCAGCAGTTGAATCAGGTGACCCAGCAAAACGCTGCTTCCTCCGAAGAGCTGGCCACCAGTGCCGAGGAGCTTTCCAGTCAGGCCGATCAGCTCAAACAACTGATCGCTTTTTTCGATCTCGAGGAACAAAACCAGGGGGATTCAGGCCAAACCGTCAAACAGTTCGACTGGAGCAGCCAGCAGCATCATCCCGGCCAGCAGCAATCCGGCTCAGCTGCCTCTGCCAAACCCCACTTTTCTCATTTGAATCCCCAAAAAAATACCGGTGGTCAAGACTCTACCCATCAACAGACCGCGAAAGGTCAGGGGCAACCAAATCAGCAAAGCAAACAAGGCCAGCAGCAATCCCCAAACCAGGGGCAACAGCAAGAAACAGGGGCCCAAGGGGTTAACCTCAACATGCGAGAAAACCACAAAAGCGATCAGGACTTTGAGAATTACTGATCCGGGCTGTCTGGTTTGGTGATGAAAAATACCTTTTGGTAAAAAACGGCACGTCAATGCCTCAATGGCGTGCCGTTTTTTATGGCTTTCGTAGGTTGGTTTATTTGGGCCGGTTTTTTGTTGTGTCGATCTGCTGTTGTTCAGGGGGCTGTTTCTTGGTGGAGAAGGTACGGATGAACCAGTTTTTTCTTACCGTTTCAGCCGCCTGGTCAAGTTCCCTGGCCGTTTTATTGATGTTTTTCAGGGTCCCATCCAGGCTGTCGGCAAAGGTGCTATCGACCAACAACTTGTTCATCACCCCTTTGCCACTTTCAATGTGGCGGGTGATGCGGGCCAGATTTTCAGAGATGGCCCGTGCCTGCTTGGTGGTGTAGGTCAGGTTCCTGGCTGTTTCATCCAGGTTCCTGGTGAAAGCCGTATCGGTGAACATCTTCCCAAACATGCCTTCTCCCCGGTTGATTTTTTGAGTGAACCCTTTCAGATTCCGGGTCGATTCCAGCAGGTTGTTGCCAGCCTGGTCAAATTCCTTGGCCAGGGTGGTATCCGACAGCAATTTGCCAACAACGCCCTCTTCATGGTTGATCTTAGAGGTGATGGTGCTTACATTCCTGGTCAAATTAGCCGTGTTGCGGCTTATCTGATCCAGATTGTTGGTAAAGCTGGTGTCGGTAAAGAGTTTTCCAAAAATGCCTTCCCCCTGGTTGATCTTGGAAGTGATTTCTGCCAGATTTTGGGTGACCACCGTGGTATTGACACTCGATTTTTTCAGTTCATCGAGGATTTCATCCATTTTGACCGCTTCGATGGTGCCCAATGTGGCACCTTCCTCGACCACCGGTTTGGTGGAAGTTCCAGGTGTAATGTTGACCACTTTATTCCCCATCACCCCCTCGGTACCGATCTCCATACGGGAATCTTCACGGATGAACTGGTGAACCTTGTCTTCCAGTGTGACCTGCACCTTCACCAGGGTATCGTTCAAGAGATGGACATTGGAGACACTTCCCACGTTGATACCGGAATAACGCACATTGCTGCCCACTTTCAGTCCGCTCACATCCCTGAATATGCCACTTACGGTGAAGGTATTGCCGAACAGGTTCCTTTGTTTTCCGATGATGTATATGGCATAGGCAAATATGGCAATTCCAAGAATGATAAAAACGCCCAGCCGTATGCCTTTTCCAACTGTCATTTTCATAGTGATGGTCATTTAATTAAAGAAGTTATTGATCCAGGCATCTTTGCTCTGCTTTAATTCATTATAAGTGCCTGAAGTATATAGACTTCCGTCTTTTAAGACATGAATGGTATTGGCTGTAATTTTAACGCAACTGATGTCATGGGTGATGATGATGGAGGTGGTGTGGTAATGCCTTTGAAGATCGATAATCAACTGGCTGATTTCTTTGGAGGTGATCGGGTCCAGCCCGGTAGTGGGCTCATCATAGAGGATGATCTCGGGTTGAAGGATCAAGGTTCGGGCCAGGCCGATGCGTTTTTTCATGCCCCCGGAGAGTTCAGAGGGCATCATGTCAATGGTTTGGCGCAGGCCAACATTGTCGAGCGCCTGTATTACTTGTCTTTCCAGTTGTTTTTTAGTACCGGCCATTTTATTGCGTACCAGCGGAAATTCAAGATTTTCACGCACACTCATGCTGTCATACAAGGCATTGCCCTGAAAAAGAAAGCCGATCTTTTTGCGCAGTCCGTTCAGGGCTTCTTCTTCCAGGCTGTTCACCTGGTGGCCAAGTATCTCAATACGCCCGGCATCAGGCTCTATAAGGCGTACCATACATTTGATCAATACCGACTTTCCGATGCCCGATTGCCCGATGATCACCGCATTTTCTCCTTTGGGAATGGTCAGGTTCACGTCTCTGAGCACCGGGTTGTCCGGGAAGGATTTTTTCAGGTGTTCAAGCTTGACAACCTGTTCGCCTGTATGTTCGGATAATTTGGCTGACATGGGTTAAAAATTTAGCATCTCCATAGAATGTTGCAGTTCAACGACCAACATGTCAATGATGAATATGGCCACCGAAGCCACTACCACAGCCGAATTGGCAGCACGCCCCACCGCTTCGGTACCGAAACCTGCGGTGTAACCTTTATAAGATCCAATCACTCCAATAGCAAAACCAAATATAAAGGTTTTTATTGTGGCCGGAATTAAATCGTAAAAATGGAGCGGGGCAAAGGCATTGGTCAGAAAAAGCTGGGGGGCAATCTCTCCATGGAGGTTAACCGCCAAATAGGAGCCGACAAATGCAATGGCATCGGCAAAAAATACCAGGATGGGCAGCATCAAAGTGGTTGCCAGAACCCGTGTGGAAACAAGGTATTTCATGGGGTTGGTCCCTGATACCTCCATGGCATCAATTTGTTCGGTAACCTTCATCGAACCCAGTTCAGCCCCGATGCCCGAACCGATTTTACCGGCGCAGATCAGGGCCGTTACCACCGGGCCGATCTCACGTACTATGGATACCGATATCATCCCGGGTAATAGCGATTCTGCCCCAAAATCCACCAACACCGGCCGCGACTGCAGCGTCAGTACCAACCCCAAAATGAAGGCGGTGACTGCAATCAGAGGAAGCGTTTTATACCCGATAAAGTAGGATTGCTTCATCATTTCCCGGTTCTCAAAGGGGGGATCCATCATCGAGCGAACCACTCTGACGGTGAACCTGACCAATCCCGTGATATCGGATAAAATATTTGCACCCTGATCGTTCTTCATGGTTGGATAGATTTTTTATACTTTGTTGTACCGGCCGGCAAATCGACCCTGTGGAACCACCCCCTGGCGGTGGCCCAATAAAGATACAAAAAATAAGCCATCTGTTGATGGACGAAGCCTTCTAAACGGAATCCTAATGCCGCCGCGAAGTTTTTATTTTATCGGGGTTTTCTCCCATGAGAAAAATCATATGATACAGGTAAATAATCTCTGAAATTTAGATCATAATTAATTAACATTACTTAACTTTGTGAGGGAATCAATGCGGGCGTCATAATATAACGTATTGAAAAATAGTTAGATGCATATGGAATAGGTCCCCTATTTTATATGCATTTGAAATTTTTAAAGGATCCTTAATTGATTGGCATTTTAACCTTTTGCTAAACCCAGACAATATGAGTAAAAAAACAGATGTCATTGAACGGGAAGAAGTGGTCGTTCGCTTTGCTGGTGACTCGGGCGATGGCATGCAGTTGACCGGGACTTTGTTCTCCGACACTTCAGCTTTTATTGGGAATGATCTGTCCACATTTCCGGATTATCCCTCTGAAATCCGTGCCCCTCAGGGAACGATTGGGGGTGTCAGCGGCTTTCAGGTCCATTTTGGTCACAAGCAAGTCAATACACCCGGCGACTATGCCGATGTATTGGTAGCCATGAACCCTGCCGCCCTGAAGGCCAACCTTAAGCTGATTAAATCAGGTGGAACCATTATTGTAGACCAGGATAGTTTCACCGAGAAAAATTTCCGAAAGGCGGGTTACCAAACCGATGATCCCATCAAGGAGGATCAACTGGAAGGCTACAACATCATTAAAGCGCCCATTTCGACCCTGACCAAGGAGACCCTCAAGGATGAGGGGCTGGATCCCAAGAGCATTTTACGCAGCAAAAATATGTTTGCCCTGGGGATGGTCTATTGGCTTTTTGACCGGCCCCTGAAATATACCGAACAGTTTTTTGAGCGCAAATTTAAGAAGAAACCCAAGGTCATCGATGCCAACAAGAAGGTGCTGGAGGCCGGATACAACTATGCTGAAACGGTTGAACTGCTCACCCCCACTTACAGGGTAAGCCCGGCACCGATTGAAAAAGGCATTTATCGAAATATAGACGGCAATAAAGCCACGGCCTGGGGGTTTATTGCCGCATCTGAAAAATCCGGGCTTCAGCTATTTTGTGGTTCTTATCCCATCACCCCGGCCTCGGAGATACTTCAGGAATTATCTACACGGCGGGATTTTGGCGTGAAGACTTTCCAGGCCGAGGATGAGATTGCCGGCATTTGCACGGCCATAGGCGCCAGTTTTGCCGGTTCGCTGGGGGTAACCACCACATCGGGACCGGGTTTGGCCCTGAAATCGGAAGCCCTGGGGCTGGCCGTCATGGCTGAACTGCCCCTGGTGGTGGTAGATGTACAAAGAGGCGGGCCTTCCACCGGTTTGCCGACCAAGCCCGAGCAGTCTGACCTGCTGCAAGCCCTTTACGGAAGAAATGGGGAAAGCCCCGTGGTGGTCATCGCCGCCAGTACCCCCTCCAATTGTTTTTATTATGCCTTTACCGCCGCTAAAATTGCCCTCGAGCATATGGTGCCGGTGGTGTTGATGACCGACGGCTTTTTGGCCAACGGATCGGAACCCTGGAGAATACCTAAGATGGCCGATTACCCCGACATTCACCCGCCATTTGTTCCTCAGGGCGAAAAAGATTGGATGCCTTACGCGCGTGACCCGGAGAAACTTTCAAGAACATGGGCCGTGCCCGGACAGCCCGGTTATGAACACCGCATCGGTGGCCTGGAAAAGGATGAGTTGAAAGGTTCGGTCTCCCATGATCCCCAAAACCACGAAAGAATGGTTTATCTGAGGGAAGAAAAAGTCAACCGTGTGGTTCAGGATGTACCTGATTTGAAGGTTGAAGGCGAACCCTCGGGAGAAATCCTGCTGGTGGGATGGGGCGGAACATACGGCCACCTGCGCACGGCTTTGGATGAATTGCAAAAGGAAGGCCATTCGGTGGGACTGGCTCACTTTAACTACATCAGGCCTCTGCCGGCCAACACCCATCAGGTGTTGAATCAGTTCAACCGCATTGTCGTTTGTGAGCTGAACCGCGGACAGTTTATCGATTATTTGGCAATGCAGCATCCCCATCATACCTACTTGAAATACAATAAGGTGCAGGGCCAACCCTTTACCACCGTCGAGATTACCGAACACGTTAAAAAACTCCTGGAGGCTTAGTCATGGCTAATAACAACGACCAATCGACCAAACTTACGGCAAAAGACTTCAAAAGCGATCAGGAAGTGAGATGGTGCCCGGGATGCGGGGATCATGCCATCATGAATGCCATTCAGCGGGCTTTGCCCCAAATGAATATCCCCCGCGAGAAATTTGCCTTTATCTCTGGCATCGGATGTTCTTCGCGCTTCCCATATTATATGAATACTTATGGCTTCCATGGCATACACGGCAGGGCCTCGGCCATTGCCTCGGGTACCAAGTCGGCCAACCCCGATCTGAGCGTTTGGCAGATTACCGGCGACGGCGACTCCATGGCCATTGGCGGTAACCACCTGATTCATACCGTGAGAAGAAATGTTGACCTGAATATTGTCATCTTTAACAATGAGATTTACGGCCTGACCAAGGGCCAGTATTCGCCGACTTCCAAATATGGGGCGGTGACCAAGACTTCACCCTATGGAACCATTGAAAATCCTTTTCATCCCGGTGAACTGGTCATCGGGGCCCAGGGTAAATTTTTCGCCCGTTCGGTGGACCTGAACATGAAGCTGAACCAGGAAATATTCCTTGAAGCCCAAAAACATAAGGGGACCTCCGTGGTGGAGATCCTTCAGAATTGTGTCATTTATAACGACAAAGCCCACGCGGTGATCGCCGATAAAAAGCACCGGGAAGACCGACAATTGGTGCTTCGTCACGGTGAACCGATGATTTTTGGCAAAAACCGGGATAAAGGCATTGTCCTGGAAGGTCTTCGTCTGAAAGTTGTCGAAATTGGCAAAGATGGCTATACCGAAGACGATATACTGGTGCATGATGCCAAGACCAAAGACCCCGGCATCCACCTGATGCTGGCCAATATGCAGTATCCCGAATTTCCCGTGGCAGTCGGTATCATCCGCTCAGTCGAAGCCGATACTTACGAGCATAAGCTGGAAGAACAAATCGACCAGGTCCGTGAACAATCCGAGTACCAATCGGTGGATGATCTGTTGCAAAGCGGTAATACCTGGGAAGTTAAATAAAACAAGGCCCGGTGTAAACCCGCGACGGGCTGAACAATGGCCTATCCGGAACCAAAACATTCAAATAGCACCAACCCGCGCCGGTCTCCCTGGCGCGGGTTGATTTTTTTTACCCCCTCATATGGTCATATCTGTTTTGATGATGGTCCCAATAGCTGCCCATCAGGTTAGCCGTTAAACAGGAGTGAGCCGGTAATATGCCCAGAAAATCCCCGATGGATACCCGTTTCATCATGTAAGGACTGACATTGAGGATCCCGTGTTCCTGCGATACTTTAGAGACGATGACCTTTTGTTCGGGAATGATCCATCCGTTTTCGTTCATGATCACCCCATATCCATATACCGGCCTGCCATCCATAAAGGTGTCTTTGGATAAATGCACGGCTCCGCCAAAAACCACAATCCGACCCTGGTCTTCATGTTTGGCCACCACCGGGCAGGCAACCGCTACAGCTATATCAGAGAGTGAACACACCTGAAGCTTGTATTGCTGAAGATCGTAAAAGACGAAGTTGCCGGGGCGAATTTCGTCAATGCCTTCAAATTCATCGGCCAGGGTATTCGAGGGGGTATCGCCAACCGATAGCAGGATGGGTTCATTGTTTTTGCGGATTTTATCGCGCAGAGCAACCATCCGGTCGCGGGTTTGGCGGTGAATCGCCAGTATTTCCTCTCGTGAATTGGCCTGGTAGGTGTGGCCGGGGTGCGCCAACAAACCTTTAAAATGCAACTGCGGGGTTTGCTCAATTTTTTCTTTGAGGTGAAGAATATCCCTGACGTTTTGATGGGGCAGGCCGGTGCGTTTGCTTCCGGTATCTATTTTGATGAAAATCTCCACCGGGTGATGGAGTGAGCGGTGAAGGGCTTCTACACTTTCCTCGTTAAGAAGGGTTAAATGGAGGTTGATGGTTGCGGCCAACTGATCAATCTGAGGTATTTCGTTGATATTTAAAGGGAAGGCAATGGTGATGTCCTGCCATCCGTCCTGGCTAAAATACCGGGCCATGTCGACCGAGGAAACTGTAATTTTGTCGATGCCCCTGTCCCGGAACCATTGCCCGATCTTTCTCGATTGATGGGTCTTGAAATGGGGCCGAAAGATCAGCCCGTGTTGGCGGGCCTTTTGGGTCATTGCAGTGATGTTCCGCTGGCATTGCTCAGGGTCAATCAGTAAAGTGGGTTTCGTCAGGGTCATATCGTATTGTGCTTTTTTACAGTTGCAGAGGTCATGGCGTTCTTCTTCACAAATATATAAAATTAGGTGTGGGGGTGGTTATTTAGATCATTTTTAAATAGTGGGGGGTATTACAGAACATGACATAAAGCATCTGTTATTTACTAAACATGGCTATATTTGTAGGCGATTGAAATGATACCCGCATCTGTTGACTTACACAACAAGGCGATACATCAAACATGCGGGTATCATGGCGAGGGTTCCCATAAAGATCGATCATGGTTGAATACAATACCGATTGATAAACTTAAATAAGTCTATATACCATTATTGAATGCCGCATTATGGCCAATGAGGTGATTGAACATCGGGGAAAAGTTGACCGGATAGAAGGGAATCAAGTGCACGTTCATTTTCTAAATGTATCGGCTTGTGCAAGTTGCCACGCTAAGGGCGTTTGCACCGCTGCTGACATGGAAAATAAGGAAGTTGAAGTGTTTGATTCCTCGGGCCGCTTTAATGAAGGGGAAGAGGTGAATGTGGTTATGCGTCAGTCGCTGGGATTTAAAGCCCTGATTTATGGGTATATGATCCCTTTTTTATTGGTGTTGGTCACTTTATTGGTCAGCTCGAAAGGTTTTTCCAGTGAGGTTGTGGCCGGTATAACTTCCCTGGCCATTCTGGTTCCTTATTATTTGTGGCTTTATTGGAGGAGGTCACATTTCAAAAAGGTTTTTTCCTTTGAACTGCAAAAAATACGTTAACACAAATTTGATATATCATGACAACCACTGTTTTATATACGATTTTATCCTTAAGTGGGTTGGGAGCCGTAGCGGCGATGATTTTATATGCGGCAGCCCAGAAGTTTAAGGTTTATGAAGATCCCCGGATTGATCAGGTAGAGGAGGCCTTACCCGGGGCCAACTGTGGGGGGTGTGGATATCCCGGATGTCGGCAATTTGCAGAGGCCCTGGTCAAAGCCGATGACATCTCCGATTATTACTGCCCGGTAGGAGGCAATGATACGATGAAGGAAGTGGCCCAGATTCTGGGCCGGGAGGTGGCCGAGCAGGAGCCCAAAGTAGCGGTGGTTCGTTGCAATGGATCTTTTCAGAACCGCAAGCGCACCAGCATATACGAGGGCCCTTCGAGTTGTGCCATTGAAGCCAGTTTGTTTGGAGGAGAAACCGACTGTCAATATGGTTGCCTGGGTAAGGGCGATTGTGTTGAGGTCTGTGATTTCGAGGCCATCTTTATGAATGAAGAAACAGGCCTGCCCTACGTAATTGATGACAATTGCACGGCTTGCGGGGCTTGTGTGGATGCCTGCCCCAATAACATCATTGAATTGAGGAAACGCTATAAGAAGGACCGCAAGATTTATGTTTCCTGTGTCAATGAGGATAAACCCGCGGCAGCCAAAAAAGCTTGTCAGGTGGCTTGCATTGGATGCAATAAGTGTGTGAAGGTTTGTCCTTTTGACGCCATTACCCTGGAAAACAACCTGGCTTACATCATTCCTGACAAATGTAAACTTTGCCGCAAATGTGTGGATGTGTGTCCGACCAATGCCATTGCTGAAATCGGGTTTCCTCCCCGACGCAATAAGCGGCGCAACGCCAAAAAAGAATCGGCCGATCAGGAGCAATCGAAAAATCAATCATAACGGTATAACCAAAATATAGGAGGCAACAGTGTTAAAGACATTTACCAAAGGTGGCGTTCATCCTGCAGAAAACAAGATCACCCAGGATAAGGCCATTGAAAAGGCGGGCCTTCCCAAGAAAGTTATTATTCCTATTGCCCAACATATTGGAGCACCATCATCGCCGGTGGTCAAGAAGAAAGACCAGGTTAAGGCCGGGGATGTGATTGCCCGCAGCCAGGGCTTTGTTTCGTCCAACATTCATGCCTCGGTATCAGGAACAGTGGCCAAGGTTGACCATGTGGTGGATGCCTCTGGTTTTAAGCAGCCATGCGTGGTGATCAATACCGAGGACGATCAGTGGGCCGATGGCATCGATACCTCCGATGCCCTGGTGAAAGATATTGATGCCAGTGCCGAGGAAATCCGTCAGAAGGTTTTGGAGGCCGGAATAGTGGGTATGGGAGGGGCTACGTTTCCTTCCCACGTAAAATTGTCCATACCCGAGGGCAAGCATGTAGACACCCTGGTTATCAACGGGGTGGAGTGTGAGCCCTATTTGACCTCTGATCACCGGGTGATGTTGGAGCGGGCCGAAGAGATGCTGGTGGGCATTCGCCTGTTGATGAAGGCCCTTGGGGTCGAGAAGGCCCTGATTGGCATCGAGAACAACAAGCCCGATGCCATTGCGCATTTGAACGAATGGTTGGGGGATGATCCCCAGATTGAGGTCTATGGCCTGAAGGTCAAGTATCCGCAGGGAGGAGAGAAACAGTTGATCAACGCGTTGTTGGACCGGGAGGTGCCCTCTGGCGGCTTGCCCCTGGATGTAGGCGTTGTGGTGCACAATGTGGGAACTGCTTTGGCTGTTTATGAGGCGGTGCAAAAGAATAAGCCGCTGGTCGAGCGCGTGGTTACCGTTACGGGCCCCTCGCTGACCCATCCCACCAACCTGCTGGTGCGCGTCGGAACACCGGTGGGTGAGCTGATCGAAGCAGCAGGTGGATTGCCCGAAGATACCGGTAAGGTGGTCAGTGGCGGTCCGATGATGGGCAAAGCCCTGAAAACCCTCGATGCCCCGGTGGTAAAGGGTACCTCCGGTATCCTGGTGCTTCCCCAAAAATGGGCCCACCGGGAAAAAGAATTGCATTGTGTCCGTTGTGCCCAGTGCGTGGATGCCTGCCCGATGGGCCTCGAACCCTATCTGCTCAAGCAATTGGCCGAGCGCGAGCGGTTTGAAGACCTGGAAAAAAACAGCGTACTGGATTGTATCGAGTGCGGCTCGTGCAGCTTTACCTGTCCTGCCCGGCTGCCGCTGGTCGAATATATTCGCTATGGCAAAACCAATGTCAATCAAATCATACGAAATAGAAAGCAGCAATGAGTAACAA
Organism: uncultured Bacteroidota bacterium; assembly: GCA_913055635.1. Taxonomy (GTDB): domain Bacteria; phylum Bacteroidota; class Bacteroidia; order Bacteroidales; family UBA12077; genus JAGXLC01. The sequence continues at coordinate 69,826 of CAJXLK010000016.1, forward strand.
TGTCCTGACAGTTTCTCCATCACCCCACGTTTACCAAAGCACGACGGTCCGGAAGCTGATGTACGGAGTGGTCATCGCTCTGTTGCCTACATTGGCCTGGTCAGTGGTTTCCTTTGGCATTGGAGCCATCATTGTAACCCTGGTCTCCGTCATATCCTGTATCCTTTTTGAGTATCTGATCGAAAGATTCCTGTTGAAACGAACACCCTCGATCACCGACGGGTCGGCTATGGTGACCGGCTTATTGCTGGCATTTAACGTTCCGGCTAATCTACCGGTGGGGATCATCATTATAGGGGCCCTCGTTTCCATTGGTATTGGGAAGATGTCGTTCGGAGGTTTGGGGCGCAATCCCTTTAACCCTGCCCTGGTTGGCCGGGTTTTTCTTTTGATCTCCTTTCCGGCCCAGATGACCCGCTGGCCCATCCCCAAAGGATTCAATACCAGCTATGTCAATGCACAAACCGGCGCCACCCCCCTGGGCATGCTCCAGGAAAAAGGAGAAGCCACCGTTTCAAAGGTCATGGAATCAGCCCCGTCTTATGGCGACCTTTTTTATGGTCAAATGGGCGGATCCCTTGGAGAAATGGCAGCCTTTGCCCTGATCATCGGCTTGATCATCCTGCTTTATATGCGGGTCATCTCCTGGCATATACCGGCCTCCATTATATTGTCAACCGGGGTATTTACCGGCATCTTGTGGCTGGTCGATCCCACCCAGTATGCCGATCCCCTTTTCCACCTGCTTACCGGCGGATTGCTGCTGGGGGCCATCTTTATGGCTACCGATTATGTCACATCTCCCATGGTTCCCAAGGCCATGTGGATCTACGGCATAGGCATCGGCGTGCTGACGGTGATCATCCGCGTGTTTGGATCTTATCCCGAAGGGGTCTCCTTTGCTATATTGATCATGAACGCATTTGTCCCGCTTTTAAACAGATACATCAAACCCAAGCGATTTGGAGAGGAGGTGCAACATGGCTAAAGAATCCACTTTCACCAATATGGTGCTGACCCTTTTCCTGGTTACCCTGGCCGCTTCCACGGCCCTTGGATTCATCTATGAGCTGACCAAACAACCCATTGCCGAATCCAAGATGCGCAAGAAAAATGCCGCCATCCAAAAGGTGGTGCCCGAATATTCCAACCAGCCCAACAGTGAGGCTTATCAGGTTGGCGTCAATGGCGATTCGCTTATGGTTTACCCGGCCAAGCAGGATGGCAAACTCGTTGGCGTGGCCATTTCCAGCTTTACCACCAAAGGCTATAGCGGGCGCATTCGGGTAATGGTGGGATTCAAACCCGATGGCACCATCGAAAATATTTCAGTCCTTCAACATCAGGAAACCCCTGGATTGGGCGATAAAATTGATAAAAGCAAGTCTGACTGGAGCCAACAATTTAATGGCAAAAATCCCTCCGATTTCCAATTGAAAGTTACAAAGGACGGGGGAGACGTCGATGCCATTACGGCGGCCACCATCTCATCGCGGGCCTACTGCGATGCCGTAGAGCGTGCCTATCAGGCCTTTAAAAAGGGCGGACTCCAGTAAGATACCCCCGCAAGAAGACCCCGCTTAGCGGGGTCCATCTAGCGGAGTCAAAAAAACACCCCCGCTTAGCGGGGTCCACCTGGCGGAGTCAAAATAACACCCCCGCTTAGCGGGGTCGGCACAAGGCAGGTCGGCACCAAGGGAGGTCGGCCCAGCAGCGGCGGTTCAAACCTGTCGGTACCATGGGGCGCGTTCCAATAAGAATGGATAATACGATACTGATTGCTAAACTTTAATAAGTCTCTATAATAATGAAACAATGGGAAAATTTTTCTAAGGGATTTATCAGGGATAATCCGGTCTTTGTTCTTTTTCTCGGGTTGTGTCCCACCCTGGCGGTAACGACCTCAGCTTACAACGGACTGGGGATGGGGTTGGCCACTACTTTTGTGCTGGTTATGTCCAACCTGGTGGTTTCGATCATTAAAAACCTGATTCCCGGTAAGGTCCGTATCCCGACCTTCATTGTGGTTATTGCCTCTTTTGTGACGATGGTCGAGATGCTCACCCAGGCTTTCGTACCCGATTTGTATGAACAATTGGGCATTTTTATCCCACTGATCGTGGTCAATTGCCTGGTGCTTGGTCGTTCGGAAGCCTTTGCCTCCAAAAATGATATCTTTTCGGCCATCATAGATGGTCTGGGAATGGGGCTTGGTTTTGCCCTGGCCTTAACCGTGCTGGGTGCAGTAAGGGAAGTTTTGGGCAGCGGTTCATTGACGCTGATTCCTGATGTGGCTGAATTTACCATTTACCAGGGCGACGGCATGCTTGTCTTTGTACTGGCCCCCGGCGCATTTCTGGCATTGGGCTATCTGATTATGCTGGCTGATAAACTAAAAAAGAAAATGTATTAAACTATGGATTATCTAGTTATTATCATATCGGCAATATTCGTAAACAATATTGTTCTCAACCGGTTTCTCGGTATATGTCCCTTTATCGGGGTATCCAGCAAGGTAGAAACGGCCATTGGCATGACCGGTGCAGTGGCTTTTGTGATGACCCTGGCCACGATCATCACCTATCTGTTGCAAACCTACATTTTGGTTCCCCTGAGCATTACCTTCATGCAAACCATTACCTTCATTCTGATCATTGCTTCGTTGGTTCAGTTGGTGGAGATCGTCCTTAAGAAGGTAAGCCCCCCCATGTACCAGGCCCTGGGGATTTTTCTGCCCCTGATCACCACCAATTGTGCGATTATGGGAGTCGCTCTGCTGGCTGTACAAAACAATTATAACCTGGTCGAAAGCGTACTCTTCGGTATCGCCAACGCCATTGGTTTTGGTCTGGCCCTGATCCTTTTCGCCGGCATTCGCGAGCACCTTGATCTGGTGGACGTGCCCAAACCCATGCGCGGGGTTCCTATTGCTTTTATTGTGGCGGGTTTATTATCCCTGGCCTTCATGGGTTTCTCCGGAATTGTCTGAAAAAAACATTGAAAACCTTAAATATGCCGGTGATCTTCCTGGATCCCGGCTTTTTTTACCCCGGATGGAGTGAAACCAATAGATATAAATAGTCCACAGAGCCCATATTTCGTAAAGATGACGAAAATGTGTTGACAGCCAAAACTGTATATTTGTATGTTTGCTCATTCCTTTTTATTTTGCAACATTGATCATTGAAAGTCATACCAAGCGAGATGCATATTTTTTTATGACCTGTGGATTGTTCTTTTTAACCTGCTCCCCGCTTTTTCCCATTTTTTCTTTGGAAAACATCTGTGAAGTGTTTGCATTCCTTTCTCCGGAAATGCTGCTCGATTCATTTTCCAGTTGTGCATTCAATTTGGTCGCCCCCGTCATATTGGGTTCATCGACACAAACCCTTATGGAGTCGCTGTATGCCATGGCCGTCTTTTTTAGTGTGAATCTTTCGCCATGGATACTCCTGGCAGTGGGGATACTGATCGTTGTGGTTTTATTGGTGTTGGTCATTCGTCAGCGACAATGGATCGCTTCTCTTCAAACTGAAAGACAGGAACTCACCAGCCAGCTTCAGGCATTAAAAAAGAACCAACAAAGCCAGGAGATTGAACAGAAAAAGAAGTTGTTTCTTCTCTCCGGCCTTCTCCAGTATTTAAAACACCCGCTGGATCGCATGGTGAACCAGGCCCATTGTCTGGGGGATGAAGGATGTAGTTCCAGTCAAAAGAGGCATTCACGCGTTAGCCTGGAGGAAAACCGTTGGCTGATTGATTGTCTGATCCACCAGACCCTTGGGCTCGCCCAGGAAGCGGAGCAACCACTTCAGCCGGAAAATTTTAACCTGCATGTCTTGTTAAAGGAGATACAGGAGTATGCTTTAAGGGAAGGCTTTGAAAGCGGCCGGGTGAATTCCGAAGTCATTCTGGATGCTTCCATCGGTGAAGGGGATTTGCAGGTCAATGGCGATCCTGCCCGTCTTCGTCAGGTTCTGATGCTCCTCTTCCGACACGCCCTGAGCCATTATGCTACCGGGAGGATTTATCTGAACTATTCCTGCAAAAATGAAGTGATCGACTTTTCATTGGACGGTAACAGCGATTCATTTTCGATCAATCAGTACAATCAGCTTTTTACCCTGTTCAATGGCCAGATTTTTCAGGATGGCCAGTTTTTTGGGGAGCAGGATACTCCCTCTGCCGCCCGTTCAGGTCTGGCTCTTGCCGGGGCGATCACCTTTCAGATGGGTGGACAGATTTGGGCCGAAACCCCTGAAAAAGAAGGCACCCGCCTGGTGGTCAGGTGGCCTTTGTTGCGGGTGGCCGCCAGAGAAAATCAAGCCTTAGCGCCCAAAAACCACAACACCCATGGCTTTACCTGGAGCGGTAAAAAAATATTGGTGGTGGAAGATTCCCGCATGGCCTTTGACCTGATCCAAAAGATGTTTGCTCATACGGGGGCCGCTTTTGACAGGGAACCCGACGGTCTGAAGGCTGTCGAACGCTGCCAGAAGGATCCCGATATTGATCTGGTGTTGATGGATATCCAACTTCCCTTGATGGATGGGTATAAGGCTACCCGGGAAATCAAGAAAAAACGACCTGAGCTTCCGGTAATCGCCCAAACTGCTAATGCTTTAAGCGGTGATCGCAGCAAATGCCTGCAGGCAGGCTGCGATGAGTATATTGCCAAACCCATTGACCGCGATGAAATGGGAGAAAAACTCGAGCGTTTCCTGTCGCAAACCTCCTGATCTGTGTGAGCCCGTGGCTGGCATGTTTGGTCTATCACCCGATTAATTTAATATTTCCCCCTCCTCCAACCCTCTTAGAGCTTTCTTTTTATATGATCGGATTCGATGTGGACCACAAAGCCACCTTTTTTAGAGCACCTGATGGGACCCTTTTCCCGTCTGTGTTACATTTACTTTCATCCTTTTTATCTGCCTCAATTTTTCAAATCATCTCTGCCTCTCATCTGCCCCCTTATTGAAAAGATGTGTAGGGATTGATAATATTCACTTAATTCTGTAAAGAAGGATCTGCTTTGTTTTGCCTTGATTTTCCTTTGATGGCAGTGATTTTTCAGGACCTGATAATTTCCATGTTTTAAAATGATGAAAGTCATGGGGGAGATACCGGGGGGCGTCTATTTTTGCATCCTTTTCAGGAATTACCAATGGTGTTAAATATCAGTCTATGATCAAGAAAAGCAAACAAACCCTCCACTATATTAAAAACACGGATTTTCTCAGGAACCGGCGTTATGAGGCTTTTGTCTTTCTGGTACTTTTTTTTGGTTTTTTCGGTTATTTGGGCCATGTCATGGGGGTGGCCAATATGTTGAATACCATCATGAATACCGCCTGGGATTTGCTGATGAATACGGTGTTTTTTATCATGGGCATTACTGTGTTGACCGGTGCGCTGGGTAAATTAATGATTGAATTCGGAGTGGTTCGCCTCCTGGAGATTGTTTTAGCTCCTTTGATGCGACCTATTTTTAATTTGCCCGGAGTGGCATCGTTGGCGGGGTTGATGACGTTTTTCAGCGATAATCCGGCGATTATTGGTCTTTCAAACGACAAAAATTACAGCCGTTATTTCGGGAAAGTCGAGTTGGTGAGCCTGACCAACTTCGGTACGGCCTTTGGTATGGGTTTGATCGTGCTCACTTTTATGGCCCGATTTGGTTATTTTGCTCCGGCTTTGGTAGGTTTTACCGGGGCGGTTTTTGGGGCCTTTGTCTCAACGCGCCTGATTCAATATATGATCCGCAATCGCATTTCTTCTGAAGCGCAAACCCCATCCAACAGTTCACCGGATAAACAAGAAGGCAGCATCACCTTTAAATCGGAGGGTACCACGTTTGAACGTTTTTTGAATGCAGTGCTCGATGGGGGCAAGTCCGGGGTTGACCTGGGGCTTCAGATTATCCCCGGTGTTTTGATTATTAGTACCATGGTGATGATCATCACTTTTGGCCCGGAGGATCCATCGGCCGGTTACCAGGGATTGGCCTATGAAGGGGTGCCGATTCTTCCCCAAATCGGCCGGGGGCTTAATTGGTTGTTTCAGGGGCTTTTCGGCTTTGATCATCCCGAGTTGATTGCTTTTCCCATCACTTCACTGGGGGCCGTGGGAGCCGCCCTTTCCCTGGTAAAAGCTTTTATCGGCCAGGGTATCATCACTGGCAACGAAATTGCTGTCTTTACTGCCATGGGCATGTGCTGGAGTGGTTATCTGAGCACCCATACGGCCATGCTCGATACCCTGAACTTCAGAAAACTTACTTCCAAAGCATTAATTGCCCATACCCTGGGGGGTATCGCAGCGGGCACATTTGCCCATTACCTGTATGTGCTGCTTTCACAGTGGATTCAGTTTGAATAACCAGGGATGGTAACTGGCTCATTCTATCATAGCCCTTGATATGGCCATCCGTGGCCCCCGGCATTAAAAAAGCTTGATCAATGCCTGATTGAACATAAATCGGGTAAACAAATATATGCTTTGGGTTTGAATAAATAAACCGGTAAGGATTTGCCGCTGGCCCCCTTTGTATAAGGGCCGCAAAGGCGAATGGGCGCCCCCCTACATCGTGGGCAGATGTTATCTGGAAAGTCTCATACCCATAACACCCCGGATTCTGCTACTTCGGGTAAATGAAAAGAATGGAAAACCCCGGATCGTATGAAGAAATGCATCGCTTAGTTGTCGTTTACCACAACCTTATCCTCATAAGCCGGACACTTTTGGGTTTTGCAGGAAGAAACCAAAGTCGCAGTAAACAAAGCAAGCAATACAATAACAATCAATTTCTTCATTATGTCAGGTTTATTGATGAGACTAACATCCAAAAATAGTAAATTTCAACGGGAACTAAAAATCACCCGTTATCTGGCTGATTCTCTTGTTCGTATGCATATGCCGGACACGGTGGTTCGGTGGTGTGGCATGCCGATAACATTGCTCCAAGGAATAACACAGTAACACTTAACAGAATGATTCTTTTTACCATGGCTGATTTAAATTTTTAAATTCCAATGTACTGATTAATGGTGAAAATCGCCAGGTCAGCCCAATGGTTTCTTTAATACCGAACACCCGAATTATGTCAGTAAAAAGAAGTCCCTTGTTTAACAGATTGTTGTATCCACCATTTTACAGGATTCATTATATTTTTTTGGCTTTACGATAAAAGGGGAAGAAGGTTACCCATGAAGGGGTAAAAAAAATCACCTGCCTGGAAAAGCAGGCAGGTGATTTTAGAGAAGGTTTATTCTTTAAGTTCGGGTATGCGGCCTGGTGTCCAGGGGGCATTAAGATCCTGAAGTTTTTCTTCCAGTTTTTGAAAGTCTTCCTGCTTAAGTTTTTGAAGTTTTTCAAGCAGGGGTGGGAATTTGTCCATCAGGATGTTGTAGTTGGTCCGCTCGGTTTGTGTAACCTTTGAAGTGGAGCGGTAATGGGTATAAGTAATGTCCCTTAACCGGTTCATCAGCGGTACGGTGCGAGGCGGAATTTCTTCGCTGCTTGCTTTGGGTTCCACGCCGTGGAAAGCGAAGATGATCCGGTCCAGCTCTTCCTGGAGGCGTTCGGCCTCTTTCATCAGCCCTTTGGTTTCAGCCGGGGTATTGAGGATGGTTTGCTTGATGGTTTTGAGGCGGTCCATCATTCGGGCGCTCATCCTGGAAGCTCCCACCATGGTGCGGGTAAGGTCGGTGACTTTTTGCTGGAATTCAGCCAGTTCGCCGCGGTCTGGAGCCGGCAGGGTGGTTATGTCGAGTTGACGAACCTTGAATTCTTTGGGTTCAACCAGTTGGGTGATCTCTCCATGGTGGTACTGAGATATAGCGACTTTGTAAGTGCCGGGCATAGCCAGTATCCCGCTTCGATCTTCCTTATAGGGGTTGAATTTGTCATCTTCGGCTTCAACGGGATAGGGGTTTTCATACCGGAAGTCCCATGCCACGCGATGTATGCCCTTACTGGGTTTCTCGGTGATCTTTCTCACCACATTGCCTTGATCGTCATAGATGGTAAAGATCAGGTAGGGGGACACTTCCTGTTCTTCCTCCCTTTGCTCTTTCCAGGAGAGCTGGGGAATTTTCTTGCCCTTTTCAAAGAGCTGTTCTTCTTTTTCGTGGCGAAGCTGCTCGCGGGTTTTAGGTGTTTCATCCAGGTAGTAGGTGAATACAGCTCCATAGGTGGGGTTTTCGCCCGTATAGTAGGTTGACCCCTGACCGTACTTGCCTCGTTTCTGGATATACATGCGGGCTTCCGGAATATCGAACAGATGCGCCTTTTTTTCGGTGAGGGCTTCATCCACATGGCGCAAGGGGGCATAGTTGTCGAGGATGTAAATGCCCCGGCCAAATGTGGCCAGCACCAAGTCTTTCTCGCGTTTCTGTATGGCGATGTCGCGTACGGCAATGGTGGGTATACCAGCCTTTAACTGAACCCATTTTTCTCCGCCGTTATTGGAGAAATAGATGCCGAATTCGGTGCCTGCAAACAACAGGTCGGGATTTTCAAAATCCTGTTCTATGGCATGAACAGTGCCGTTTTCAGGCAGCCCGTCAGTAATCGGTTCCCAGGTTTTGCCTTTATCGGTGCTTTTCAGCAAGTAGGGCTTGAAATCATCCCGTTTCCGGTTGTCGAATGAAGCATAAACCACATTTGCGTTATGGCGTGAAGCATAAATGTCGCTCACATAGGTATGTTTGGGTACCTCGGGAAATTCGCTGATTTCCCGCCAGTTCTCTCCGGCATTTTCAGTCACCTGGATTAAACCGTCGTCGGTGCCTGCATAAAGAAGATCCTCCTGGGCAGGGGATTCATCCAGCGAGACAATGGTGCCGTATTGCGAAGTTGAAACATCCTTGGCCACGGCATCCACGCTCCAGTACTTGCCCATCATCGGCTCTTTGTGGCGGTCAATCTGAGCGGTCAGGTCGGGACTGATCACTTCCCAGGAATTACCCCGGTTGTCGCTGCGGAAAACTTTATTGGCCGCCATATAAAGCCTTTCATGATCGTGGGGGCTTAAAATCAATGGCGTGTTCCAGTTCCATTTGTAAGTGGTCGAATCTTTGGGAGGTACCGGCTTGATGCTGATCGATTCGCCACTTTGCTTATCGTAACGCACCACATTGCCGTATTGAAGCTCTGAATAAACAATATTGGGGTTTTTGGGGTCAATTGCCTGCCAAAAGCCATCGCCCCCGAGGGTAACATACCACTCGCTGTTGGGAATGCCATCCGAATTGAGGGTCTGCGAAGGTCCGCCCATGGAGTTGTTGTCCTGGGTTCCCCCGTATACATTGTAAAAGGGCTTTTCGTTGTCGACCGAGACCCGGTAGTATTGGGTAACTGGAAGGTTGGAGACATGATAGTAATGCTCGGCATCATCGTAGGTGGTGTAAATGCCTCCATCAGAGCCGATCATATAATGTTCGGGATCTTCCGGGTCAATCCACATGGCATGATCGTCTACGTGCTTTTTATTCAACCCGATGCGCTCCCAGGTCTTTCCCCCGTCGGTGGTGACCTTGCCTACCGTTTCCATGGAGTAGACCTTATTGACATCGTGTGGACTGGCAATGATTTCATTGTAATACTGTGCACTGGAGTGGTGCTGGCTCATCTTTTTCCAGGACTCCCCGCGATCACTCGAGCGGAAAAAGCCACCCTCTTCCTCGTTGCCCTCCATGATGGCATAAATCACGTCGGGGTTGACCGGTGAAATGGCCAGGCCTATTCCGCCTATGTGGCCGTCAGGAAGGCCTTGCTTGAGTTCCCTCCAGTTCTCCCCGCCATCGGTCGATTTATAAATGGCCGTCTCAGGGCCGCCGCCAATTTTTCCCCGAAAAAGCCTCCTTCTTTGCTCTGAAGCTGCATACAGCACATCGGGGTTGCGCGGATCCATGACGATATCGTTAACACCGGTATGTTTGCTGATCTCCAGGACCTTGTTCCAGGTTTTGCCGCCATCGGTGGTCTTATACAAACCCCGGTCGCCACCCGGGCCCCAGGCTGAACCCTCAGCAGCGACGTAGACCACATCCGAGTTTCGAGGATCAACCACGATCTTGCCAATCTGACGCGAATCTTCCAATCCCATGTTTTTCCAGGTCTTACCCCCGTCGGTGGTCTTATACACCCCATCACCATAGCCAAGGGCCCGCTGATGGTTGTTTTCGCCGGTTCCTAACCATACCACGTGATGGTTGTTCGGATCCATCGTGATACACCCGGTCGAATAAGCCCCGTAATTGTCGAATACCGGCTTGAAGGTAATGCCGTTGTTGGTGGTCTTCCATACATTGCCACTGGATACAGCCACATAATATTCCTTGTGCTGGTCGGGATTGACCGCAAAGTCGGAGATCCGGCCCGAAGCATAGGCCGGTCCAATGCTCCTGAATTTTAATCCACTAACCAGACTGGAATTTACCGGATCCTGCTTGTCATCCTCATCCTGGGTGCCGGCCAGGACTTCCGGTGAGCTCATCAGCAAACCGACCCCCATGAAAAGGACCAGTATGAAGCTGACCATTCGAAACGGGTTCTTTTGAATTGTTTGATGCATAATGAATGATGTGTTTTGGTTTATAAGTAAATTTGTTTATAGGACCCTGACAAAAGTCAATCGTTTAAAATGCCATGCGCTTCTTTCCGGGCCGGGTTATTTGGTGGGTGCCCTTTCGTTTTTTCGTTTTAAGGGTGGTTTTATTTTGTGTGTTGATTGCGAGTGTTTTAATGCTTTAGCCGGGCGCCCGTTTTAAAAAACATTCTCGGTCAGTATGTATGTTAAGTGGAGTTTTGTTATTATTGTGTAATAAAAAATGATCGCCTATGCTGGATACCATCATGCAACATCGCTCTATTCGCCAATATAAAGATACACCGGTAAGCCAGGAGGACCTCAATGAGATCCTGGAGGCCGGAACCCGTGCTTCCACCACCGGAAACATGCAGCTTTATTCCATTGTTGTGTCTCAGGAACAGAAAAAAAGAGAAGAGTTGGCCCCGGCCCATTTCAATCAGCCGATGGTGACCCAGGCCCCGGTGCATCTGACTTTTTGTGCAGACATCAATCGTTTTCACAAATGGTGCGAACAACGCAATGCCGAACCCGGCTATGACAATTTCCTGTGGTTTATTAATGCAGCCATTGATGCCTTGCTGGTTTCTGAAAATGTCTGCCTGGCGGCTGAAGAAAAAGGCCTGGGCATCTGTTATCTGGGTACGGTAACTTATAATGCCGATCAGATCATAAAAATCCTGAACCTTCCCCAGGGAGTCGTCCCGGTAGCCGCCATTATGATGGGCTATCCCGATGAACAACCGGGCCTCACCAACCGACTGCCTCTGGAAGGGGTGGTTCATTACGAAACCTATAAAGACTATTCCAACGACGACATCGACCGGATTTACCACGAAAAAGAATCGTTGGAAGAAACCCGGCAAATCCTCGAGGAAAACGATAAAGCTACCCTGGCCCAGGTTTTTACTGACAACCGCTATCGCAAAGAGGATAACCTGCACTTCTCCAAACAATTTTTGAAGGTGATCCAAAGCCAGGGTTTCATGAATTATGTATAAAGTTGCCGATAATGAGTTATGTGAAGAGCTGCATGCCTGATAGGGGGATGCAGCTTTTTGTTTTTTGGCCTGTTTAAGGAAGTCATTTTTAGAAGAGATAAGAAAACCTGCCGGTTAAAAGCACCAGGTGCCATGAAAAAGCTAAAGGCATTGATCTTTTGTTTGCTCGGAATTTTTGCTTTTTTGTCTGCCTTTTCACAGGAAGTGCAACTAAAAGTTTTGTACGGCGATTCCTCTGAATTCATTTCTCAATGGAGCCGGGAATTGGAGGGGACTTACCCGGACACTGCGGTGGTTTATAAAGAATTGAATCATTCGCTTTCAGAGCTGAAGAATTCCGGATATCTTGCCGCCAGCATTGACAGCCTGTGCAAAGGGAACGATACGCTGAGGGCCTATTTGTATGCGGGTCGGCAGTATCATTGGGGGGAGTTTAAGTTTGCTCTTCCTGATAGGGAATTTCCCGGGGTCATCCCCGCTCCTGGCGGGGCAGGATCCAACCAGGTTCTGAGCCTTAAGCGGTTTAACGCCTATAAGGAAAGGGTGGTGACTTTTCTGGAAAACCGGGGATATCCCTTTGCTTCGGTTCAATTAAAGGACCTGGATCAAGCCACAGGCGACACGTTAGGAGCAACCTTGCGGATCAAACCGGGTAAACGTTATGTGGTTGATAGCGTTTATATTAAGGGGAATGATCCGGTCAGCCGACGGTTTGTATTTCCTTACCTGAATATTTATCCCGGGATGGTTTACAATGAGGCCCGGTTGCGGGCCATCCCTGAAAAGATCCGCAACAGCGGCTTTCTTCGGCAAATCAGGGATTTTGAACTGGAGTTTTCCCGGGGCAACCGCGTCAATATCTATCTTTACCTGGAAAGGGCCAACAACAACCAGGCCGAAGGTGTGGTGGGTTTGTTGCCTGAAGAGGGAAAGGGGGGGCTGCACTTCACCGGCCAGGTGGATGTTCGCCTTTGGAATCTTTTCCGCCGGGGAGAATATTTGCAACTTAACTGGCAAAATCCCGCTCCCAAGACCCAGGAGCTGAAGCTGGAAGCCGATGTTCCCTATCTGTTTTTTCAGATGATTGGCCTTCACACATCCTTTGAGTTGTTGAAACAGGATACCAGCTATGTAAACAGGAAAGCACAGTTGGGCATTCCTTTCCATATAAGCAGCCACAGCCGCATAGAGGTTTATGGCGATTTTGAAGCCTCCTCGCTTATTTCCCCCGACGGTTCAACCAATGGACCCTATCGGAATTATAATGCCCGGTTATATGGGGTGAGGTATTTTTATGAGAATTTGGATTATCAATTGAACCCCTCTGATGGGATGCGCCTGGATTTTTCAATGAGCGCAGGCAGGCGGAGGGAGCAGGAAAGACAGCGGAAGCTCACCAGTGTGAAGGCCGGAGTCAGGGCCTCCTTTTATCAGCCATTGTATAGGGGCTGGGTGGTTCATCTGAGAAACCAGAGCCGTTACCGCCAGAGTTGGTCGGGCAGTGACCCGGTTGCCATCAGGCCCAACGGCCTTTATCGTTTTGGGGGGTTTGGCTCGCTGCGGGGATTTGACGATAATGCCCTGCGGGCTTCCGCTTATTCAATCATGAGCCTCGAGGTCAGATATCTGCTGTCACAAAACAGCAACGCCTACCTCTTTTTTGATGGCGCCTGGTATCAACGTCATACCCCTTCGGCTAAAGTCTCTGATTTTCCCTTTGGTTTTGGTATTGGTGGGCATATCGACGCCGGAATGGGTATTTTTTACCTGAGTTATGCCGTGGGCAAACAATTGGATAATCCCATTGATCTGAGCTCCGCCAGGATTCATTTGGGCTATGTAAGTAAGTTCTGATCGAGGGTCGTTTAACTTTTTGAGTTGTGAATTGTTGAATCAGTGAACAACAAAACAAGAACGCATTATGGCACAAAAAATCATTGTAACAGGCGCCAATGGAGGATTGGGTACACAAGTGACTCAGCATTTGTTAAATGAGGGATATGAAGTTCACGCCACCATTATTCCTAATGGTCCGGAACCAGAAGAGGCAAAATCTGCTTTTGAGCAAAATGAGCGGCTGCACCTGAAGAAAGTTGATGCCCTCGATCAGCAGCAGGTTCAACAATATGTGGAAAACCTGGGGGATGTTTACGGCGGGGTGCTGACAGTGGGGGGATTTCAGATGAAACCCTTTTTAAAGACTACCCAGGCCGATTTGGATCGGATGATCGATTTGAATTTTCGGACGGCTTTTAATTTTGCCCTTCCTTTGGCCCGGCATTTTAAGGAGAAGGGCACCGGCCGGCTTTTTTTTATTGGTTCTAAGCCGGCGGTAGAGAAAGGGGGGCGGGCTTTGACTTCCTACAGCCTCTCGAAGGGTATGCTCACTAAGCTGGCGGAGATTGCCAATGAGGAGTTGCAGGGTACTGAAGCCACGGCCACTTTAGTCGTGCCGGATTTGATTGATACCCCGGCCAACCGGCAGGCCATGCCGGATGCCGATTTCAGCCAGTGGGTCAAACCCTCTGAAATCGCCCGGATCATTGGGTTCTATTTGACCCCCCAGGCCCAACGCCTGCGCGAACCCATCCTGAAAATATATGGCAACCCCGCTTAGCGGGGTCAGAAAATACCCCCGCTTAGCGGGGTAAAAAGACTCCGCTTAGCGGGGGTCAACGGCTAAGCAAGGTCGGTAGTCAGGGATGAATCCCTTTTCCAATCTAATTCTTCCCATACTGCATCATGTTCCCGGCCAATGAGAATCGAGCAATGGCCTGTGCTTTCTTTGAAAACCACCTGTGGATCTACAGCGCATTGGCCGGATAAAAATCCTTTTCAAAAAGTTTTCCACTGCTGGAAAATTCCATACCTTTGTTTTTGATTATGGAGCTTATGGAAAATAAAGCTTTGTTAATCTTTTTAGGTTGGTTAATGAAACCATCTTTTTCCCTTTGCAGCTTTTGCTAATAATCATTTATATAAATAAGGTAATTCAAATAATCAACAAAAACATCAATATTAACTATTTTTAGCCATATAATAAAAAATGAATGTAAATTATTTTATTTATGATCTGGTAAAACTCTTATTATGAATATTATAAGGAAGATAAAGTATACCTGGAATGATCTGAAAAAAATATATCAGATAAATAAATGCTTGCCTGGAATAATTAAAGATTCAGGTATACAGAATGGACTATCTTATATTAAACTAACTAATAATAAAATATTTTATGGACCTAGGAATAATTCTGGATTCAAATATTCTTTTTTGCTTTTACCAAAAATAAGGAGATATGTATCCAACGAATCTTCGTATATTCTTTTTGATATTATTAAAAGGTATAAAGTACCAAACAAAAAACGAGATGTAAAGTATGGCAAATACTACAATTTTAACAAAGATGATGTTATTCTTGAATTAGGCGCTTATATAGGTTATTACGCTATTGGTATAAGTGAATTATTAAGCGATCAAGGTAAAATTATTGCCGTAGAAGCATCTCCAGATAATTTCAAAATCTTAAATAAAAATATTAGTGAAAATAAAATAAATAATATTATCCCTCTTCATAAAGCAATTTGGAATAAAAAAACTGAGCTAGATTTTTATTTAACTGAAAATCAAAAGAACAGTGTTAATAAGTATATTGTGGGGGATAACGAGAGTATAAAAGTTTCAGCAGATACTGTCGATAATATCGTAAAAGATTTGAATCTTACTAAAATAGATTTTGTTAGGATCCAGTTAAATGGAGTTGAATATGAGGCTTTACAAGGGATGAGTAATGTTTTAATAAATAAAAAGCCAAAATTATTAATAGCTGTTCCTTATATTAATGATGAAATAATTAAGAAATTTTTAGAATCTCATGGTTATACCTATATTATGCAGAGAAGGAATATTTTTGCTTACTACAATAATTAGGACCATATTTTCAATACTACTAAAGCCGATATTTATAGCCTGTTTTTAGTAGACAAACCCATAAGTTCATATGATGGCTGGTGATCCGATCCTTTGGATACATATCTTCAGGGGCATCATCTGTTATTTTTATAAAGCTGGTATCCCTTTATATTATCCATTTGCTGGCTCTCCGGTATGGCTTACTATAGCAATGAGTGGACCCATCCTGTTTTACAGGAAAAGATCTTGTGTTGTTAAAGGAGGGCAGAATATGACCAGATACGGCTTGAACCATACGATGATCCGTAATAATTTCACAAAAACTTGCCATTATGGGATCCATTCAACTGAAAGCCGGATGGAGAGTTCATCAAAACAATGAACCATTAAATAATGATCCCTCTTCAGCGTAGGCTGATTAGAGGGTACCTTCATTAAAATCAACCAACATGTCGAGCTTAACCAAGGTTTTTAATCTATATTGTATTGAACCCTCATTTATTCTTATCGAAACGGTTACCATGGATCCTGCATCTTTGATGCATTAATTTGTTGCGCAAATCCTTGGAGGAAGGATTCATATGGTGATTTTTTATTAACTTTATGGGGCCAGTTTACTGATCCCTCGATAGCAGGGATTTTCTTATAGTTGAAAATAAGATGTCATTTATTGTTATACCCAAAAAAACCGGGAGGACAAATCAATGAGCAAAGATGCAGGAAGCAATCCCCAATCAGGCGCCGTATATGGATTGGGTTTTATTGGTGCCGCCATCTATTTTATTTCTCAGGCCACAAGTTTTTGGATCGGTGTGCTGGGTTTTTTAAAGGCCATCGTATGGCCGGCATTTCTGGTATATGAGGCCCTTGAAAAACTGGGTGCTTAATTTATGCCAGGGAAACTGATTGCAGCCACCTGCCAGTATCCTGTGGATAAGGATATCCGAAGGAATCTTTCCTATACCCTGCTGCAGATGGAAATTGCCCGTTCCAGGGGTGCAGATATTGTTCATTTTTCCGAGTGCAGCCTTAGTGGTTACGCTTCTATGGATTTCAGTCATATCCGCGAGCAGGATGAACCGGTGTTGCAAGATGCCCTGGAGCAGGTCAAAGAGAAGGCCCGTGAACTGAATCTCTGGGTTATCCCGGGGTGCCACCATTTTACGGAGGGACAAACCAAACCATACAATAGCCTTTTTTTGATCGATAACCAGGGAGAAATACGGGGCAGATATGATAAACGCCTTTTGACTGACGGGGATGCCGGCTGTGATATGAAACATTATATGCCCGGTAAGGGGCCTTTGACCTTCCGGATCAATGGTGTGAACTGCGGCTTGATAATTTGCCATGAATGGCGCTATCCTGAAATATACAGGGAATATATGCGGATGGATACCGAGTTGGTTTTTCAGTCCTGGTATGATGGGAATCTTACTGGTCGAGGTTACCGGGAAAGCGGCAGGGAATTGGGAAATCTGATTGTTGGAACCGTTAAGGGCAATGCCGCCAATAACTATTTATGGATCAGCGCCAGCAACACCAGC
>CAJXLK010000017.1 GCA_913055635.1 uncultured Bacteroidota bacterium
AACGCGGCGGTCTTGAAAACCGTTGTCCGGTATCCCCGGACCGGGGGTTCGAATCCCTCTTCCTCCGCCGGTTTTTAACCCTGAAATTTCAATTGACCCGCAAAAAAGGGACCAATCCACGAGATGGTCCCTTTTTTGTTTTACATCATCAATCGTTACGCTCACAGCTGACCGGCCCAACCACTCCAGAGGGATAATAACAGGGCACCTATCACACCTTCACTGTGATGGCCTTACCCGGGCAGAATTCAGGTTCCGGGGCCTTCAAGCGGCCCATATCAACCGGATCAAACCGGTTGCCCCGATGATCCAAATCAGGCAAATTATAATTAAAAACGCATCCCCATCAGCAGGACATCGGCATGCTGGGGCGCTTCACCCTTCCAGTTTTCCCAGTACTCAACGACCTTCTCTTTCTGCTGATGAGCCGGCAGCTGATGCACCTCAGATAAAAGTCCCCTCAATCGTTCAAGGCCCATCTCCTGCTGCCGGTCCTGGCTTTTCTGCCGGTATAAGCCCCTGGTAAAGAGATAAATCATATCCTGGGGCTGTAAATCCAGCACCCGGGATTGAAAGGACTCTTCAAGCTGAGTTTGCCTGGCAATGGAAATATCATCGGGTAAAAATTCGATCAGCTCACCCTGGCGGTAAAGGTAAAGGGGACGTTGCGACCCGGCAAACTGTAACCGATGCCCGGGCAGATCCCAGACGCAAAGGGCCACTTCCAACTTATCGTGGTCATCCTCAGCCGGATCCTCTTGCTGAAGGGCATGAGCAACTTTATGCCGCAGGCGGTTTAAAAGTTCCCCCGCCTGGAAGTGTTCCATCCCGGCAGCGGCTTCATTCAAAAAAGACATCCCCAACATGCTCATGAAAGCCCCAGGCACGCCATGGCCAGTGCATCCGACCACCGCAAAGGCAATTTGATCATTCTTCTGACGCACCCAGTAGAAATCACCGCTAACCATGTCGCGGGGCTGAAAAAAAAGAAAATGACCACGGAACAATTGCCGGAGGGTCCGGGTCGACATCAGCAGGCTCGACTGAATCCGACGGGCGTACTGTCCTTCACGAATAAGCTCCGAGTCCTTGTTGTGCAACTCCTCCTTTTTACTTTGGGTCAACTGGCGCTGGCGTTCCAATTCATCACGCTGGCGGCTGATCTGCTCATTCTGCTGCAACAACTCTTCATTTTGGCTCTCTATCTCTTCCTTTTGTTCGGCCAATAAACGATAGGACCGGCGCTTGTTGCGGTAATAGATATAAATCAATACCGACAAAATCAACACCACCAACCCGCCCCCCATAAGGGCATATTTCTCTACCTCATGCTTTTCGATGAGGTCCTGCTGACGGTTGAGCAAGTGCTCCTGGCGCTCGATCTCCTTTTGCTTTTGCTCGAGTTGATAACGTGTCTCAATGGCTTCAACCATCTGATTCTTTTCTTTATTAAAAAGACGGTCTTCAATTTGCTCGAATTGCCGGGTAAAAGAAAGGGCTTTCCGGTAATTGCCACGCTTCTCAAAGGCCTGGGCTAAAATCTTAAGCGATTTTTTCTGCTGAAGGGGAATCTCAAGTGAATCAGCTAGCTCTTTACCCTGGCGGGCAATATTTATGGCCCGCGGTATTTGCTCCTGCTTAAGATGCACTTTAGCCATGGAGATCATGTCCTCGGCCATCCCCTTCTTATCACCTATCTCATTGTCCAGCTTTAGGGCATCATGTAAATAATCCTGCGAGCGATTATAATCCCCCTTTTTCATATAGATCATGGCCAGATTGGAATAAACCCCCGATATACCACGCTTGTCATTGACCTTCCTGCGGTATTCCAGGGATTCCTCGAAATTTTCACGGGCCCGGGGAATTTGATTTTGCTTGAGGTGGACCTCACCCAAATTGTTCAAACAGGTGCCTATATTGGGAACATTACCAATCCTGCGGTTCAACTCCAGGGCGCGACGGTAATATTGTCGGGCCTTGAAATAATTCTGCTGCTCCTCAAAAACATTGCCGATGTTGTTGTAACAGGCCGATATCCCCTGATGATCATTGATCTTTTCAAAGTGTTCCAACCCCTTCTTATAAAAAGAAACAGCCTGGGTGTAATTGCCGAATTGAAAATGAATATTCCCCAGGTTATTGTTGGCTTGTCCGAGTTTTTCAGTATTGTTGCCCTGGCTGGTCGAATCCTTCAGTTGGCCGGCCATCTCCTGGCGAATGCCGGCGGCTTTTTGATAATATTCCAGGGCTTTGCTGAAATTTCCCTGATTTTTGTGGATCACCCCCAAATTGTTATATCCATTGGCCATGCCTCCCCTGTCACCGGCTTTTTCTTTCAGAGCAATGGACTTTCTCAGATACCGGATGGTTTGATCGTATTCCGAACGGTAAATATAGACCACCGCGATGTAATTCAAACATTTCCCTGCCAGGCGGGTATATCCCCCTTCTTTAGCCAGATTCAGGGCTTCCCGGTAATAACTCAGGGCCGAATCCTGTTGACGGTACTGGTATAAATCGCCCAGATCCAGGTAATGCAAAGCTTTTAAGGAATCGTTGGAAGTCTTATCGATCAGGTGGACAATTGAATCATGCTTCCGGTCTTTTTGGCCCTGACTCAGCAGGGGCAGCAATAAAAGCAGGAACAAAAAGCATGGTTTCTTGCAGATCCGCATATTTCAGGAATTTAACAGTTTGGGTCGAAGAATGAATTGGGTCAAGTTGGATCATTTTCAAGATAATGTGCAATTTACATAATTTTTGGCAAATCCATAAAGATACCCTTGCTTTCGAATAAAACCGGGGCATTGCCAGACCTGCACAACAAGAAAATTTATAACCATAGGGGGGTCATTGTGAGGCGTCAAAAACCACTGAATAAGATTCAATGCGAGATTCTTTTGCAGGCGCCATGAAGTATTTAACCAAATGGAAGCCGCAGAAAGGCGGAAAAAATTCCATATGGCTCAAAAGGGTTTATTTACGGGTTAGGAGGATCACATTTTCAACATGATAGGTATGGGGAAACATATCCACCGGCTGAACCCTATCCACCCGGTAATCTTCCTGGAGAATGTTGACATCCCGGGCCTGGGTGGCCGGGTTACAGCTCACATATACGATGGTGTGGGGGGCGGCTTTGCGGATATTGGCCACCACCTCTTTGTGCATGCCTGCCCGGGGGGGATCGGTAACGATCACTCCGGGATAGCCGTGCTCGCGGAAAAAATCTTCATTCAGAAGCTGCTTCATATCTCCGGCAATGAACCGGGTATTGCCAATGGCATTGGTGCGGGCATTCTCGCGGGCATCTTCGATGGCTTCGGGCACCGACTCAATGCCGGTCACCTTCCGGGCATAGGGCGCCAAAAAATTCGCTATCGTGCCGGTACCGGTGTATAAATCATAAACATGTTCTTCGCCCTGCAAGGCAGCATAATCGCCCACCAAATGATAAAGCCGGTGGGCCTGGTAGGAATTGGTCTGGTAAAAAGACTTGGGTCCGATCTTAAACCACAGTTCATCCATTCTTTCATAAATAAAATCGCGGCCGCTGTAAGTTACCGGCTCCAGATCATAAATGGAATCATTGGCTTTGGGGTTGATCATATATATCAGTGAAGTGATATCGGGGAAGTGCTGTTTCAAATGGTCAAGCAGGGCCAGGCGCTTGTCTTCTTCTTCGCGGTAAAAGACCACGATAACCATTAGCTCGCCGGTAGAAGAGGTACGAATAATCAGGGTTCTAAGGAAACCTTCATTGTTGCGTTCATCAAAAAAGGGATAATCATGTTCAAGGGCGAACCCCCGGATGGCATTTCGAATGGCATTGGAGGGGTCAGGCTGCAGGTAGCAGGTTTCAATATCAACCACCTTATCCCATCGACCGGGGATATGCAGGCCCAACCCCCGCTTTTCCAGTCCTTCATCCCCTGAATCAATCTCCTCGCGGGTGAGCCAGCGCTGGCTGGAAAAGGAAAATTCCATCTTATTCCTGTAATACCGGGTATACTCGGAGGGTATGATATCCTCAACAGGCGGCAATTCCACCTTTCCAATCCGCTCCAGGTTGTCGATCACCTGTTTGCGCTTATAGTGCAGCTGATCCTTATAGGGCAAATCCTGCCATTTGCACCCCCCACACAAATCAAAATGCCGGCAAAAGGGCTCGACCCTCATGTCGCTATAGGCATGGAATTGTACCGGCATGGCTTCCATATAGGACTTCTTCTTCCGGGTGACCTTCAAATCTACCACATCACCAGGCAAGGCCTTGGTGACAAAAACAACCTGCCCTTCCACCCGCGCAATGGATTTGCCTTCGCCACCAATATCCTCAATGGTGACTTTTTCCAGATAAGGTAAACGCTTTGTTCTTCCCACTTTTTTTTGACAAAAATAATGAACTTGAAACAATTTTCACGAAACCACCCCCTCCCCCTAAAACCAAACCATTCTAAACCAGCCAGCCTATGGGTATACTTTAAGAAGCAACTAAAACAATACTTAAAATAGAAAACAAGATCAAACCAAAAACAAATAAACCTCCCAAAAAACTCACAGCATAGCATATATAGAATTAACACCTGCCAAACTGAGCAGGAATTAAATCAAACAATAAAAACAATTGGGCGGCAGTGATTTGACTTTTTGAAAATTTTAATTTAGTTTCGCAGTTTTAATGAAAAACAATTTGGGCCTATGGGAAAGCCCCTACATATAGAAAAATATCGTTCGATTATTGGAATATTTTTACTGGCCACTATATTTATCATCCCCATTGTTTACTCTTCTGTATCGCGCAATGCTTCCGCAGAAAGCTCAGTAAAGCAGGAGCAGGCGGATGATTACAATCTGGGGCGGCTTTTTTACAAACAAAAGATTGACCGGATTGATTCGTTCATGCAAGCCCATCAGCAAAGGGTCAATTTTCAGGGCAATGTGCTTGTAGGCTACAAAGGCCATTTGATTTACCAGGGAAGCTTTGGCTATGCCAATCCCTTAAAGCAGAAGCCCATGGACAAAGATGCTGTTTTTCAGCTGGCTTCTGTTTCCAAGCAATTTACAGCGATGGGGGCCCTCATTGCCATCGAAAAAGGGCTGTTGAATTACACCGATACAGTGACCCGATTTTTCCCCGACTTTCCTTATCCCAACATTACGGTTCAGATGTTGCTGAACCATACGGCAGGCCTGCCCAATTACATGTGGCTATTGGAACATCACTGGAATAAGGAAACGCCCCCTTATAACGATCAGGTCATTGATCTGATGGCTCAGCATCAGCTCTCGCTTCATTTCACCCCGGGCACCCGCTTTGGCTATTCCAACACCGGATATGTGGTACTGGCGGCGGTCATTGAACAGGCCACCGGTAGGCGGTTCGACCACTTTCTGGAGCAGGAAATATTTGATCCCCTGGGCATGGAGCATACTTTTGTACATAGCCCCGCTTACCCTTCCTCGAAAAAACACCTCCATGGTTATAAATATTGGGGCCGCGGATATTACCAGATACCCATGACGGTGAACGACGGGGCCGTGGGGGATAAAGGTGTATACTCGACCATTCGCGACTTATATAAATGGGACCAGGCCCTCTACCAAAACCAGCTGGTGGAGGCCTCAACCATCAAAAAGGCCTATCAACCGGTTCAATTGAAAAACGGCAACCACTATCCCTATGGTTTTGGTTTTCGCATTAAAGAAAACAATGGCAAAAAGGTGGTTTATCACTATGGCAAATGGAATGGATTCAGAACGGGCATCATCCGGTATATTGAAGACACCAGCACCATCATCATCTTGAATCACACCAACAGGCCGTATAACAGCCAAATAACAGAGCACATCAAGGATTACCTGGAAACAAAAAGTTGACTGGGCAGTAATTCCAGCCAGACCCCTGCCAAAGGATTATCCATTTGCCCAAAACCAAACATGCAATAAAAACACCCGGCCTTAGAAAACAGCTGACCAACCCGCCTGGAAAACAGCCTGCCTTCAAAAAAACCGGGCCATGAAACTTTTGCGGCTTATACCCTTACGGCCCAACCCCTGATGGGTTCAAAAATATCACAAACAACACGGTCATGAAGCTGATAAAATGGCTCTTCCTTCAACCCAATTCACTGATTCGCTCAAGGCTTTCCATATCCTCAATCTTAATCTTCCTCCCATCAAGCGAAATCACCCCTTCCTGGGCAAACGCCGAAAGGGTGCGGATGGCATTGGAGGTGGTCATATTCGAGAGGTTGGCCAGATCTTCCCGCGAAAGATACACCTTCAGGGTGGTTTCGTCTTCTTCATAACCATAGGTGTTTTGAAGGAAAATCAGGGATTCGGCCAGCCGTCCCCGGATGTGTTTTTGGGTCAGGGTCACGGTACGGGTATTGGAAAAGCCCAGTTCAGAAGCCAAAAACTCGATGATGTTCAAGGCAAACTTGCCATTCTGCATGATCACATCAAAAAGGGCGTTTTTCTCGATGGTACAAATCTCACATTCCTCAATCGACTCGGCTGTGCCCAGGTAATTTTGCTTGGCAAAAAGTGCACGGAATCCAATGAAGCCACTGGGTCGGGCCATTCTCACAATCTGTTCTCTTCCTCCCACACCCTCTTTATAGATTTTGACTTTGCCTTTGGCCAAAAAAATCAAGCCGGTGGGTTTATCCCCCTCTTTATAAATGATCTCGTTCTTCTTATATCTTGAAATGGCGCTGTTGTCCATTAAGATTTGCTTCTGCTCATCTGTAAGGGCCTGGAAAACCTGCATCCGATTGATAACATGGACGTCTTCTGTCATGGGATATATCGATTTATGTTAATATTTGGACATATGTTATTCAACATGCAAATGTAAGGAATCAACGACTGATAAAAAAAGAAAAATCACTTTTTTATCGCCCTTTCCATTTCCTCCCGGCAGAATGATCACAATTAAAAAAAGGGTCTTATAAAACATGAATGATAAAACTGAATGTCAATATGATAACGTTAAATCAACTCCCCCCGCCTTATGGATTGAACCATCTCCTTCGCTGAAAAAGTCATCGCTTTTTCTTGTTGTACAAAACCTTGCATAAAAAAACCGCCTGGTTTTTACCAGACGGTTCCTTTGAGAAGTACGAACAAGATTACTCAATGTCAATTTTCTTGGAAGCTTTTTCAACGGCTTCTTTTTTCTTGGGCAGCTCTACGTAAAGGACGCCGTTATCATGCTTGGCTTTAATATCTTCAACATTTACCGTATCCGGCAGACTGAATGAACGTTGGAATGCGCTGTAGCTGAATTCTCTCCTCAGGTAACTATCTTCCTCATTCTCATCCTTATGTTCTTTCTCCGAAGAGATGGTCAGTACATTGTTCTGAATGTTCACATCAAAGTCCTTCTTATCCAATCCGGGAGCTGCTACTTCAATGGTATACTTGTCTTTATCCTCCCGTACATTGACATCCGGTACGCTTGGATTGTTTTCAAAATCAAAGAAATCCTTCAGAAAATCTTTTCCAAACATATCGTCGTCAAAGCTGGGCAGAAATCTTCTATTTCTCAGTTTGGGTATCATATCACAACCCTCCTTTCTTTTTGGTTCGACATCTTTTTAATGTTTCCATCCTTAAAGGATCAAATCGTATGCCAAATCCACGTTAATGACTATGTGTCATTTTACCACGGCCATTTAATGTCAATGTGGCATATATGATATTAAATAACTGTAATACAACAACTTAAAATCACTCTCCCAAGAGGCGGTGATTTATCAATACAATGCATTCGAAAAGAGGATTGACCATTAAATTGGTATGCCAATGGGCAATGAGCAAATCGGCGATGGACAATGCATAATGGACGATGAACCATGAGCAATGAAAATAATGAGCCTCCTTCACCTCGCTGATCGGACAGGGAAGCTTCATCAAAATTCAACCAAGATTTAGGGCTTAACCTTAATAAATTATTAGCTTTAGGGACCCAACACAAACAGCTATGGAGATATACCTGGATTACAACGCCACCACCCCGGTTGACGGGGAAGTGGCAGCAGCAATGAAGCCCTACATGGAGCAGTATTTTGGCAATCCTTCCAGTTTCCATCGCTTTGGCACTGACTCAAAGAAAGCAGTTGAAAAGGCGCGCAAACAGGTTGCCGGGTTGCTTAACGGTTCCGCGCACGAGGTGGTATTTACCAGTGGCGGGACGGAGTCCAATAATTTTGCCATCAAGGGAGTGGCCTGGGCCCACCGCGAGCGGGGCAACCACATCATCACCTCTCAGGTGGAGCATCCGGCTGTGATGGAGGTATGCAGGTATCTGGAAGGCCAGGGCTACCGGGTTACCTATCTGCCGGTCGATGCTTACGGGCTGGTAAGTGAATCAGACCTGCAAGCGGCCATCACCCAGCAAACCATACTGGTTAGCATTATGCATGCCAACAATGAGATTGGCACGATCCAGCCCATAGAGGAACTGGCCCGGATTGCCAGGGAAAACAACATCCTCTTTCATACCGATGCGGCCCAGTCCACCGGAAAGATCCCGGTTGATGTCAAAAAACTGGGGGTCGATTTGCTTTCTGTGGCCGGTCATAAGCTGTATGGCCCCAAAGGTGTGGGAGTCTTATACATCCGCGAAGGGGTTCAGCTGGAAAAAATGATGCACGGGGCCGACCACGAACGAAACCTGCGGGCCGGAACCGAAAACGTCATTGAGATTGTGGGCCTGGGCCAGGCCAGCGAGGTGGCAGCAAGAGACCTGGAGGCCAACACCGAACAGATGCAAAAAACCCGTGACCGACTTTATCATAACCTCGCCGACGAAATCAGCGACTTGCGGGTCAATGGTCCCGAAAAACGGATTTTGCCCAACACCCTTTCGGTGAGTTTTCCCGGCATTGAGGCCAACCTGCTGGTTAAAGAGATCTCGGAAAAAGGCATTGCCGCTTCGGCTGGAGCCGCCTGTCATGCCGACCAGGTAGATGTTTCCCAGGTACTTGAAGCCATCGGGCTTGATCAACGCTATGCCATGGGCACCCTGCGTTTTTCTACCGGTAAGATGACCACGGAAAAAGAAGTGGATGATGCGGCAGCGATCATCATCCAGGCCGTCCGAAATTTGTCTTCACAAGGGGATCAGCCCCCTGAAGCATCCCCGGCCATCCACCTTACCCGGTATACCCAGGGGATGGGCTGTGCCTGTAAGCTAAGGCCGCAGGAGTTGGAAAAAATCCTGCGCGAAATCCCCGTCACCGAGGATGCCAACATCCTGGTCGACACCCGTGGTTCGGATGACGCCGCGGTTTACCGGGTTGGTCCACAAACGGCCATCGTCCAAAGCCTCGATTTCTTTACCCCCGTCGTTGATCAGCCCTATGATTTTGGCGCCATAGCCGCGGCCAATGCCCTGAGTGATGTCTATGCCATGGGGGCCGTACCGGCTTTTGCTCTGAACATCGTCGGCTTCCCCTCCAACCGCCTGCCCATGTCGGTCTTGCAGGATATTCTGGAGGGGGCCCGGGACAAAGCCAGGGAAGCCGGCATCGCCATCCTGGGCGGGCACACCATCGACGACCCCGAACCCAAATACGGCATGGTCGTTACCGGCACGGTCCATCCCGACCATGTCCTCCAAAACAAAGGGGCCCGCCCGGGCGATCGCCTGATCCTGACCAAACCCATTGGCACCGGCATCCTCGCCACGGCCATGCAAAGACAAATGGCCGGGAAAGAGGACATAAACCGCCTTGTCAGGGTTATGAGTGAACTCAACCGCCAGGCCGCCGAAGTGATTGCTCACTACCCGGTCCACGCCTGTACCGATGTCACCGGCTTTGGCCTGTTGGGCCACCTCCATGAGATGACCCTGGCCGGGGGCATCAATGCAGAGATCACCGCCGGCCGGGTGCCCCTGATAGAAGGAACATGGGATCATGCCACCGCCAACATGATCCCTGGCGGCTCACGCAACAACCTGGATTACCTGAGCCAACACCTGAGCTGGGATGAAGGAATACCCCAGATCCAGCGCCTGATCCTCTCTGATGCCCAAACATCCGGGGGACTGCTCTTTGCCATTGATCCTCAATATGAAAACGCCATCCTCCAAGACCTCAAAAAAGCCGGCGTTGATGCCGCCACATCGCTCGGTTCCTTCACCCAGGAAGGCCCCGGGCGCATCACCATCAAAAAAGAGTAATAAACCCCAAAAAATCATGCTATGAATAAAAAACCTGACAAATGGAGCCTTCAAAATCAGACCGCCCTGGTGACCGGCGGAACAAAAGGCATTGGGGCCGCCACAGCCCGGGAAATGATCAACCTGGGCGCCCACGTTTTTATCGTTTCGCGCACCCATGAACACATCCAACAAATGCAAGAGGAACTGGGCGAACGCCTCACCGGGATGGCCGCCGATTTAAGTCAACCCGACGGACCCCGCCAGGTCATTGATCAAATCCAAAAACAATGGGATTCCCTCAACATCCTGGTCAACAATGCCGGGATGAACATCCGCAAAAAGACCACCGAATACAGCCGGGATGAATATGAACGGATCCTCCACACCAACCTCACTTCCACCTTTGAATTGAGCCGGAAAGCTTACCCGCTGCTGAAAAAAGCCGATGCGGCCAGCATCATCAATATGGCCTCGGTGGCTGGAGAAAAACACCTGCGCACAGGTTCTGTCTATGCAATGACCAAAGCCGGAATGATCCAGCTTACTAAAAACCTGGCTGCAGAATGGGCCCCGGATGGCATTCGGGTCAATGCCGTCTCTCCCTGGTATATCAACACCCCGCTGGCCCAGACCGTTTTGAATGACCCCGGCTACTACCGCGAGGTGATCTCCAGAACACCCCTGGGCAGGGTCGGTGAACCTGATGAAGTGGCTTCGCTGGTGGCTTATCTGTGTATGCCTGCTGCCGGTTTCATCACCGGCCAAACCATCAGCATTGACGGGGGCTTTACCATCTACGGTTTTTAATCGCAAACCCCGCTAAGCGGGGTCTGCTAAGCGGGGGGAGGTAAGTTTTCGACCCCGCTAAGCGGGGTCTGCTAAGCGGGGGGAGGTAATTTTTCGACCCCGCTAAGCGGGGTCCGCTAAGCGGGGGGAGGTAATTTTTCGACCCCGCTAAGCGGGGTCTGCTAAGCGGGGTTTGCCAGGCAGGGTTGACGGCTTAAACCTGTTGATCCAGGGTGACATTTCCCAGCAGGTTGTCGATGGTGCCAATCTCAATGAAGGTCACGCCATAGTTTCGGCCGAAATTTCCGGCAGTTACGACCACCAGGTCCTGGTCGGAAAAATCATACTGGGTTTTCAGCACCTTAATGGCCTCTTTTAAAAATTCGTGAGAAGTATTGCGCAATTTGATGAAATCGGGCCTCACACCATAGCAAAGCTGCAGCTCGCGCATGGTACGCCGCGAGTAGCACTGGGCATAGACCGGTTTCTGTCCGCGGTAAGCCGCCAGGCACCGGATGGTCTTTCCTGAAGTGGTATCGGATATCACTGCCTTAGCATCCAGGCGAATGGCCGCCTTCACTGCCGACTTGCACAAATAGGCCGTCACCTTATTGTTGATCACTCGAGATTCAATGTCGTTAAACGGCTCCTTGGTGTTTTCCACCTCCTTGGCTACTTTGGCCATGGTGCGGACCGACTCAACAGGGTATCTGCCGGAAGCCGTCTCGCCGCTGAGCATCACCGCATCGGTTTTGCTATAAATGGCACTGGCGATGTCATTGACCTCGGCCCGGGTAGGCCGGGGATTTTCAATCATCGAATGCAGCATCTGGGTGGCCACAATCACCGGCTTGCGCTTTTCAATGCACGTATCGATCAGCATCCGTTGAATGCCCGGAATCTTTTCATAGGGAATCTCAATGCCCAAATCACCCCGGGCTACCATGATGCCGTAGGCCACATCCAATATCTCGCTGGCGTTGTCCACACCCTTCTGATTCTCAATCTTGGCAATGATCTTGATGTCGCTGTTGTGCTCATCCAATATATGTTGGATTTGCTCAACATCCTGCTTATTGCGCACAAAAGAGTGGGCGATGAAATCCAGGTCATGGTCGATGGCAAACTGGATGTACTGGTAGTCCTTTTCCGATATCGGGGGCAGATTCAGAAAAACATTCGGCACATTAACGCTTTTCCGCGGCTTGATCACCCCCGAATTATTCACTTCACAAATCAGCTGGTTGCCTTCCTTGCTTTTGACCGTCAGCCCCACATCGCCGTCGTCAATCAACACCGAGCTGCCTACCGGCACATCATCGGCAAAATGGTCATAGGTCACATAAATGCATTGGGGGGTGGAAGAGGCCTGTGAATTGCCTTCCAGGCGAATTTCATCCCCCGGCCTGACGTGTATATCCTCTGAAGAGCAGGCGGTCCGAACTTCCGGGCCTTTGGTATCGAGCAGCAGGGCAATCTTTTCCGATACGTTGCGGGTGGCCTCGACCACCTTCAAAGTCTGATCCGGGGTCTGATGGGCGGTATTCAACCGCACTACATTCATCCCTTCCTCATAAAGAGATCGTATGAACCCCTCATCCGCATTGCGATCCGAAATGGTCGCGACAATCTTCGTCTTAGGCATAAGCTGATTTCCCTTTCGTTATTTTTTAGATTGTTGAAGATGGATCAATCGTAGTCCTTCTATGGCCAGGCGATAGCCATCCAGGCCAAAGCCTATGATCGAGCCCTCACATACCGGGGCAATATAGGATTCGTGACGGAACGATTCCCGCTGATATATATTCGAGACATGCACCTCTACCACGGGAATGCCAATCGAAGCGATGGCATCGCGGATTGAAACAGAAGTATGGGTATAGCCCCCGGCATTGAGCACCACCCCGTTTACTTCCTTACCTGCCCGCTGGATCCGGTCGACCAGCTCTCCCTCCAGGTTGGTTTGATGATCATACAATGTGATGTCGGCAAAATGTTCCCTGAGCAATTTGAGGTAATCTTCCAGGCGAATATCACCGTAAATCTGCTTCTCTCGTTGTCCTATAAGATTCAGGTTGGGCCCGTTAAGAATTTGAATTTTCATGGAAGTTTTGTTATTTTGTAATATAGCAAAAATAATACATAGCATATTATTTTAGAGCAATGATGCGTTAAATATTTATGATAAGTTGGGAAATTTCCATAGAAAAATTTGTCAATTTTCTGAAGCTGGAACGCTCGCTCTCGAGCAATTCGATACATGCTTACCAAAACGACATCAAGAAATTGCGCGAGTATTTGGCGGCCCAAAAGGAGACGCTGTATCCCACCCAGATTGACTTCCATCATTTGCGGGATTTTCTGCACTGGATCAATGAGCTGGGCATGAGCCCGACATCCCAGTCGAGGGTTATTTCAGGAATCAAGGCTTTCTTCAAGTATTTGTTGATCGAGAAATACATCGAAAAGGACCCGACCGAGCTGCTGGAATCCCCCAGGATTGGCCGGAAGTTGCCCCAAGTCTTGACCCTCGGGGAGATCGACCAGATCATCTCGGCCATTGATTTGAGCCAGCCGGAAGGCCAGCGGAACAAGGCCATAGTGGAGACCCTTTACAGCTGTGGGCTCCGCGTGTCCGAGCTGATTCACCTACGCATCTCCAACCTCTATTTCGACAAGGGATTCATCCGGATCATCGGCAAAGGCAACAAGGAACGGCTGATTCCCATCAGCCAGAAGGCCATTCGCGAAATCAACCATTACCTGGAGGATCGCAAACACCTGAATATTGACAGCGGGTGCGAAGACATCCTCTTTCTGAACCGCCGGGGCAAGCAGTTAACAAGGGTGATGGTCTTTGTCATTGTAAAAAAACTGGCCGAGAAATCAGCCATCAACAAGAACATCAGCCCCCATACCTTCCGCCATTCGTTTGCTTCCCACCTGATTGAAGGCGGGGCCGACCTGCGGGCCATCCAGGAAATGCTGGGCCACGAGTCGATTACCACTACCGAGACCTACACCCACCTGGACCGCACCTATCTGCGTGAAACCATCATCGAACACCACCCCAGGGCCTGAGCCCCTACTGCACGAAAAAAGCCGACAAAACAAGGCGAACCCTGACCCCAAGGGTCAAGATCCGCCATGTTGTAAATGGATGTCGCTAAAGGGTGAATTGTTGCCCGATTAGGTAACCCTCAATATCCGCTTGTTGTAGTCTTATAACCCCGCTGAGTTATTGCTTTAGAAGGACTGGTCTCCTAAAAAGAGGCCTGATTTAACTGATCTCCCAAAATAGGCTTGATTTAAAAAGTTACTAAATAAGCCTCCAAAGGAAGGGCATCAAAAGGTCTTGTTGCTACAGGCCCAGTTTTTCGGCAATATCCTCCGGGATGGCATCCTTGTGGACCATGATGTCCATGGTCTGATACTTTACAAAGGCCTCGGAGGCGTAGAAATAGCCGTCGTAGATGTGATCGCCCACGTCCCAGCTGTTCTTGACGATGAAATATTGGGTGCCTTCCTGATCTTTGGCGATGCCGGTAATGTGCATGCCGTGATCGTCAGTGGTTTGATAGTTATTGAAAGCCTTCTGGCGCATCTCCTGGGTGATGGCCTTCTCCGGTCCGGGGCCGTCAAAGTTATAGAGCATGGCTTCTTTTTCATCCTTGCTCAACTCTTCCCACCTGGCTTTTTCCGTATCGCTCAAGTCCTCAAAATCCTGTTTAGGCACGACAGCAACCCCGTTTTTCCAGGAGAAGCCTTTGGCGCTGACATCAGCGGCCCAGGCAAAGGTGTAGCCTTCCTCAATGGAATGGTACATCGTCTCCATCAATTCATCCAGGGGAAGATTATAGACACGGTCGTATGCCCAGTTGTCAGGGACTTCCAGTATAAAACGGGAATAAAAAGGATGGTGGGTATAGGAAGTCAGCTCCACATAGTCGTCGGGATTGATGCCGGTGTAATCCTTGGCAAAGGATTCGGGGGTATAGGTCTGTCCCTGGTATTCAAATTTCTCAGGCGCCTTGCCCAGGTAAGTGTCCAGGATTTTTTCAAAACCCTCGTGCCACACCGGAGTAAGCTCGCCATTCTTATTCTCGATCACCTGGTCGACATAGCCCTTCAAAACAGCATCAAACTCTCCATGAACGTGATCATCTGTGCCATAATTCAGCCCGGGATAAACCTGTTCGGGTACAATCCCGTTTTCGCTGATCATGTTGGTGACATCATGAAAAGCGCCACCCCCGGCAAAATTTAAATGGCCATGAAAACGAACATACTTTTTGGCCTTATCCGAGTAGGCATGACGCACAATCCACATCTCAGAAAGGTTGGCCGTGTCTTTTCCCTTCCTCAGCATTTCCGATTCCAAAAAGGAAAGGGCTGAAAAACTCCAGCAGGTCCCCGAACGGTGCTGGTCCTTGACCGAAGTGGCCCCGAGGCGTTTGACCGTTGTAAATTCATACCCTTTGTTCTGATCATCTTGTGCCTGAAGGTTAAAACTGATAAGCATCGCCATGATGGCGACAAAGGTTAATCTGAGTGGTTTCATCTTGAAATTCGTTTTGGTTTCTCTACAAATATCATAAAAAATTCACCATTTCAGGTGAACCCTAAAAAATATTGTAGAATTGGCGAAAAATCAATAGTTTTGAGTTCCAAAATAATGGTTCATGGCTTTTCAATCATCAGAACTTATACTGGCTGCTGATGGCAGCATTTTCCATCTACGGCTTCATCCACAGGAAGTTGCCGACAACGTCATTTTGGTCGGCGATCCCGGCCGGGTCAATTTAATTGGCTCATTCCTGAGTCCCATAGAAGTCGAACGTCAAAACCGAGAATTCAAGACGATAACCGGCTGGTACGGCTCCAAAAGGATCAGTGTCATCTCCTCGGGCATCGGCACCGACAACATTGATATTGTCATCAACGAGTTGGACGCCCTAAAAAATATCGACCTCGATAACAAAACCGTCAAATCACAGCTCCAAAAGATGCGGATCATCAGGATTGGCACTTCGGGCGCACTGCAGGAAGACATTCCTTCGGGTTCTTTCGTCATGACCAGCCGATCAATCGGTTTCGATAACCTGATGCAGTTTTATGATATACCCCGCTCCCAGGATTCACAACAAATCGAACAGCAATTAAAAAAACATCTGGGATGGCCCGAAAACTTTACTTATCCCTATGTTACGGAAGCCTCCGGTGAACTTACGGAAAAGATGCGCCAATCAAAATTTATCCCCGGGATGACCATTTCCGCCCCGGGATTTTACGGACCTCAGGGAAGAGCTTTAAGAATACCCCTGGCGGATGAAAATTTGAACAATAAAATCCATCAATTCAGGTTCAATAATTTAAGGATCACCAATTATGAGATGGAAAGCTCGGCCATTTATGCCCTGGCCAACAGTCTGGGACATCAGGCTTTGACCGTTTGTGCCATCATTGCCAACCGCAAAAGGGGTGATCATCTGAGTGATTATCAGCCCAAAATAAAAGAACTGGTTCAATCGGTACTGGAAAAAATTTAAAATCAACAGGAATTGAGCGAATTAACGGATAAGCAGATCAAGGCGCTGGTCAAACTGCTGGACGACCCCGATGAAGGGGTCTATGAACAAGTTTCCGAGCAGTTGAAAACACAGGGATATGAAGTGATACCTCAATTGGAGAAAGCCTGGGAACAATCGTTCAATGAAAAGATACAAACCCGCCTGGAAAACCTCATCCAGGAGATCCAGCTTTCTTCAGCCACAACCAACCTGGGCAAATGGAGCCGCGAAGGTGGGGCCGACCTTTTTGAGGGGGCGTTTTTGGTTGCCAAGCATCAATACCCGGAGTTAAGCTATGATTACTACCGCAAAAAACTGGACGAGATCAAAAAGGATATTTGGCTCGAGATCAATGATAACCTGACGGCCCTGGAGAAAGTGCGCATCATCAACCATGTTTTTTTCAAGATATACGGTTTCGCAAGCAATGCTGCCAATTTCTATGCCCCCCAGAACAATTACATCAACCACGTGCTGGAGACCAAAAAGGGCAATCCCATTACCCTCTCCATTCTTTATTCATCCCTGGCCCAGGAACTGAGCATCCCCATTTACGGGATCAATCTGCCCAAAAACTTCATTGTGGCCTATCAAAACGAATACACCAAAAAAGAGGACCCGCAAAACCAGATCCTTTTTTACATCAATCCCTTTAACAAGGGGGCCATTCTGGGAAAAAAAGAGATTGACTATTTCATCAAACAACAGGACCTCAAGCCCCGAAAAGAATACTATTTGCCTTGCAGCCACATCGAGACGATACAAAGGTTGCTGAACAACCTGATCTATGCCTATGACCGGCTGGGATATCCCCATAAAATAAAAGAGTTGAACCAACTTTACCGAATACTGATTGACAACAGCAATCAACCCGAGTAGTGTTTGCCAGGGCAAACAATATACAGGCCTATGAAGCATATTCACTCTATCAAAGCCTTGCTCTTTCCCCGGAATTATACCCCGGGATGGGTCATCTTTCTTTTGGACCTGGCCATCGTCATGGTTTCAATCACCCTTTCGCAACTGATCCGCTACAATTTTGATCTGCCTCATACAGATCGCCTTTATCACCAGCTGGAGTTGATCATTCCCGTGGTACTAGGGGTAAGGGCAGCGACCTTTCTGATCTTTCGTTCTCATGCCGGCATCATCAGATATACCAATGCCGAAGATACCCAGCGCATAGCCCTGGTGGTGTTAACCGGCAGTATGGCTCTGGGCCTGGTCAATATAGGCACCTTTACTTTGATGGATCGAATTTTCCTCATTCCCTTCTCGGTCTTAACCATCGATTTCCTGATCACCACCTTCGCCATGAGCGCCTCCCGGCTGATCATCAAGTCGCTTTATCACCAGCTCTACCATTCACCGGGGAAAAAGCCAGGGGTGGTCATTTACGGGGCTGATGAATACGGAATCATTACCAAACAAACCCTGGAAAGGGATGCCGGCAGCCGCTACCGGGTCATTGCCTTTTTTGACAACGACCCTTCCAAAAGCGGTAAAAACCTTGAAAACCTGAAAATTAACCACCTGCGCCACCTCTCCGGTTTTTTACAGGCGTATCAACCTCAAAAATTGATCCTCGCCAAAAAGAACCTTCACTACCAGGAGCGCAAACAGGTAATTGAGACGTGCCTGGATTATAAGACCAATATACTGAGCATCCCCGATATCCATTCATGGATCAACGGGGATCTGAGCTTCAATCAAATCAAGAACATCGAAATAGAGGACCTGATGAACCGATCGCCGATTGTCCTGGATGAAGCCCGGATAAAGCATCAGGTTCGCAACGCGGTCATTCTGGTAACAGGGGCTGCAGGCTCGATTGGCAGTGAGCTTACCCGGCAACTGATCCGTTTTGGCCCCCGTAAATTGATTTTACTGGATCAGGCTGAAACACCCCTCTATGACCTGGAGATCAGCCTTCAGGAGGATTTTCAGTTCACAGACTATCAGATTGTTGTTGGAGACATCACCGATGAGAGCCGGATGAAACAAATCTTTTCCTCACACCGCCCGGATATTGTCTACCATGCTGCGGCTTACAAGCACGTGCCCATGATGGAGACCAATCCCTCACAAGCGGTAAGCACGAACATCACCGGCACCCGGATACTGGCTGAACAAGCCGAGGCTTTCCGCACCCGGCAATTTGTTCTGATTTCCACCGATAAAGCGGTCAACCCCACCAATGTGATGGGGGCCTCCAAGCGCATTGCCGAGATATACATCCGCAACCTCAACGAGTACAGCCGCACCTGTTTTGTCACTACCCGGTTCGGGAATGTCCTGGGTTCCAGCGGCTCGGTGATCCCCCGGTTTAAAAAGCAGATTGAACAGGGCGGGCCATTGACCATCACCCATCCCCAAATGACCCGCTTCTTCATGACCCTGTCCGAGGCCTGCCAATTGGTTCTGGAAGCCGGCTCTATGGCGCGGGGCGGAGAAATTTACCTGTTTGATATGGGTGAATCCATTCAGATCACTGAATTGGCAAGAAAAATGATCCGCATCAGCGGCCTGGAACCGGACAAGGATATTGCCATCCGTTATACCGGCCTGCGCCCCGGTGAAAAAATCCACGAGGAATTGCTCAACGATCGGGAAAGGCCTCTGCCTACTCATCACGAAAAAATCATGATTGTCAAGGAGGAACATCCTTCCTCCAATCAGGTTAAGCAGGATATCGCCGAACTGGAACAAATCAGCTACACCACCCGCCTGGAAGACATCACCGCCAAGATGAAGCAAATGGTACCCGAATTCCAAAGCACTCAGATCATGCAGGAAAAAGGCATCTCGTAAGGGCCTACTACATTTTTACAGAACCCGGGCTTTATTACAGGGATCGTTTTATTACAGAACCCGGGCTTTATTATAGGGATCGGGCTTTGCCTCGTTGGGGCAGGTCCATCCCCGGGTTATATTCCTTGCCTCGGAGCCTTCAGGCAATCCGGGTTACCCCACCGTCTTCAAATTTGTATTTTTCTCCGCTTTCCGGGCAAACGGCAATGCCATCCTTGTCAAAATGAAGGCGGTGTCCGTATTCACTCATCCACCCTACATGCCGCCCCGGATTGCCAACAACCAGGGAATAAGGCTGAACTTCCCGGGTAACAACCGCACCGGCGCCAATAAAAGCGTAGCGGCCAATATCATGTCCGCAGATGATGGTGGCATTGGCCCCGATGGTAGCCCCTTTTCTTACCACCGTGCGCTCATATTGTCCGCGGCGCACCACTTCACTGCGGGGATTGGTGATGTTGGTGAACACCATCGAAGGGCCCAGGAAAACATCGTCTTCACACTCCACACCGGTATATATGGAAACATTATTCTGGACCTTCACATTTTTGCCCAAAACCACCTGGGGGGCCACCACCACATTCTGTCCCAGATTGCACCCCTCTCCTATTGTGGATTGAGGCATGACATGGGTAAAGTGCCATATTTTGGTTCCTTGTCCAATCTGGCAGCCTTCATCAATGACGGCTGTTGGATGGGCGAAATAGTCCTGTTGGGATTCAGCTTGTTGAGTCATGATTGAAAATATTTTTTTAGGGTGTCGGTCATATATTGAAGTTGTTCCTGATCCAGCTCAGTATGCATGGGCAGGGACAAAACCTTTTGGGAAAGCCGCCGGGAGACCTCAAATGGTCCTTTGGCCGGTGATTCTTCAATCTGATAGGCCGGCTGCTGATGCATGGGCACCGGATAATAGACCATAGTGGGGATTTGACGATCCTTAAGGTATTCCCGCAGATCGTCGCGTTGCACCTGATCGCTCAGCACCAGGGTATACTGATGGTATATATGGCTGGAATGTGGCTGAACCTGGGGCAGCTGCAATTGTTCTATACCAGCCAGGGCCTGATCATAAAAGGCAGCAGCCTGTTGGCGCGCCCGGCTGTATTGATCCAGGTAAGCCAGTTTAACCTTCAGGATGGCTGCCTGAAGGGTGTCCAACCGTGAATTGACGCCAACCCGTGTGTGATAGTATTTTTGATGTGACCCGTGGTTGGCGATGGTACGTATTTTATCGGCCAGATCCGGATCACGGGTAAACACAGCCCCTCCATCGCCAAAAGCTCCAAGGTTTTTAGAGGGGAAAAATGAAGTACAACCGATATCACCAAGCGTTCCGGCTTTCTGTATTTTACCCTGCCTGTAATAATCGGCCCCGATGGCCTGGGCCGTATCCTCAATGATTTTTAACCCGTGTTTTTCCGCCAGCTCCATGAGCTGCTCCATCTCAGCACACTGCCCGTAAAGATGGACCGGTACAATGGCTTTGGTTCGCGGGGTAATTGCCTCCCGCACTTTATCGGGAGAAAGGGTGAAATAGCGGGGATCGACATCGACCAAAACGGGCTTCAGGCCCAAAAGTTTGACCACTTCCACGGTGGAAATAAAAGTAAAATCGGGGGTAATCACCTCATCGCCGGGCTCCAGTTCAAGGGCCATTAACGCGATCTGAAGGGCGTCCGTGCCATTGGCACAGGGTATCACATGCTCGACCTGCAAATAATCGGCCAGCTGACCGGCAAATTCCCGTACCTGCGGCCCGTTAATGAAAGCTGTCTGCTGGATAACCTGCTCCATGGCCTGATCCATTTCATCCCGGATGTGCTCGTACTGGTTTTTTAAGTCAACCATTTGAATGGGTTTCATGGGCATATGGTTTTATAATAAGTTCAGATTGAAAAACCTGATTTGATCCGCCCTTTGAGCGAACCAGATCAGGTTTAAAATTTTTCAGCCATCCCTCCAGGTTGTTTTCGCTATACCGGCATTTTCACGGTGAATAGTGGCCGGGTTGATGGGGCTCGCTGTTTAATTGGAACGATTCATCCCTTACCTGGCACGATTCACGGCTTACCTGGCGCTGTTCACCGTTTACCTGGCGTAGTTCACCGTTTACCTGGCACAATTGACCGGTTACTTGGCGTAATTCACCGCCCGTTTTTCGCGGATGACGGTAACCTTCACCTGTCCGGGATATGTAAGCTGACTTTCAATATGTTTTGATATATCGTAGGACAATTTATCGGCTTCGGTATCGCCTACCTGATCGGCCCCTACGATCACCCGAAGTTCGCGACCGGCCTGTATGGCGTAGGTTTTAGAGACCCCTTCAAAGGAGAGGGCCAGCTCTTCCAAATCGCGCAGGCGCTGGATGTAGGATTCAACGGCTTCTCTCCGTGCACCGGGCCGGGCACCTGAAATGGCATCACAGACCTGCACCACCGGGGCAATCAGGCTTGACATCTCCACCTCTTCGTGGTGGGATCCAATGGCATTGGCCACCTCCGGTTTCTCCTTGTATTTTTCAGCCAGTTTCATCCCGAGCATGGCGTGGGGCAACTCAGGCTCATCATCGGGTACTTTGCCGATATCATGAAGCAGACCGGCACGTTTGGCCAGTTTGGGGTTTAACCCGAGTTCAGTGGCCATGATACTGGAAAGATTGGCTACTTCACGCGAGTGCTGAAGCAGATTCTGGCCATAGGAAGAGCGGTATTTCATCTTACCAATCAAGCGGATCAGTTCAGGATGCAGGCCATGGATGCCCAGGTCAATGGCGGTCTTTTTACCCACCTCATTGATCTCCTGCTCAATCTGCTTTTCCGTTTTGTTGACAATCTCTTCAATGCGGGCCGGATGAATCCTTCCGTCGGTGACCAGCTGATGGAGGGAAAGACGGGCAATCTCGCGGCGAATGGGATCGAAGGCTGAAAGGGTGATGGCCTCGGGGGTATCATCCACGATGATCTCCACCCCGGTGGCTGCCTCCAGGGCACGGATATTGCGGCCTTCCCTGCCGATGATGCGGCCCTTGATCTCATCATTGTCGATGTTGAAAACGGTGATGGCATTTTCAATGGTGGTCTCGGCCGCTACCCGCTGAATGGTCTGAACAACGATGCGTTTGGCTTCCTTGTTGGCATTCATCTTGGCTTCCTCCACAATCTCATTCATCGTCGACATGGCTTCGGAGCGGGCTTCCTGCTTGAGGGACTCCATCAGCTGATTTTTGGCCTCCTCGGCCGATAAACCTGAAATCGCCTCCAACTGCTCAACATGCTGCTTATGGATCTTATCCAGCTCCTCATTTTTCTTCTCAACCATGTCCATCTGATTCTGGAGGTTTTCCCGCACTGCATCCAGCTCTTTCTTCTTGCGCTGATTCTCCTCCATCTTCTGAGAAAGGTTCTGCTCCTTCTGTTTAAGCTTATTCTCAGAAGCAGCCACCTTGTTGTTGCGCTCATTGATCTCTTTCTCATGCTCAGCCTTGAGCTGCAAAAACTTTTCTTTAGCCTGAAGGATTTTATCTTTCTTGATGACTTCAGCTTCGCTTTTTGCATCTTCTATGATCTCATCCCTTTTCTTTTTCAGGGCCTTGTTCCACAGCAGGTAGGATAAGCCTCCGCCTGCCACAAAAGCAACACCCCCGATGATGAAATGCATCGTGAGGGGGGATAGATCACCAAATATTGTTGTGACTACCATATTGCTGTAATTTTTGAATGATTCGGTTATATATATAAAAAAAAACCCGCATAATTGACCTTAATGCTGTATAAAAACCCCTGTTTCGACATGGGTGGAGCTGCCATTCGAGGTCGACCTTCCCCTGTCTCCCGCTTTCGGCGGGAGAGCCCCGCGTAAACACGGGGCCGGGGCCTGCTCTTACTCAAATGAGCTTGACTCCAATTGGTTAAGTGTTGAGTTTTTCAGCCATTAAGGAACTATGCGGGCAATCTCATTTATTTAAAGAACGTCAGGTCTCTTTCTTGATATATTCGTCCAACTCTTCGTTTAACTCCTTTAAATCTTCCAGAATAGGTTGATCATCTGCTTTTTCTTCCATCTCCAGATATCGGATTACAAACTGTAACGCAGCCATCGCCAAAAAATCCTGATTGTCTTTGTCTACATAACGTTGTCTGTATTGCAATATTTTCTCATTTATCAATTTTGCAGCCCCACGTATCCGCTCTTCGTCTTTGGCCTCGATTTTCAGCGGATAGTACCTATCTGCAAGATTTATCCGAATTGATAATTTTTCATCCTCCCCCATATATCGCTATACCTAAACTTACTTGTTTAAAAGAGCTATACACCTGTCAATTTCCCGCACGATCCTGTTGATTTTGATCTTGGCATCATGATTTGACTCGGCTGATGCAAGCGCCTTGGCCAGCTCCATGTTCGAGAGTTTTTGCTGGCAACCGACCAATTCATCTTCTTTTTGCTGTAACTCTTTTTTTAATTTTTGATTTTCTTCGCGGAGCTGGACATTTTCAGACTTATACGATTCATGAAGTTGCATTAAAGTATGAACTTTTGTTTTCAATTCATGAACAGTATTTTGGCCTTCATTGTCCATACTCACACTGTTTTCAATATACAAAATTAATACAGCTTTTGCAAATAAAAAAATAAAGGTGCGCTTTTTTATTCAAATCAAAATAATATTAGTTTTGTTGTTTTTATGTAAAATGCATTAATCTTCTACTTTAATATGAAGGTTTTCTGGTTGAGCCTGTTGTTCATCCTCTCATTTTGTTTTACCGGCAGAAGCGATCTACATGGGCAATCCCATATGGAAGGCGAAGGTTTTCATCCTCCGGTGAACATACCGCTAAGGCTTTCGGGCAATTTTGGAGAACTCAGGTCCAACCATTTTCATGCCGGTATTGACATCAAAACCCGGGGAACCACCGGTCAAAAGACATTTGCCATTGCCGGGGGCTATGTATCGCGCATCAAAGTATCCAGCGGCGGCTATGGCCGGGCCATCTACATTCACCATCCCCACAAGGGGTTAACTTCCGTTTACGGCCACCTCAAGCAATTCAGCCCTGCCATTGAAGCCTATGTCACCGACCGCCAGTATGAAAAGAAAAGCTTTGAAATCCAGCTCTTCCCCAAAAAAGATCAATTCCCCGTGGAAAGGGGAAGCCTCATTGGCTGGTCGGGTAATTCAGGCAGCTCTGAAGGACCCCACGTGCATTTTGAAATCCGCAACCTCTCCGACCAGGAACCTTTGAATCCCCTGCGTTACGATTTTGACATCCGCGACAACATTCCCCCGAAAATATTCAACCTGGCGGTTTATCCCCTGGGAAAGAACGCTTCGGTGAATGGAACCCATCAAAAACAAATTTTCCGGGTGATCGAAAAGACACAGGATCGGTATGCCCTGGGTTCGCACCGAAAAATCAGCCTTCACGGAAAGGTGGGATTTGGCCTGAGGGCCTTCGACTTTTTAAATGGCGCTCCCAACTGGTGCGGATTATATACCGTTAAGCTGTTCGTCGACAGCACCCTGATGTACCACCATCAAATGGACCGGTTTGCTTTTCACCAAACCCGCTACATCAACAGCCTGATCGACTATGAGGAAAAAATCAAAAACGAGCGCTCCTTTCAGCAAAGTTTCCGAAAGCCCAACAATCCCCTTCCCATCTATGAATATCTGAGAAACAAAGGCATATATCATTTTTCCGGCAACACCCGCCATACCGTCACCTACCAGATAGCCGACGTGTATGGCAATACCTCCCGGCTTTCCTTCACCGTTGAAAGTCTTCCGCAAAAAACCCCCGGCATCAAGACCCACCATGACCCGCAGGGAAAATGCATGCCCTTCAACCAGAGCAACTCTTTCGTGAAAGAAGACATCCGGCTGAATTTTCCGAAAAATGCCTTTTACGACACCCTTTATTTCCAATACCATAAAGACACGGCCATCACAGGAAGCAATGATTCAGGGGCCATCTATTCAGCCATCCACCAGGTGCACAACCGCTATACCCCGGTGCACAAAAGTTACAACCTTTCCATTCAGACCAAAGACCTGCCGGAGATCCTGGAGAACAAAGCTTTCATCGCCCGGATCGACCCGGAAGACGACAGCTATCGATATATGGGCGGGGAACCTGTGAATGGCTTCATATCAACCCAAGTTCGCAGTTTTGGAAAATTTGCAGTGATGGTCGATCAGCAAAAGCCGCACATTGAACCCCTGGTGATCAATCAGGAAAAGATCAGCTTTAAGATTGACGATGAACTGAGCGGCATCGACCGTTACAATGGCTACCTCAATGGCCGGTGGGTTTTGTTTGAGTACGATCCGAAAAACGACAAGCTCACCTATCATGTGGATCATCAGCGGCTAAAAAAAGCAGACCGGTATAACCTGGAACTATACATCAGCGATGCGGTCGGCAACATGGCTACCTACCATGATACCCTGCAATTTGAATGATCGGATGAATCGATTAACAAAAAAAGCCTTTAAGCCGGGATGCCGGGTTGAATGGTATGGCAGCAAGGTCTGTTCCAAATATATTCAGGCATCAAATAGTGATTATCTCAAAACCCATATATTATGCAAACTTCAGGCCCTGCGAAAACCCTGAACGCTCTGATAAAAACCTTTAACCATCTAAAAGCCTTCAGATGTATGCAAACCTCCACTCCTCTAAAAACATCCAGCCATCTGCAAGGCTTCAGCCCTGTGGAAACAGCCGGATCGCTGCATGCTTTCAGGCATTTGAAAACAGCCGGATCGCGAGCCTTTAGCCCAGCGAAAAAAGACAGATCTCAGCAATATTTCGGCTACCTGAAAACCGTCATATCTTCAAAAATTCTGGGCGCTGTACTTTTCGCCTTTGTCTTGTTTTTTGCCGGTTGCCAGGAGGACACCGGCGATAAGCCTGATATCACCCACCAGGAGTTAAAGGACCATGTTGATTATCTGGCTTCAGATGCCCGGGGTGGCCGTTATCCGGGGAGTGAAGGCGGCCGGGCAGCGGGCGATTACATCAGGCAGGAATTCAAACGGGCCGGATTAAAATTGCTGGGAGAGGATGGTTTTCAGCGGTTTCAGGTTCAAACCGGTAAGAAGACCGGTTCAGGCAACTGGCTTCGCATCGATGGGGATACGGCCAAACTGGGGAAGGATTTCAATCCCATGCCTTTTTCGGGCAACGGGCAGCTCAGCGACAGTGTGGTTTTTGCGGGTTATGGGGTAAAAAACGATTCGAGGCGGTTCAGTTGGAATTCCTACCGCGGTTTGAATCCGCGTGGGCGA
Source organism: uncultured Bacteroidota bacterium (assembly GCA_913055635.1). Taxonomy (GTDB): domain Bacteria; phylum Bacteroidota; class Bacteroidia; order Bacteroidales; family UBA12077; genus JAGXLC01. The sequence continues at coordinate 26,645 of CAJXLK010000017.1, forward strand.
TGGGTGATGGTACTGCGTGGGGCTCCACAAAAGGAGAGGCTAAAGAAGTTTTTCATGGGCCAGGGGGATGAGCGCAAGAAGGCGCTTCAGGCCAGGGATCTGGGTGCCTCGGGCATCCTGTTTGTTTCGGGAGAAGGCGCTGGCGACGAGCTGGTGAAGGTAAACCAGCAGCAGGGCAGCATTGGGATACCGGCGATGCACATCAGCAGGGAGATGGCCAACAAGATCCTGGCCACCACCACGGTCAGCGAGCTTGAAAAAAGGATCAGCCGCCAGCAAAAGCCTCAGCCTTTCCGCCCTCCGGTTGGGGTGGATGGTGCCTGCGATCTGATCACCGTGGAAGCCACCGCGCGCAATGTCATTGGGCAATTGCGATCCGGATCACCGGGGGCCAAGGACCGCTACATCCTGATTGGCGGTCATTACGATCATCTGGGGATGGGAGGTGAAAACACCGGCTCGCGGCGGCCCGATACGATGGCCGTGCACAACGGGGCCGACGACAATGCCTCTGGTGTAGCTGCCCTGATGGAGATCGCCGAAAAACTGGCCCCGCGCCAGGACAGCCTTCAGCGCCATTTCCTTTTTGTGGCTTTTGATGCCGAAGAGATGGGCCTGATCGGCTCGCGTCATTTTACCCGCCATGCACCCGTTCCACTCGATTCGATCGAGGCAATGATCAACCTCGATATGATCGGACGCCTGCGCCATGACAACAGCCTGCAAATAGGAGGAACGGGAACCTCCCCGATTGGAGAAGAGCTGCTTCATCAGCTCAACCAGGACAGCACGTTCAATTTGGGAATGACCCCGCAGGGATACGGGCCCTCAGACCACGCCGCCTTCTACAGCAGCAACATCCCTGTGTTTTTCATCTCAACCGGGCCCCACCTCGATTACCATACCCCTGCAGATGACCCCGACCAACTCAATTATCCCGGCCTGAAAAAGGTCGCTGACTTCGTCTTCCGCCTGACCAATCAAATCGCCAGCCGCCATCAAAGACTGGCCTTCCGCGAGGCAGGTCCCAAACAACAAACTTCCGCCCGCCATGGCGAAGAGTTGAAAGCCACCCTCGGCATCATGCCCGACTTTGCCGGGGTGGTCGAAAAAGGCCTCCGTGCCGACCTGGTCATTGAAGGCAAACCCGCCGACCGGGCCGGCATGAAAAAAGGCGATGTCATCACCGCCATCAACGGCAAAAAAATAAGCGATATATACGACTACATGGACCGCATGTCGGAATACAAACCCGGTCAAACCATTACCGTTGAGGTGCGGCGCGGCCAGCAGCAAAAAGTGCTGATGGTCCAACTGTAAATTTCTCCACCCCCGCTTAGCGGGGGTAGTTGAGACCCCGCTTAGCGGGGGTAGAAAAAAATCGACCCCGCTAAGCGGGGTATGAAAAAATCGACCCCGCTTAGCGGGGTAAAGCGGGGTAAAAAAAAACTTCTATGAAAAAACAAACGTGGCTTTGGATACTGGCCGCAGTGATCACACTGGCGGCTGCCATTTACCAGCGGACTACCGGACCGACCTATTCGAAAAAAGTTGACTTTCAACTCAGGGGCCAGACCATTACCGCCGAGCTGCCCCGAAGCAGTACCTCAAGCGACAGCTGCCGCGTGGAACTGAATATTCCCGCGCACATACCGGCCGAGATTTACTACAAACGCTATCCAACCGATGATCCCTGGAGCAAGCAACAATTCCGCAAAAACCAGGATGGCCAGGTGGCGGCCCTGCCTCCACAACCCCCGGCCGGTAAGATCAAGTATTACATCCGCATCCGGTCCAATCCCAGACAAATCTTCCTGGCCCGCCATAAACCCATCATACTTCGCTACAAAGGTGAAGTGGCAACGGCCATCCTCATCCCGCACGTGCTGCTGATGTTTTCTGCGATGCTCTTCTCAACGGTCGCCGGCCTGTTTGCCCTGACCAAACGACCCAACTACCGCCTCTATGGGATCATTACCCTGGCTTTGCTTGTTGTAGGCGGGGGCATTTTTGGCCCCCTCATGCAATACCAGGCTTTTGGGGATGCCTGGACCGGTATCCCTTTCGGATGGGACCTGACCGACAACAAAACGTTGGTGGCCTTTTTGGGCTGGCTTACCGCGGTAGTCTCCAACCGCAAAAAATACCGCCCGCGCGATTATATCATCGCTGCGGTCCTGCTGCTGGCCGTATACTCCATTCCCCACAGCCTCATGGGTTCGGAGTACGACTACAGCCAGGGCGAGGTGACTACAGGAATGATCAGGGCTTTCGTCCCGTTTTAAAAGACAATGAACCGCTCCCGCTTATGAATCGCCCGGAGGGTATGTTCCATTCGAAAAGTGTCCAATGGCTCCTTAAGACATTTGCAATCGAAAAGGGGGCATCGTCTGCTTAAAACGAATTCACCCGAGGGCAAGCCAGCCTTTTCTCTAAACGAGCCGAATCGGGGGGCCACACAGCGCCCTAAACCGGGCAATTGAAAAATGCCCGGAGCCCGTTTCACCTAAAGGAAAGAAAGCTCACCCAGCCCTCCTACTGGATGAATCAAAAACCCTGGTGGACCATACCTTTGATGCCCCAGCCGACAAACTGACCTGTTCAGAAACCCTGTAGGGCAGCACCTTTGGTGACCCGGCAAACAAACAGACCTCACCATAAGTGCTGTCGAATCAGACTTCCGATAACTCAACCAACAAAGGGAACTAATCAGAAGTGCTGTCGGATTCCATCTCTTCAGCCTTGTCGATCATCTGTTGGGTCTTTTCCTCGTTGCTCTTTTCCATCTCTTCCACTTCCTCTTCCTCCTGCCGGGGTTCCTCCCGGGAAGGGCCTCCACAGGCGTAAAAGGCAAACAGGCCCATAAAGGCCGTCAGCAGGAAAATCATACGCAGTGTTTTCATGGCTACTCATTTTTAAGGTTGAACAATCAAATTTTACGCTGAGAGTTTAATGATCTACATTGAAAATCAAATGATTTACGCTGAGGATCTAACGATTTAACCGAATAATCAAATGATTTACTCTGAGGATCTAACGATTTAATCGAGTAATCAAATGATTCCACAGCGATTCAATGTTATTATTACAAAGGGGCTGTCTCATAAGCCCCTGTCTTTAATCTTTCCCCGACAGGGCGATGGTCCGCTCCAGGCCTACTTTAATCCATCGCCCCGGCAGGCGAATATTGCCGATATCGCTGTATTGGCTGTCAAACAGGTTGGTCACTTCGCCATACAATTTCCAGTTGCCCCATTGGTAACCAACCCGGGCATCAAACAGCCAATAAGGTTTGAACGGTTGCTGGCCGGTATAAGCCTCCTGGCGGAAGTTATAATTCAGATACTTACCGGCCCGGTCGAGGTAATCGGCACTGATGCTAAAACGGAACCCCTGAAAGCCGGCCGTTAAACGGGCTTTGAACCGGGCATCGGGATAATTCAGCGAATACTTTGAACGCCCGTCGGAAGAGAGCTTGCGTTGGTTCATTGTGGTATAATGAAGGGAGAAGCGCCGTATGAATGAAGCCTCTTCCCATATGCCGTTTATTCGGGCATTCAGGGACACTTCCAATCCCTGGTTGATCAGCCGGGTGATGTTGCGAGCTTTCCATCTGACCTGCCCCCCCTGATCATCCCGGCGGCTCCAGGCAATCAGCTGGCGGCCGTCATGGTGAAAAAAGGAAAGATGGCCCCGCAAAAAAGGGGCATTGAATTTCAATCCGCCTTCCCAGGCAAGGACTTTTTCCGGTTTCAGATCAGGATTGCCCACGTTGGAGGGGCCCTGGTAAAACAGATCGGTAAAGGTGGGCATCCGCAACGACCGGTTGAAAGAGGCATAGGAGGTTAAACCGGAGGTCATCTGGTAGCTCAAATCGATGCCGGGATAATACCTCCATCCGGGATCATGCTCATTGCTTCGGCTAACAAGCAATCCGGCTGAGAGGGAAAAACGCTTCAGATAAATGTTGTGTTCCAGGTAGAAGTTGATCAGGCTTCGGTGGTATTTTTTGTCATAATAACCTCGCCCCCCTCCTTTTGCCGAAAGGGTATCATTCATGGGGCGCCCAAGTACGTTGCTCCAGATTTGTTCGGAGCGCATGTCAAACCCCAATGAAGTTTTTCCCAGGGAAGAAGTATAAGAGCTGGTGGTTTTAACCCCAACCACATCGGTCAGGTGATAATTGTGTCCGGAATAATAATTTCCCGGCTGATAGACCCCCTCCACATACTTGGCCGTATCCCGGCGGTCTTTGACCCAATAACCATCCTGGGGTTGATACCAGTTTTCGCCTTCGCGAAACAATTCAAACCGGTTCTGGTGGCGCCGCCAGTAGATGGAGGGATGCATCTCCAGGGTACCTTCTATATCCATCCCGAGGCTGACCAGTGAAACCTCTGCGTGCTCATACTGATGGGGATATTCAGGGGTATAGAAACCCTGGGCGCCATAGCCTTTACTCTTATGGCCTACCTGCATTTGAAGCCGATCATCACCCATCCTGAGCATCCCCTGATAATATAGGCTGTAAGTGTCAAAATCGGTATTGGTTCGGTAACCCCGGGAAGCAGATTTGGAAAACGAGAACCGGTTTTTCAGTGAACCGGTTTGAAAAGAGGTAAGAGCAGTAGCCTGGTATAAACCGTGGCTGCCTCCGGTGAGTTCAATGCTCAGGTGGTTTGAATCGGCCGGGGCGGTAATGATGTTGATGGCCCCACCAAAGGCATTGGGTCCGAAAACACGGGAACCGGGACCTTTCAACACTTCGATCTCTTTGACATCGGAAAGGTTAACCGGCAGATTCATTGCAAAATGGCCGGTCTGGGGATCGGTGATGTCGATCCCGTTCAACAGGATCATATTCTGGTCGAAAGAGCTGCCCCGGATGCTGACATCAGCCTGCATGCCCATCGGTCCCCGCTGACGAACATCCACCCCGCTGATCTGATCCAATACACCATGAATGCTCGATTGTGGCATCTGGTTAATCATCTCCTTATCGGTTACCGAGACGATCCGCGAAAGCCTGGAATAAACCACCGGCGTGCGTTGGGCACTGACCACCACCTGGTCGATCTCCCTTTTGTTGCCTACAGTCAAAGTATCCTGCTGGGCCCTGGCCGAAAAAGAAAACAACATAAGAAAACCAAACAGCATGACCAAATAAGGCCGAAGCATTGATGATTTGGACGATTCATTCCCGGTATCATGATAAGATGGATAACATTTAGCCGCTCTCATTAACATGTGTTGCTCCTTTTATAAAAATCACGGTTATACAAAGGCCCGCAAAATTATGCAATTCAAAAGACGATAAACAAAGAAGGTTGATGCAGCTGTTATGTTTTACAATCGTCTTTGGCAATAAAAAGCGATTGACATACCCGTCTAAAGCACTTAAGAAAAGCCTTTATCAAGATGAAAGTTGCTCAACGGACAGAAAAAGTTAACTTTATAGGCAGCAAAACCAATTTTGAATCGTCTTTTATGCAAAAGGAAAAGCACCAGGCACTGTATCAAAATATTCACCAGGATATTATTGACCGGTGCAAAAAAGGCGAGCAGAAGGCCCAGTTTCAGCTTTACAAGCTGTACTATAAAGCCATGTACAACACGAGCTACCGCATCGTCAACGATCGGATGGAAGCTGAAGACATCATGCAGGAGGCCTTTCTGAAAGCTTTTGACAAAATCGAGACCTACAGCGGGCGGGTCAGTTTTGGAGCCTGGCTCAAGCGAATCGTGATCAACCACTCACTGGATGAGCTAAAAAAAAAGAAGCTGGATTTTGAGTCGGTCGATTCCTATGACCGCCCGGGCGAAGTAAGAGGAGAAGAGCCGGAGGAAGAAGAAAAGGAAGGCCAGGATGATGAGAACCAGATCACGGCACAAATCGGCCAGATCAGGGAAACCATCAATGAGCTCCCGGAGGGCTACCGCATCGTCCTGTCGCTGTATTTGCTGGAAGGCTATGATCATGAGGAAATCGCAGAGATCCTGAACCTTTCCAGCTCCACGTCCCGGTCGCAATACACCCGGGCCAAACAAAAACTGAAAGCAGAACTGGCAAAAAAAAACCACACGCAAAATGGATAAACTGGAACATATCATTCAATCCAACCGGGAACATTTCGATGAAATGGAGCCCAATGAGGGGCATTTCGACCGGTTCCGCGAAAAGCTGAACCAGCATCATCGCAAGCGACGCAAGTTCCCGTGGGGAGTTGTTCTTAAAGCGGCTGCCGTGGCAGTACTGGTGGTGCTATCAGGACTGTGGGTTTACGAAAATATTCAACCCCAGCCCTCTTCCACAAGGCTGGCCCTGGAAAAGGTCTCGCCCGAGGTCAGGGAAGCCCATATGTACTACACCTCCCTGATGGAGCAAAAATACGAGCGGATCCGTCAGTTCGACTTCAAAAGCCACCGGCAAAAAGAGATGCTCCTCGAAGAGCTCAAAGAGATGGATGCCATCTACGCCAACATCAAAGATGATTTACGGGCCAATCCCAACGACCCGCGCGTGGTAAGCGCCCTGATCAAGCATTACCAGATGAAACTGGAGGTGATGAATCAGATCGTCCATCAGCTCGAACAAATCAATCAATCATCAACATCCACCATACCAAATCATTCCATCAAACCCAAAGTCAAAAAAGATACAAGCTATGAAACGACTCAGATGTAAACAAGCGGCCCTGATCCTGGTGCTTCTCCTGGGAAGTACCTCCCTGAAAGCCGCCTCAGATGAATATTCCAAAAACAAGCATAAGGAATATGAGGTCAATCAACAAACCGTCTTTGCCGTATCCAACAAATATGGGGATCTGAACATCACCAACTGGGATAAAGACCAGGTTTCCATTGATGTGACCGTTACGGTCGATCACCGTAAAGAAGAAAAAGCCCGGGAGCTGCTCGATGAAATCCTGATCAACTTCTCCCGTGAAGACAACAAAATCAGCGCCGTCACCGATTTTGACAAAGGATTTAACCGTTCAGGCGGGCTGTTTGATTTTGACAGCGATACCAAAAAGTTCAGCATCGATTATACCATTAAGATGCCCAAGTACCTGAACATTGAAATTGAGAACAAGTATGGCGATGTCTTCATCAATGAAGTAACCGGAAGGGCTGATATTGCGGTCAAATATGGCAATCTGAAGGCCAACAAAATCCTCCGCGACAACACCAAGCCCCTGAGCCATGTATACCTGGCCTACTCCAACGGGGATATTCAGGAGGTCAACTGGCTGAAGCTGACCCTCAAATATACCCCTGACCACTGCGAAATTGGCAAAAGCAAAGCCCTGATCGCCCTGACCAAATATTCGAAGCTGGAGCTGGAGGAAGGAAGTTCGCTGGTTTGTGAATCCAAATATGACAATTACCGCATCGGAACCCTTTCCAACCTGGTTTGCGAGGCCAAGTACACCGACTTTAAAATTGACCGGGTGAACAAAAAGATTGATGTGGACTCCAAATACGGGGATTTTGACATCAACAGCGTACCCAAAGGTTTTAATCAGATCAAGGTTGAAAACTCATACGGACATGTGGACATTGCCATTGACAGGGATGCCAGTTACAATATCCAGGGCGAAGCCCAATATGCGAACATCGATATACCCAATGGCAACAACGTCAGCCGGATTGAACGCAACACAGAAGTTAAAATCTCCGGAAGAGTCGGACCCGACAGTTCAACAACATCAGAAGTCAAGGTAGACACCAAATACGGGAATGTGAACCTGGACTAAGTCGGGGCAAACGAAAAAAGACAGCATGAGCCGGACTACACAAGTGATTCAATGAGTTGTAACCTTCTAAATCATTGATGGTTTGCAGGCCATAAAACAAAGACAGGACTCAACGCACAATAGCAGGGTAGGAATTGAGTTGAATAAAGCGCCCTGCCAGCAGATTAAATACCAGCAATGAATAGCCAAGAAAAACCCCGGGAAGTTGGATCTTTTCCCGGGGCTTTTTTTTACAACCTTTTGACGGCTTCTTTGAAGAGCCCTGATTTGTTTTTTTTCGTTTCCCACCAACACTTCTCTCTGAATGGCTCATTTGCAAGCCATAACCACCCAATGCTCTGTCCGGCTAAAGCTAAGGCAGTGACTAAAACGTTACTTTTTGATTCTCACATCTGCTGGGCATACGAACCGGATTTGCCGGGCTGAACGGCTGAACCAAGGGCAGCATCTTTGGCCCGGCTACTGACCTTATCACTGGTCGAACCCGTAATAGGCCTGCATTTTATCAAAGACGGCCGTATTTTCGTAGATGCCTCTGAATTTTTCCGATCCCGGGCCATAGGCAAAAACAGGCACCATGACGCCGGTGTGGCCATCAGTGCCATAGTTGGCCTTAAGCTGGCCGGCCTCCCGGTCGCCGCCGGTCAGGGCCATACCGCCCGTTTCATGGTCGGCCGTTACGATCAGCAGGGTGTTCTCATGGGCTTTGGCAAAAGCAAGGGCTTTTTCTACGGCCCGGTTGAAATCGAGCAATTCATTGACTATGTAGTCGGTGTCATTGGCATGGCCACCCCAGTCAATCTGAGAGCCCTCCACCATCAAGAAGAAACCTTTGGCGTTGTTGTCCAAAATATCCAGGGCGGTCTGGGTGGAGCGGGGCAGCATGTTGCCACGGCCTTCGGTGTATTTGGGATTGTGCTTGTCGGCAGTTAACCCGGCCAGTTTGCCTTTTTCCACCTCTTCAATATCCTGAATATCCCTCAGCACCTGATAACCTTTTCCTTCGAGCTCCTTCACCAGGTTGCGGTTGTCGTCGCGGTTGGCAAACTGGTTATAACCACCGCCAATGAAAACATCCACATCGGTTTTGAGAAAATCTTCTGCAAGGCTGGCGTATTCATGGCGGTCTTTATTGTGCGCAATAAAAGCGGCCGGTGTGGCATGAAGGATGCTACTGGTACTGACCAGCCCGGTGGCATAGCCATGTTGTTCGGCCATCTCCAGGATGGTGGTCAGGGTATCGCCCGAAGGGCTCATGGCAATGTGGCCGTTGGCTGTTTTTTCCCCCGTTGCCAATGCAGTATTGCTGGCCCCGGAATCCGTAATGTAATTATCCTTAGAATAGGTCTTTTGAAGCCCGATGTTTTTAAATTGCTCAAAGACAAGGGGATTACTACTGACGGTCATGCCGGCGTAGATCTGACTTACCCCCATACCGTCGCCAATCATCAGGATGACGTTTTTGGGCTTTGGCTTTTGCCCGGAACCGGACTTTTCCTGAGATTGCTGCTGATTTTCTTTGTTGGTATTGCTGCTGCACGACAAACCTATAACTGTCATGGCCAGCAGCATAATGGATAAATGGCGTAATTTATGCATAGCTTGCGATTTTGTTTCCTGCAAAAATAACGATAAAGGGGGGAAAATTCATCTTTATGCGGGTTAAAAAATCATGAACCAACCATTGCGCGGTTGGATGGGCCTGCACCAAGCACAAGCCGAGGCTACAGGAAGGCATAACCAGGCACCATTCCGGGTTTTGCAGGGCCTGTAGGAAAGGATGGTCTCAGAGGGAATGACCCCAGCCAATGAGATGCTTTCCCCGTTAAATAAGAGGTAAAAGAAGGGGGATAAAGGAATAAAGGGGTAAAGGGATAAATCGCCGGGGTAAAGGGATAAATCACCGGGGTAAAGAGATAAATCACCGGGGTAAAGGGATAAATCACCGGGATAAAGGAATAAAGGGGTAAAGGGATAAATCGCCGGGGTAAAGGGATAAATCACCGGGGTAAAGGGATAAATCGCCGGGATAAAAGAATATATAGCCGTGGTAAAGGGATAAAGGGCCTAAAACAGATCGACCGAAATATTTTGGATAAAGGCGGTATAGGTGGTTTCCTCTCCTACTTTAGCCATGGAAAGCAACATGATCACCGGCACCTCTTCCTGGTTGGCATTGATGATTTTAACCTCTTTTCGCTCACCAACGATCTTATCCTTGTCGGGATCCAGCAGGCGCTCTATAAAATCCTCGCGTTCACCGCCTACATCGGGAAACAGTTTATTGATGTTGCGTTCCAGCACCATGGAGCGTTCTATTTGCCAGAGTTCCTCAGCGGCCTTATTGAAGAATTTGATGATGCCATTCTGATCAATGGTCACGATGGCGTCAGAAGCGCCCTCAAGGGTTCGCTCGTTACGCAGTTTCTCCTTTTCCATTTCACGGAAACGCTGTTTGACCTCTTCGCGGGCCTCCTCCAGTTTTTTGGTCAGGTCGCTCTGAGCTTTCTTGAGCTCCTTTTCCTGTTCTTTAAGCTGCTCGGCTTGCTTGGCGGTTTCAATCTCCATCTGCCGGCTTTTGGTGATGTCGTGGCCCACATAAATGACCTTGGCAATATCCCCGTACAGATCAAGCACGGGTGAGAGGGTCACCTGCAGCCAGACTTCCTTACCTTCTTTGGTTTGCTGACGCAGCTGGCCTTCATAAATATCACCCTGCTGAACTTTCTGCCAAATCTGGCGAAGCTGGTTCAGATCGGTTTGATGGACAAAATCGAAGATGGTTTTATTTTTGATTTCTTCCTCCGAATATTCCATCAGCCGGACAAAATTCTGGTTCACCTGAAGCACATCTCCCGAGGGAAGCAGCTCGACCTTTTGGGTAGACTGATTTAGGGCATTGATTTGTGCTTCGTAATCGAGGCTTTGTTTCTTCTGGTCGGTGGTATCGAGGCCCAGGTAAAGGATCTTCTCGGCCGAGCCATCTTCTTTGCGCATGGGGGTATAGGTGGACATGGTCCACAGGTCGTTGCCCTGTTTGGTGACGTGCTTCATGTAATCCTCAAAGTGTTTGCCACCCCGGGCAAGGCGTTCCCATATCTGGTCAAACCAATCGTGGTCTTTTTCATCGAGGAACTTGCTGAGGGGCTGATTCTTCACCTCTTCGGCCGATTCATACCCCAGTTTATTGATGAACTTGGTGTTGGCATAGAGCAGGTAGCCCTGCGGATCGTATTCGGCATGGATCATGGTATGGCTAACGGCATTGGAAAAGAGAATAAAACGTTCACTTTGCCGGGCAGCCTCTTCCTGGGTGGCTTTCAGCTCTTCCATATTCTGGCGCATTTGCTCCTCTTTGGAAGAGAGCTCTTCAGCCTGTTTCCTGGATTCCTCCAACAGCCTGGAGGTGCGGGCATTGATCTTGACATTGGAAATGGTCGATGCCACGGATTCTCCCACTTTTTCCACAAAATCCCTGACATACTGCTCAATGCCATGAAAATCAGCCAGTTCAATGGCCCCGTAAACCTGATCATTCACCTTCAAAGGCACCATCAACACAGCATTAGGGGTTGACTCGCCCAGCCCGGAGGTGATGTGGACAAAATCCTGGGGCACTTCGGTCATATAGGTGGTCTCCTGCTCCTTGACAGTGGCCCCCAACAAGCCCTCTCCCATCTCAATGCGCTTATCAGGAAACTTATGGCGGTCATAAGCATAACAGGAGGTCATCTCCAAATGCCGGTCGTTTTCTTCCTCTCCGTTGATGATGAAAAGCGCCCCCTGAACCACGCCGCAATACTTGACCAGATTGCTGATGACTTTATGCGAGAGTTCATTTAGATCGTTGGTATCCTCACGCAAAATCTCTCCAAATTTGGCCAGTCCTTCCGAAACCCAATGGCGTTGCTCATCCTCCTTACGCCGTTGTTCCTCTTCCTGCTGATTCTTTTTGAGTTCATCCCGCAAAGCCAGGATCGAATGGCCCAGGGTTTCGCCTTCTTCAGGATGGTATTCGGTATCGGTGTTGCCCTTACGCAGTTCCTCGACAAAAAACTGCATGCGGTTGAGGCGGTCTTCATAGTTTTCCAGGGTCTCATTCAATCGCCCCGTAACCCTCGCAAACTGCCGGCTGAAAAAATAAGCATAGAGGGCCAGCACCAGGGGTGACAAATCAAGGATGATGTAAACCGGATTGCTCGTGTGGGCCCGGGCAATTTGCTCCAGGGTCAGATCCCGAAGGATGAAATCAAGAAAAAGAACCAGCAAAACCGTGGCCAATCCTATGACAAACCCACTGAGGGTATATTTCAGAACAATGTTGCGATCTCTTTTGGTTTGCATCGGGCTGGTTTATATGTTTTTACAAGTCTAAAGACAAAATACAACCAGTGTTTCAATCATACCATCCAAATAGCAAAAACAATTAAAGAAGCTCGCCCCCTTTAATTCATTACACTGGTTAAGGCACAAAGGTAGAACGATTCAGTGAATAAATATATAGATTATTTTAGAGATTCCAAGCGCTTGCAGCGATAAATTACCGGTGAAATCGGAGGTTAGGCCGGTGTATCACCGGGGTTCAACTTTTCCCCTTATAGTTGGAAACGATGGTTGGGGCGATGCTGGGCAGGGGAAGCACTCTGTGGATGGCCCCCAGGTCGATGGCCTCTTTGGGCATGCCGAATACCACCGAGGTTTTTTCGTCCTGGGCGATGGTGTGGGCACCGGCCTGCTTCATTTCGAGTATTCCCCTGGCCCCGTCTCTGCCCATGCCGGTAAGAATAATACCCAGTGCATTTCGCCCGGCATAACGGGCCACCGATCGGAACAGCACATCGACCGAGGGGCGGTGGCGGTTGACCATGGGGCCCTCTTTGACTTCCACATAATACCGGGCGCCACTTCTTTTAAGCAGGGTATGGTAATTGCCCGGGGCGATCAACACATGGCCGCGGATCAGGCTATCGCCATTGACTGCCTCTTTGACCGAAACATGGCAGGTTTCGTCGAGCCGTTCGGCAAAAGAGCGGGTAAATTGCTCGGGCATATGCTGGACCACGATGATACCCGGGCTGTCCATGGGCAAATCCTGCATAAGCCTGGCAATGGCTTCCGTACCGCCGGTAGAAGCGCCAACAGCCACCACCACCTCGGTGGTTTCCACCATGCTGTGGGCCGCCTTTTGAGGAATGACGGCGTCAGCCGAATATTTAGGCTCCACATGGGGCTGTGGCGGGGGAACACTTCGGCGCTTACGCTTGGAAACGGCCGCTGCCTTAATGGCATCACAAATGCGGATGCTCGATTCATGGATGAACTTTTGCGAATCCATCCGGGGCTTGGTGATGATGTCGACCGCCCCATACTCCATGGCCTTGATGGCCGTGCGGGTGCCCTTCTCCGTCAAACTTGAAATGATCACCACCGGCATCGGGTGCTGCGACATGATCCGCCGCAAAAAAGTAACCCCGTCCATCCGGGGCATTTCAACATCCAGGGTGATCACATCCGGTACTTCTTTCTTGATCTTACCGGCCGCAATATAAGGATCGCTGGCAACACCCATCACCTCAAGCTGCGGGTCTTCATTGATGATCTCTTCCAAATTCTGCCGCACAACAGCAGAATCATCCACCACCAATACACGAATTTTATTTTTCATGAAAATGCCCCTTTTGATTCATAATCAACCTGATTATTCCAGCTCCTGGCGCCTTACGTAGCGCTGACGGACCTGACCGCTGAGGGTATTAAAAATGATCTTCCGCCCGTACTGCCCGCCTGTACTGGAACCCACCACCGGTATGCGGTAATCCCCCAGCATATCATAAGCCATGTCAATATTGCGCTGTCCAATATAAAAATAGGGATTTTGACTCTGAATGACCTCACCACCCCCGAATATTTTGGCTTTCATCTGGCTCCTCCTGCTGCCGTAAGATTCCATCTTCTGGACAAGCCGCTCAATGGCTATATTGCCGTATTTGGGCGAGGCCAGCCCTGCTCCGTTCCAAAGGGGCAGCATGTAATGGGCCATCCCTCCCATCTGTTCAACCGGATCGTACAAACATACCGCTACACAGGAACCCAAAATGGTGTGAATATTCTCTTTGCCTTTAGAAACGTAGAGCGCCGCGGGATATAAAAAATGACTGTATCCTGGATTCATGGGCCATCTGGTTAAAAGGTCTCTTCTTCTCCTGTCTCGGATGGATCTTGATCGCCAAAAAACATCTCGTTGTCGTCATAAGCCACATCATCACTTTCGCTATCAACCTCACTAACCCTTACCGTAAAGGATGATCCGGCCCCTTCCCTGGTCTTGAAATCTATATCTCCATTGAGTACATCAATCAGGGCCTTATTCACCGATAAACCCAATCCATGGCCCCGGTATATGGAATTGATGCCCGAGTCCAGTTTTCGAAACCGGTCAAAAATCACCTCCTGGTTCTCCTTTGAAATACCCGTCCCGTAATCCTTGACCATGATGTGCAACTGCTTTTTCTCCATCCAACACCTTAACAGAATACTTCCCCCGTCATAACTGAATTTAATGGCATTGCTCATCAGATTGGATATGATCAGTTTCAGCTTTTCAGGATCGGTCTTGAAGTAAAAAGGCTCTTGCTCGGTGGAATCTATATCAAAACGATAAATAACCTGCAAATGCTTCTTTTTCTTCTCATAATGAAAATTGTCCACGACGCTTTGCAGCAACTTCTTGACATCCACATGCACCGTTTCCGGGTAAATCTCTCCGGCCTCCAGCCGAGCCGCCACAAAAATGTTGCGCAACTGATAATCAAGATGGAAAGCTTCGTAATAAATCATCGAAACCAACGATTGTACCTTTTCCCAATCGGGTTCCTTCATGGCCATAATGCTCTCAGCCAGTCCCTGGATCGATGAAAAGGGATTGATGATTTCATTGGTGATGTTGGAGATGAAATGCGATTTTAAGGACTCAGACTCCTCCAGCTTCTTGTTGACCTCTTTCAGTTCTTCATTGAGTTTCTGAACCTCAGCCAAAGATTCTTTATTCTGATCGAAACGCTTCTTTAGCTCCTCCATTAATTCCTGATCGGTTAAATCACTCATCATATTGATTTTTTTGCCAATTATATTCGCTTAAAGATGGTAGGACGGATGGGCTGCAGGGGCACATCCATTCCCATGATGGATTCAGAATGGCCGATGAAAAAATAGCCGCCGGGGCGAAGCTTATCCAGCAGTTTCTGGATGACCTCCTGCTGTTTGTCCCGGTTGAAATAGATCAGCACATTGCGGCAGAAGATCACATCAAAAGTTTCACTGATCGGGTAATGATCATCCATGAAGTTCAGCCTTTTGTAATGGGCTTTTTTTCTAAGCTCCGGCACAATCCTAACCAGCTTTTTGGAGCGGTCTTTGCTGCGGAGCAAATACCTTTTCTTCAACTCCAGGGGTAAAGTTGCGGCCTTTTCCTCCTTGTAAATGGCATCGACGGCTCTTTGAAGGATATCGGTCGATATGTCGGTGCCCAGTATGGAATAATTCACCCCGGGATGCTCGCGCAGAAATTCGCTGATGGTCATGGCAATGGTATAGACTTCTTCGCCGCTGGAACATCCGGCACTCCATATTTTCATCGTCCGGTTCAGGGGAAACTGTTCGATGTATTCGGGGAGAATCGATTTCTCCATAAACTCAAAATGTACCGGTTCCCGGAAAAAATCGGTTTTATTGGTGCTGACCACATCCAGCATATGGATCAACTCATTTTGAAGGCCTTCCTCGCTGAAGACATAATCCACATACTCCTTGAATGAGGTCATGTTCAGCTGCCTCAGACGTTTCTGGAGCCGGCTTTGGAGCATCACCCTTTTTACATCAGGCATTTTGATGCCGGCTTGCTCAGTAATAAAGCGGCTGAGCTTGCGAAACTCCTCATCGCTCATCCGGGCTTTATAGATTTGACTGATATTGGCAGGATCGCTCATGGTCTTGTTTGATTTAACAGAAAAACATACAATTTTACCCTTTTAACGCGAATATGAAAAAAAGGCTGCCTAAAAAGAGAAAGGATGCAAAAATTCAATGCTAAACACTTAAAAACAACTTACACCTTTAGGCAGCCTTTCCGGAGAATCAACATGAGTCAATCCGTTAAACATTCTATTTCAATCATCAGTTAATCATTTGATCATCGGCCTGTCAAAATACAATCGAAAAAAAACCACTTTAAAGACACTCAGGCCGGTTACATGGTCGCAATATGCGCCCCATCATATCACCGGTTAACTTCTCTCGTCTTCATCACTCTTGTTATGGGGGTTATTTCCGTTATTTTTTCCTGTATCGTTTTTGCCGGGGGAATTGTTGCCGGGGTCTTCCCGGCCGTTTCCACCGGCATTGCTCTGGTTATTGCCTGTGGCGTTGTTCTGGTTACCGCCCTTAAAATTGCTCTGACGATGGTTTCCATTCCCTCCCTGACTATCCAGGTTCAAATCAAACCCTTTTTGCCGGTTGGAGGAGGGGTTAAAGTGGTTGGTTCCCTGGGTACCTTGGGGTGCCTGGGTTCCGTAGCTTCCCTGCTGGTTCGGCCCATCGCCATTTTGGGCATTAAAAGCTTTCAGGCGGTGTTGGTGTTGTTGGCCCTTCTGGCCCGATTGCGGGGCAGATTGGGTTTGTCGCCTTTGTTGTTGGCCGCCCTGCTTCTGGCCACCCTGCTTTTGACCTGCACCAACCGTGGTGAACTGACTGGAGGATGATCCGGCACTTTGCTGTTGACCGGTTTTAAAATAGTCGATGGCCGAGTTCAGCTGATCGGCCTGGCTGGCCAATTCTTCGCTACTGGTAGCCAACTCCTCGGAGGAGGCTGCATTTTGCTGGGTCACCTCATTGAGCTGCTGAATGGCGTTGTTGATCTGATCGGCCCCCGAATTTTGCTCCTGTGAAGCCGCATTGATCTCCTGGACCAGCTTGGCGGTTTTTTCTATTTCAGGCAGCAACTTCTCGAGCTGTTTGCCCGATTCTTCGGTAACCTTGACGCTGTTATCGGCCAGATCAACGATCTCATCGGCAGCTTTCTTGCTGCGGTCAGCCAGCTTCTTGACTTCCGAGGCGACCACCGAGAATCCTTTACCATACTCACCGGCCCGGGCAGCCTCCACGGCAGCATTCAGGGCCAGGATATTGGTCTGGAAGGCAATGTCATTGATGATGGTAATCTTATCGGCAATCTCGCGAATGGAGCTCAGGCTCTTCTTGCCGGCTTCATCCATCTTTTCCACCTCTTTGGCTGCGCTGTTGGCAATCTGCTCCGTCTGCTGGGCATTTTGCGTATTCTGCTGAATGTTGGATGCCATCTCCTCCATCGACGAAGAGACTTCTTCTACCGAGGAAGCCTGTTCAGAGGAGCCCTGCGACAATTGCTGGGAGCTGGAACTGACCTGCTGACTGGCCGAGGCAATGTTGTCAGAGCCTTCCCGCACATTCTCAACCACTTCCCGTAATTTATAGACCATCTGATTCATGGCTCCGGCCAACTCGCCCACTTCATCTTTTTGATCCAGATCAACCGTGGCGGTCAAATCGCCGGCGGCTACCCGCTTGGCAAAATCAACCCCTTTGTTCAACCCCCGGGTGATCGAGCGGCTTACCTGCCGGTTGATGATCACAAAAAGCCCAATGCCCAGGACAATCGCCACAACAATGGCAAGACGGGTCTGATTGATCAGGCCCAGAAAATCCTCCTCATAAATGGAAGCCACCACATACGAATTGATCGGTTCCACATACTTGTAATACTGAAATTTGGCCTTGCCCTTCCACATATACTCAAGCTGGCCCTGGCCATCCTGATCGGCCATCATGCGCTGAATAAAATCCTCCTGGGCCACATTCGAGCCTTCGGTCTGCGAATTGGGGTGTATGATCACATCCCCGTCCTTATCGACCATGTAGGGATAACCGTTTTCAAAATAGGTTTTGCTGTAGAACAGCTCACTCAATCCTTCCATATCCTTTTCAGGCACACCCACGCCAATCAGCCCGACAACCTGCCCATTCTTACGGATGGGCTTCTGAGCGGTCAGATACATCTGATCCACCACCCGGGCCCTTCCTTTATAGACCCGGCCTGCGGAGATGGTTTGAGCTACCTCCGATGAACTGGGCACAAACGTACCCATCTGGCGTTTGCCGGCTTCATTTTTTACCGTAGTGGCAATGCGGCAATAGCCCCCGTCGATGCGCTGGAAAATAGAAACATCGGCACCGGTCATCTCCTTGAGCCGGTCCACAAAATCATTGTTCCTCAGCACCTGATTGCTCCCAATCTTCCAGATGGGAATGCGCTGGCTATGGCTACGCCCTGTTTGCTGGTTCTTTACATTGATCTGAACCATGGCACTGTCTATCACACGCAGTTGCCCCTGGTTGCTAAAAACATAGCTGGCGGTTTCCAGGGCATGGTTGGTATTTTTTTGATGTTGTTCTACTTCTGCTTTGATAAATTTAGCCAGGTCATTGACCTGCTCATTCATTCGGGTATCGGTGCTTTCATGAATCTGGTTGCTTTGTATCTGCATGGTGTAAATGCCCAAAGCCACAACCACTACAATAAAGGCAAAACTAAGGATTAAATTCAACCGCGTCCCGATCTTCATATTTTTTAAAGAAAGCATATAATTCCCCTGTTTGCAATGAACCCGTGGATTAAATCCATCAGGGTTATTTGACAATTCGTTGATTATCCAATTCAATTTAAAAAGGTGAAGCCACAGGAATTTGTCACTGCGCGTTTTCAGAAGCCGAGGTCTGGGCAGCTTGCTGTTCGTCCTCCTGCTGACTATTTTCCCGGGAGCCGCCGTTGGTTTGTTCAACGCCCTGCTGACGGCCCTGCTCAGTAGAAGCCTGAACATTCATCATTTCTTCTGCGGAAAAAACCTTGTCCATATCCAGGATCATAATGAATTTTTCCTCCACCTTGGCCATTCCGCTGATGAATTCCGATTTGTACTTGGAGCCAATGCTCGGAGGTGGCTGAATCTGATCCTCAGTGATCTCGAGCACTTCCTGCACCGAATCGACCAGGGTTCCTACCTGCACCTCTTCTCCGTTCACATTGACCTCCATCACCACAATGCAAGTATTGGCGGTGAATTCGGTCGGAGTCATCCCGAATTTGATGCGGGTATCGACCACCGGTAAAACCTGCCCCCGCAAATTGATCACCCCTTGCATATAATCAGGGGATTTGGGAACTTTGGTGATTTTGACCATTTCCATAATGCTCAAAACCCGGCTAACATGCGCGGCGAATTCTTCTTCACCCAGTTTGAAAGTTAAATAAGAGTTGATTTGTTCTAATTCTTCCTTGTTCATCGTGATATCTTTTATGATTCCACATTAATCTGTTGTTGATAATCGCTGGTAAAGCGATCGATCATCTTATTGGTATCCATCACCAGGGCTACGGTTCCATCACCCAAAATGGTGGCCCCGGATATCATATCCTGATATTTATACATCTTGCCCAATGACTTCAGCACGGCCTGATACTCGCCAATGACTGTATCTACGACCAGCCCGATGCGGTTGCCTTCATACTGGACCACCACAATTTCCTCGGTTTGGGACTCGGCCTCAGGCATATCAAATTCTTTACGCAGGTAGAAGAAAGGAATGCGTTCGCCATCGAGTACGATCAGGTTGTTGAACTTATCGACCACATCGCTGTGGTTGGCTGCGTATATCTTGTGAACAGCCGAGAGGGGGATCACATATTTGTTGTCGGATATTTGAACCAGCAGCCCGTCAATGATGGAGAGTGTCAGGGGCAACTTAACGGTAAGGGTGGTGCCGGTGCCGGGTTCGGAATCTATTTCCACCTCCCCGCGGATCTCTGCCAGGTTCCTTTTCACCACATCCATGCCCACACCCCGGCCTGATACGTCGGTTACGTTGGTGGAGGTTGAGAAGCCGGGGGTAAAAATCAAATCAAAGAGTTCTTTTTGGGAGAGGCTGGCCTCCGGGCTAATAAGTTTTTGCTTGACCGCCTTTTGTTTGATTTTTTCAGCATCCAGGCCTTTGCCGTCATCATGCACCTGGATGTGAACACTGGCCCCTGAATAATAGGCTTTAAGCATGATGGTTCCCTCTTCGGGTTTTCCGGCCCGTCTTCTCTCCTCAGGGGTTTCAATGCCATGGTCAATGCAATTTCTCAGAATGTGCAATAAAGGATCGGTCAGGGTTTCAATGATATTCTTATCCAGCTCGGTTTCAGTGCCTTCTGTTTTCAGGCGCACTTTTTTACCCAGGCTGTTGGACAGGTCGCGTACCAGGCGGTTAAACCGGGTAATCATCGTTTCCACCGGTACCAGGGCAATATCGAAAGCATTGTCGCGAAGCTGTCGGGTAAGCTTTTGAACGTTTTCGGCGATGGCCTCCAACTCATTGTCTTCAGATTGATCGGCATGAAGGCTCAGGCGGGCCTGGGTGGTGACCAGCTCACTGACCAGGTTCATCATATGGTCAATCTTCTCTGACTCAACCCGGATGCTCGAGATGGCATCCTCTTTTTTCCCCCCGCCATTGGCTTTTGGGCTTGCTGGCTTCTGATTGCCTGTATCCTTGCCTTGGTTTTGCTGGCCTCCGGTTCCCTGATTTCCCGACTTCCCGCTGGAGGCATCCCGGCTTTGTGAAGTGTGGGCCTCAGGTTGGACCGACTCCTGGTGCTGGGCCACATATTTGATGGCATCCAATCCGATGAGCTGATCTTTCCGGTAATTTTGTTCCAAAAATTGGGCAAAGACACTGTTTTCCAAAAGATTGCCCTGAGAAAGCCGGTGAATGTCGATCCGGGCCTGATCTTCAACAAAAATAAACACATCATGGATGGCATCTTCCGTTTCATCGGTAACCAAAACCACTTCCCAGTGCGTATAGCATTTTTGAGGATCAAGCTGATCAAGCCGGGGGATGCGATCCAGACAGGGCATCACATAAGCCTGGCCCAGGTTGGCCAGCTCATCCATCAGGAACAACGGGTTGGTGCCGTTGTCAAAAAGACGTTCTTCCGGCTCAAAATAGATGTAGAACGTTTTGGTCTTATCCTGTCGCTGGTTTGAATTCTGTGGGGTTTCAGGCTCCTGTTGCTTCTCCTGGAGATATTTCCTGATCTGAATATCCAGGTTTTTATGGCGGGTTTGCGTTTCATCCGACATCTCATCTCCCTGGTGGAGCAACACTTTTAAATGATCCACCGCATCCAGGGTCAAATCCAGTAAGCCCTGGTTGACTTGCATGTTGCCCTCCCGAACCTGGTCATACACATTTTCCAGGTGATGGGTAAATTCGCTGAGCTGGTTGAAACCAAACATGGCCCCACCTCCCTTGAGGGAATGCATATAGCGAAAAACCCGCTCAATCAGGTCAGAATCCTGGGGCGACTGTTCCAACTTCAGCAATGCTTCTTCCAGTTCGGCAAGGTTCTCGGTGGCTTCTTCCTGAAATTTTTGTTTGAAATTGTCCATTAGCGCATAACTTTTTTAAGAGCAGCCAGCAATTTGGCCGGAACAAAAGGCTTGACGATCCACCCGGTGGCCCCCGCATCTTTGGCCTCCTGCTTTTTGGAAGCCTGCGATTCGGTGGTCAGAAACAAAATCGGCACACGTTGGTATTGATCCTTATTGCGTATCTCCTTGATCAATTCAATGCCATCCATCTCGGGCATATGCAAATCAGTAATTACCAAATCAATCGGATCGCCATTGAGGTGCTTCAAAGCATCCTTGCCATCATTCCCCAATTTAACCTCATACCCCTCATTTTCAAGGGTAAAAGAAACAACTTCGCGGATGCTCTCTGAATCATCAACAACTAGAATATTTTTGCCCATGGTGATTTGATGTTTGTTTAGGTTCTTAATATCGGATCAAACCCCGCATGATCAACCAGGGTCTGGGTCTCGTCCATCAGCTCAGCCGAGATGGAAATGGTTTTATCATATTCCTCAGCGGTCTTTCTCAGGGACTCGATCAGCTGAATGAAACTCAAATCAATATTTTCCACATTTTTGATCTGAATATCAAGTTGATCATACTGATGGATCGCGTCGAGGAAATTTTCCTTAATCTCCAGGACCGTATAAATGGTCAGTTCCTTTTCTACGACCATACGGGCCTTGTTTTCTTTCTTCTTACCATAAGGGGTAATGGTCACATGTTTGCTTGCTCTCATAGCTTGGTTCTTTAAGGTTTAAATGTCAGAATAGTTCCAGGTCACCTCCTTCTTCTCCAGCCTCAATTTCAGGGGACTCGCCTTTAGAGACGCTGTCATGGACCTTGAATTCGGTGCTCATGGTGTAGTATTCCCGCAGCTTCTGCAGGTTTTCCTCCTTACTCTCGCCACTGTAGCTGGAATAAAGTTTAAGGTTGTAGTTAACCGTATTGAGTTGTTCAATGATGTCGCCAATGACATTTTCGAAATACTCGTAATACTGAATGCGGTTAACCGAATTTTGAACTTCCGAGTAGATTTGTTCACTCTTCTCGTTGTTCTCTTTGAGTTTTTCTAATATTTGCTGTTCGATCTGCCCTAATTTTTCGAGATAAGCGCGTATTTTTCCCGGCAAATCCTCTGCACCATTGCCCTTATCATAGAGGTTGGCCATGGAATCACGTTCCAGCTCCTGGCGGATGGTTTGATAGTCCTCAAAAATGCTGGTCAGCAGCCCCTGATTGTTCTGCAAATCGCCATGCAGCTGGCTGATCTGTTGGACGATTGCATCGTCCTTGCTTTCGGTTTGCCCGTTGGTCAGGGTTTTTTTAAGGATATCATTCAATTGCTGCATATACTGATTGACCCGCTCATGTCCATCCTTCAGCTGATCGAGGATGGATTGGATTTCATCCCGCTTGTCAGAAAAAGCCCGGGTAAACCGGCAAAAACTCTCGATCTGGCCTTTGGCCTGATCCAGGTTCTGCTTCAAACCACTCATAAATTCCGGGCTGCCCTGGTCTGAGGCAATATACTGGTTGCACATGGCCGAGACCCGGGTCATGCTCTGGCCAATTTCAAGAAACTTATCCGAAATCTTCTGGATGGCCGTCTGGTATTCCTTGTTGGTATGCATCAGCTGAGCAGCCTGCAATCCGGCAATATCCCGAATGCGGATAAAATAATCCGCTTTGGTCTGATCATCTACCTGGTCTTCCTGCTGCTCCATGGCAGAGATTTCTTCCAGCAACTGCTTATGCGTGTGCTGAATATGCTCCATCTTTTGTTTGATGATGTCCTGGTATTGTAAATTGGTGACGATGCCGGCAATATTTTCAGAACTGCGCTGGGTCTCGGTTTTTATGGCCGGCAGATGCTCACGGATGTTCTGATAATGGCCCGAGTAAGATTCAATCTCCCTTTTTAAAAGGGTTAAAATGTTCTGAATATCCGAGCGTTCCCTGTTAAATTGTTCTTTTAACTCAAAATGCGCCCGGATCATTTGCTTAAGCTTGGACAACAAAGTCTCAATACTCCCCAGCTGCGCCTTCAACTGCTCCGAAATCTCCTGGATGGCCATCGGCGGGACTTCCCGCTCCTGATCAAAGGGTATCTTCAGCTCATAATTGCTCTCCAAAAATTTCAGGCTGGTCAGATTCTGCTTAAAATTCTTGATGGGGAAAAAACTCTGCCTTAACCGGGAAAGCAAACGGGTAAGGGCTTCAGATATCACTTCAATGTGGCCGTCCAGGATCTCCGTCCTCGATCGCAATTCCTGGTACAACTTCTCGATGCCCGCAACCATCTCGGCATTTTCATTGCCCGTGATGTAATGGAATAAATAAGAGGCATTGTCGGAGATCTGCCGGGCTTGCCCGTGAAAATCGCGAAAATCCCGGTTTAAATTCATGAAATCTTCTGACGACACCTGGTGCAAGGAAACAATTTGTTCATCCACCCGCGTAAAGAAAGCCGTGAGGTCCTTCAGTGAATAAGCGGTTAATAGCGACTTAAGCTGTCCGGAATCTGTATTTTTTTCGCTCATCGGCACTTAATTAACGATTTGTTCAACTTTCATCAAAAAATTGTTGATGTCAATGGGCTTGTTGATTACATCCTCCGCCCCCAAATCCATAGCTTTTTTGGTATTGTCATGATTGTCATAGGCCGTTACCACAACCACCGGATACATCTGCCGATTATGCCCGTTCCTTAACCGCTCCATGAACTCAAAACCGTCCATCCCGGGCATCAATAAATCCAACAGGATTAAATCAGGCTGATGGTCATGGATATATTGAACCGCCTGATAAGAATTGCTCATCAACTTAACTTCATAGCCGGCATCTTCCAGTACTGCGCTAAGCAACAACAGGTTGGTCTCCGAATCGTCTACCACAAGTATTTTTTTCTTTTCCGATTGTACCATCTTTGTTTAATAGGAATTCTTTTTTTAAATTGCACGACTAGTTCAGTGTCTAAACAAAGATACGCAGAATCGAGACGGAGGTGCAAGGCTTCCCCAGTGATTTGAATTATTGAGTAAAATGATTTATACATATTTGATAAGATGAGCCAAATCATCCGGCCAGTCGTAACCCCGTGACAGTGAGATGTACATAAATGTATGAGTGATGAAGGAACAAAAACATATCGATAGCCAACCCAAGCAGACCACCCAGGATATCATTCCTTTTCAAAATCTCCTTTCCGGGGAGGAAATTGAGCAAATCAAGGCCCATAGCAACATTGTGACCTATCATGAAAATGATGTGATCTTTAAGCAGGATACCCGCACTTCCCATTTTATGTATATCCTCTCGGGTTTGATTAAGATATACCGGGAAAATCGCAACAACAAAGTAAAAATCATCAAGCTGGGGATCCCCGGAGAGCTTTTAGGGATCAACTCCGTAATGGGAGAGGAAACATTCAGTTATTCAGCGGCTGCCCTTGAAAAGACAACCATCCAAATCATAGACTACAATGTACTGGAAACCATTCTGTTAAACAACGGGCAGTTTTCCATGGCTTTGATGGAGAACATTTGTTCCGACAACCTCAACATCTTTAAACGCCTGATCAGTCAGTCGCAAAAACAATTACCCGGGCGCATCGCCGACATTATCCTTTACTTCTCGGATAACATCTACTACTCCAAAAATTTCACCTTTCCCCTGACCCGCAGCGAACTGGCCGAATTGGCCGGAACCACGAAAGAAAGCCTGATCCGGACACTGACCGAATTTAAAAACGATAAAATCATCCTGCTGGAAGGCAAAAAAGTGCAAATCACCAGTGAGGACATTCTCAAAACCCTGAGTCGAATAGGGTAAGATAATTTAGAAAGGAAAGAAAAAGCAGAAATGAGCAATCTCAGATACAATTTTCTGATCGCCGACGACATCATCATGAACCGTTTTTTGCTGCGGGAAATTGTGACCGAAATCGCCAACGAAGTCTTTGAAGCCGGCAATGGAAATGAAGTGATCGACCTGCTGAACAACAAATCCGTTGATATCATTTTAATGGATATCGAGATGCCGGAGATGAACGGGGTCGACACCACCAAATTCATCCGCAACAAAATGGAGCCTCCCCTAAGCGAAACCCCGATTATTGCCCTCACTGCACACAATCCGAAAGATTTTTTTGAAAACCACCGCAATGTGGGATTTGATCATCTGATCACCAAACCCTATTCCATTGAGAAGGTCATGCAGGTGATCTCCACCCTTGACCACATACCAAAATCCAGATAGTATGCTTTACAGATGGATTCTTGCGATCCTTTTAACGGGGCCCCTGATGTTTTCATGCCAGCAGGCGGGGGATATGCCGGAGAAAGGTGTATCAAAAGACCTGGCCCAAAAAAGAAAAGCGCTGATCTCCGATCTGCACTATAAATTATTTTTTGATATTCCTGACAATGCCCGGGAACCGATCAAAGGTGAAGCCGCCATCACCTTTAACCTGAAAGAGCCGGTCAAGCGTTTGGCCCTGGATTTTGATGCCCCGGCCAAAAACCTGCAGTCGGTCAAAAGCAATGGCCGACACCTGCATCATCAGTTCGCCAACGAACACATTGTCATAGAGGATGAGCAACTTCACCGGGGAGAAAATACCCTCAACATTTCCTTTATTGCCGGTGACCTGTCGCTGAACCGGAATCAGGAATATATGTACACCCTTTTTGTCCCGGACCGGGCTTCCACGGCCTTTCCCTGCTTTGACCAGCCGGGGTTGAAGGCTTCCTTCCAACTGGAGCTGAACATTCCGCACAAGTGGGCGGCATTGAGCAACGGCGCCCTGCAGTCACGCCGCGACACCGGTGAGCGGGCCCGGCTGAGGTTCACCCAAACCAAACCCATCCCCACCTATTTGTTTGCCTTTGCCGCCGGCCAGTTCGAAAAAATCACCCGCACCCAAAACGGCACCACCATCAGCATGTACCACCGGGAAACCGACTCCACCCGGTTGCATAAAAACCTGGCCCAGGTTTTCGACCTGCATTTCAATGCCCTGAGTTGGCTGGAAGATTATACCGGCATCGAATACCCCTTCCAAAAATATGATTTCATCCTGATTCCCTCCTTTCAGTACTCGGGGATGGAACATCCCGGGGCCACCTACTACCGGGCCTCCAAAGCCCTGCTGGAAGAAACGGCCACGGTGCGGGATGAACTCAACCGGGCCAACCTGATATCGCATGAGACAGCCCATATGTGGTTCGGCAACCTGGTGACCATGGAATGGTTCGACCAGGTATGGCTCAAGGAGGTCTTTGCCAATTTTATGGCCGATAAAATCACCCGCCCGCAATATCCCGACATCAACCACCCACTGAATTTT
The DNA here is from genome assembly GCA_913055635.1 of uncultured Bacteroidota bacterium. Classification (GTDB taxonomy): domain Bacteria; phylum Bacteroidota; class Bacteroidia; order Bacteroidales; family UBA12077; genus JAGXLC01. The sequence goes on from CAJXLK010000017.1 coordinate 53,242, forward strand.
CTGCTTAATCACTATCCTGCGGCCTATTCAGTGGATCGCACCCGGGGGGCCAACCCCATCAACCAGACCTTGCCCAACCTCAGCGATGCCGGCACCCTTTACGGCGACATCATCTATCACAAGGCCCCGATTGTTATGCGCAACCTCGAGGCCATCACCGGCGAAGACCTCTTGCAGCAAGGCCTTCAAACCTACCTGCAACAACATCAGTACGGCAATGCTTCATGGGAAGACCTGATCGCCATCCTGGAAACCCAAACCCGGAAGAAAAAGGTGGAAACGGCCCTGGCCGGCCCCCAGAGCAGCCTCTCGGCCTGGAGCAATACCTGGGTCAACGAACCGGGCATGCCCCGGATCACCCTTCGCAAAAACGGATCCAAGCAGGATCATCAGTACCTGCTGAAACAGCATGATCCCCGCCAGAAGGAAAGAATATGGAAACAGTACCTGAGCCTGGAGATCGGTCTGGCAGGGGCCTCATCGCCTCAAAAAACCACCCGGCATCAAAAAAAGGTCTTTTTGGACCAGACGAGCGTCCGGTTGACTGACTTGCCCGACGAAGGAAGGCTGAGTTACGCCATTCCCAACGCCGCAGCCCGGGGATACGGCTATTTTGACCTGGATGAACAAACCCGCCAATACCTGCTCAGGCATATGGCCCAATTTGAGAACCCCCTGCAACGGGCCAACCTGTGGATCAACCTGTGGGAAAACCTCCTCCACCATAACCTCACGCCCGTGGCTTTCCACCAGGCGGTGGTCAAACACCTGCCCCGCGAAACAAACCGCCAGTGTATCAACCTGACCAGCGACTATTTAACGACCAACTACTGGCGGTTCCTCACAGAAAAACAAAGAAAAAGCCATCGCCGCGAGACGGAAAGCCTCATATGGAGTTTGATGGAAAAAGCCGGGCGAAAGGATGTACGTTCCACCTACTTCAAAACCTACCGTTCCATAGCTTACAGCCACGGGGCCACCCAAAAGCTTTACAAAGTGTGGAACAAGAAAAAAAACATTGAGGGGCTGACCCTCTCGAGCGACGATTACATCCGCCTGGCCTATGAGCTGATGCTCAAACACCCGGCCAAAGCCGACACCATCAAAAAACGGCAGCTGCGCAGGATTGAAAATGAGGAGAAAAAGCGTGAGTTTCGGTTCATTGCCTCAGCCCTTTCGCCCGTGGCCGCTGAACGGGACCAATTTTTTGAATCCTTACTGGAAAAGGAAAACCGCCGTAAAGAGCCGTGGGTCAGCCAGGCCCTGCACTACCTGCACCACCCCCTGCGGGCCGAACAATCAACCGGCTATATCCGCCCGGCCCTGAAAGAACTCAAAGAGATACAGGCCACCGGCGACATCTTCTTTCCCAAAGCCTGGCTCGAGGCAACCCTCTGGGGCCACTCCTCACCCCGGGCCGCTTCCATCGTGCGGGATTTCCTGAAAGACCATCCCGATTACCCCAACAAGCTGCGGCAAAAAATCCTCCAGTCAGCTGATATGGTTTTTAGAGCGAGTAAGGAAAAGAAGAAGTAGGGAGTAAATTAGTAGGGAGTAAATTAGTAGGGAGTAAATTAGTAGGGAGTAAATTAGTAGGGAGTAATTAGTAGGGAGTAAATTAGTAGAGAGTAATTAGTAGGGAGAAATTAGTAGGGAGTAAATTAGTAGGGAGTAATTAGTAGGGAGAAATTAGTAGGGAGAAATTAGTAGGGAGTAAATTAGTAGGGAGTAATTAGTAGGGAGAAATTAGTAGGGAGTAAATTAGTAGGGAGTAAATTAGTAGGGAGTAATTAGTAGGGAGTAAATTAGTAGGGAGTAGGGAGTGCAGAAGTAAGGAGTGAAGGAGTAAGGAGGTCGCTACAAAATATAGGCTACCGGGTAAATGCAGGTTTAATCTGCCAGAATTCTAAGAGTTAGGATCTGATTGTTATAGACAGGTTAATATCTATAACAGGTGAGCGCTGTTGGTCAGGGCCTAACTCAGTGTTAGTCGGTAGAATATTGCCGTTCGGAGTAAAGGTTCACCAACTCAAACGCCCGGCGATGCAAACCAAAAAGGCCACTTTGATTGGATAAAATTGCAACAAAAATATCCTCATTAGGAATATGCAGTAGAATATGGCTATTGCCATGTCCGATACCTGCGCGATATAAATATCTTTGTTTTGCATTGAATGCTTTGATCCACCCATAGCCGGGAAAATTCTTCTGGCCTGGAATAAAATTTAAATGTTTGGCTTTTTTTAGTAAATCTTGAGATACAAGTTTATCCGTAGTCCATGCCTTAAACCATTGCTGAATATCTTCCAGGTTAGAAAAAATTCCAATCGCTCCTTCCACATACTTTTTCGGAAATTTTCCAGCCATTTCAAAAGTGGTATCGTTTCGCCGCAAATAAGAAGTAGCCTTATTGGGCACACTCGTAAACCAACCTTTCTTATAAACACGGCTCTTTTTCATGGCCAATGGCTGAAAAATGTTCTCTTCTACAAATTTTCGGTAAGATTTATTTGTAATTCGCTCAACTAGATTGGCTAACAAAGCATAATTAAGAATATTTTGCTGGGCTTGTTTACCAGGACTAGTTTTCAGGCCTTTCTTGTCACTAAGAAAGGTCAAAATATCATTAAAAGATTTTATATCATTATAAAAATGATCATTTTGAATTAAAGGTAAGCCAGAAGTATGATTAAGTAGATGCTTAACCTGTATGTTGCTACAATAAGCAGGTAATCCCGGAAAAATTTCTGATAATAAATCTTCTAATTTTATACGATTTTGCTCCAACAATATTAGAGTACTCATAACAGTGAACTGTTCCGTTAGAGTGGCAAGGTCATAATTAGTGGTTATACTTGCCATTTTCTTTTCTTCTATATTGGCATATCCGTAAGTTTCTTTTACTTTTAATTCTTCGCCTTTGATCAAAACAATTCCTACTGATGGAGAATTAGGTCCGTAATATGCACTCAAAATAGAATCTATTTTATGGGACTTTTCACTTTGAGCCAGCAATGTATTTCCTGATAGTAGGACCATCAGCAAAATAAAACTGGTACTTAAAATAGATAAATGGAACAATCTATTCATCTCGGGACTGATTTTTGCAATAAGTTTTAATCATTTGCCGGGCCTTTTCGAAACCCAGGTCCAGGGCTTTGTAAAAGTCCTCGCAACCTTTGCCGAACTTATTGATGGAAACGGTTGAGACTCCACGATTGTAGTAGGCCATGGCATAGGTACTGTCCAGGCCAATGGCTTTTGAGTAGTCATTGATGGCTTTTTGATGTTTTTTCTGAATGCCATAGGAAACGCCCCGGTAATAATAAGCTTCCTTATAAGTTGAATCAAGAGATATGGCCTGAGAATATTGTTCAATGGCCGATGAATGGTTTTTCAGGTTGGCCAGGGTCATTCCGAGGAGAAAATGAGCCTTTGTATGCCTGGGCTTCAGATTGAGGGTTTTTTGCAGGTCATTGCGGGCTGCCTTAAAATCGCCTTTGTGCATGCGGGCCAAACCACGGTTAAACCATAACTTTTCATTTTCGGGCTCATTTTCCAGAACCTCAGAAAAATCGGCGATGGCCTTCTGATAATTTTGAACCTGCGAATGGGCATGGCCCCGATAGTAAAGGGCATCCCGATGGGGCTTTTCGTACTCCAAGGCCTCGGAAAAATCAGGGATGGCATTTTTATACTGGTTCAAAAGAAAATGCAAATACCCCCTTTGATAATATAGCTTCTGACTGCCTCCGGTTAGTTCTATGATCCGGGTATAATCACTGATTGCCTCCTCATAATTTTTGGTATCGGACAAGGCTTTTGCCCTTTGCTTGTAAATGCCAAGATTATCCATCCCCAAATTCAGGGCTTTGGAGTAATCGTCAACCGCTTTTTGTTTTTTGCCCAGTTCCCGGTAAGAAGCGCCTCGGTTAAAGTAGGCATCCGCAAAGGTGCTGTCCAGTTTAATGACACTCGTAAAATCTCTCACCGCTTTATTAAAGTTCTCTTGTTTCATCCTGGCCACTCCCCTATTATAATAGGGCTCAGGGGTTTCATTATCCAGATGAATCGATTGGGTAAAATCTTTGATGGCCCGATTGATTTTATCCAGATCTGCATAGCTCATACCCCGGTAAAAATAGCCACGGGCATCGGTTGAATCGATTTTTAAAGCCTTGTTGTAAGCATCAATAGCTGGTTTATACTGCTCCAGGGAATCCAGGGCCAGTGCTTTGGCCTGGAAAAACTCGGCACGGCTGTCGTCCAGCCACAGCGCCCGGTCATACTGCTCAATGGCTTGTTCAAAGCGAGCCGAATCGGACAATTCTTTTCCCTGGGTGTAATAATAAGTGGCGATTCTTGGCTTTAACAGAAAAAAACCCGCCACCAAAATCACCACGATTATAAGGGGTATCAACCATTTTTTCATCCTGGTAGAAATTTCGCGTTAACAATATTTGATCAAACCATATATATACAAAAGTTCACTTGCAATCATTTTCCAAAGATAGGAGATTTTTGGCACAAATCAATTCCTCTCATTTGATAAGGAAATTTCTTCATGTGCTTCGGACAAATATAAATAAAATAGAAAGTTAAAATCTTCTCAGCCAGCGATAACGGCGCTGGGAATCCCCAAAGCGCAGTCCGACCATAATTTCGTGTGAACCATAGGAAAGGTTTTGGATATCTCTGAGGGAATAATCATAGGCATATCCAAAGTAAAGTTTGCCAACCTTAACACCCACCATACTAATCAGGGCACTGCCTGTACGGTATGAAAAGCCCATCCAGTAATCATTTTTATAATAGGCTTTCACGTTGATATCGGCCTGCATGTTAAAATCTTCTGTGGAATGGAGCAACAGGGAAGGCTCCAGGGAATACTTGTCATCAATTTGAATGCGGTATCCACCCATCAGATAATAATTGCGCAGGAGTTTATAGCTGCTGTAGGAATCGTCCGAGCCAAACTTGAGCACGCTCTGAAACAGGTTGGTACCGGAAAAACCCACATAAAGGTTATGGTACATATAATAAATGCCGGCGCTGGCATCAGGGATAAACATGGTGTTGCGCCTACCTTCAATCAAGGGATCGGGCACACCCAGATCTTCATCGGGCAGGATGAGTTCATCATCATCGATCTTGAACTGATAGATGGTTCCGGAAGCACCAAAAGAAAGCTGTCCTTCGCCTACCTGAATGTGATAAGCATAGGTACCCTGCAACCCTGTACGGTTGATGACACCATTGCGGTCATTAAAAACATATCCTCCCAGACCAACCCTTCCGCTGGGTTTTTTCCTGGAGGTATTCCGGATCAAGCGGGATTTGGACAGAAAACTGGTTTTCAAAACCCGTGTTTGTACAGCAAGTGCCTGAGTTGATGGGGTATTGGCATCTCCAAAGCCCATCCATTGCTGGCGGGCTGTGAGGTTGTAGGAGGTATAACCTTCACTTCCGGCAAAAGCCGGGTTAAGCAGGTATTTGTTCATCATGTACTGGCTGTAAAGGGGTACCTGTTGGGCCTTCAGGGCCGAAGGCAGCACCATCAATACAAAGGCCAGTAAAAGCATCAATCGTTTCATATCGCGTTTAAATTTCGAAACCCACATACTCCATTTAGCGGATAATGGTGACACTTCCGTAGATCGGTTTTTCTCCGTTACCCAGCTTGATGATGTAATAATACGAGTCCATCGGCAGCTTATGGCCGTTGCGATCGGTGCCATCCCAATAATCGCCGGATTCATAGCCATTGGAACGGAACACCATTTCGCCGTGGCGATCAAAGACCTGGACCACACAATTCGGATACAACGACAGGGCCGGAATCTTCCATTTGTCGTTGACCTGATCGCCACCCGGGGTAAAGGCATTGGGGATCCTCAGTTTGCCATAAACCGAGACCGTGATGCTGTCACGGGCAGAACAACCAAATTCGTTGGTGACCGAGACCCAATAATTTCGGGATTGTTTGCCAGCCTCAGCAGTACCCACATCACTATCCTCTACGTCTATCGTAGACATCATTTCACCGGTATTCCATTCATAGGAACTCCACATGCCAGCATCCAGGGTGACGTATTCCACCTCACCGGCGGCAAAGGATACGCTGTCATCGGTTATCTGGACCTTGTCGGGATACATGGTGCTGACTTGTATGTCCACATCCGGATTATCATGAACGGTCAACTCAACAGAATCCCGATCCTGACAACCATACTGATCGGTCACCTGCACCCAGATGAGTCCTGAAGAATCAGCCGTGTAATAAGACTGCTGGCTGCTGTCCTGCCACATGTAAGATTCATAGCCTGTTCCCGGGGAGAATTCAATGGAAGAGCCTTCACAAATCTCCTGGTCCATGCCCAGATCGGCAAATGTGCTGCGCACATCCACTACATATCTTTGGGTCTCTCCTTCGCAATAAGTATCTGAGCCCGTAATGGCACTGATCTCCTTTACCGATATAACCCCTTCATCGGTGTCTTCATGCCATCTGACCCGAACTTCACTTCCCAGGCTATCGATAAAGCTTCCGCCTTCCACCTCCCACTGAAAAATGCTGTTGTAGGAATAGGTCGAATTGACGGCATAAACAGCTTCATCTCCGGTACAGACCACCGAATCGGTCTGGGAGACAGCCGGAGCCGCAAAAAAGATCGTAAGCCCTAGGAGGAAGATGATATGTAGCAGCCGTTTCAAACTCTAAAAATAAAAAATAGCAGATTAGCATTCAACTTTGTGAATCATCCATCTGCCAAAACTTACCAATAACAAAACAACCAAAAATCAATTGCTTTGTCCCGTTTTTTGCGGGACAAAGCAATTGAAAAATAAAAAAATTAACGCTCATAAGTGTTAGGTACATGATAAATCGTACCGGTACTCGGTTCAGGATATACTGTAACGGTTATTGTCCCAGCATCCGAAGTAAACCAAGTATAATTTGCTTCACCATCGCTTGGATATCCGTCACTACCATCATAGTTAGTATTAGAAAGATCAGGTTGTGTCTTAGTTGGTGGTGTTGTACCGGCATCTGCTAAACTTAAAAAATCTCCTTTTCTTGAAATATGATGATTTACGCCAGCAATGTCATCCCCACCATTGTTGGTGGAAAAATCAAAGACGTATTCAGTAATACGTTTTTTACCGTCATACGAATGACATTTAAACGTATAATTGCTTATCAAATCAACTGGGCCGGTGCTCACTTCTGTGGTCTTTTTTATAACCACCGTATCATTTGCAGAATATACAGGATTGGTGACACCACTGACATCATTTCCTTCTGAATCAACTGCATTCCTGTAAACGTCCATTACAAAGTAATAATCACTGGTGCCTGATATGCCATCACCGCCACTTGAAATGGTCGATATTTGAACAGGACCGCCAGCACCTTCACATACCTGCATGTCATTCGATCCTATCGTAAATGAGGGTTTTGAAATTACATCGACCAAATTTTCGGTGGTTGTGCCCTCACAACCTTCCTCATTTACCTCTGTAACCTGAATAGGAATATCTGTACCGGTTGAGGCCACGCTAACTTCTCTATATGGAGCGTCTGCATCACCTGAGGGCTCTGTAAAAGATACGTCACCATTGCTTGAGCTCCAATTAAAAGTTGAATTAATTCCCTGTGATGAATTTAAAGAAGTGGGATCATATGCACTTGTCATATTGTTCAAGGCATTGTCAGGTTCTACATAATAAGGGACTGTCATATCGATTACCAATGAATCCTTTTCGGAATCACTAGAACTTCCTGTCATTTCATCCCATGGCTGATGTTGGCCAAAAGCAGCAGAAACCATCATCACTGCTACCATCGTTGTAAATAGTTTAAGTAAATTTCTTGTCTTCATAATTCTGAGTTTAACATTTAACATCGATTGATTCCGCTCTTTCTTTTTCTGTTTGGTTTCAATTTTTGTTGGTTCTACTTGTTTTTGGTTGCTTATTGATCGATTGGCAGATCGATACAAATATTAGTTATTTCAGGTACGCAAATATACGGTTTAGGTTTGCATTTCATTGATCGGTTTGACCAACCGAAACAATTTTAAGGTAAATGTTACCATTATTACAGTGAATGAACACTTGCACTGAAAATCTCGTCAACAACTTGCTAACTGCCCAGTTTATACTTTCTAACCAGCATAAAGTTTCAGCAAAAGCCCAAAATCATACCCCAAAATCCGTATTTTTACCTAAGCCCTCTCATTCAAAACTTTAACGATTTATTTTTCAATCCTTCGTCCCTTTTACAACCTTCTTTCCCTGTTTGAGATTGAATGAATGCTTGATCATAGACATGCAATAAAGACTTATTCAAAGTTTGTAATTTAATATCGTGTTGAAAATTAATTAATTGTTATTGGACACCTCACCATGCCCCCACCATGCTTTATACATAGCCTTGTTGTGTAGGTCATTGAATGAGGGCTTTATATGATTATTTTTTATCGAATTAATTGGCCATATGGAACTCCCATGATAAACATAGTCTTTTTTGTTTAGGTATCATGGACGTTTCATACATAATATGCCTTTGCAAAAGATTTTTGACTTATTTAAACAGTGGCTTCATGGGTCCAAATGATATATTGAAGGGTCCTGTTTTGTTTTATAGATCAATGAATCTCCTTATATTGAGCCGGATGATCTGTATTCATTCCAAATCTTAATCATTGGCCCTATCTGCATGTGTTTTGCTTTTACGCATATCGGTCAGGAAAATCTGTATTCATTTCAAATCGAAATCATTGGGTACGTGGTACATTTGTCCGGTTTGGGGCTGCCGGTGAAGGATCATGCGAAGGCTGTCAACCCCTACACAGCCATTGTTATTGACTTCCACCTCAAACCAGGTGGTATCGCTGGAAGCACCGGGATCAGAACCTGAACCGGGGTTGGAACCGGGCTCATAGTATGGATTCTGAGCCGAAGGATCATCCAGATCGCCGGTGGGCGTCCAGCTATAGGCATAACCTCCTCCATCCCCGGCATAAAGTTGAACCGAAAGGGCATTTTCATAACACCACTCGTATTGAGTGGCCTGGGGGTAAGGTTCGGGATCGGGCACGGTATGAACCGTTATGGAGGCACTGCCCGACATCTGAATGCGGCAGCCGTTGCTGTTGACCGCCTCCACCGTATAGGTGGCTTGTGTGCTGTAATAGCCAAAGGTAATGGAATCGCCGGTACCACTGACTGTCTGAACCGGGGTAGAACCGCCGTCGTAAAGTTCATATTCAACCCCAGTCTGGGAACTGGTCAAACCAATGGGTGCCGAACTGTCGGAACAGATGGTGCCCCCTCCTCCCACTTCATACTGCTTCGGATATTCACTCACCGTCACATGCACATCTCCGCCATACACATTGCCCGGGCCATCTTGATCTTCTATCGCATGGATGGAATAAGTGCCGGCATCCGAAAGGGTGGCCCCGGAGATGGTGATGGTAAAGGAACTGGAGGATATGTCGCTGTAACTATTCCAACTGGACCCATCCTTATAGATCTCCAGGTTCCAGTCGGCTTCCCCGGTCAGTTTGATGACCAGTTCAATGGCATTGCCCTCACAAACGGTGGTATCGGATGAATAAAAAGAAGCCGTCGCTTCAGGGGCATCTTCGGTGGTGGCCAGGGTAAAGGGATGTTCCTCCAGGCTGACCCGGCTGTCGGTCTGAACGAAGCCGCTATTCACCCCGTTATCGGTTACATTGCTGCCTTGATCCTTCCACTCACCGGAGAGGTATTCGGCAATGCGCAGGTTGGCCGAACGGTTATCGGTCTCGGCCGGCAAAACGCTCTGATCATCCCAGCGGATCTTCACATGAGTCTGGTTGCCCGGACCTTTGACCATCCAGAACTCATTGCCGCTGACAGCCTCCAGGTCAGTAACCCGGCTGGATGTATCGTAGCCATAAACATGCGGGTTGTTGTTGAAATACTGAACCTGCCAGTACTTGGGCGAAGAAGCGCTGTTGCTGACCAGCTCCAACTTTCCATAACGGCTGGTGTCGCCCACGGGAAAGGTATAACCCTCGTCCCCGCTGATCCTCTTCCGCAGTGGTCCCTGAATATACTGCGAGGAAGAAGCTCCGGACAGGGCATCGGAAGCCGTTGAATTTAAAGTGACCAGGGCGGTATCGGGCAGGTAAACCATGCCATCCAAAAGGGAAAAGTTCTCATCCACCTCCACCGAATCGATCACTTCCATACCCCCATCATTATTCAGTTTCAAATGGTTAAAGGCGCTGGATGCCCTGAAATTGCCCGTAATCCGTTGTCTGGAATTTCCATTAAGGCGAACCCTCGCCTGCGATCCCGAACCGGCATCAAAACTTCCCCGGGTAAAAGTAATATCCCCTTCAACCGACAAGCGCTGGTCATGCTCATTGATCACCTGCAGGCTGTTGTCGCTGCCGGTTATATCCAGATTGCCATAAAGCCCCACATCCCGGTTTGCCAATCGCCTTTCACCGGTACCACTGAATACCAGATTGTTCAATTGCGAGATGCCGCCCAAGACATCATAGTCGCTGTTCCCTCCGTATTCCAATGTTCCCCCATCAGCGCTGAAAAACTCCTCGTAAATGCCGGCCGGCAAATCGCCCCGCTCCACACGCAGAGTGCCCACACCTTCTACTATACCAAGGCGGTGGCCATAGGTGCCATTGACATTCAGCAACCCATTCACCGCTTCACCCGTATCGATGGTGGTTTTATAATTGGTGATGTAATCTTTGGTTATATCCACCTGGTGCTCAACAACGACAATGGCTCCCCGCGGGCCACCCGCCGGAATGCTTCCGCCTGGCGAAGGATAGGTATCCCATGTGCCCGGCTCGGTCCAGTTGCCATCCTGTGTGGACACGTAAGCCGGGACCTTATCCGGTATGGCGCCCTTGCAGGTGCCATCCTGGTCCTCTACCCCGGCGGTATAATCGCCGCTGATCCCATCGGCATTGACTCCGCTGAAAGTAAAGTGAAGCCGCTGGTTGGCCTCCTGAAAACCGGCCGGATCATATTTATTCCACTCAGGGCTGTCCAAAAGAAGCCGGGCGGTGATGTAATCGCTCACCTCATAGGAAGTGCCGCTCAGGGTGTTATCTATCTGAACATCTCCCTCTACATAGTTCATCCAGGCTTGCCCGCTGAAATGGCTTACCCCCTCAGCTTCCACCAACCAGTGGTATTTCAGCACATTTAAGGTATCAATAATGTCATCGCAGGGTTCATCATCATTGGTGATGGTCGGGTGAATCTCATCAGCCGCCTTCACCCGGATGGAACCGCCGGCATCCATGTCAGTAATGTCAAAAATCACCGGGGTGTATTTACCGCCTGAACCAATGGGATAGGTAAAGCGGGTGCTGCTGGTAATCTCGGGAAAATATTTTTTCACCCCAATGTCGGTAAACGAGATATTGGTTTGAATCATGTTGTGGGTAGAAAAAGGACTGGCTTCGAGAATACTGGCATCCTGATCGAGCACCAGCAAATTTTTTCCAATGTCGAACACGCCCCTTTTCATTTTCAGGGTATCCTGTATGTGAATGTCGTTGCCCCGGGGTACGGATACGGCAATGCTGTCGGCGCCCCCGCTGTTGTTGATGGTCAGCTGACCAAAGAAAGCATCTCCCTCATTGGAGCGCAGCATTTGGAGGCGGTTTCCGTCAAAAGCAATGCCTTCGCCCGAGCCGCCATGGGTATGGGTGGCATCCATCCACACGTTGCCTTTGGCGTGGAGGGTATGGCCCCCATCATCAAATGTACCGGCTTCAAGCCTCAATTCGTTGGAGACCGTCATATCGGCATTGTCCAGGGTCAAGGTGTTGCTTTGGTCCTTGGTCAGGTTCCAGAAAGAAGCCCCGCCAACCATTTTCTGATCGGTAGTACCGCTGAAATAAGTGGTGTTCTGGCCAGGATCAAACGTCCCGTTGGCGACCATATCGCCTTTAAGGATTAAATCGCGACCTTGGGCATTGAAGCCAACACCCCCGTCAATCTCCAGGCTGTCGCTAACGGTCAACGGACCGGTCCATTGTTGTAAACTATGATGGGTACCGTTGACATTGTCAACCACCACATTGGGCAGATCCACCGTGGAATAGATGCCCATGACTTCATCAGTTGGGGTATTGTTATGGCCAAAGCGAATGAAGCTGCCTTCCCCAAAATGGATGGTTTGGGGATCCAGGTATAAGGAGGCGATGGAAGGATTGTCCTGGGCTCGGGCAATATACAGATCCCCGCCGGTGTGGGCAAAACGGCTTCCATCGTTGAGGATCTCAAAGACCCCACGGTTATTCTCAGGGGCTGCATCATTGCCCACGATCACCGTACCCCCGCTTTGCTGGTAATTCAAAATGCCTTCGGTGGAAGTCAACCCCCGGCGAATCTGGGAACCTACCGTCAACTGGCCCCCTGTAACCCGGATCGAAGCATCCCCACTGGCCGAATATTCAATGTAGTTGTCCCCGCCGCTCATATCCACTGTGCCCCCGGTCACCTCCAGGGCACCATCGAGGAGGATGCCGCTGTTGCCGCCGGCCTTGACCTGCCCCTGGCGCACTTCCAGGGCTGCGCTGCCAGGTATATAGAAATCATCGTCGCCGGTGGTCAGGTCAATATCGATGTTGGGATCATTCAGAATAAGTTTGCCGTTTTGCAGGTCCAGGGCTTTGTCAACATCTATACCTGAAGTGGGGCCATTAAGTGTGAAGTCGCTGTTGAATGTGAAAAAAGAAGTAGTGTCGCTACCTTTATCCATAAGAATGCTGTGCAATTCCACATTATTTGTGGCTGCTAAGGTATTTAAATAACCATCGTTGGAAGAGGTCAGTTTAAGTATTGCATAGTCTGAGGAATTGTCAAACAAATCGAGGTAGGAATACGCCGATCTACCTCCGACATCAATGAATTCAATCTGTTTGTTTACAATCAATTCATGCTTTCCGGAAGAAGGAGCCCCTATAACATCAACAAATGCATCAATATTTCCGTTGGTTCTGCCACCACCAATCCTTAGGTAATCACACGAAATGGTGACTCCTGGAACATTGTCACCAAAGCGAAGACGGCTGAAAAGGTTACTGCCGTGAAATACATCGATCCGGCCCTCTGCAAAAATATCGGCCTCGGCTTCCAAAACAGCTACGTTGGCTACCCAAAGCCGGCCTGTTAAGTTCAGGGGAGATGTGTTGAATAGTGTGGAACCTTCCAGTTTAATATTTGGGTACTGCGGGAATACCGGCAATATCTTATACCGGTTGGAAGAGGGGCCGGATTGATTATAATCCCCTCTGTATACTACAGTAGAATTAGCTCCCTGGGCAAAATCACCAATATCTCCATTGAACTGAGCCGCGTTTGAAGAATTGGTGGACAAGGTAAAATACAATTCTCCCACATCCCCTCTTACATCATCAAAATTTGCAGTGGCATTGGTTGAAATTTTAATTCGATGTCCCCATGAGTCACCGGCATCGTCATTAAATTCAACCAAAGCAGCCTCAGCTGTATAGTTACTGGGAACAGTGACCCTACCATCCCCTCCGCTGCCTGGATTGGAAATTTTGACGATATCTCCCGCTTGTGGATAGGATCCTGAATTGGTGGAGCTTGAATGAGAAACAGTAGACCATTTGCTGGTGTTGTCCCAGTTGCGGTCACCAATACCTCTGTTGTAATAGATTGGTGGGCTGCCCGTAAACCTGGCCGCTTCACCTGCCGTGTAGTTGGCCTTTTCCAGGGTGAACCCGCTGTTGGGCCAGGCATCCTGCCATCGGGGGTTGATGGTGGTGCCATCATATAGTTCTGGGGTGGCACTTTCAATGTCATCATCGCCATCAGTATTACTGCTGCTTCCAACACCATTGAAAACAACAATGTTGCGCGGATTATTACCGAGGATATCGCCCTCCGCATCAGAGGCACCTCCATTCTTAACGGCATTTACACCGCCTTCATCGGAGCGGTTGTAATCGCCCACATCCAATACTTTGCCCGGCACGTAATTGGCCTCTGATGTCCCGTCACTTTCATCGTATTGGAAAAGCCAGGATACTTCAGGCTTGGTATCAGATCCTTCAAATCCTTCATAGTCCACATTCCAGTAATAAGAAAGCAGATCACCCCCTGATAAATCGGTTGTTTCAAGCTCTCCATCCACCACATTGATGTTCACATATTCATCCCCGTCGGTGGTCCCGCTGTTGTGGAAATGACAAATGGCCGGGGTATATTTATCCGAACCGGAAGCATCGGTGCCAATCAAAAACCAAAAATAATCCTGCTGGTTGTATTCCTTGTTGTCATGGTACCAATCTTCCCGGTAAAAAGCTTCATTGACTTTTTTATATTCATCATACCCCAGTGAAGTAGGTGTTACGTCCCGCGGCAATTTTATGGACAATCCCCCATCCGAAGCATTTCCGTCCATGCGGATGTAATGGTTTTCATCGAAATAAAACTGACCGCTGCTGACTTCATCACGGTTGGTGGCTGCAAATTCCATCGCATCAAGTTTAAGCTCATACTTGCCGATATCCAGAACACCGCCGCCATACTCAAGTCTACCCATATGAACATCACTGGTAAGCTGAATCCCCCCACCCTTTTCTGTATTCATTCTAAAATTGCCGAAATAACTGCCTTCAGACGTTTGTATGGTTTGAAATGTGGTCTCACTGGATAAAAATTCTATGGTACCTTCTTTGGGGGTAGAACCTGGGTTGTAGACAAAACAAGTATCCTGGTTGACAAAGGTAGAGCCAATGATCATCATACCATAGGCTACCGGATCGCCAACACTTCCCCAGTCACCACCATCATCTTCTATTGTAGTGACATTATGGAAAGGATCAATTTGGCTGAGGGTTCCATTCTGAAGCTTAAAATCTTCATTAATGAGCAACAGCCTCGAAGCATACCCGGTTACATTTTTTCCGCCGTTGGTGGAATTGCGGGCCGGGTTGGGGGTATTGCTCCATTCACCGCCCTGAAATATTTCGCGGCCCTTACCGGGTTTTTTGGCTGCCAGGGAAAGGGTGGCCCCGGGTTTATCGATGGTTAGATTATAAAAGGGCAATTGCCAGTTTTCAGGACCGCGCTTCAGGTAATTATTGGATATATTCATGATGGCCCCCATCAGATCCCGGGTATAGGTGGTAATATCACCCACATAAAGTACAGCATCTTTGGCACGATTAAACGTTACCGTGGCGCTGCCTGCATTGGCATCGTCATTAGTGGTCCCGTCCCAGGCCCATACATCCAGTACGGCATGGTCTTCAAGACGCAAATCGCCGCCAACGAACAAATCGGCTGCGTTGGTGTTATCGGGAACCAGATCCAGGTAACTGCCATAGGTACTGCTTCCGGAGGTACGGGTAGTACCCGTTTCGATGGTCAAGTCATGGAGCACATGCAGGTCCTGCACCGGGAGGTTCTCATCGGTGGAACCCACATTATCACCGCCGGTCAAAACATGACGGGCAGTGCCTCCATTTGCGTTGCGGATGATCAGGTTCCAAAAGGGGGCTTTAGAAGTGATGGGAAAATTTTCCCCGTCATCAATTTCGGCAATGACCGTTCCTCCGGTAACGTTTTGGTTTACTTGATCCGAAGCAATAAAAATACCGCCCTTGCCGTGGGCTTCATGTATGTGCAGAGTACCGCCACTCATATTGAATACGTTCCCCGGGTAAGTCAGGGTGAAGGCATAATAATCGGTGTTGGTATTACCTCCAAGGATGTTAACCGTACCGCCACTTTGCACATAGCCCCCCACATTATCATCGCCATAAATGGAGGTGCGGATTTGGTTGGTGGTTAAAGTGCCCCCTTCCACTTTAATCAGGCCATTGCCGCGTGTGGTGATGCCGCTTTTCACCCTGGCCTCCAGGGTTCCTTCCGAAACCCGGATCTTGCCGTAGGGGACAATGGCATTGCCGTCGTTTTTAAACACCGTTCCCCCGTCAACCCACAGCCGGGCTGATTCGGAAATGTTGTAGTTGGTCGCCTGACTTAAAACAGGTATATCTACATTATCCTTAATTCTTACCGTACCCCTGATCAGCCCCAGCGCATTGGCATTGTCGCTCAGTTGGGCCACCTCTCCATGATCCTCATTGGCATAGCCATAAAGGTTGAAATAAGCCGGGTTATTGGATTCAATCGAAAGCCCATAGGTGTCGCTGTTGCCCTTGTCAATTTCAATGCGGTAAAAATTGGTGGTCCCGTCGCATAGAATCTTTTGATTCCGGGTATCATGCAGGAAATTGGCATCCACGATGCCATTGGTAGCTTCATCATTATAATTGGCCGAGGTGCGGTTGGTAAATTCCACGGTGCCGCGGTTGGTCAAATCCCCGTAAAGGTTCAGCTGGTGCCGGGCATTGGCCGCACCGGTCAATATGGAACCATTGTTTTCCACCATCAGATCTGCGTGAACGGTTACAGAGAGATTGCTGTTGGCTGATCCATTGTTGATTTGAAACTGCCCCCGGGTGATTCTCAGACCGCCGTTGATGGTATAGTCCTCCAGCAGGGTTAACGTTTCCGAGGCGCTGTTTAGGTTGATTTCCAGGTTGTAGAATTCCAGGGGCTGATCGAGCTCATAGCTGCCACCATAGTACTCCACAGTTCCCTCGCCCTGACCTTTGGATACGAAATGGCTGGCATCGCCCGATGGAAAGTGATCACCACTGAGGAGGATCTTGCCGCTGCCCCTTATCTCGCTGAAAGCATGTCCGGAGGTTCCCTGCAATTTTAGGCGCCCCTTCACGGTTAAACGGTTGTTGTTTTTGCCACTGTTTGTTACCGTTACGGTTTTACCGCTAAGGATCACCACATTGTCGGCATCGCTGGTGGGCGATGTGGAAGGGGTATAACCATTGGGGTTATTGGGCAGGGCACCGGAAGGATCCAGAGTCCATACATCGGGATTGTTCCATTCGCCGCTGATCAAAGTGTACCAGGTTCTGCTGGCCACTCCTTTCAGAGGGCTGCCGGATCGATCAACCGTTCCCAGGGTATAATAACCATCAGCGAGCTGAGCTTCTTCGACCTCAAAATAGATCTGGTCGCTGTTTTGAACCCCCTTACCTGCCACATCCACCGTATCATAATCGGTGGCCGACGGACTTTTGTACATCAGCCGGTAATTATGAATGTTGGCAGGAAAATCGCCATCAATGCCCTCTCCCATGTCGAAGGCCATTTTGGCTTTCATCGAGCCGGTTTTGTCCACATACCAGTTGCGGCTCCAAATGGCCTGGGTTTCCCCCTCCACGGTAGCGGGCGAAGCATTGACCTGATTATCCGAACCGTCATGGGCGGTCATCAGGTATTCTCCATTGTGAAAACTACCATTTTCGGTAATAACAAAACCATCGCAACTGGCTTGGGTAATGCCATCATTTTCCTGGCCCATTCCGGTAAGTGAAACAGTATATGATGGATCATCCGGCACATAAAGGTCATTGGAAAGGTTGCCATCCAGCCCGTACTTCTGGGCCAGGTAGTTTTCCACCACATTTCGCTGGGCCTGCTTGAGCGATGAACCGTACATGATAAATTCGGCTATCTTACCCCCCTCAAAATCCTCATCTGAATGATAACCGCTATTTTCACCATCTTGCTCTGCCCCAATAGAGAGCGTTCCTCCTGTTGTCAATGTTTTGTCATATTGATGATCGTCATTAACTTTTTCCGCGCCATTGGCGTGAACAAGCAGCCGACCATCGGAACTACGCCATTGATGAGATAATATTTTCCACTGGCCATCCGCATAATCAAAATTAAAATCATACCGGCCATCCTTAACAAATGTATTAAAATCACCATCATTGGGATATTCAAACAAAACATACTCATCTGTGCCCTTTTCGTAGGAGAAAGGGCATAAGTGTTGTTCAGGGTCCTCTTGAGCCTGTAGCACGTAAAAGATACTTACCGCTTCTGTCGGCATAGAAAAATCTTCCTTTATTATACGGCTCAAGTCGTCCTGAAATGCGACACAATGATGACCATTTAAAGTATTTTCCTCAAATACAGGAGGTTTATCGCTTCCGTCAAGGTTATTGCCATTACCCGAGAAATCATCCCAGGAAGTAACATCATACCCGTCACTCAGTGAGTTGAGCGAATCAGCTATAAGCCAGAGCTTGATTCTGGGCTGGCCATCACTCCCGGTGGCATTTCCGATGCCACCGGGGGCATCCTGTGAAAAAACAGAGTGGGAGAGAAAAAAGAATATTAAAAAAAGATACACCGATCTTTTAGGAACGATGGGCGTTTTGGGCATAGTAAATCACTTGGGTTTTCGTTTTTCCCTAATCCTCACTACAATATTAATAAAGATTTTATAAACAGTGTTTTATTTTGTACGAACATTCTTACAAAAATGACGAACCCGGGCTGCGAATTGACCAACAAATAAATTTTTTAGGGCAAAGGGATATCTAAAAGGCCCGATTTAGAAGAAAAACAACACAAAGATCTAGGTATAAACACTTAAAAATAAAAGGCCCAAAAAGGGGTAAGCTTGGTGCCAGAGGAAAAATTAAAAAGGAAAATATTCCAATAAAACCTGCATCCAGGACTAAAAACAGCCCCCAAAACAGACCCCGCTAAGCGGGGTAGTTAAAAAGCGGGGGGCAATTTATACGGGGTCAGTTTCATTAATTCTGGTCAAAATCGTTGGGTACGTGGTAGGTATTGCCGGTTTGGGGGCGGCGGTAAACTTTGATATACTGCACATCCGTATCCGAACATCCGTTGTTGTCCGCCGTCACATTCACCGTATCCTGCTGAAAGACGCTCTGGGGGTTTGTACCGTTTGCCTCGGTATCAAAATTATAGGTCTGCCCGCTTCCTGCCGGGATCCCGTTAAGATCCCAGTTATGGGTGAAGTCCGTGCTGCTGGTACTGGCATCCAGCAGGATGCTGTTGCCATAACATACAGTAGGTAGGGTATCGGCAATGTTGGGCTGAGGCGTTATATTGACGGTGACATCCTGGCTGAAGGTAGTAGCACAGGCATCGACATCGACCAGTCCTACAGTAACCGACAAAGTCTGAGTTCCGGATTCCAGCCATTCTACCTGGATCTGGTTGGGATCTGTTCCGGTAAAAACATTGTTGCCTGCAGGAACGGACCAGTCGTAGGTATAATCAGAACTGTCGGTCACAGAGTATACTTCTGCCGCATTCTCACAAACGGGGCTAGGCCAGCTTATGGCTGAGACGACAGGCTTGGGGCTAACCGTCACCTCAACGGGATCTCCGTAGACGTTGCCCTCTCCATTGGCATTACCGACCGAATCGATGGCGTAGGTTCCCTCTTGAGAGACGGTGAAGGTTAGGGGAGTGCTGCTTACAACCGTGTCCAGATAAAGATTGCTGTTACGGGTGATTTTCACACCCCAGTCATCTTTCCCGGTAAGTTCCACTTCGAGCTCTGCAGACTGCCCTTTGCAAAGCGCCGTGTCGTTTGATGCAAAGCTCGCAGTAGGCAACTCGACAGTTTCAGCGGTAGCCAGTGTAAAATAATGTTCTTCGAGGGCTACTGTGGAATCAATTTGTACTGTCCCCGAATCCACTCCATGATCTTCAATGGTATTACCTACACTTTGCCATTCCGAGGGATCAACAGACGCAATCCATTCGGCAATGCGAAGATTGCTGCGGTCATCTGTTGCTGCCGGGAGGATGCTCTGGTCATCCCACCTGATTTTCACGTTGGAAGCGCCTGAGGAGGGACCGTTGATCCGCCAGTATTCATTTCCACTGACCTGCTGCAAGGGGCTGGCATATTCACTGGTATCCAGCGAGGTATTGTTGTCTGGATTTTCATTATAATACTGAGCTTCCCAAAATTTGGACCCGGAACCATTGTCAACGCCGATCACCTTGGTCCACCCATAGCGACCGCCATCTCCCACGGGAAAAAGAAAATCTGCATCCATCTCCAGGTTTTTCTGCATGGGGCCCTCCACATACCGAGAACTATTATACCCGGTGATACTGTCCTGGGTACTGGTCATCCTCAGGATATTAGTCGTGGAAGTAAACAGCCTGCCGCTGGTAAAGGCCAGTGTTCCACCCATATCCAGGGCACCATCCAGGGTGACACCATTCGAATTATTGATTTCCAGATGATTCATTTCATCGTTGCTGGAACTATTAAACCCGCCAGAGATCGTTTGCGGATCGCCACCATTCATAATGATTTTGGCATCTTCCCCGCTACCTGCATCAAAAGAGCCTTCTGTAAAAACAATGTTGCTGTCCACTGTAAGGGTTTGATCGTGTTCGTTGATCACATTAAGCAAAGCATCCGTACCGGCTATTTCCAGGTTGCCATAAAGTTCCACATTGAGGTTGGGCAGGCGTCTTTCGCCTGTACCGGTAAAGCGTAAATTGTTGACATGGGTTATTTCGCTCAGCACATCATAGCTGTCGCTTCCGGCATATTCCAGGGTCCCGCCGTCGGGACCAAAGAATTGCTCATAGACCCCGGCAGGCAATGTACCGCTCTCCAGCCTGAGCTTTCCGGTTCCCTCCACGGTTCCGATGCGGTGGCCAAAGGTTTTACCCACATCCACAACACCATTTTCCTTGATTCGGGTCTCATACCCAACCATAAAGTTGGAAGAGGTAAATACGCTGTCCCGGACAATGGCGATGGCACCCCTGGGACCACCGGGAATATCTTCCTGCCAGGTGGTGTTGTCAAACCAGTTGCCATCCTGAGCGGAGTGATATATAGGTACCGAATCAGGTATGGCCCCATTGAAATCCAATCCGTCCACCCCGGCGGTG
This sequence comes from uncultured Bacteroidota bacterium, assembly GCA_913055635.1. Lineage (GTDB taxonomy): Bacteria > Bacteroidota > Bacteroidia > Bacteroidales > UBA12077 > JAGXLC01. The sequence continues at coordinate 74,098 of CAJXLK010000017.1, forward strand.
TAATCCCCTGAGATACCGCCGTCGTCAACCGGGGAATGATCACCAATATCAAAATTCATCCGGTTGTTGCTCTGATCAAACGAGGCATTGTCATACTTGTTCCAGTTGGTGCTATCGCTCAACAACCGGGCTGTGATGTAATCTGTTATATTATAGGGAGCGGTATAGGAAGTATCCTCATCCGAATAAATCATGCTCATGCTCCCCACAAGATTAAGGATCGCCTCTGCATCCACCACCCAGTGATATTGCAGCACATTGTCGGCATCGGTGATTTCCGGATCGGGGGCTTCCTCATCCTCGATGATGTTCGGGTGCCTCTCATTGGCGGCCTTGACACGAATCGAGCCCCCGGCATCTTTCTGGTCAATGGAGATCTCCACGGGCGTATATTTACCGGCGGCGCCCAAAGGATAAATAAAAGACTCGCTGCTGCTAATCTCCGGGAAATATTTCTGAACCCCGGCATCGGTAAAGGAAATGTTGGTTTGGATCATGTTGTGATCGGAAAAGGGGTTTGCCTGTTCGATCGTGGCATGCTCCTCGAGTACGAGCAGGTTCTTGCCGATTTCAAAAACCCCGTTTTTCATTTTCAGTGTATCGGCGATGGCAAAGGTATTGCCGTCGGGCACATAGATGCCATGAATGTTATCGGTGGTCATCTTACCGAAAGTGCCTGAACCCTGCAAGGTTTGCCCTTCTTCTCCGTTAAACAGGATCCCCTCGCCACTGGTTCCGTGGGTATGGGTTATGTCCATCCACACATCGCCTCTGGTTTCGAGGGTATTTCCAGCATCGGAAAAGGTACCCCTAAGCAGGTGCAGTTCATTGTTCACCGTAATATCCGAGTCGATGGTAAGACCATTGGAAGCATCCTTGACCAGGTTGTAAAAGGTGGGGCTTCCTGCAATATGTTGGGCAACAGAACCACTGAAATACGTGGTGTTCTGGTTGGGGGCAAAAGTGCCGTTGGCATAGAAATCGCCGTTCAGGGTCAGGTCCAGCCCGTTGGCATCAAAGGTAGCGCCTGAGGCGATGGTAAGGGTATCGGCGGTCAGGCTGACGGTGCTTATGGTTGCCATCGGACTGGTGCCGGCGGCATTGCTCACTTCAATATTTTGCAGCGGCTGATTGGAATAAATCTCCAGGTTTTGACCAGCCACTGCCGAATCGCCGCCAAAGACAAGGGAAGAGCCTTCCCCGAGGTTCATCTCTGAATCGGCCAGTTCCAGATCCAGTGCGGGAGCAGTCGCATTATCCACATGGTTGGCGATGGACAGCTCTGCGCCGGCTGCCTGTTCAAAGTAACAGCCGTCATTAACCAGCTCCAAAACGCCCCGGGATTGTTCACCGCCTGCATCCGCATCGGTACCCAGAACCACCGTGCTGTTGGGGTGATGCTGGGTAAAACTCAACACCCCGCCATCGGTCACTGTATTACGGCGAATCTGTGATCCCACGTAGAATTCAGCCTGGAAAATATCAATGGAAGCGTTACCCGAAGCCGTATATTCGATGTAGTTGTTGGTTCCGTCATCGAGCTGCCAGACAGAATTGTAGCTGGCCTCGATGGAGCCGTCAAGCAAAATTCCGGTGTTGGAACCTTTCACACGTACCGTTGCGCCATATTTGGCGAAAAGAGCTGCTTCGGAAGGTATTTCAAAATCAGGCGCGTCGGTGCCGGAGGTCAGGGTCACATCAATCCCGCCATCCTGCAGCTTCAGGCGACCGCTGTTCAGTTCTATGGCTTTGGGTGAGCCATCGGTCGGGCCGTTGATGGAGAAATTGCTCATAGCAATTGAAGGATCGGAAGGGTCGCGCCATATACTGAAATCTGTTCCCTGCTGTTTGTTCATTTCCAGACGATACAGCTCGACAGGCATATCATCAGCATTGGTCATTTCGCCGTAGGATTGCCCGAAAAGTTCGAGAATGACATTGTTGCCCCCAGTGTTGTTGGTAAACAGATCAAACCGGTTGCCCTGGTCCAGTTCAATATTACCGGCAAGCCGCAGTCTATGTTCAAGTCCTTTTTCCGTGGAATTATCAATGGTAACTTCATTGCTTCCGTTATTTGTAAGGATAAAGTTGTCATATACTGTAATTGTGCGTGCTATATCATTGGGGAATTCCAGAATGCCTTTCCGGTAAAGGCCTAATTGCAAATTGCCATTTACTGTAAGATCATGTTCCACTCTAAAAGTGGCATCATAATCCACGATCATATTTCCTAAAACAGGAATCTCACGTGGAAAATAAAATACCCGGGAACCGCTACCTTCTATTCTAACATTAGGCAGCTGATTAAAAATATCCGGAATTTCAATCGTATTCCCTCCATCTCCGTGGAAAAGTACTTGTGCACCTTCAGCGTGATTGCTGGTAAAGGCACCGAAGTCGCCCGATATATTGCTTGGATTTGCTGGGTCCAGGTAGGGTTCAAGGGTGCCATCACCCTCAACTACACCCATATCAATTGTGGCACCATCTTCAATAAATAAGCGCGAATCCCATACGCCATCTTCTTCACTGGAATTAATAACAACCTTCGTTAGTTGATAATTATCGGTATTATTAATATTATTAAGATATGCAATATGGTGACGATTACCGCCACCATCACCGGGATTTGAACCTCCATAGCCAATAATAGCCACATCCCCATCTTGAGGATAATCGCCTGCAGCTCCCCCTGTATGTGACACTGTACTCCAATTATCGCCGTTTCTCCATTCAGGCATACTGCCAATATTATAATCACTGGAAGGAGTAATGCTATAAAAAACCTCCGGTTTATTAAAATCTCCTGCATTACCCAATGTAAAATCACCTATTAAATAAGCTGTATTAGGGAATTCAATATATGGCTCATTTTCTACATTACCATTATCTATCCATTCATAGTCAATCGGCCAAAGATTGGCTCCTCTTTTTACCCCTCCCGGATAGGTTCCGTTAAAAGTAAATGTATATCTTAATTGATCGTACGTTAAAGCTGAAAAACCAGTAGTATCAATTACCCAGTAATATTCAATGGTTTTACTTGGATCGCTGGCAGAAGGATGATACTTATTCACCGGGGTTATCGTGATTTTTCCTGAATCGGTAACACTTTCCTCCTGAGTAATACGAGTGGGGCTGTAAGAAGACCCTGTACCAATCGGAAAGAGATATTCGGTTCCTGCGCTTCCTTCGGCAAGGTCAATCGGTAAGGTCAGCCCCCCGTCCGAAGCATTGCCTGCCCCGGCAAACATCAACGATGAACCGTAAGGGTTGGAGTGAGTTAAATCTCCGGAAATATCCAGGTTATGTATATCCAGATCCACCACTCCATCATTTAATCTGACATCATGAGCATCCACATTATTAACCAGGGTGATTCCATTGTTGTTGGCAAATTCCAGGTTGCCATAATTCTGGCTCCCCCCTGTTGTACCTATTATGTTTTGTGCACTGCTGGCATTGTTCATGACTATATAGCCCGTCGAGGCACCATAGAGAATATTGCCATCCGTGATTTGCAGATCTCCCTTCAGATCCACTTCCCATTCATTGACATCAAACTCCCCGCGTTCTATGTTGAGATTGCCCTGGATTTCCAACGGGTGGTCCGTAACTGTTCTTGAACCACCGGATTGTACGTCCACGCTATGATATAACGTGGGATCGTAGCGCTGTTCCTTGGAAATTTTCAGGTTATTAAAAGTCAGTTCTCCCGCGTTCGAGGTATTGCGAACCCATATATTGGAGGTCTGGTCGCCAATAAAATTGGTGGTATTGGTGCCGTGGATATAAATGCCGCCATCCTTTACGTCAAAATCGCCTCCTATGGCAACTCCATTGCCTGCTGCATCCAGTTCGGCACTGGTTTCAATAGTCAGATCCCCCAGGACGGTCAGGCTGTCCTGCAGGGTGGCCGTGGTGCCGTTATGAACCAGTACATTGTAAAACGGGGCGGTGGATCGCACCTCCATATTGGTTCCTGCATCCAGGTGGAGCGTTCCGCCTGTTACATTGTAATTACCCTCTGTACTGCTTATGTGGATGGCGTTGGGGTCATGGCCTATGGTATTGGTAATATAAAGATCTCCGCCTTTCATGGTAAAATTCATATCCGGCTGGTCCAGGTTCAGCATGGCGTTATTTCCGTCGTAATTGTATTCAGCGTTCAGGTATACTTCTCCTCCTGTCTGGGTATAGGCAAATTCTGCCGTGGATGCCCCGGAGCTGATGGCAATCTGGTTGGCCTCCAGGGTACCGCCGTTGATTTCGATGATGCCGGGAGCCTGATCGCGAAAATTGATGGCTTCGCCTTCGCCTAACAGGTAGTATCCACTATTAATCTGAAATTTGCCATACGGATAAAGCGCTTGCTGGCTTTCCTGGTTATTAACACCCTGAGGCTTGCCATGGGACAAACCAGTATAATCGGGATACTCATCGTCTGCAGTATTATGAACCGTCACATTACTGCCGTCCAGGACCAGGGCTGCCCGTTCACCAATGGTAAAATCCCTGCCCCCTTCGGTAAGGGAGGGAATATAGACACTTCCCGATAGTCGAAGTGTACCGTTGGCTATCCAGAGCGCTTTTCGGTTTTCAGGATGAGCCGCATCTGAATTGTTCCAGTCATCGTCGTTCTGTCCAAACAAGGCAAAGTCGTCTTTGCCGTCGGCATAAACCTCCAGTTCATAGGTCCGGTCGCTGCCTTTATCGACCACCAGGTTGTACAGGTCGGTGGTGTTGTTGCAGGTAAGCCTGCTGTCTGAGGTTCCTTCCATCACCAGGGAGACGCCGGTAGAGTCGACCTCTGAATAATGAGGCACACTGAGGCTGGTCATGCGGATGGTTCCGTTATTGGTAAGATCCCCTCCGACGCGGAAAACATGAAAACTTTTGTGATAGTTGCCATAGTCGGTTTGCAGACTAAAAGCCTTACCGGGACCGACGGATATGCCTGCCATATCGCTAACCGAGACATCGCCAGCCACCTTAAGGGTACGTCTGGCGGTGCTGTCGTCGTTGATTTGCAGATTGCCTTCGGTTAATGTCAGATTCCCGTTGACGTTGTAGTCGCTGGCGAGGGTGAGCGATTCGCTGCTGCTGCTCAGGTTCATCTCTACATTATAAAAAGTACGGGAAGAATCCAGGGCAAAGCTGTTGCCGTAATATTCAACGGTTCCTTCCCCTTCGCCTTTGCTGATAAAATGGGAAGCATCGCCGGAGGGAAAGTGGTCGCTGCTGAGCAATATCCGGCCGGTACCGTTGATGGCAGAGAAACTGTGGCCTTTTGTGCCCTGCAGGTCCAGCCGGCCTTCGACGGTAAGGTTGGCATTCTCCAGGCTGTCGGTATGCACTGTGACGGTGCGGCCGGTCAAAATAACAACATTGTCCGTGGCAGAAGCCTGTGGGGTCTCATCATTGGGATTATCGGGCAATGCCCCGGAGGGGTCCAACGTCCAGATCTCGGGGTTGCTCCATTTACCGGGAGCCAAGGTGTACCAGGTCCTGCCCTTCTCTCCTTCTACCGGACTGGCCGACTGATCAAGCGATCCCAGTGTATAATACCCGTCTTGAAGTTTGCCGTCAGAAACGTTGAAGACCACTTCATCGCTGCCTTCGATGCTGGCGGCCGTTACCACCTGGCTGTAATCACCTGATGTGCCCGAACGGTAAAGCAGCACATAATTGGAGGCATTCTTGGGATACTTTCCGCCTTCCAGGGCTTCCGGGATGTTAAACCGCATCTGCACATCTAGGTTGCCGGTTTTTTCCACATACCAGTCTCGGTTCCAGGCCGCTTCCGCACCACAATTGGTGATTTCGGTTCCGCTCCGGATAGAAATAACATCATTGGTAGCCTTATCATGGGCCCACATGACATAGTCGTCATCTTCAAAGTTTCCATTCTGACTAATATATACCCCGGCAGAATTATTTTCCTGGCGGGCTCCGTCGCCTTCCTTCCCTATACCCACTATATCGTGAACAAAAGCTGCAGCGTTGCCGCTCATTTTATCATTGCCTATGGTAATGTCATATTTGGCCGAAAGGTAATTTTCTATGATGGTGCGGCTGGCAGAATCCAGGTTGTTGGCGTACAGTAAGACTTCGGCTATTTTACCATCCCACGAGCTATTCTCATTATCCCTGGCTCCCCGTCCCAATACCACCTGGGTGGCGTTATCCAACAATCCTCCTGCAGAACTTCCCTTCCAGGTAGGACTATCCCCTGTTCCATTTATAAACAAATCAATTGCTTTGCCGGAAGACCAATCTGTGGAAAGTATTTGGGGATTTTCTGATTGTGTGAAATTGTCAGATTCATATGCGGTGTTTCCGTCCGTGGTATGCACCCCAACCTTGATTACTTCTGTTCCATCCCCTTCATAACCATCGGAATCATAACGCATTTCAATACCATCATCTGCATCTGTCCCATCATCCAGATCACCCGTATTAAAAAAACCATTATTTGTATTTATATTATCGCTGCTGGATTGAACCACAGCAATCAAATTAAAGTCTGAAAGTCCGTTTATATAATTATTCCCATCCTCATCAATCAAAAAACTTCCGGCACCATCAAAGGTTACAGCAGGCTGACTGCCAATACCGTTGCTGTTGTTAAAAGTCGGCCGGTCATCGCTGTTACTCTGTGAAAAATCCCGGTTGTTTCCGGATATATCGGGCAAGGAATCCACTTCATCACCGTCAGAATAACTAATAGAGCCGGTTGAATCCGCGTTCAACCAAAAAAGCAATTCAGGCTCTCCGTCACTTCCGGAGGCATTGCCTATGCCGCCGGGGGTTGTCTGGGCATGCGCAGAAAAAAGGGAAACGGAAAATATCAGTATGAATACAAGTGATCTATAGGAGTTCATGAAATGACCCGGATGAAATTTTGTTTTTATAAAAAGTTGCAATTATACGTCAATTGAAAAAAAAAAGATTCAGAGGTAGGCTTTTTATTGGAAATTTTTTGATAAAAATCAACATGTATCCAATGAATTTTATCTTCAATCGCATGAACTGGATTAAACAAAAAAAGACATTTTCATCCGTGCAAGTAACCCTTGCCTGGCAAAAAGCAACACCCTATCAAGGCTGCACAAAGTGAGTTAAAATTCTCTTCTAATATTTTTCTCCCTGTGATCATCCCGTCTTGCCTGAATGCTGTTAAAGAAGATGCCTTCAATGAACTGTTGTTCGCTCGGGAAAAGCCTCTTCTCTTATGGGTTGTATCTTTCTCATCTGTCTTTTTTGCCACTAAAGTGAAATCACCGGCACTCAATTACAAGATGTGTTGGGTTGGTTGGATACGAAGACAGGTTAGACAATTTGAAGCTCTTATTTGTCAGGACGGCCATGTTCGAGTACAATGGCCTTTACATCCCCCATTGTAAAATCGTATTGTTTCCTTAAGATTCCCAACTGATCAGAATCCAGCACACTTCCCGGTAAGCCCAGTTCCTTTTTCAGGGTTTCCACCTCCAGGTCATACTGGTTGGCCACTTCCCGCAGGGTCATGTCGCCCCTGATGTGAAGGCGTTGTTTGCGACCTTTCCGTGGTGACTTTGCCTGTCGTTGTATATTAAGTTCCATTTCGCCCGATTCAATATTTTTGGGTTTTTTAAGCTGAATGCGAATGCTGTCGTTCAGATCGACCCCCATATTTTCAAGTACATTGCGGCCTTCGCCCCGGTCAATGGCTTCTTTTTTCGGATTGACCAGCAGCGGAAAACCTGCCAAAAAAAAGAACAAAACCAGAGCACCAATGGAAAGACCCCGCCGCCAACTCACCGGACCCACACATTTTTTGAACAGGCACTTGATCATATTCCAATGGAAAATCAAATGGAGCAGCAAAAGAAATACCAGGATGGCACCGATAATCAGGTGAATGGTTCCCCACTGATGGCGATCAAGTCCAAGGAAAGTGAGTTCCATATTCTGGCCAAAAAGCGCCCATCTTTGCTGGCCGGGAATCAACACATACTTGATCAGAACGCCAATGCCAATCAACGCCCCCATCAGGACAAACATGACCAGGTCAATGTAAAAATTCGTCTTATTTCGGCTTCTTCCATTCATAATCTTATTACTGCTTTTCTAATTTTTCTCCCTACTATCTTCACTCCATACTCCATACTCCCTACTAATTTACTCCCTACTATCTCCCCTCCTCCTACCTATCCGCTGATGTTTGGCCAGTTTCCGAAGGTAAAACTTCTTCCCCTGAAATTCGGTTTCCAGGAGTTTATCCTCATCGACCAGTTTTTGGATCAGGTCCCAGTCTTTTTGGTCGCGCTGAAGGAACTCTTCGATGGCATCTTCGCGCATGGGATGTACCGCGGTGATGGCCAGGATATCCTTTTCCGTATCCCCACTATGGGCAAAGGCGTTGCCTTCGTAACCCAGCAACATCTCCACCCGATCAATTTTAGAAGAAAAGATCTGATAGGCCAGGTTAAGGACTTCTTCGCTGGCGGGCTTAATATCGGTACGTGCCGGCGGACGCGTAGGAATGGAAATATAAGCGGCATAAGGATTGAGCGAGTGAATGAACTCAGCGGTTTGCTCCAGGTTCTCACGGGTATCATTCACACCATCGATCAGCATCGTTTCGGTGATCAATTTGCCATTATATTCACGCGAAAAAGTGCGAAGGCCTTCCATAATGCTGTCCAGACGAATGTTTTTGTGGGGCCGGTTGGTTTTTCGCCACAATGATTCGATCACCGAATCTACCTTGGCCGATACCAGGTCCAGGTTCTTCAGGTCTTCGCGTACGTCCTGGCGGTCCATGGTTGAACTGTTGGTGATGATGGCCAGGGGAATGCCCAGGCTTTTCAGTTGCTGAATCTCTTCGCCCAGGTGGATATCCAGGGTGGATTCCCCATCAGGAACAAAAGTAAGGAAATCAATGGCCTCACCAGCATTTTGGACGGTTTTGACTTTCTCGCCTACCGCCTCTACCACTTCCCGGGTTGAATAATAAGCTTTACGCTGATCCTCAACTTTAAGGGCCCGACCGATTTGACAATAAATGCATCCATAAGAACAGATCTTCGGGGGGATGTTGTTGATGCCGATGCTGCGTCCCAATCGCCGGGAAGGGATGGGACCAAAAGTGATGCTGTATTCGCTCATATCTATATGAATCTGTTGAGTTAAAAATCCTGTCTGTTTCCGGGCCTCTGTCCTGGGATCAGGTATTCATTCACCCAAGATAACCTTTCACCATTTGATGAACAACTCCTTCAACCCTTCCAGGATCATCCCAGAGGATCAGCGTTTCACGCCTTTTACCACCACAAAGCTTCCCTGGCCACAACCTTCCAGGACTTGCTGGACCTGGTCGACTTCATCGAGCTGGCCAAAAAGGGTTTGAACATAGCGGATGTCGCAAAATCCGGTCTCCAATAGCATGGTTTCGATTTCACGGGCGGCAAAAAAATGGGCCTGTTGATAAAAACGACTTTCGTGCTTGTGTTTTCGGTAGATCTGACCAATGGGGCTGTCCTTATCCACAAAACCAATCACCACCGACCCCAAAGGGCTGATTATCCGGTACATCTCGCGGATGGCCTGAAGGGGGTTGTCCACAAAACAGATGGTCGTCACCATCAGGGCCAGGTCATAAGTCTGATCAGCAACGGGCAATTGTTCAGCAATTCCAAACCTGGGATTGAGGCCCTTTTGCTGGGCCAGTTTGCGCATTTCGTAGGAGGGTTCAATGCCGTCCTTAATGCCTAGAGGTTGGGCAAAGCGTCCGCTTCCCATGCCAATTTCCACGGCATTCCGGGGATCCTGGATAAAGCGCCTTACTGCCACCAGTTCTGATTGATAAACATAGGGATGCTGATCAAACCAGCTATCGTATTGCTGGTAAAACTTTTCAAATGATTGAATTTTAGCCATGGCTGCCAATAATGAACATATGTCAAAAATACAAAACTAAACAATTCTGGGTGAAATAAAATGGTTTGCAACCGGAAGGAGTTGGTTTTTATGCAGGAATGGCAGAATCAGGCAAATGGAGAAAAAATTCAGGCAAAAGGGCAATTTTTTGACTCGATTTTTTGTTCAGTTAAAAAAAGAAGATATATTTGCAACCGCATTTTTGGTCAACGGGCAAGTTGGTCAAAACATTGACATCAGAGTCGGTCCGGTAGTTCAGTTTGGTTAGAATGCCGGCCTGTCACGCCGGAGGTCGCGAGTTCGAGTCTCGTCCGGACCGCTTTTTGAAAATAAAACCTCTTGAAACCCAAGGGGTTTTGTTTTTTTAGACACCTATTTAGACACTAAAAAATTTCCACGTTCGGTGTCTGTACCAGAAAAGTTTTACCAAAAATTTTTACCGAATTTCACTTCAGTACTAAGCAAATTGATGTTCCTATGCAATCTCCTTTGCTAGGATAAGAGGTTATTGGAACCATATCTATCTGGAGGGTATAGGTATTCAAATTTTAGGAAAAAGGAACTAAAATTCATTATGCCTGCTGACCTACTTGTTATCGTACATCTTTCTTATTAATATTTTTTACAGGAGATTCTTTAAACAGCTGCATTAATAACCCGACAAATTTCTCCAATTTCCTAGATGATCTGTCATTTTTTCTTTGGGAAATTTTAGCCCACAATTTTTCTTTTTGTTGATCTATATGAAGATTCATATAAACCAAAGCTTGCGTTTTTTCTAAATCATCTGGCTTTGGGATAGAAAGGGCTTTCATGGCTTTAAGGACATTCCCTTTTGTTACTGCCCTAGTTAATATATGTTTCAACTGTTTATTCCATTCAAAATGAATCGTGGTATCCTGCTTATTTTCAAAATACCGAAAATAAACTGTTTCCTTCCGGCTGTACAATTCAAACAGGTTCTTCCCATTTTTAAAGGCCTTTATATGAAGATGGATAAGATGATGTTTTCTTATGGTATCAGCTGGCTGCTGACTATAACCTATAGCAAATACAGTCACAAGCGATAGACTTAAAAGCAAATGTTTCATTATCCGTTAATTTTGGTCAAAATCATTGGGCACATGGTATTGGTTACCGGTCTCGGGACGCCGTATTATGGTTACCTCCACGCTGTCCACATCATAACAATTCCGGTTGTTGGCATTAAATATGGTATCCTTCATATAAAAAGACATCTCTGCCTGGCCGGGATTGCCGGACGGCTCATAATCAGGCTTTTCCCAGTCGGATTCTCCCGGTATGCTATCGGCCGGAGTCCAGGAATATTCATAATAACCATAATTGCTGCTCTCGGTATCGCTGTCCGCATCCAGATCAACCACACCATTCCCGTAACACAGAGGCGATCCGCTCTGGCTGGGCTCAGAAACCGGCGTCTGATAAATTTCTATCATTTGTGTGGTTTCGTCCTGACATCCGTGTTCATCGGTGACCGTTAAGGTATAATACTGGTCATAGCTGGCGTTGGTTGACTCGATTCCATCGGAAGGCACCGCAAAGGTAGACTCCTCATCAGGATTGGCAATATCTGAACCGGGATTACTGCTCCAGCTGTAGCTAAGTGAGGATCCGGAAGATCCGCTTCCATCAAGATCCAAACTTCTGTCTTCGCAGTTGTTGGGAGAATAGATATTGATCGCAGCAACAGGATTGGCATTTCTGGTCATTTGTACACTACCGGAGACGTTATAGCCCCAGGAATCATCGTTGTCGTTGACCGAATCCAGGGCATAAGTGCCGCCGGAAGTAACATAAATGGTGGTATCGGACGATACGATATCACTGTGGGTGATGGTTGTATCAACAGAAGACAGACCAATTCCCCACGGACTGTCCCCGGTCATCTCAATATCAATGCCTGCCGAATCACCTGCACAGAAAGAAGAGTCTCCGCTTGTGATGGCCGCCGAAGGAGCCACTTCGGTGGTGGTTGTGGCCAGGGTGAATATGGCTTCTTCACCAGGGGAAAAGACAAGCGCCGAATCGGTCTCCACCGTACCAGAAGCACCGGTGCCGTTGGTGACAGATCCCTTTTCTACCCATTGGGATCCATCCCACTTAGCAATCCGTATATTCGA
>CAJXLK010000018.1 GCA_913055635.1 uncultured Bacteroidota bacterium
GGGCGATTAGCTCAGTTGGTTCAGAGCATCTGGCTTACAACCAGGGGGTCGATGGTTCGAATCCATCATCGCCCACACCCGATAAAAGGGGTTGCAAGAGGAAAATTGCAACCCCTTTTTTATTGAAGGTCCAGCAGATATTGATTTCCCCGGAGCGGGAAAACCCGGCTGGATCGGATCGTTAAAATCTCAAATAAATTTTTCTCCACCACCTCATAGGCAATCTGATATAACCATAACCTGGTCTTCTGCTCATCCTCCGGCATTTGATCCAGTCTGTTAAGGACCGGGATCATGGTGTGTTGTTTAGGTGTTTTCCCCCTTTTATCACCCCCTGGGAGGCAATAAAATCGGGTAATAATACCCGATGCTTCTTTTGCTTGTGAACGTAAATCCTAATCAAGGTAATGGTTCCCGGGGCCCTTCGGTGAGGAATGGATTTACCGGGAGAAGAGAAGGGTTGTTGCTGAGTCAGATCAAACGGGTTCAACTTTAAAACACAGGATATGGGCAAATCATTGGTTTTATTTGGTTTAATGTGTCTGGGTGTCTTTTCTATTATGGGCCAGGAAAAGAATTCTGATATCACCCTGGATTTAGAAGGGTTCATCAAACATGATGTTTTCTATGATACCCGTCAGGTCGTATCGGCCCGGGAGGGTCATTTTTTGTTATGGCCCCGTCGGCAGGAGGAAGACAGTGAAGGAAGGGATATAAATGCGCAAAGCAGTTTCAACATGTTGTCTCTTCAAAGCCGGCTTTCAGGAAGGGTATCTGGACCTGACCTATTGGGTGCCCAAACATCGGGGCGGTTAGAAGGTGATTTCTTTGCCCAGGCCAACGACAACATCCACCTTTTTCGCCTGCGCCATGCTTTTATCCGACTTGATTGGGAGGATACCCATCTTACCATGGGCCAGTACTGGAATCCTTTGTTTGTTACTTCCTGTTTTCCAGCCACCGTATCTTTTAATACCGGGGTGCCCATTCAGCCTTTTGCGCGTAACCCCCAAATTCGCCTGCGTCAGGAGATCGGCCGCTTCGATGTGATCCTGGCAGCCCTGTCCCAGCGGGACTATGTCAGCCATGCCCAGGGAAAAGCTTCATCCCGTTTTCTCCGGCAATCAGGCCTTCCGGATATGCACCTTCAATTGCATTATGCCGCCTCCCAATGGAAGGCCGGAGCCGGCCTGGCTTATAAGGCAATCGTCCCCAGGCTCCAAACCGGAGTGGGATTGGCCACCGATGCCCGGGTCAGCGGATGGTCTTTTTTAGCTTTTACCAGCCTTCAACTCGATGCCTTTACCATTAAGCTGGAAGCTTTCTCCGGACAAAACGTCAGCGATGTGCTTCAGATTTCCGGCTACGCCGTCGAACAAATGAACCCCACAACCGACCAGCGTTCCTATCTGCCCCGGCGCAATTTTTCATTGTGGGCAGATATCCATACCAATGGTAAGCCCTTTCAGGCAGGCCTCTTTGCAGGATATACCCGAAACCTCGGTACCCCATCCCCTGTCATTGACAACCCCCAATTGATCTATGGTTTTGGAAATCAGATCGCTTCGCTTTACCGGATCGCCCCCAGAATCCTTTACCATGCCAACCCCCTCCGCTTTGCCCTGGAAGTTGAATATACTTCCGCGGCTTTCGGCCAGGAGTTTGACCGGCATGCGGTTCCCGTAAATCTTCACAGAACCACAAACATGCGCATTTTGTTTGCTACTTACTATTTCTTTAACCGTTAAGGCCCTCCCCCGCAGACTGTATTTGATGTTGTATCCCCCCCTGTCAAGGTTATTGCATTAGTCATAAGCCCATTGGAGACGAACCAGCCCTACCAGGCAGTTATCCCGGTAGGATCTCATTCCCGGGTGGATAATATATTGCATATCCGGTTGAATTTTGATCTGATCGGTGATGTGATGGGTGTAGGTCAGCTCAACAGCTGTTTCACAGCTCTGATAATCGGTGCTGCTATGTTGCCTTAATTGATCGTTTATAGAGGCATGAGCTATAGCTAACCCCAGTTTGTTGAAACGTTCGGCTTCGGTGGGGATGAAAACATTTACCCCGGCGGCCATATAGAAATCGTTCATGCTACAGGGATCGGGAGAGTAGCCGGTCTGGAAAAAAAGCCCCGCCTGGGTGTTTTCCTTCGATTGCTGGGGGGTAAGCATCTGATCGGCAATCAAATAAAGACCCCCTGCCCCTTGATGAACATGGCCGGGATCACCAGGGTGGGTAAAGTTTCCTCCGTGATAAAATCCCCCAATCTTATAGGTGCTTTTCAGATTCCCAATCTGATGACTCCAGGCCAACTCGCCGATGTAAAACAACCCCCTGGAAAAATTCAGGTTCAAATCGGTCCCAAAATTGGTTTGGGTGATCTCTCCGGGGTATCCATTGTAAACGCCCCCCCGGATGGTCAACCCTTTGGCTGCATGATAAGCGGCAACAGCACCAAGGGTGGTGGAAGGAAAGATTGAAACCGGAACGTTCAGCGAAGCCACCGGCATGATCCCAAACGAACTATTGATGTAAAGCCCGGCTTGCTCGCTGGTAAAAAATATACTGTTCATGTCATGCTTGCCTGCCAGGATGGAAAAATTTTCCATTTGGTGCTTATACCAGAACTGATACAGATAGGTGTAGTTGCCATGTTCAATATTGGAAAAGACCTGTACATCGCCAACCAGTTTTTTGGTGGGTTGATGCCCATATGTATTCTGCAGGTGGAGTTTCCAGATTCCGTTTTCCCACAAACCTGCCTGGTCGCTCGACAGGGTGGCTGAGAGATTGATCAACCCCAGCTGGGCGTAGCCCGAATGTATCCCGCCCTGCATGTTTTTGGCTATATCTTGCTTAATGCCCGCATGAAAATCATAGGGCTCTTCCTGGGCCTGAATACCGGTAGCCCCCATGAACAAAATAAAGATTAAGAACCCTTTCGTTGTCAAATTTCTGATAATCATAATTTTAATTTTTTGTTTGCCTGTCGCGTTGAAAGAATATCTCCGTTGGGCCCCGAAGCTTTTTCTAACTCCGTGACACCAACAGGACCTCGTTTATTACAGGGGGGCGCATGGTTTTTTTTGCAACCGTCTGGCCGTTTGAAGGTCAGGATATTATTTTAGCCGATTGTGGCTGGGGAAGGGGATATTAATACTGGGAGAGGATTTTACGAAAACGGGCATTGGGATAAATCCCTTCCTCATCCTCAGAGTATTCGGGTTTTATTCGGTTGACAAAGTACATGTCAATATCTTCAGCATTGTTTTTGATCTTTATTTTTCCCCGGTAAGTGCAATCAAAATAATCCTTGATGTAATCATAGGTAGCCCCTGAGACATTGACTTTACCTGTCTGGCTGGTTTCTTCCATTCTACTGGCAATGTTAACGGTATTGCCCCAGATGTCATAGGCAAATTTTTTGGATCCGATCACCCCGGCCATGACCCGGCCGGTATGAATGCCCAGCCGCAATTTCCATGGCCGTTCGCCCCAGGCCGTTTTTACCTGGGCCAGATCGCTGACAAATTTCTGGATTTGCAAACTGGCCAGGGTCACGTCGAAAGGATTGCTGTAATTTTTAAGGGGCAGCCCACCGGCACACATGTAGGCATCCCCCATGGTCTTTATCTTTTCAAGATAGTGGTTTTCAATGATTTCATCGAACTTACGCACGTACCGGTTGAGTTCAGTGATCAGTTCGTCTACTGTCATGGTTTTGGTCAGGGTGGTGAAATTTTCAAAGTCAGCAAACAGCACGGTCACCATCTTGTATTTTTTTGATTTAGCCCGCCCTTTGCGTTTCAATTGTTCGGAGATCTCATGGGGGAATAGGTTGGCCAGCAATTCCTCCGTTTTCTTCTTTTCTGCATAGAAGCGGGAAATATCCGTTTCCACGGCTACAATCCGGTTCAGGTTCCCGTTATCGTTATGTAGGGGGGTAAGGGTGGTCTGGACCCATTTATAGTCCCCTGAGTGGGCCTGTATCTGATGCTCCACGGTGAGCCCTTCCTCTCCATGGGCAAATTGATCGAGGGCCCACTGAAAGCCCTCGCTGTTTGGAGAATAAATATAGTGGCCGAATGTTTGGATATACTCATCAAAGGAGCAACCGTAGATTTGCTCAAATCCTCCGTTCACACTTTCCGCCTTTCCATCGGGATATAAACGGATCACTGCATTGGTGGAACTTTCAATTTCGGGGGGATCACTGACCAATTCATGCCGTTCGGATGCCGGTTGAGGTGTTTGCTGATGCTGATGGCGCTTGCTCAGGGTTTTGAGCCGGTATAGCAACTCTTGCTTGTCTATGGGTTTGAGAATGAAATCGGATATCCCAATATCCAGTAATTTGGGGAGTTTTTCCTGTTCCGGATTATCCGAGAGAAAAATGATCGGGATTTGCTCGGATTGACGTCTTTCAACCATTCGACGAACGTTCTCTAGCCCTTCCCGGTAAATCACTGACGAATCCAACAGGATATAATCAGGCTTTAAATCGGGAAACCCTTCCATGCTTTCCGTCTCATGAACCACCTGGAGGTTGAATGAACCCCCGAGTTGGCCCTTTAAATGACTGATCTGATGTTCAAGCTCATCCGATCGACTGATGATGAGAATCCGGTTGATCATGTATGCACCTTCTTATATCATTCTGGTAAAACTACTAAGGATTATATAATATCCCAATCCTTTTTTTATGAAACTCCCCTTTGCAATGACCGGCGATATGATACCATATGTAAAAAAGGCTCCCTAATCAGACCCCGCTTAGCGGGGTCTGATTTGTACCCACCCCCGCTTAGCGGGGTCTGATTGTACCTACCCCCGCTTAGCGGGGTCTGGTTTGTACCTACCCCCGCTTAGCGGGGTCTGATTGTACCTACCCCCGCTTAGCGGGGTCTGGTTTGTACCTACCCCCCGCTTAGCGGGGTCTGAGACATGGGGGATTAGAAATAGCTCAGGAGTTTCTCCAACCGGAGGCGGTGGTTTTTTTCGTGTTCAGCCATTTGATCAAAAAGTTGCTGTAATTCCTGGTCCTGAACCTGGCCGGCAATTTTCAGGTAAAGTTTTTCGGCGTGGGTTTCCTCGTTGATGGCAGATTGGAAGATCGCCTTTAGGGTTTGGGTGTTGAAGGGCCTGGTCGGGCGAACCATCAGATCCGCTTTAACGGATACCGGGGCTGGAAAGTTGGCGCGATGATAATGCTCCCGCATGGCTTTTAGTCGACTAATATGGCCCGTCTCTTCCCGAGACAATTGTTTAAATGTTTGTTTGTATTCAAGGGTTTCAGAGCGTGAAGCAAGGGAATTATAGAGTTCAACGGCTTTTTCCTCTTCGCTGATCAGCAAATCAAATACATCATTATAATTGCTGAAAGTCAGATATTTTTGTGGCATTTTTACTGGCTTTTGAATGCAAAATTAATTATTTTAACCACATAAATACCTTGCTTTTAATGAAGATATTAATTGCTGAAAACAGCGAGTTAACGGGCTTTCTGGTTAAATCCGTTTTGGAAAGTCAGGGCCATCAGGTGACCCTGGTTCTCGATGGATTGTCCACCTTCCGTCAATTACACACCGAGTCATATGATCTGGTTATTTCGGAGGTGCTGCTTCCTTATTACACGGGTTTGGAAGTTCTACAGATGATCAGGAAAAATTCAGGCCATGCCAAAACCATCATCCTCTCAACGGTTCAGAATCTCAATACCGTTTACCAGGCCTATCAGATGCAGGTGGATTTGTATATGACCAAGCCGTTTGATCCGGATCGGCTGCCGCAGGAAATTGAAAAAATTAAAATTTGATGAGAAGGTTGACTTTTTTGTTGATTTTATGGGGGATTTGGATTTGTTTGGGAGATGGGGCATTCGCTGAAGGTTTTGGCAATGGGGCCAGTAGAGTCGGGATAAATCGGCCCTGTGCAGCATGCTTTCCTTGCTTCTCGGGGTCAGGCCCTGACGGGTCTGATTTTATCTCTCCGGTTGATACTGTGGATGAGGCGGATCGCCCGTTCATTGTTATGGACCGTACAGGTCTGGTGCATCACTTTAGTTTTTTTAACCTACCCTGGGTTCGGCGCTGGCACGTGCTGTCTTTGCGGAATGAGCTGAATATGGCCGGCTGGCCCCTGGTGGGAGTGATCAATTATGGCCGGTTGATGGGGGCTCCTGAGCCCGGCCTTTCAGCAGCCAACTGGCAGTTTCAGCTTGAGGCCTATCCCCGGCTATCCCCCGGCGATTATGTGCATCTTCTTGCAGCTTACAGCGAATCCCGTCTTTTTCCCCATCATCACTACGGGGGCGAATGGTTTCACAGTTTTGGCCATGGTCTGGAGGCTTCTGCCGGCATGAGATGGATGGAGTGGGGGCCATCCATATGGTTCTATACCGGTTCCCTGGCAAAATATACCGGCAATTACTGGTTCTCTTTTCGTCCCTATATAACCCGCCAAAATGGAAATACCGGTCAAACATACAGCCTTGCTGCCCGCCGGTATGGGGCAACACCCCAAAACTACCTTGGAGTGAAGCTCCTCTATGGGACCTCGCCCGAGTACCTCTCTTATGTGGTGGATTATCCCGACATAAAAACCCTCAAAGGATATGGGGGCTATCTGAGCTTTCAGCAATCCTGGAATCATTGGATTGTCAAAACAGTGGTGGGATACCGACGGGAAGAATTTAGCACAGACCGCTTCCGGGGCCATTTCACCTCACAGTTGCATCTATTGTATCAATTGAACCGCTGATGTTGATCAAACACCCATTCCTCACCCTTATCATGCTTCTGGGCATGATTTATTCAACGCCTGCCTGTCACCCACATCTGTCAGGCGGGGTAACGCTTTCGTCGACAACAACCTTTATGCTAAACCGGCCGGAAGGCACCGCCGATGTTGCCAGGCAACAACCTTCCCCAAAAAAAGAGGGACTTTTTGATCGCATCAAGCAAAGCATATATAGCCAGATTGAGCGCTATTCAAAAGATCCCTTTGTAAAGAAGTCCCTATTCTACCGCTTTGTACCGCTTTTTGTGGTCCTGATGTTCGCTTTCATTATTTCCATCGTAACCATTATGCTGGTGGTGCTGGTTGTTAAATTGCGCCGGTACCGGCAAAATAAAAAATGGCAGCGGATATGGCACCTTTACCGCCATATCCTGATCCGCTACCTCACCCACAACCCCGAGGAAGAGGTCCCGGATTTTCCCGGTCTCAACAAGGCTACCCATAAGAAAGTCTTGATCCGCCAACTTTATCAGTTGGCCAATGATATATATGGACGCAAACAACTTAAACTGCAGCACGTTTACGAGACTAAAAAACTTCATGGTTTTATTATCCGGAAAATACGCAGAGGAACCTCGGTGGAACGTACCCTTTATCTAAAGTACCTTTCCATTCGCCCGTTCAAAACGGGTCCCGCCCAAAAACTTTTTAAATTTGTCCGAATCGCTAATCCCCGGGTGAGGCTGTATAGCCAGCTGGCATTTATCAGTCAATACCCTTACCAGGCTTTCTCTTTCCTGGAGGATTATCCTTATTCCCTGACCGAATGGGAACAGTTGAATTTATATGCTTCCATGCTGCACAATTCCATCCCGATCCCCGAACTGTACCACTATCTGGATGCTTCCAACCCAACGGTAGTCATCTTTACCCTGCGGATGATCCGATGGTATTATGTCATGCCGAAGGATCGGGAAAGGCTGCTTCAACTGATCGACCATCCGGGAGGTCAAATCAGGCTGGAAGCCTATAAAACCATTGTAGAATTGAATATGAAGGCAGTGGGCGATGTCTTTCGTTACCATTACCTAAACGAAACCACCGAAGTAAAAAAAGTGATGGTGGACTATTTTGTGAAAAACAAACAGTTGACCCGGGAAATCTATCAGCCTGTCCTGGAGTTGGAAACCGACCCGGAGATGGTGTTTTACCTGTTGGAGGCTTTGTATAACCAAAATTATAAAAGTCAGCAGGAAGTGGTTGCCATGAGGGATGAAACCCGTGATTCAACTGTTTATTCGATGTGTCAGCATATTATTGAAAATGCCTATTAACGGAGAGAAACCAGATGAGGGAATTTTTGCAGGTTTTCACCTTTATTGTAGATCATTTGATTTTGATTTATTCGGTAGCCATAACGGGTTCCTACCTTATTTTGGGGGTGGTTTCGGGGTTTTATCTGACCCGGTATATGAGGGGAACCCGGGCCGACGACTATTCCAGGATCATCAATTCTCCGCTTGCCCCGGAGGTTTCAGTTATTGCTCCCTGTTACAACGAGGCCAAAAGCATTGTCGCCAATATACGGGCCCTGCTCAACCTGCACTATAACAACTATGATGTAATTGTCGTCAATGACGGCAGCACCGATGGAAGCCTTCAGCAGGCGATTGAAGCCTATGAACTGAAGCAAGTCAGCTATTATGTCAACGAACGGTTGGAAACACGCCCTATACGCGCTATTTATCGTTCCACCAACAAAGCTTACCACAATTTGACGGTGGTCGATAAAGTCAATGGTGGCAAATCAGATGCTTTGAATGCCGGGTTGAATTTGTCCAACAAATCGTATGTGGTTTGCATGGATGTTGACTCCATTATTGAGCATGATGCCCTGCTGAAGTTGGCCCAGCCTTTTCTGAAGCAGGGGAAAAAGAAACTGATCGCTGTCGGAGGTGTGGTCCATGTGGCCAATTCTTGTAAGATAGAGAAGGGGCGGCTCATAAAAAGACGTGTTCCCCGGGGGTTCCTGGCCCGCGTTCAGGTCATTGAATATGCCCGTGCCTTTTTGATTGGGCGTATTTCCTGGAGCCATATGAATGGATTGTTGATCATTTCCGGGGCCATTGGCATGTTTGACCGGGAAGCGCTGGTGGGATGCGGGGGCTACCTGACCAAAACCGTGGGCGAAGATATGGAGTTGGTGGTGCGTATGAGGCGATATTTATACGAAAAAGGGATCAAACACCAGGTGATTTATCTGCCGGATCCCCTCTTATGGACCGAAGTACCCTCAGGCAGAAAAACACTGGGGCGTCAGCGCAACCGCTGGACCCGCGGTACCATGGATAGCCTTTTCATGCATACCCGGTTGTTTTTCAATCCCAAATATGGCTCCCTGGGCATGCTCGGTTATCCTTACTGGTTTTTCTTTGAATGGCTGGCCCCCATTGTAGAAGTGTTGGGTTTTATCTATTTTTTAACCATGGCCCTGATCGGTGCCATCAACTGGCCCCTGTTTTTGACCATTTTACTTTTTATTTATCTGTTTGCCCTGTCTTTTTCCTTTTTCTCCATCCTTTATGATGAGCTCACCTTTCATCCTTACCAGTCGTTGCGGGAAAACTTCAGGCTTTTTTTGGTGGCCATGGCTGAGCCTTTTATCTATCATCCCCAGGTGGTTTACTGGAGCATTCGGGGCAATATTTCTTATCTAAGGGGATACCGCAAGTGGGGTGACATGAGGCGAACAGGCTTTTATTCCGGGGAGGATGCACTGGCTTAACGTGAAGGGCATTGGATCAAGAGCCACCGGATTCTGCCTGCGCATTGCAAGAGTTTTAACCCATTACCCGGCTTTTCCGGGTCCCCCTTCTCTGTTATTGATGATCTGTGGAAGTATTGCTGCAGGAGCTGTCTCTCTACGGGACGCCCTTTTCTGCTATTGGGCATCTATCCGGATTACCTTTTTCCCGGTGAAGGTTCTTCCATATCGGTCGCTAACTTCCACCTCAAGGGTGTGGCTGCCTGAAGGCAAATTACCCGGAAGCTCACCGGTCCAGAGGTGAGTGGAGGCCTGAGGCTGCGGCAAATCCTCTCCGGGCAGGGGGAAGCCGGTTTGTTCGGTGGCTTGCTTCCACCTTTCCCTTAATCCCAGCTTCCTGAAATTATTCCAGCGTCGGTTGAGTTTTGCATAGAAGGGATCAACCCGGTTTACTTTTTGCATGGACTGCCATTGCCCCGTTTTATTTATCCGGTAACGGACCCGGCTTTGTTGGGTACCGTTGAAAAAGTTCACCGTAAAGTTTTTATCTGCGGTGGAGCCTTCTGCCAGATCGCGGGGGACATAAATGTTCATCCGGTGAGATGAACCGCTGCCGGCCACTTTCCAGTCAATGGTATAGTCGTTGTTGCGTATGGTCAACACGGCGTACCCGTTGGGCGTACCATCTCGCATCATGGTGTGAGGGATGTTCGTCTCACCCTTGATCCCGGTCCACCAGCTGCCGGAAGTGGTCCCTACATTATAATGGTGATGAGGCTTGGCCTGCCGCCACCGGCTTGAATCACGGTGGAAGAAAAGGTTGTCCTGTACATGGGTGTGCGCCGAGATAGAGAGGGTATGGGGGTAATCCCCCAGCAGGTCAAACAGCCGCTGCTGATCTTCCTGGCGGAACCGATCCCCCTCCCTGGCCAGGGGTATGTGCATGTTTAAAACAATCAGATGATCTTTGGGGACGGTTTGAAGGTAATTTTTTACAAACTTCAGCTGATCATCCCTCAATCCCCCCACGTATTCACGGGAACCGCTTTTGGCCTCATGGATGATGTCATCAAGAATGATGAAATGGGCCCTTCCATAAACAAAGGCATAAGTAGCCGGGCCGTAAACCCGCTCAAACGTTTCATCAGACATTTTGTCGCTGGCCGCCTGGTAGTTGATGTCATGATTGCCCATGACATGATACCACGGGATCCCCACCTGAGCCACCGCCTGGTTAACCTCTCTGAACAGGGGAAGGGTATCTCCCACAATATCGCCCATGGTGATGCCAAAGCTTAGGTTGTCACTTGCAATAAGCTCGCTGACAATGTCTTCGGCAAAATAATCCACCTCTCGACTGCTATAGGGTTGGGGATCTCCCAAAACCGCAAAGCGGAATTGGGGGGATTCGTCATGGCGGTGCAGGGGAAAATTGACCCTTTCCGGCAAGGGCCCGGTTGGACTTACCCCCCGGTATTTGAAATTTTTCGGCGATCCCCCGGGCTTATGCAGGTAATAAAATCGGGGCAGGTTGAGCGAATTGACTGGCGTCATCCAGTTGCCCGGCTTGATGACAAAAACCGGGTTGTCATCTCCCACCGGCAACCCGTAATGCCCCTGCTGGTCGGTTACCACGACATCTGTGCCGTTGGATACGGCTACTCCTGCTATTCCGGATTCACCTTCATCCTTTTCCTGATTGCGGTTTTGATCGTGGAATACATAGCCTTCCACCTGCTTTTCTCCCTTCTCCGGTGCTATATGCGAGGCAATGCCCGATTCGGATGCACCGTTTTGTTTGTTGCCACTGCATGCCGCCAGCATAATGAAAGTGACCACCGGGATCAATAAAGACCAGCTTTTCATATTGAGGGGATTTAATATTTTGTGGTATCGGCCTGTGCCGTTTGCTCTTTGAGTTTTTGAAGGGTTTGCTGCAAGTTTTTAAGGGCGCGGGAGGCCTGGTCAAACTGTTGATCGCCCATATTGCGCAGGTAATCCTTTAGATACTGGTCGGCATCCTGGATGAGTTGTTGGTTTTGCAGGGTTTTTCCAGGTTGCTCCTGTTCAGGGGCCTCTTCCTGTTTTTCTTCAGCGGCTTCAGTGATTTGCTTAACGGGTTCGCCGGCAAAGATGCCTTCCAGGGCTTTGTCAAAGGTTTCGGCGTAACTCAGGTTATCGCCATGCATGATGGCCACCAACCTTAATTCTGGATAAGCGGCCGTTTCGCTTTGGAGGTAGATGGGCTCTACATACATCATCGTCTCGCCGACGGGAATGGCCAGCACATTGCCGCGGATTACATTCGAGCCCCTTTGGTCCCAAAGGGTGAGCTGACTGGAGAGTTCAGCATCCTGGTCGATTTTGGTTTCTACCTGTTGGGGGCCCAGGATCCGCTTCTCCTTGGGAAATTTGTAAGCCATGAAACGCCCGTAGTCCTTGCCATCACTCAATCCGGCAATCCACCCGATCAATACCTGACGGTTTTTGGGGGTGAACGGCAGCATCAGGGTGAACTCGGATTCATCCGATTGGGGGCGTTCCCACATGATGTAGTAAGGATCCACCGGTTTAATGGTGTTGTGGTATTTCTCAGTGGCCCTGACCCATAGGTCCTCCTGATTATAAAAGACAGTGGGATCGGTCATGTGGTACTTGGCATAGACCATCCCCTGGACCAACAACTTGTCGATGGGATAGCGCACATGCTTTTGTAAAGCCTCGGGCATTTGGCCCTTATCTTTGAACATGCCCGGAAAGATTTGATCCCATACCTGGATGATGGGATCCTTTTGGTTGTAAACATAGTAGCTGATATCGCCATCGAAGGCGTTGACCACCACTTTCACCGAATTGCGCATGTAATTATCCCCGTGCATGTAGCTGGCTACGTTGTTAACCAACTGCCGGTCTTGTTCTCCTTCGGAGTAATCGATGACTTCCCGCGAATTATAGGGTTCGCTATAGGGGAAGGAGTTGGATGTGGTATAAGCATCGATGATCCAGTATAGTTTTCCGTTGGCCAGCACCGGGTAGGGGTCGCGGTCGAATTTTAAGAAGGGGGCCACCTTTTTAATGCGCTGGCTAATCTGGCGGTTGAACATCAGCCGGCTGCTGCGGTCGGGATAGCTGGAGAAAAAGAATTTGGTGCCGTCAAATTTCCAGCCATACAGGAACTTTCGCCAGAGATTGGACAACTCGACCCCGCCGCTTCCCTGATAATTGGTGTATACATTTTTTTCACCGCTGGGATAGTCGAATTCCTCGGTGGCGGAATTGGCGATCACATGCGTTCGGGTGGCTTCCCCATAATATATCTGGGGTTGATCGACTTCCAGTTCCGGGTATTTGCTCACCGGAGGAATGTCTTTAACCAACATGTTGGGCAATCCGTTTTGGGTGAACTCATTGACCCTGGTCAGGGTGATGCCGTAGCCGTGGGTGTATTTGAAACGTTTGTTGACAAAGGTCTGGCTCTTATCGGGCAGGTTGTTCAGTTCCATTTCCCGGGCCGAGACCATCACCTGCTGATATTGATTGTTGAAGGTATAGCGGTCCATGTCAACGTCTTCAAATTCATAGTAGAGCCGTATCTCCTGGAACTGGTTGTATACCTGCAGCAGGGCACTCCAGTCCCACAGACGGATGTTCGAAAAAACGCTTTGATTGTCCTGAACGGTTTGCCGGGTGAAATCCCCCTTCATCGGATACTGGCGTTCTTCAATGTCATCCAGCTCAAAGGCCTGTCGGGTGAGTTGGATGTTGTTTTCAATGTAGGGCTTTTCCATGGAGATTTCATTGGGCTCGACCACCAGGGCCTGAAAAGCACTGGGAATAAGAACGATGAAAAGCAACCACACCACCAGGATTCCCCCGAACAGACTGCCAAATACACTGGGCACCAGGTTGTAGTTTTGCATCCGGAAGCGTTTGAAATAGTTTATTAACCTGCGGCGGGTGAAAGGAAGGAAGAAGAAAAGGCCCACCAACAACGTGATGATGGCCGAGACGGTGTACCCGGGCATGCGCACATGAATATCGGTCCAGCCTGGGCCGGAAACAGCGCCCCAGTCAGAGAAAAGCAAATCGTAGCGGGCAATAAACTTCTGCAACCCCAGGATGATGAAAAACAATGATCCGGCAATGACAAGGGCTCGTCCGATTTTAACCCCCTGAATGTTCATGTCTTCCAGTGAAACCGACCCCTGCTGATTGTCCTGAGAGTAGAGCGACAAAAGCATGGCCGCAATGGAGATGATCAAAATAACAATCAAAAAGGTGAACAATTCTTTGTAGAAGGGCAACATGAACATATAGAAAGAGGCATCGCGCTGAAGTACGGGTTCTATGATGCCCGATTCAACCGAGTTGAAAAATTGAAGGATGACCTCCCAGTTGGAATGGCCCCAGATGCCACCAAAAAGGAGGGCAATGGCCAAACCCAGGTACCGGAAAAAAACATTGCGCTTGTCGATGCTCGCGGTGAAACCGTAAACCAAAAGCCCGGCCAATACCAGGCCCAGAACAATCAGCCCTGCTTTGGTGCCAATCTCGATCCAAAACCGCTGGGCAAAGCCCAGGGACTCAAACCAAAGCTTTTCACCCCAAAAAGACATGAACCAAAAGGCCACCAGGGTGAAGGCTAAAATGGCCGCTCCGGTGATGATGTTTTTTCTCTTATTTTTTCGCGCTCCAAAATAGATGAAGCGGATGCCAAAAAATATCAGAATCAGAATGATGATCGTATACATGGTGGTGTGATTTTAGGATTTATCAATTCTCAAGATACAAGATTATCTCTAAAATTCCAATGGATCGAATGGTTAATTCCTTTGCCTGATGGCTGATAGCTATTTACCCGGCTATCCCCATACCCGTTTGTCGCCTTTTATCTCATGGATCTGATGAGTAGGGTCTGAATGCAGGCATGATCAGGTTTCATTCCCCGGTAAAATGGTATAAATGCATGGTTAGGGATTGGTCGCATGGGGGAATTCCTGGCCTGCCTGTCTGTTGGCCCAGGAAATGGGTGGCCCGTTGCGGGTAATTGCAAGTTGAACGGCGGTACAGTTTAGCGAAAGAGATGGAAGAAGCCTTTTCTGACAATGTCCTCAGGCCCCTGCGAAGTTAAAACATAATAATAGACCCCGGGTTTGGCATAATTGCCCGAGGCCAGCTTCCCGTCCCAGTAAACGACCTGCCCGATCTTTTCGTGGATCAGATTGCCGTTGCGGGTATATATCTTTAGATTTAAGGTGGTGCTCCCCCCGGATTTGATGATGAAAACATCGTTGATGCCATCTTCATCGGGAGAAAACACATTGGGAATTTCAATCTGATCGCTGACCAGGATGCTTTGAGAAGCAAAGTAGGACAATCCGGCAGTATCAACCAGTTCCATGCTGATGTCAAACGTGCCGGTGCGGGTGAACTGATATTGGTAAATTAAATAACCGGACTTCATGGTGGGCTCCGGCTCTATGAGCTTGCCGTTTGAGCGCCATTCAATGTCCTCGATGCCAGTAGTGTCGGTAAATCTGAGGGTGTCGGCGTTTTTAACTTTCTGGGGGATGAAATAATGGGTCTGGGTGGCAACATAAACACTGTCCCTGAAAGTAATCCCAGTTTGCTGGGCATGAGATGGCAGATATAATACAGCGTTTAAAACAATGATCAGAAGTACGATTTTAATGTTGCCCATTCAGTGTTGTTTTGTTCATCGTAAATATATAAAATAGCCGCCTAGATTCTCAAATTTTTCCTTTGATTTTTTTAACCCGCCTTCAATGAGTTGGGACAGGTGTTGATTTTTATGTATTGATAGTCAGGTGCATTGAATGCGGTGCTAAGGCATACGGCAGGTGCTTACTTGTTGATAACTTTTATGCAGGGGGCTCTGGCGCCCGGACAATTTCAAATGGGGCTCGATCATGTGTTCAATCATTATTCAGCATATGAAGGCGATCTTTTATCAGCGGTTTAAACTTTTCGAAGGCGTAGTCATCTAAATCATCAATTGCTTTTTGAGACATTGCATTCCATTCAGGGGTTTTCCGGAAACCTGTATTGATCAACGAAAAAAACAGCGGAAGATGGGTTCACATTTTGGAGAGTTTGCAGGGTTAATGGCTGCATTTTGCTGGACAGCCACAGGTTTGGCCTTTGAGTCGGCCGGCCGGAAGGTTGGTTCACTAAGTGTAAACCTGATCCGGCTTTTCATGGCGATTTTTTTACTGGGGGCCTATACCTGGTTTACCCGGTCGATGTTTTTTCCCCTTGATGCGGGGCTGCATCAGTGGAAGTGGCTTATTATTTCAGGGTTGATTGGTTTTTCGCTTGGGGATTTGTTCCTGTTTGAGGCCTATGTGCGCATTGGTGCCCGCATTTCCTCCCTGATCATGTCCTTTGTTCCCCCGATCACCGGATTGATCGGGTGGCTGATCATGGATGAACGGTTATCTTTTGAAAATATGCTGGGGATGGCCATTACCCTGACCGGTATCATTCTGGTAATCAGCCAGCGCAAGAACCGCAACCCCAATCCCTCCAAAATCGTTGAAAACGGCAGCCCCAAAAAACGGCGTTTGCGTTTTAGTTTTTCTTATCATGGGGTAGGCATATTAATGGCATTTGGTGGGGCCGTGGGCCAGGCAACCGGTTTGGTTTTGAGCAAATATGGGATGCAGGACTATGACGCCTTTGCCGCCACTCAGATAAGGGTCTTTGCAGGTACCGTAGGTTTTATCGTGCTTTTTACCATCCTTCGCCGGTGGAATCGAGTCTTTACTGCCCTTAAAAACCGAAAGGCCATGAAGCGGGTTACCCTTGGGGCTTTTTTCGGTCCTTTCCTGGGCGTCTCTTTTTCCCTTTTAGCTGTCCAACATACCCTTACCGGCATTGCTTCTACCCTGATGGCCCTGGTACCGGTATTGATCATCCCCCCGGCCGTGATTTATTTTAAGGAGAAGATCAACTGGGTGGAAGTACTCGGCGCCTTTATCGCCTTTGGCGGTGTTGCCCTGTTTTTCCTGTGATGATGCCTTCCCCTGGTTCAAAGCTGTTCCGGCACAGGGTCAGCATTGAGGCAGACAACAGGAAAATGGAGATGAAATGTGTCAATGTTTGTTCGGGAGAACCCCCGCCTGAGGGTTTTCAGTGAAGACGGCGAAGCAAATCCCCTCAAATTTTAAACAGCGGCCCATGATTTTGGGTTAAGTTTGGGATGAATCTACTGAGATGTTTGTAATTTTGTGTATAATGTCTATAATCCACAGAGTCAAATTATTGGTGGCTTTTTCTGCATTGTTGATCTTTGCCGGCTGTAGCGCTCCGAAGCAGGTTAAGAAGGATCGTCCATGCCATCCATTGACCCAACAGGCCTTTTTGGACCAACCTTTTTACATCCCGATGAAGATGGCCCATTTTGAGGATGCCTACGGAAGCAAATTCCGCCTTAGGAAATTTCTCCGGGATGTGCCCCATGTGAAAACCAGGAAAGATACCATTTATCGTTTCCATCACGGGCCTACCAGCATGCTGTTTTATTTAACCCCTGAGCAGGACACCACTTTTTTAACCTCCAAAATAGCCGATCCCTCGATTGAATTGCGCCCTTGTATCAGGGTGGGGTTGTCCAGGAAACGCCTGGAAGGATTGATCCAACATTTCCCTTCCAATACCCTCGATACGGTCACAATCGCCAATGACAAACGCCAGGCGGTTTTTATTTTTAAGGAGCGTCGCCTGCAGACGATCTATATCAATAACTATTTCAAATGATGCCACTCGGTTCTGGATCAAGAACCTGCTGAAGAGGAGGAGGTTGAGAAGGGGGAAGGTATGCTCTTGGTAAAAAGGCTTCTTTAAACTTGTATTAAGGCCAGGGAATCAGTCTCGTATTATATACCCATCATCCATTATTACCGGATCTCTTACCAGGGAAAGCACATGTTTTATGCATCGCCCTAATGTGTAGGTTCCTGCAGGCGGGTTTTATTTGGAACCATCAGCGCCAGCTGGCTAAAACACTCACACTGCCTTTCACCTGGTCTTTGAGGTTGACTTTCAGTTGTACGTCCAAAGGCAGAAACACATCAACACGGGAGCCGAATTTGATGATGCCCAGTTGATTACCCTGTTGAACCTGTTGGCCGGGAGCGGGGTTGGTGATGATTCGGCGGGCTACTGCCCCGGCTATTTGCCGAACCATCAGGGCATGTCCGTTGGCATGGCGGATGGCCACCGAAGCCCTTTCATTCAAAAGGGAAGATTTGGGATGTTTGGCGATCAAATATTTGCCGGGATGGTACTGGTAATGCTCAACGGTACCACTGACGGGATTCCAGTTTACATGTACGTTCCAGATCGACATGAAGATGGAGATCTGAAGCATTTTATCCTTAAAATATTCATCCTCGGTGGTTTCTTCTATGGCAACCACCCTGCCGTCAGCGGGCGAGAGGATTAAGGTCTCATCTGTTATGCTCTGGCGTTGGGGAACACGGAAAAATCGCACCACCAGAAAGAGTACCCCCAGAGAGAGTACTCCAATGGTAATGCTATAAATTGCTTTAGCCGGGATCAAATAAAGGATCAGATTGATCCCGATGATCGCCAGCAGGAACCATTTGATAACAGGATGGCCTTTTTTATGAATGTACATTGATATTCCTCTAAGTTTATAACAAAGATAATGAAAAAACGAATGGTGGCAGAATGGTATTTTATGTAGATGGGTGTTTTATTAAAGGTCTTAAGGCAGGAAAACAGGCCGCCCGGCTCTGTCAGGTCCTGTATGGTTTACCACACGAAGTATTTCAGGTAAAGAAAGGCCAGGGGAAAAACAAAAAGGGCAGCATCCATTCGATCGAGCATTCCCCCGTGTCCGGGTAGGATTTGTCCGGAATCTTTCAGGCCGGCATTTCTTTTCAGGGCAGATTCACTCATATCGCCTGTTGTCCCTGCTAAAGCCACAATGACAGCCAGTCCGGCCCAGTGGACAAAAGGCAATGGTTCCAGCAGCAGGGTAAGGATCCAGCTCATGAACACGCCAAAAATCAGTCCCCCCAGAACCCCTTCCCAGCTTTTGCCGGGCGAAAGGCGGCGATCAATCTTATGGCGGCCCAGCCATTTGCCGGTCAGGTAGGCCGTGGTATCGAAGGTCCATATCAACAGGAAAAGCCCGAGGATGATCCAGGGAGAATAAGTACCAGCCTCCGGGGGAAATGCCAGGTAATTGATGCTGGCCATGAAGGAGGCCGGGTAAATCAATGCCATCAGGGCATAAGCCAGGTTGCGGGAGGAATTTTTGGGTTGCCGCACCAGTTCCCAGACCCACATCACTATGGGCAGCAAAAACAACCCATGCAGATCGGATCCCTTCCAGTAACCTGCGGCTGCCAAATGATGCGCCAAAAAAATAAGGGTACCTGCGGCAATAACCATCGCCCTACCTGGAGCCGCCTGGTTGCGCTTGGCCAAATGGACGAATTCATTCAGGCATAGGCCCGAAATGAGGGCAAAAACGGGTAAAAAAGCAAGAGGCCCTCCTATTAGGGCCCCCGCAATGATTGCCACAAAAGCAACCCCGGAAAGGGTTCTTTGTGTAAAATTATTCATCTGCGATCGCGATGCCTTTAGCTTTTATTTTTATTCTGCGCCTCATCCTTGCCGGATGTGTTTCTCTGCGAAGTGTTGTCCTTTTTGGTGGCTGAAAGATGCTCCTGGTCATCTTTTCCTGGGCCATCGCTCTTTTCAGGGTTTTTGGCTTGGTTTGGCTTGTTTTCCGCCTTTTCTTCTCCGTCAGATTCGGATTGCCCCTGCTGGCCGTTATCTGAAGGCGTCTGGTTTTCCTTGTTCTCTGGAGCCTCCGTTTGCTGTGCCGGGGAATCGGCCTGCTCCGCGCTGCCCTCCGTCTTTTCCCGGCTGGCCTGCTCCTGGCCTTCCTTATGGGATTGCCCTTGTTTTTTCGAGGCGCCGGCTTCTTTCTCTTCCTCCTCTTTGCTCCTCTTTTCGCTGTCTTCGTGTATCTTTTTTACTTTTTTGCCTTCTTCCAGGATCTTTTGTTTTTTCTCGTCATCAATTTCCCTTTTCCCCAAAATGCGTTCCAGGTCTTCGGTAAAGATGATCTCCTTTTCCAGCAACAGCTCAGCGAGCTGATCCAGTTGCTGGCGGTATTCGCTTAGGATACTGTAGGCGCGGGAATAGGCTTGATCCACATAACCCTGGACTTCGGTGTCAATCAGTTCAGCTGTCTTTTCGCTGTAAGGCTTGGTGAATGTGAAATCCCGCTGGCCGGTGGAATCGTAGAAACTCAGGTTTCCGATTTTATCGCTCATCCCGAAATAAGCCACCATGGCATAGGCCTGCTTGGTGACCTTCTCCAGGTCATTGAGGGCACCGGTGGATATTTTTTCAAAGACCAGCTGTTCGGCAGCTCTACCGCCCAATGCGGCACTCATTTCATCGAGCATCTGATCGGTGGTGGTCAGGTTGCGTTCCTCCGGCAAATACCAGGCCGAACCCAGTGCTTTGCCCCGGGGAACAATGGTGACTTTCACCAGCGGGCTGGCATGCTTGAGCATCCAGCTTACGATGGCATGTCCGCATTCGTGGTAGGCGATGGCCTTTTTCTCAGAGCTGGTGATCAGTTTGTTCTTGCGTTCCAGCCCCGCAATGATCCGGTCAATGGCATCGAGGAAGTCCTCTTTTTCCACCACATTCTTTTCTTTGCGGGCTGCAATCAGGGCCGCCTCATTCGAGACATTGGCAATGTCAGCCCCGGAAAAGCCGGGGGTCTGTTTGGCCAGAAAATCAATGTCCAGATTCTTATCAATCTTCAGGGGCTTGAGGTGAACCCTGAAAATTTGTTTGCGTTCATTCAAATCAGGCAGATCGATGTGCACCTGGCGGTCGAAGCGTCCGGCCCGCAGAAGGGCTTTGTCCAGCATGTCGGCCCGGTTGGTGGCCGCCACGATGATGATCCCGATGTTGTTGCTGAAACCGTCCATCTCGGCCAGCAACTGGTTCAGGGTGTTTTCCCGTTCATCGTTGGCCCCCATGCTGGGATTCTTCCCGCGGGCCCTGCCGATGGCGTCAATCTCATCGATGAAGATGATACACGGGGCCTTTTCCTTGGCCTGCTTGAAGAGATCGCGTACACGCGAGGCCCCGACCCCTACAAACATCTCAACAAAGTCAGAACCCGAAATGGAGAAAAACGGAACGCTGGCTTCTCCTGCCACAGCTTTGGCCATCAGGGTTTTGCCTGTCCCGGGCGGCCCCACCAGCAATACCCCTTTGGGGATCTTTCCCCCCAGCTCCGTATATTTTTTGGGGTTTTTTAAAAATTCAACCACTTCGCGCACTTCCACCTTGGCTTCATCCAACCCCGCTACATCACTGAAATCAATCTTTACATTCGACTCTTTGTCAAAAAGCACCGCTTTGGATTTGCCCACGTTGAATATGTTGCCGCCACCTCCGCCGCCGGAGCCACGGGCAATCCTTCGGAAAATGAAAAGCCAGATGGCCACCAGAATGAATATGGGCAGCAACCAGGTGAGCACTTCCCCCAGGATGTCTTTACGCGTCTCATATCTGACCTGTATGTATTCGCCTTCAGGCATCCTATCCTGGGCATCGGACAGCCGTTTCTCAAAGATCTCCAGCGAGCCGATGGTGAAATAATAATGCGGGCCCTCTTTGGGCACCGAAAACATGTCATCTTTGCGCAACTCGCTGTAGGCTTCCTTGCTTAGGGCTTCTTCCTTCAGATAGACTTCAGCCTTTTCCTTGTTGATCACCACAATCTTTTTGACATCATTGTCTTCCAGCATCGTACGTTGGAATTTTTGCCAGGTGATCTCCTTGGCTCCACCTCCCAAATTCATGAAGTTAAGAGCAATGAAAAATATGGCGATCAGTGCATAAACCCAATAAATGTTAAACTTGGGAAAAGGTTTTTTACCGTTGCTGTTGCTATTATCGGATCCCTGATTGTTTTCTCTATTTTGATTTTGGTTGTTATTGGCCATGCCTGTTGTTCCTCCGTTATTAATTTAAATGATGTCCTGATACTGTTCCATTGGGGCGTCCGCCCACAAATCTTCCAGGTTGTAAAACTCGCGGTATTCCTTTTGAAAGACGTGGATGATGATGCTGGCATAATCCATCAATACCCAGGTGAGGTTTCCCATCCCCTCCTTGCTGTAGGGCTTTTCATTGAGCTCTTTCTTAACGCGGGCTTCTATTGCCTCCACAATGGCATCTACATGGGTGTTTGATGTCCCATGACAGATTACAAAATAATCGCAGATCGAGTTCTCGATCTCGCTGATCTTTAATGTTATCAGGTCTCTGCCTTTTTTATCCTGTATTCCTTTTATAATTTTGTCCAACAATTCTTCGGGTGTGATATCTTCTTGCTTGCCTGGCTTCATTCAAATTTTTTTACAAAATTAATCAAATTTTTATGAATCATCATCTTAGTAATATGTTGATGTGGATAACCGCTAAGATGGTATCAAATATTATTCCTTAACAATTATAATGAAAAATTGTCGCAATTTATTTTATCGGTTGAAAATAATTAGTTTTGTTTCAAAGACACCGGTTAACAGGTATGAAAGAAAGAATCATAGGGCGTGAGTTGATTTCCCTGCTTTCGGTGGACAGCACCAATGATTATGCCAAGGCATTGCTCGAGGAGGATCGGCCTACCGAGGGGTTGGTTGTTGTAGCTGGAGAGCAGCGCAAGGGGAGGGGCTATGGCAGGAACACATGGTATAGTGGGCGGGGGAAGAATTTGCTGGTTACCGTGGTGCTTTATCCTGAATTTTTGGCGGCCAGCCATCAATTTTTAATCTCCAAGGCCATTAGTCTGGGTTTGTATGATTATTTGTCCCGCTATGTGTCGGATGTCAGCATCAAATGGCCCAATGATATGTATGTAGAAGACCGCAAGATGGCAGGCATTCTGATCGAAAATGACCTGGTGGGTTCGACGTTAAAAAACAGCATTGTGGGCATAGGTTTGAATGTCAACCAACAAGACTTTCCTCAGGATATACCCAATCCGGTATCTCTGCGGCAAATGACTGAAAGAAGATTTCCCCTGAAAAAGGAGTTGAACCGGCTTTGTGCCTGTCTGGACAAGCGCTACCAGATGCTTGCCCGGGGACAGGTCGATAAGATCCATCGCGAATACCATGATCGCCTTTTCCGTTTAAATGCGATGGCCTGGTATCAGGCGGGAGAAGAGCGTTTCCGGGCAAAGGTGGTCGGGGTAAGCGATTATGGACAACTCATTGTCGAAAATGAGGCCGGCAAGACCCTGGAGTACAACTTTAAAGAGGTTGAATTTGTTTTATAGCCCTTCCTGCTGGTCCAGGTAAGCTGTCAGTTTGTCAACCATGGCATTGATTCCTTTTTGCAGGTAAGGTGTTACCATTGAGGCAAGGGCCGGATTCATCCCGGCTTCGGCGGTTATTCGGATGCGGGTGTCGCCCGGGCTGACCTGTTTGATTTGGATCCACAGGGTAAAATCGAGTGTGGGATTTTGGAGGTTTTTAAGTTTGACCAGTTTATGGGGCGTTTTTTCTACAATCTCCATGCCCAGCGAACCAAATCCTTTGAGTTGGAAGTGGCATTGGTTTTCACACGACTGCCAGTTCTCTATGGTCTCTTCAGGCACCAGGGGATCCAGGTGGCGGAGGTCGGCCAAAAACGTATAGACTTTTTCCGGGTCCTGGCCGGTGGCTCCTGTTTTGCTCACGACTCTGCTCATGCGGGTTTCCAGTTTGCCGGGTCCTGCCGCCATTGCTCCAGCTGCTGGCGGTTTTTCTCTTTAAGATAGCCCTGATCCAGGGCGACCTCCATTAGGCTGGAGTAATCGGTTAGGGTATGGACAGGGCATTGATGATGCTCAAACTTTTCGCGGGCCAGATCAAAGCCATAGGTGAAGATGGCAGCCATGCCCAATACCTTTACCCCACTTTGCCGAAGGGCTTCAACAGCCTGAAGGCTGCTCTTGCCGGTGGATATGAGGTCCTCCACAACCACTGCCCGCTGTCCCTTTTGTATTTCCCCTTCAATGGTGTTTTCCAGGCCATGCTTCTTTTGGGACGATCGCACATAGACAAAAGGCAAATCCAGTGCCTCAGCTGTGAGCGCCCCTATGGCAATGGCACCGGTGGCTACCCCCGCTATTATATCCGCCTGCTGGCCATAATGCCGGCGGATTAACTCAACAAAACCTTTTTTGATGAGATTCCGCACCTGCGGATGAGAGAGGGTCTTGCGGTTGTCACAATATATGGGCGATTGCCATCCTGAAGTCCATTGGTACGGATTTGCAGGATTGAATTTAATTGCGTTAATTTGCAGTAGCTGTGCGGCGATTTGATGTTTCATATTTTCCATGTCACAAATGTATAAAGTTTTTTTCGACCACAGAACCATTTGCATTACCGATCAGTTTGAGAAATACTACCACCAACATCATGGGCTCTTTGTCCGGTATATCAACGAGATCCAGTTGGCCTATATCATTGAGTTGTTCAGGAATGTGCAGGAGTTAAAGAATGTGTTCATTTTCCATAAGGACACAGAGATGGTTTTCAATGCCTTCCGCACTTTTTTCACCGAGATGGAAGCTGCTGGCGGGTTGGTTTTTGATGGACATTCCCGGGTTTTGGTCATTCATCGCCGTGGAAAGTGGGATTTGCCCAAGGGTAAGATGGAGCCGGGAGAAGATGCTCAAACAACGGCGGTCCGCGAGGTCTCTGAGGAATGTGGCATTACTTCACCCCAACCCCGTGGCCTGTTGCATGTCACTTACCATTCCTACCTTCAGGAAGGGGTGATGATTTTAAAGAAGACCTACTGGTACCGCATGCACTATACCGGGGATGAGCCGTTAAAGCCTCAGACCAAAGAAGACATTACAGAAGCCCGTTGGTTGGAGCCCTCCCAGATAGAGCTGGTCACGGCCAATACCTACCCCTCGATTGAAAAAGTCCTGCAGGCCGGTGGCCTCCTGTAAGTCCCAAACCGGGATAAGCTTCATTTCTTATTGTCTATTGGCTTTCCCCTGGGCCATTGGAAAGCTACTTCAAACCAGCGCTTGGGTATCAACCAGCCCGCTTAACAGGGATTTAAGCCCTTCAAGCCAATTCCGCTATCTTCGAGGGTTTCGTCTTAATGCCCCGTCGGCCTTCATCTTTTGGTAGATTCGCTTCTCAATATTTTCTGACGGACCCGGGGCCTGGGGTATGGCGATCTTTCCTTTTCGGTCAATAAAGAAATAGGTCGGCATATTGCGAACCTGGTATTGCTGTAAAATATCTTTCTGGAGGCCATGGTGCAGAAAGGTGAACCGATAGTCATGGTGTTGGACATACCGCTTCATGCTGTCGAATTCGTTGTTCGAGATGATTATGATACGAAAGTGCTGCTGATGCCTTTTATATAGGCTCTCCAGAAGTTGATAGTCACGGATGCAGGAGTAATTTTTAGAATTGCAGAAAGCCAGATAAATATATTCACCCTTCAGATCATTCAGGCACACCTTGTTGCTGTCCACATCATAGAGGCAAAAGTCGGGGGCCTGATCTCCTGCTGAGAGTTGACGGCTGGTTTCAACGATTTTTTGGGCAATTTGGATGTTTTCCCCGTTTTGGCTGTACTGGGGAAATTCTTTCAGCATCTGGCTGACAGCTTTTTTAGAGAAGCGCCGGTCGTAATAGGCCTGGTTTAAGCTTTTGAGAATAACCAGTTCTCTGAGTCGGGGATGCCCCCGAAGCATGGAATCGCGGCTAACCAGGGAGTCGAGCTTGTGGTAGCTTTGCACGCCGTTGATCACCCAATACAGGCGGTTGCCATGCCTGGAAAACAAATCCATCAGGTAGTCGCTGTAAAGGGTGGAAAAGGCATCCATATA
Organism: uncultured Bacteroidota bacterium; assembly: GCA_913055635.1. GTDB lineage: Bacteria > Bacteroidota > Bacteroidia > Bacteroidales > UBA12077 > JAGXLC01. The sequence goes on from CAJXLK010000018.1 coordinate 25,452, forward strand.
GGCCGGGTTGTGGTAGCGCACCGGGCGATCCGCAAAATATTGTTTTTCTATTTGTTCAGGGGTGAACCCCAGCGGCAGCTTCAAACCCGCAATGGTGTACTTTTTATATTGGTTGAAAAAAGGGTGATCACTGACCACCGCCGTATCCAGCAGGCGAAGGACCGAATCCCGCTTTTTGACCATCCCTTTCACATTGTCCAGGTTTGGGCCGATGATCCCTTCATATACCTGTGAAAAACGGTCGAGCTGATAGTTCAGACTTCCGCCCCCGGCCTCTTCCAATCCAATGTGTACGGTGATGCCCTCAAAAAAAGGATTGAGCTTTTGAGCCTGCGTCTTTTCCCGCTTTTGGGGCAGGTCCAGTCGATATCTTTGGCCGGGTTCCACATAAAGATACCCTTTATAAGGGCCCAGGTTCGTGAATATTTGGCTGGTCTGATTTAAAGCAATCTTACAGGTGAAATTTCCCCGGCCGTCAAAGGGAGTGGTCACCAGATGGGTGGTGTCGCGGGTGATATAATCTGAATACCGGTAAAAGGTGATGGTTTCTCCTGCATAGCTGGGGGCCTGACCTTCCAGCAATACCTTTTGCTGGCCCTTCACCGGCGAAATAAACAATAAAAGGCTTAGCAGCAAACCGGCCCCATAAAAACAATATGTATCATTTGCCTGAATCATGAATGTCCATCCCTTTGGGCAAAAATTTGCTGGCATCCCCCCCATTGCGAATGATATCGCGCACAATGGTCGAAGTAACCGGGGTATGCTCAGGCATGGTCAGCAGAAAAACCGTTTCGATGCCCTCATGCATGGCCTTGTTGACCTGTGCAATGGCCCTTTCATACTCAAAATCAGCGGATGTCCTTAAACCCCTTAGCAAATAACCGGCGTCCACCTGCTTGCAGTAATTGATCGTTAATCCTTCAAAATGATCGACCTGAATCTGGGGTTGATCATTAAAAACCGAGCGAATCCATTGTTTCCTTTTTTCCAGGGGAAAATAACCCTTCTTGTTGACATTATACCCGACAGCAATGATGATTTCATCAAATAAAGGAACAGCCCTCCTTACGATGGATTCGTGGCCGATGGTGAAGGGATCGAAAGACCCCGGAAAAACAGCTCTTTTCATGACAAACGCTTTTATGACGTTGAAGGGACAAACTTAAAACAATTGTTTGAAATACGAAGGGGCGTGGATCAAATGTGATCCATACCAGGTGAAATATTCGCCTTCCACCCTTTTGATCTCGGCCTTCGGAAAGGAATCGGCCAGCTTGTTCAATTCGCTGGCTTTAAAGTTGTAAGGCTCAGAGGGCAGCAAAATGAAATCCGGCTTGCTCGCGCGGATCTCCTTTTCCGAGATGATGGGGTACGACTCGGATTTATCGGCAAACACATTTTCTATCCCGCATCTCTGGAGCATGTCATGGATAAAGGTGTTGCGGTTGATCGTGTAAAAGGGGTTGTTCCATATCAGGTACACCGCCCTGATGATGCCAGGGGGGATGTGGTTAAGCTGGCTGAAGGCCTCCCTTATTTGCTGCTGTATCTGGCCTGCCCGATCATCGCGGCCACATATTTGCCCGATGGAGGCGATCATCTCCAGGGCATCTTCCAGATTATGAACATCGCTGACCCATACCGGATGAGTTTTGGCCAGATCCAACACCTCTCGCTGGGCATTTTCCTCCTTCGCTGCAAGGATCAAATCTGCTCCGGTCTTGTTGATTTCATGAGTGTTAAGCCCCATTACCCCGCCAATCACCGGAATCTTTTTGACCTTGTCGGCCGGATGAATGCAAAAACGGGTCCTCCCCACCATTTGCTCCTCCAGGCCCAGGTCAACCAACAACTCAGTTATGGAAGGCACCAGCGAAACAATGCGCTGTGGATACCCCTTAATCTCTACATGACGATTGATTTGATCTTTTACTTCCATGGCTCGCCTTAATCATTGGTGGTATGAACACGCCCAAATATTTGTATAAAAATAGCACAATCCATCAAACCGCCATGAGCAAATCTTTATTCTCTTTGAAAATTTTAAATTCGACCCCGCTTAGCGGGGTCATCCCGAATACCACCCCGCTTAGCGGGGTCCATTGTAAAAATCTCCCCGCTTAGCGGGGTCAGTTTTGGGCTCGGTTCAGACTCGTTTCCGGGATTTAAAAGAGTTTAAGCTGCGAATCTTCCGTTTGCTTTTTTTGATAGGTGTTTTCCGCCACTTCGGTGAGTTCTTTTTCGATTTGATCCAAAAACGGGCTTGGCGGCAATTTTTTTTCCTGCCCCATGACGGAGCGTTTGCGGGCATGGGTGAGATACAAATAGGATTCGGCCCGGGTCATACCCACATACAGCAGACGTTTTTCCTCTTCCCGGTCGCTTTGTTGGCTTTTAAACAGGGAATAGGGAAGGAGACCGTCTTCACAGCCGGCAATAAAAACACATTTGAATTCCAGTCCTTTGGAGGCATGGAGGGTCATCAGGGTTACTTTTTCGCTCTGGCCCTGGTGGGAATCTCCGGGAGCCCCGAGTTTAAGGTAACGGATGAATTCCTGGGTGCTATTTTGAAAAGAGGCGGCCAGGTCTTTAATTTTCTGGCGTACCTCTTGGGCATGGTCCTCCTCCTTTTCTCCGGCGAGGTTATTCAGCAACAGTTCTGCTTTTTCTTTGACCGTTTCCCGTTGCCGGAGTTCCTCAGTAAGCGATTCAGCAGTGGCAGACAGGTTTTGGATCTTCGAGGTTTGATTTTTAATGTAGGTGTTATGTGGGTTTTCAGAGCGTTCGATCAGGTGGCGCACTTTCTGTACCAGGGGATGATGAAAAAAGACATCGTCCACCACCGATTGATAGGGGATGGTATGGTCCTGCAGGGCTTTTTCGATATCACCCATTTGAGCCCTTGTTCGGCACAGGATGGCGAAATCGGAGAGGCTTTCAATCTGCTCATCCCCCTGGCCGCCTGTAATACCGCTGTCCATGGAGAAAAAACGCAATCCTCCGCTCAAAGATTCGATGGTTCGTGCAATGTATTCGGCCTCACTTTTCTCGCTTTGGTGTGGGGCTATTTTAATTTTAACCCCATCGCTTAGCCCTTCCAGCCCTTTTTGTTGAAGCACGTTGCCTGAGGCCTGCAAGATGTTGCGGGAACAACGGTAACTGGTATGCAGCGTATATTGGGCGGTATCGGGATGGTCTTCAATAAAACGACTGATGAACCTTTTGCTGGAGCCACGGAAGCCATAAATGGCCTGGTTGGGATCGCCAATGACAAAGAGGTTGGGGGGCTCGGCATTTTGGGTTAAAAGCTGCAGCAACTGGTACTGCAGGGGGTTGATGTCCTGAAATTCATCGACCAGGATCCACCGATAGCCTCGGGCCATCTGGTCCCGGATGTCAGGATTGTTCTCAAGCACCTGTAGGGTTTGATGGATCAGATCATCCAGGTCAAACACATCCAGGGTTTGAAGGTGGCGTTCATATTGATCAAACGTCTTTTGGACCTCCCGGGCATCCTGGTCCATGTTCAGGGGAGTCTCCCTCTGCTGTTTGATCCGGCTGAACAGAGCGGCCTGCTTTCTGGCCTGTTGGGCATTGATATCAAAGATTTTGCCAATCAACTCCTGTTTTTCCTGTTGATCGATCACCGTGAAGCGATTGCTCCGGCTGGCCAGGCTTGCATATTCTTGGAGGAACTGGTAGCCGAAGGCGTGGAAGGTGGCGATGGCCAGTTCATCGGCCTGGCCGGGGCGATCCAGCAAGTCATGGCACCGGTCTTTCATCTCACCGGCGGCCTTGTTGGTAAAGGTGATGGCCAAAAGGTTTTGGGGATTGATCTGTTGCTTTTCCACCAGGTAAGCCATCCGGCGGGTTAAAACCCGGGTTTTGCCGGTGCCGGGCCCGGCAATCACCACGGCCGGCCCCCTGTGATGGGCAGCTGCCTGCCTTTGTTGAGGGTTTAACCCTTCCAAAGGTCCCGCTCCATAGGTCTTATAAGAGGAAGGCTTTTCTTCGGCCACCACCTGTTCAGCCGAAGCGGCTTCCAATCGCCGGTATTCGGCCAAATCAAAATGGATGAGCTGCCTTGGGGCAGGTTTGCGGAAAGCCCTAGAGGCATCAAACAACGATTCCTGGTTCCCGATAAACCTGAGCTCATCGGGCTGGAAAACTTTGATTTCTCCGTACTGGCCATCAAAGCCTTCATGGATGATCACTTCATTGTTGCGCATCCGACGAATGGCCTCACCCAATACCTGGCCGCCCAGCTGGCTGACCTGATCCGTCGGGAGGTATTGCAGGATATTGAATTCACTGCCGGCCTTGCGGATCAACTGATCGTAGCGGCGGGTGATCTTTTTGGACTTTTCTCCAACGCCTTCGATCTCCGATAAAATCTCCTTAAGCGGTATGATGGAATAGTAAGGAAGCCGGTTCTTGCGCTGCTCAATGTCCTGGCGGTCAGAAAGCCTTACAATGCGGTTAACCACACCAACCGTTACCTGCTTGCCACATACCGGACAAATGCCCCGGTGCTTGAGGGTCTGTACCGGATTCCAGCAAATGCCGCACTTGCGGTGCCCATCATAGTGGTATTTGCCCTCCTGGGGAAACATGTCAAAGGTGCCGCCAAATTGGCCCGGATCCCCCGTCTTCATGGCTTCTACCATCGCCTGGTAGGTCAGGGAGGTTTTGAATAAATTGGCATTGCGGCCCAGTTTTTCCGGCGAATGGGCATCCGAGTTGGATACCAGGGTGTAGGCGTCCAGAAAACTGCACATCCAGTTCAGTGGTGGATCGGTGGAAAGGCCGGTCTCAACAGTATGAATCTCGCCAGATAGGTCCTCAAAACACTCCTTGATGCTGTCGAAGCCCGATTTAGATCCAAAAACGGAAAACCATGGTGTCCAGATGTGGGCGGGAATGAAGAAATTCTCCGGGTTGACTTCCAGGGTCAGCTCCAGTAAATCGCGCACGTCCATGCCTAAAATGGGCCGCCCGTCAGAGGTGATGTTGAAATCCATCGACGAAAGCTTCTGCTGAAATTGCCCGACGGCCTCAAAGTCGGGGGCCAGGATGACGCTGTGAACTTTACGTACCTGTCCGTTCTTCTTGTAGATGTTGCTGATCTCCGCCGAAAGCATAAAACGCACCGAATTCTCAGGCGTCTCGGCTACGATATTATCCAGTTTATAGCTTTCTTTGAGTTTGAATAATCCGGGTTCGGCTGGTTCCAACTTTTCCTTCATCTCCTTCAGCCACTCAGGATGGGTGAAGTCGCCCGTGCCTACTACCTTGATGCCCTTGACCCGGGCCCAGTAATCCAGATACTCGGGACGCAGCTGCTTGCTGGTGGCCATCGAAAAATGAGAGTGGATATGAAGGTCTGCAATGAAATCCATAATGGGAAGCTTTGTTCAAATTTCTTAAAAATTTTGACCCCTTCCCCGAAAGGCTAATGTGGGTTGTTAACAAAAGCCAACAAATTATGCACAGGGAGGTAAACGGTTCCTTTTTCTTGTTCGCTTGCGCACATCTCCTGTTTTTATGCCGTACAGATTTAGCCGGGGTTTGGAGTGGCAACTTCAAATCAAAAGGCTGTTAGTTAAATATTTATGTTGCTTGGCACGTTACTTGATGAAGAAATCCCTGAGTAATGATTATTACGCTTTTAGATATTGAAAAGATATTCAAAGAGGGTTGATGTTTTAAATCGACCCCATTAAAAACTTCCCTAAGCGGGGTTTCCACCGAAGACGACCCCGCTAAGCGGGGTTAGTGAAAACTTCCCTAAGCGGGGTTTCCACCGAAAGCGACCCCGCTAAGCGGGGTATTGAAAACTTCTCTAAGCGGGGTTTCCACCGAAAGCGACCCCGCTAAGCGGGGGGTAAGATCATCTGTACTGATAAATCCTTCAAAAAGTTGTCTATGTTCAGCAATTACCTAAAATCTGCCATCCGTCATCTTAAGAAATATCGATTTTATACCATCATTAATGTCACCGGTCTGGCCATTGGCCTGGCCGCTTCCATTCTCTTGTTCCTGTATATTCGTTTCGAGTTGAGCTACGACACTTTTCACCAGGGGCATGAACAGATTTATCGCATTGTTTCCCATGTAGAAAGGCCGGGAGGCAAGTCCATGGTGGTCCCGCGCACTTTGGCCAAAGTATCAGGAGCAATGAAAAGGGAGATACCGGAAGTCACCGAAACCAATAAGCTCTATGAAGATGAGGTGACCTTGATAGACCAGAAGGAGCATATGTATCCCGACATCGAGCTGATGTATACGGATTCTTCTTTTTTCGAGGTGTTTTCTTTTAAAGTACACCAGGGCGAGGGAGCTACTGCACTAAGCACCCCTGGAGAAGTGGTGATCACCCGTTCACTGGCCAGCCGGTATTTTGGCAGTGAAGATCCCATTGGGAAGGAGATACGGCGAAAAACGAAGCGTTATACAGTAGGGGCTGTGCTTAAAGATATACCCGCCAACTCCCATTTTGACTTCGACATGCTGACCAGTTTTAAGACCATGGAGCATCCCGAACGGTTTATGGAACAACATGGTTGGGATTTTTTCACCTATTTTCGTGTTAAACCCGGTGTGCAGAAACAGGAATGGGCCGGTGAAGTCCAAAGCCTGGCCAACCGCATAGGGACCAACATGATGCAGGAGATTGGTTCTGAGGGAGCTTTCGATGTGCAGACCCGGGTTCAGCCATTGACCCGCATCCACCTTCATTCCGGGTACAATTTTGATATCGACCCCCAGGGCGACATCAACACCATTTATATCTTTTCTTTCCTGGCAGCTTTCATACTGGTTATCGCCATCGTCAATTTTGTCAACCTGGTCACTGCCCATGGTGAGTACCGTTCTCGTGAGATGGGGATGCGCAAGGTACTGGGTGCCCGCAGGAAATCTCTGATTATCCAACACCTGCTGGAATCATTTGTGGTGGTTTTTGGGGCCCTGATCATCTCACTGGTGTTGGTGAACTGGCTGGCCGATCCTTTGGGCAACCTGTTGAACAGTGAGCTGGTGATCGACTGGATAAATCCATCGTTTATACTGTCTCTGGTTGGTTTTGCTGTTTTGGTGGGGCTAATGGCCGGTTCCTACCCGGCGTTCTATCTTTCCCGATTCGATCCGGTGAAAATTTTCAGCCGCACAGGAAGCCGCGGCACCCGGAACAGAACGCTGCAGATTGGCCTGGTGGTGGTGCAGTTTGGCATTGCCATCTTCCTGATCACCTCGCTGATCATCCTGCGTGATCAACTCAACTATTTGAACAACAAAGAACTGGGGGTAAACCAGGAAAACATCCTGGTGATTCAGAATGTTACCGGCGATATCCGCGAGAGTTACCAAGCCCTCAGAGAAGAGTTAATGCAATACCCCTCCATTCAGGAAGTCACCGCTTCGGTAAGCTATCCGGGCGCCGGCCGGGCAGTGCAGACGGCTAAAAAAGCGGAGGATCCCTCTTCCGAATCCATCGTCATTCAGGAAAATCGGGTGCAGGATCACTATGTGCAAACCTATGGGATTGAAATGGTTAAGGGCCGAGACTTCCGCCAGGAACTGGCCAGTGACAGTACCGGTTTTATTCTTAACCAACAGGCTGTTGATAAGTTGGGCCTGAGCCATCCTATCGGCAAACAGATAGAAGTTTTTCAGCAAAAAGGGCAAGTCATCGGGGTGATGAAAGATTTTCACTTCCGCTCGTTCCACCATCAAATCGAACCCCTGGTGCTTTCTCATTACTACGATTATTTTCAAAACATATCTGTTAAAATGGACATGCGCAATGTTTCGGCAACATTGGACCATGTTCGCCAGGTGATTGATGAGTTTGATTCACAGTATTATTTCAGGTATACTTTTATTGATGATGTGTTTGCTCAGCTGCACCAGCAGGAGCGGCAAACCAACAAGATGATCATGGCCGGTTCGGTCCTGGCTATCTTTCTGGCCATTCTCGGGCTTTTTGCCCTGAGCTCCTTCACGGTGGTTAAGCGTAGCCGGGAGATCGCCATCCGTAAGGCCATGGGGGCCTCTTACCACCGGGTGGTTCGCCTGCTGCTGATCGATATCCTCAGATGGGTTGTACTGGTCAACGTGCTGGCCTGGCCCGCCGCATGGTATTTTATGAACGGCTGGCTGCAGAATTTTGCCTACCGCATCGAGCTCCAGGTATGGATGTTCCTGCTGGGTGGGCTCATTGCACTGGGCATCGCCGGGTTAACCATTAGCGCTCAAACTATTCGGGCTGCCGCTGTCAACCCCGCCCACAAACTCAGAGATGAATGAGACCGCCCCATAACAACCCCCGGTAAAGATTTTAATGAAACCCACATGCAAAGCCTTACAAAACAAGGCTATCAATAAAGCATTTGGGTCCATGGTGAGCTTTTTCGATAAGAATTGATCCTGGTGGAATACTATACGGAAATAAGTCTTTATCCAAATGAAGTCTTTAATATAAGCATATTCCAAAGAACCGTTCGATATCGAACGCAGCCCGTATTCATACCGAACACCTTTCCGCAGTCATTTATTTTGCTTTTTGTTTTAAATGTTTGTTATTCTGATTTTTATGGCATATGGCATGTTAATTGAGCAAAATTTTAAATGATGTGAGAGAACCTTTCAAAAAAGGATTTATGTTCAGGAATTATTTTAAATCTGCCCTTCGCCATCTGAAAAAAAACCGTTTTTTTACCGCCATTAATATCACCGGCCTGGCCATTGGTCTGGCCGCCTCCATATTGCTTTTCCTGTATATCCGTTTTGAACTCAGTTATGACAGGTTTCACCAGCATCATGAGCAGATTTACCGCGTCGTTTCGCATGTGCAAAGGCCTGAGGGCAAGTCTGTGCTGGTACCCCGAACCCTTCCGGCGGTATCAAAAACCATCAAACGCGATATACCTGAAGTCGTTCAGTCCTGCAGGATTTACCCGAAAGAAGTAACCCTGCGGGATAACGAGGATCACCTTTTTCCGGATGTCGAGTTTTTTTACACGGATTCATCCTTTTTTGATCTGTTCTCCTTTGAAGTTCATCGAGGAGACGGGCCGTCTGCTTTGAGAACCCCTGGCCAGGTCGTCATTACCCGCTCACTGGCAAAACAATATTTTGGCGACCAGGACCCACTGAACCGTGAAATTCTCAGGGAAGGCAAAAGTTATACTGTGGGGGCTGTACTGGAGGATATTCCCGCCAACAGCCATTTCGACTTTGACCTGCTTACCGGTTTTCATACCATGAAGCATCTGGAGTATTTTATGGAGCGCCAGGGGTGGAATATGTTCACCTATTTCCGGGTTAGGCCTGGAAGCGAGCGGTCAGTATGGGGTTCAAAGGTCAGTGAATCGGCCAATCAGGTCAGTGCAAGTGCCATGCAGGATATGGGAGGGGACGGGGCCTTTGATGTGGAAACCCGCTTGCAATCCCTCTCGCGGATCCATTTGCATTCTGACTATAATTTTGACATTGATCCCCAGGGGGACGTCCAGCGCATCTATATTTTTTCCTTTCTGGCTGCTTTTATACTGATGATCGCCCTGGTGAATTTTGTCAATCTGGTAACTGCCCATGGTGAATACAGGGCGCGTGAAGTGGGTATGCGCAAGGTGCTGGGAGCCCGCCGCAGGTCACTGATCAAACAGCATCTGCTGGAGTCTTTTGTGATGGTTTTCTTTGCCACGCTCATCTCCCTGGTCCTGGCCGAAGGCCTTGCTTCTCCCCTGGGCAAACTCCTGGGCAGTGAACTGGCGATTGACTGGCTGAATCCCTGGCTGATTTTTGGTTTGATCGGCTTTGTCCTATTGGTAGGACTAATTGCTGGTTCCTATCCAGCTTTCTATTTATCCCGTTTCAACCCGATAAAAATATTCAGCCAAACAGCCAGTCAGGGTTCCCGCAAACGGACCCTTCAGGTTGGGCTGGTGGTGGTTCAGTTCGGCATTGCCATATTCCTGATCACCTCGCTGATCATCCTCCGGAGTCAACTCAATTACCTCAGCGACAAAGATCTGGGTGTAAGCAAAAACCACGTTTTGGTAGTAAAAGAAATCACCGCACCCATCCGTCAAAGTTATTCAGCCATCCGGGAGGAGCTGATCAAACACCCCTCCATACAATCTGTAACTGCCTCGTTTAGTGTTCCCGGTATGAACCGTCCATTACAGACGGCCCGCAAAACACAGGATTCCCCCGATGAATCCATTGTTATCCAGGAAAACCGGGTTCAGGATCATTACCTGGAGACCTACGGCATTGAGCTGGTTAAGGGAAGAGGTTTCAATCCAAAGATGGCCACCGACAAGACCAGCTTCATCCTCAATCAGCAGGCAGTGGACAAGCTTGGCCTGAGCCGGCCCATCGGAAAAGAGATCGTGGTGTTTAAGCAGAAAGGCCAGATCATTGGGGTGATCAATGATTTTCACTTCCGTTCTTTCCACCACCAGATAGATCCCCTGGTGCTGACCCATTACAGCAGTTATTTTAACCATCTCTCCATCCAGACTCATATGCAGGATTTTCCGGCCACACTTCAACATGTGCGCCAGACCCTTCAGGAGTTCGATTCTGGCTATTATTTCAAATATACTTTTCTGGATGAAATTTTTGCCCAACTGCATCAGCAGGACAAACAGACCAACCAACTGATTATGTATGGTTCCCTGTTGGCGATTTTTTTGGCCCTTTTGGGATTGTTTGCCCTGAGCTCTTTGACGGTGGTTAAGCGAAGCCGTGAGATCGCTGTTCGCAAAGCAATGGGAGCCACCTATCAAAGAGTGGTGCGCCTGTTGCTCAGCGATATCCTTAGATGGGTGGTTTGGGTCAATATACTGGCCTGGCCGGCAGCGTACTTTTTTATGAATGACTGGCTGCAGAATTTTGCCTATCGCATCGACCCCCAACTCTGGATGTTTTTGGGGGGTGGTGCGATTGCCCTGCTTATTGCCGGTTTAACCATTTCTGTTCAAACCCTGCGCGCCGCCGCAGTGAACCCGGCCGAAAGATTGCGCGACGAGTAAACTCAAAATACATCTTGCCATGTTTTTAAATTATTTAAAGATCGCTTTCCGGAACATTTATAAACATCCCAGACACTCGCTGTTCAATATCCTTGGATTATCCATAGGTATGGCAGCAGCGGTGATCATTCTTTCGTTTATCCTCCATGAATTGAGTTATGACAATTTTCACCAAAACAAGGAGCGCATTTATCGTGTGATTGCCAATGCAAAGATTTCAGAGGGAAAGAACCTGAGTGCCCCGATGGCCCATGGTTTTGCAAAAAAATGGACGGAAGACGAATTTCCTTCGATTGCCTCGATCATCCGCATTGATTTGGAGAATCCCGTTTTTATTCATAACGACAAAAGGTACCGGGGCAATCAGGGGTATTACACCGATTCTTCCTTTTTGAAGGCCTTTACTTTTGAGGCCAAATATGGCGATGTGAGCCGGGCCTTATATGCCCCCGACCGGATTGTGCTGGTCGAGGACATGGCCAGGCGGATTTTTGGTTCAGCCAACCCGGTAGGCGAAGTTCTTGAGATGGGGGATAAAGAGCTTACCGTGGCCGGTGTGCTTAAGGAGATTCCCCCCAACAGCCACATGGATTTTGATTTTCTCCTTCCCATGATTGCTAAGGATAATCCTACCCTGGAATTTCGTCGGCGGGGGGTGAGCCTTTTCACCTATGTCGTTTTCAAGGAACCTGTGGATAAGGCCACTCAGCAGGAAGTGAGTTCTTTCATTGAACAAAAGACAAATGAAGCCTTTGAATCCCTGGGATTAACGGTGAACCATCATTTGCAGCCCCTGGAGCAGGCCCATCTGAATTCCTCGGGCTTTCAGTTCAACCTTTCCCCTCCGGGCAATATGAGCAACCTTTATACCCTGGGAGCCCTGGCTTTATTGATTATTGTGATTGCCGTGATCAACTATGTCAACATGGAAACAGCCCGTTCCGAGAACCGGGCCCGGGAGATTGGCATGCGGAAAGTCAGCGGAGCTGGTCGGCAGGCCCTGATCCGTCAGTTTCTGGGCGAATCGTTGATGCTCTCTTTTATTGCCATGCTGGTGGCCCTGCTGCTGGTAGAGGTGTTCATTCCCGATATTCAAAGTTTATTGCAAAGAGAATTCCACCAGTTCATCTATGATCCGGCCCGAATCGCCATGTATGTTCTGATCACCATTTTTATCGGCTTGATGGCCGGGGCTTATCCGGCGATTTACCTGGCCCGCTTCAGCCCCGTCAGAATCCTTAAAGGTTCCCCCGCTTCCGGGCGTACCAAAAATGGCCTGCGCCAGGTCCTGGTGGTGGTGCAGTTCTCCATCGCTACCTTTTTGATCATCAGCCTGCTTTTTATAAGCCGCCAGATCCATTATATGAAAAATAAAGACCTGGGCTTCGATCAAAAACAGGTCATGGTGCTCAGGGATCTGACCGACCCGATCCAGGACAGTTATGAAGTGGTTCGCCAGGATTTGTTGAACATACCGGGTATTGACCAGGTTACTACTGCCCAGTATTATCCCGGAAACATCGGTTCCCATCAGCAACTGAGAAGGGACCAAAAATCCGAAGGTGGGGTTTTGATCAAACACAACCGGATTGATCCCAATTATAAGAAAACCCTGGGCATTGAGATGAAAGAGGGAAGATACTTCAAAGCGGATGTGGCTTCCGACAGCAACAAATATGTGGTCAATCAAAAGACCCTGGATTATCTCGGGATGAAGGATCCCATCGGTAAAGAGGTGGTGTTAAACAGTGAGAAAGGTCGAATTATAGGAATTATGGAGGATTACCACACGGAAGGGTTGCAGAATGAAATCATGCCCATGATTCATACCCTTGAAGATGAATACCGCGATTACATCATGGTGAAAATGGATCCCCAAACCATAACGGCCACGATGGAGCGGATCAAGGCCCAACTGAGTTCCTATGATCCGACCTATCACATGGATTACACCTTCCTGGACCAGTTCTTTAATCAAAAATACAAGCAAGAGGAGCGCATCCATCAACTCAGTATGGCCGGCTCAGTATTGGCCATCTTTATTGCCATATTGGGCTTGTATGCGCTGGCTTCTTTTGTGGTCATCAAACGGACCAAGGAAATCGGTATCCGCAAGGCCATGGGTGCAACCGGCAGAAATGTGGCCCTGCTCATCAATATCAGCATCAACAAATGGGTCCTGCTGGCCAATATCCTGGCCTGGCCCCTGGCTTTCTATTTCATCAGGAAATGGCTGGAAAATTTTGCTTACCACATCAACCTGCAGGTGGATTTTTTCCTGTTGGGAGGTCTGTTGGCCCTGTTGATCGGGATCTTCACGGTCAGTTACCATACCATGCTCGCTGCCCGGACCAACCCGGCCGAGACACTGAAAGAAGAGTGACCGGGTTACCCCCCGCTAAGCGGGGGGAACCAACGCGGGGAAAAATCCCCCCGCTTAAAACCACCCCGCTTAGCGGGGGGTAACCAATGATAGACCCCGCTAAGCGGGGTAAGTTCAAGCGGGATAAGTTCCATTTGATCAATAAACCAATATAATTAGATGAACTCCACATGCAGGAACCGGTATAACGCTATGCATAAAGCATGGGGGTTCCATGGCAGAGGTTACCGAGACCAACGAATTATTTGCTATTATTTTACTGAAATACAAGCTGTTAATTAAGCCATATCCGTATGAAGCATTTATTAAAAGTTGCCTTGCGCAACATACGCCGCGAAAAGCTGCATTCGTTCATCAATATATTTGGCCTGGCAGTGGGTTTGGCCGCAACGTTCTTAATCTTCAGCTATGTCAGTCATGAGTTGAGTTACGATCGTTTTCACCGCAATGCCGATCACATGTACCGGTTTGTGGAGACCCTTTCACGGCCGGGGGGATCAGCCAGTACCTATCCGATCAACATCAACAGCGTGGGGCCAAAGGTCAAGGAGAAGTTTCCGCAGGTTACCAATTATGTACGCCTGAAGCCCAGGGGTGAGACCTTTATTGATTTCCGCCAGGATCGTTTTAGCGGCTTGTCGCTTGTATATGCAGACAGCACTTTTTTTTCCATGTTTGATTTTCCCCTGATGGCCGGCAATCCACAACAGGCCCTGGCCGATCCCCAAGGCGTGGTGATCAGTTCATCCCTGGCGGATAAGATATTTGACCAGGATGAAGCAATGGGCCGGATGATCCGGGTAAAACAGGATACTTTCCGGATTACAGGCATCATGGAAGATTTTCCACCCACCTCTCATTTGCAGGCTGATATCCTTTTACCCCTTCACGGGATGCCCTATTTCAATGAGATGGGCTCACTCGAATATGCCACCTACCTTTCCCTGGATCCCCAGGGCGATGGCCCTGAGGTGCGCCAGCGGATTGAGGCTTTATCCGACCGCCTGATCAGCAAAAGGTTTGGTGATTCGGGCTACAAGGTGGAAAGCCGGCTTCAGGCTTTAACCGATATCCATCTGCGCTCAGGCCATCTCCAGCATGATTACGGTACCAATGGCGACATCCAGAAAGTCTACATGTACCTGTTCCTGGCCCTGGTTATTCTGGTGGTGGCCGTGATCAATTATCTGAACCTTTTTACGGCAAGGGCAGAAAACCGCAGCAAAGAGGTGGGCCTGCGCAAAGTGGTCGGGGCCTCCCGGGCAGAATTGATCAAACAATTCCTGGGCGAATCCTTGCTAACCACCTTCTTTGCCCTGGTCGTCGCTTTGGGGTTGGTGGAGTTGCTTATGAATGACTTCGGAAACATGTTGGGACGAAACCTCTCTGCGAGTTATTTCAGTAACCCCCTGCATCTGTTGGCGGTCATTGGAATCACCGGGGTTGTTGGTCTGCTGGCAGGGTATTATCCTTCCTTTTACCTTTCCAGGTTGAATGTGATCACGATCTTTCGCGGCGGCGAGGACACTGTTAAGCGAAAAAGCCTGTTCACTGTTACCCTGGTGGTGGTGCAGTTTGCCATTGCCATCTTTTTGATATCAGCGGTCATTGTCTTCAACCGGCAGGTGAACTATATGAAAAGCAAGGAGTTGGGCTTTGATGACCAGCAGGTGCTGGTGGTGCGCGGTTTATCTGAGCCCCTGAAAAACAGTTTTCCTGCGATCCGCGATCAGCTGCTGGCCAATCCCCGCATCCATACGGTTACTTCTTCGCAGAGTGTTCCGGGCATTCGCAGCAGAAGCGGCCAGTCGGTTCAACCTGTGGGCAGCCCGCGCTCCTCGGCCATTGCCATCAAAGAAAACCGGGTAAACTTTGACTATGTGGAAACGATGGGGGTCAAGTTAAAAAAAGGACGATCTTTTTCCCGCGAATACGGCGATGAGGCCAATAAGTTCATCATCAATGAAACAGCCAGCCGAATGCTGGGCCTTCAGGATCCGGTAGGCAAACGCCTGAGCTTTGGTTTTATGGAAGGAACCGTCATTGGCCTGGTCGAGGATTATCACTTCCTCTCACTTAAATACCAGGTGGATCCACTGATCCTGACCCATTATGAATCGCCGCGCAATAAGGCTTTTTATTCGATGAAAATTGAAACAGGGAACATCCCCGAAACCCTCGACTATGTGGAAAATGCCCTTCAGCAGGTTGACCCCAACTATACCATGAACCATTTCTTTGTCGATCAGCAGTTTGATCGCTTATACCGCTCGGAGGAGCGCAGTACCAGACTGGTGGGGTTTGCCACTGTCCTGGCCCTGATCATCGCTTTTCTGGGCTTGTTTGCCCTGACCTCTTTTTCCATCGTTAAACGTACACGGGAGATCGGCATACGAAAGGCGATGGGCGCCAGTCAGGGCAGTATCCTGCAACTCTTTAACCTGGGTATGCTCAAATGGATCGGTGTGGCTTGCCTGCTTGCTTCTCCTCTGATCTGGTATTTTATGGATCAGTGGCTCCAAAATTTTACCTACCGCATTCAGATGCAACCCTGGATGCTGTTGGTCTCAGCCCTGTCAGCAGCCGGTGTGGCCACCCTAACGACCAGTACCCTGACTTGGCGGGCTGCCAATATCAATCCGGCCGATACCCTGAAAGAGGAGTGATTTACTAAGTCTGCTCTAAACGTTTAAATGATTTCACCCTGGACAAAAACTTGTAAACCTGATGGGTATTACCCCAAGACATCAAACATGAACCATATTACTTGGAACACCATTGGTGGGATACCTGGAAAGGGTGAACCTGAGCTATTATGAACCGGAAACCTGGTTAGAGGAAAAGAAAAAGATTTTTGCATGATCAAACACTATCTGAAATCGGCTTTTAGAAATCTCACCCGGCATAAGGGCTTTTCCTTGATCAACATTCCGGGGATGGCCATTGCGCTGGCCTCAGTGATGCTGTTGCTTTTATTCATTGATCATGAGTTAAATTATGACCGGTTTTTTCAAAATTCTGATCGGATATGCCGGGTGATCACTGATTATAAGACCAAAGGCAAACCAATGAGCATGCCCAAATCCATCTATCAGATTGATCAACAGATCACGGAACGGGTGCCGGAGGTGGAAGTTTCCGGGGTGGTTTATCGCAGTTATTATCGCTATGTGACCCGACAAAAGAAGCAGTATGGCAAATACATCCAGAGTTATGCAGATGCTGACTTTTTCAGGGTTTTTTCCTATGAGGTGATCAGCGGCGATCCGGGCAGGCTGGAAGAGCCCCATACGGTGGTTCTGACCCGGCAAACGGCTGGCGAAATTTTCTCTCATCAGCAGCCGCTTGGGCAAACCCTGCAAATCAAAGGACAGGATTTTACGGTAGTGGCAGTCGTTGAGGATCCTCCCGCTCAAACCCACCTTCAGTTCGAGGTCCTGCTCAGTATCCATACCCTGGGCTCCAAATTGCTGCTTTCCCGCGGTCATGACTTCAATACCTATTTTTTGCTGAATCAGCCCTGGAGCCAAACACTGGGCGAGAAAATAACGAGGGTCACCGAAAACATCGATCGTGAGCGTTATGGGCAATCTTCCCGGGATTTTCACCACTTCCTTCAGCCTTTGAAAAGGATCCATCTCCATTCTGACTTTAATTCGGACCTGGCCGTCACTACCGATATTGAATATATTTACATCTATTCAGCCATCGCTTTTTTTATTTTGCTGATTGCCCTGTTCAACTTCATCAATTTGTCGGTCGCACGGAGTGAAACGCGCACCCGGGAAGTGGGTGTGCGTAAGGTGCATGGGGCCAGTCCGGCTGACCTGCGGAAACAGTTCACCGGTGAATCCCTTCTTTTCACATGGATGGCCTTCCTATTGTCCCTTTTGTTAGTGGAATTGTTTGTGAACGATTTTTCCCGCCTGGTAAGCAGCAACCTGCACCTGTCTTTTGGCCAGAACTACTGGTGGATAGGGGCCACTTTTTTTCTTGCCTGCCTGGTGGGTATCGTGGCCGGGGCTTATCCGGCTTTTTATCTCTCCCGTAAGCCGAGTATGCTCGTGTTGAAGGGCCATCAATACCGGGGCAAACAAAAGATCGGCCTCCAGAAGATATTGGTTGGCTTGCAGTTTTTTATTGCCATTGCCCTCATTGCTGCTCTTGTTGGGATATGGAACCAGATCCATTTCATTGAAAAGAAGGATCTGGGTTTCCGCCAGGAAAACATTTTAAGGGTAGGGGCTTTGACTGGCAACATTCAGGCTAAGTATGGCTCCATCCGACAGGAATTGCTTAAATCTCCGCATGTGGAGGATGTTACAGGGTCTCTTGCCGTGCCGGGCACCAAAGGCAGTGGCACCCATTTATCTTTGGCCGTCAGTCCGAAAGAAACCGTCCAGGTGCGGGCCAACCTGGTTCGACCCGGATTTACAGACCTGTATGATATATCCATTGTCGAGGGCAGAAGCTTTTCACACCTGCATGAAACCGATCAGGAGGGTTTCCTGATTAACCAAAAAACCGCCGATCTTTTGGGGGTCACAGATCCCGTGGGTAAAGAGGTCTCTATCTGGGGCAAATCCGGCCCCATACTGGGGGTATTTGCCGACTACCATAACCGGTCCCTTCACCGGCCAATGGATCCCATGGTACTGGGCCACCTGGGCAAACAGAACGGACTGATATATAACCTCTCCATAAGGCTCTCACCCACCGGTAAGACCCCTGCCATTAAATACATAGAAAAACACCTTAAAACCTATGATCCGGCTTATACCTTTCAATATGAATTCCTACGCGATTATCTTCAAAGGCGCTATTACCGAAGGGAACAGAAATATGGTCGTCTGATGGTGGCAGGAACCCTGCTGGCTCTGATCCTCTCTGTGATGGGGCTTTTTTCATTAACCGCCTTTCATATTAACCGCAAAATAAAGGAAATTGGAATACGTAAAGCCATGGGTGCTTCATCAAACCAGATCATATGGATGTTTAGCCGTCGGTATGTAATCTGGGTGGGCATGGCAGCTGTTTTGGCCCTGCCCTTATCCCTGCTGTTTATCCGCAACTGGTACAGCAATTTCTTTTATCACAGCCCAATCCATTGGTGGTTCTTTGGTTTGGCCTTTTTAACAACCCTGCTGGTGGCCCTGGTTACTGTCTGGGGCAGGGCATCCCTTGCTGCCCATGCCAACCCGGCTGAAACGCTTCGGGATGAATGATTGATTTTGGTTATAGGTTTGCAGCTATAAGCCCGGAGGATGAATATTTGGGAAGTGTTCGTTTTTGAACATTCCTGTTGCATTTTGTCACACAACAGCCTGCAATGGATGGACGAATTTATAGATAAGTGTCACATATTTTGGGTTTTGTGACTAATGGTACGGTGCTTGAAGTCACCTTTAACAGATGGGGTAAAACGCATCAAATTTGTTCGGTGGAAGTTAAACCGAATTCCGCTATTAACAATCAATATACTACAATTAACACTCAATATACCACTGATGAGCGTTTCTTTGGAGCCTATTTAAAAAATGAACCCAAATATTTCTGCCTTATGAAAGACATTTGTGTTCCCATCCCCGGATTTGGCGATGATGAAGTCGCGGAACTTTATCTTAAAATAGGGGATAAACAAATCAGTTATGATTTCCGCATTGAATCCTTCCTTTGGGAAGCTGAAGATGAGCTCAGCGAAGGCAAGGATGAGTTAACCCATTCGATAGCCCGAATAGAAAGGCTACGGCGGGCAATCAACAGCTATGACAAGCGTTGGGAGTTGGTTCAAATTTTCAATCCGCCGGAAAACTCCAAATATATTCAGGTACTTTTCCGGAAGCGAAACAGCACGGGCGATTGAGTTAAACGCCCCCGCTAAGCGGGGGCGCAAGGGGTGCAAACAACCCCGCTTCAAACAACCCCGCTTAGCGGGGTCCCAAATTCAAACAACCCCGCTTAGCGGGGTCCCAAAGCGGGGTCCCAAATCATTACCCCCGCTTAGCGGGGTAATATCCAGCGGGGTCAGTACCATTGAGCCGGCAGCACTGAACCAAAGTTTAACAATTGATTCATTTAAATTTTTTGACTATATTCTAAAAGATGGTTGATCATTATAATTATATTATTGATATCAATATACAATTAAATAATGTTCTTCTTTAACCAACCAACATCTAGAATTTAACCGATCCTATTAACCAAATCTTTATCCCATGAAAAAAACAGTTTTACTAGTAGCAATGGTATTATTTGGCTTTTCCTCTTTTGCCGGTGTACCGACAGAAGGCGATGATACCGAAAAAGAAACCCAGGCCATCCGGCAGGTGATCCAGTCAGCCTATGTTGATGGGCTGCAGAATATGGGAAGCATTGATGAAATTGAAGCCGGTTTTCATCCGGGATTCAATTTGCTGGGTGTGCGCGACAACATGCTGACGAAGTTTCCCATTTACAGCTGGATTTCCAGGGTTAAAGCCCGCAAGGCTAAAAATCCTGAAGGCCGGTCGCCAGAGGAAAAGATCACATGCAAGTATAAGTCGGTGGATGTAACCGGCCATGCGGCTATGGCCAAGATTGAACTCTATCAGAAAGATAAGAAGTTGTTCACCGACTATTTGCAGCTTTATAAATTTGAGGAAGGCTGGCGCATCGTTAGCAAGATTTATCACCGGCATTGAGCCGGCCCATTGGTTTGTGATTTTGGGCGGGGAGTGACCTAAAGGGTTCCCTGGCCCTTCGATTTTGTCCTTTCTGACTGAGAGTATTCAAAGCCCCTGATCCCCTCCGTTTTTGGCCTTTCTGATTGACAGGGTTAGAAAGCACACGGGTCCATGCCGGGCGGTAATTTTTTGTCTGGATGTCAGTTTATTCATTAAACGATTTTTCTTTTACCGGGTCTGAGGAGCAGAACCAACAACCTTCAAACACAAAACCGACCCCATCATGAAAAAACGGATCATTACAGCACTGATCACCATCCCCCTTCTTTTTTCACATGTTTTACAGGCAGATGAAGGCATGTGGATGGTCAATTTACTGAATAAGCTGAATTATGGCAAGCTCAATGAAATGGGCTTAAGGCTTTCGCCCGAAGATATTTACAGCATCAACCATTCCAGCTTAAAGGATGCCATTGTCATATTTGGTGGCGGATGTACCGGGGAGATGATCTCCGAAAAGGGATTGTTATTGACCAATATGCACTGCGGTTATGGTCAGATTCAGACGCACAGCACCATGGAGGATGATTACCTGAAAAATGGTTTCTGGGCCCAGTCGATGGATGAAGAATTGCCCAACCCGGGGCTGAAGGTGCGTTTTCTCAGGCGGATAGAAGATGTCACCGATCAGGTGACAGCAAACCTTGAACCGGATATGTCCCAGCAGGAGCGCCAGGCGCATATCAGTTACATTTCCGCCCGGTTGGAAGAGCAGGCGGAAGAAGGCACCCATTACCAGGCCACCGTCAGGCCTTTCTATGAAGGCAATGCTTTTTATAGGCTGGTATACGAGACGTACAAGGATGTGCGGCTGGTGGCTTCTCCGCCCACTTCCATCGGGGATTTTGGAAGCCTGACCGATAACTGGATGTGGCCCCGCCATAAGGCCGATTTTTCCATCTTTCGCGTGTATATGTCGCCCGAGGGCAAACCCGCCGAATACGACCCGGAAAATGTTCCTTACCAGCCCCGCCATCACTTACCCGTTTCGCTCAAAGGAGTGGAAGAGGGTGATTTTGCCATGATCATGGGTTATCCCGGCAATACCGACCGTTTTATGACCTCCTACGGCATACAGGAGCTCAAACAGGTGAGCCATCCCAACCGCATCAGCATCCGCGGCAAAAAACTGGAGATCATGAAGCAAATCATGAATAAAAGTCCTGAAAACCGCCTCAAGTACGCTTCCAAATACAAAGGCACCAGCAATTACTGGAAATACAGCATTGGCCAGATGCAGGGGTTTGAGCGAATTGATCTGGTCTCCCAACGCAAGGCCCTGGAAAAAGATTTCATCAACTGGATCAATGGCCATCGTCAGCGGGAGGAGAAATACGGCCAAACCCTTGAAATAGTGCAGAGTGCCTATGATCAAAGGCGCCAGTATGAAAACGCCAGTCAGTATATCCGGGAAGCCCTTATTTCCGGTCCCGAAATCATCCGCTTTGCCAGAAAAGCCGATGAACTGAACCAGGAGCTCCAAAAACCTTTCCTCAAACGGGTCTTCCATGGGAAACAAAGACGAAAGGCCATCAAAAGCCTACAGGCCCGTGCCCAAAGGTTCTTCCGTGATTACCATCAACCCACCGACCAGCGGATCGCCAAAGCCTTGTTTGCGATGTTTGCAGAAGATATAGACCCCCGGTTTTATCCGGAGATGTTAACCTCCGCTTTGCAAAAACATAACGACAATGTGGAGGCCTATGTCAATGAGCTTTATGCCCATTCCATCTTTACAGATCAACAGCGCTTTGAGACCTTTCTGGATCATCCCCGGCCCGAGGCCCTGAAAAATGATCCGGTCTATCAATTGGCCCATTCGGCTTACGAAAAGTATTATGACCTGCGCGGGCTTTCCAGCCAGTATGACCACCAACTTCAAAAAGGTCAGCGGCTTTTTGTTCAGGGGGTGGTGCAGATGAAGCCCAAAAAAAGGTTTTATCCCGACGCCAATTTTACCATGCGCATGACCTACGGACAAGTGGGCGGCTATAAGGTGAAAGATGCCGTGCGGTACCGCCATTATACCACTCTGAAAGGGGTGATGGAAAAAGAAGACCCCCATAACTACGAATTCATTGTCCCGGAAAAACTTAAGCAATTATACCAACAAAAGGATTATGGCAGGTATGGCGAAAAAGGTGAAATGCCGGTTTGTTTCATTACCAATAATGACATCACCGGTGGCAATTCCGGTAGTCCGGTTATGAACGGAAAGGGCCAGCTGATTGGTCTGGCTTTTGACAGCAACTGGGAAGGTATGACCGGTGATATTGAATTTGAAGAAAACATGCAGAAAACCGTTTGTACCGATATCCGTTACTTGTTGTTTATCCTCGATAAGGTGGGAGATGTCGACTGGCTGATCGAGGAGATGGATGTTGTGGGTTGACAAAGAGGATGAAACGGGCCTTGATGGTTCACGGATTTTACCGGAACGAATGAACGCCACCGATAATTGAACCTGCGGATCCACTCGGGGAAAAAGATTTTCTACCCGACAAGTCTGAATGTGGGGCCTGCCGGTCCAAATTGGGCAAGATGATTGTATGGCTGCTATAGTTGAAAAGCTGAAGGTAAATCAGATTTTTAGGCCGCCCTCAAAAGGGTGGCTTTTTTGTTAGGAAACCGGACAACCTGTCCATTTGTGGACAGGGAGGTGATTATGGTTTTGAGGCAAATAATCTGACATCCAGGCTTTTGCTTTTTATGGCAATGAAATTGCAGTTCCTTCCCTCCAATAAAAAGGTAGCCATGGATCGGAATTTATCCAAATCTTATTTGCGCAGGCGTAAGACCCAACGGTGGATTATCGGGGTTTCACTCCTGACGGCTTTTATCGGGATTTTTTTGTTTATCCCTTCTTTTATGGAACCGACGGTCGAGCTGGACCAGTATCGGGTAGGTAAGGTAACGCGGGGAGGGATCATCACCAGTACCAGTACAGAAGGCAAGGTAGAGCCGGTATATCAGGAAGTAATTACCACCCCGGTCACCACCAGGGTTTTGGCCATCCGTTGCCAGCCCGGGGATACGGTAAATGATGATTCAGGCATCATTGAGTTGGATATGAGGGACCTGCTGCGGCGATACCGGAAGGTACAAAACGAGGTAGCCCTGAAGGAGAACAGCGCTGCCCGGAAAAAAGAAGAACTGAGGAAACGCAGAAATGCGCTGAAGGCTGATTTGAAGGCTGATTCCCTGAGAACAGAGCGTTTGAAAGCGCAATATGAAAATGAAAGGCAGCTTTTGCAGATGGGAGGAACTTCCCGGCAAAGCCTTGAGCAGGCCCGGATTGATTACAGGCTGAATAAACTGGAGCAGGAGAAGTTGCAACGCAACTACCAGGCTTTTAAACGGATGATCCGATTGGATCTGAAAGCCCTGGACATTGAGTTGTCAATGAAGCGTCAGAAGCTTCGCCAAATGAGGGAACTATTGGACCAGGCCCGGATTAGGCCTTCGCGTAAGGGGGTTGTCACCCGGATCAGTGTCACACCGGGAGAAAGCGTCTCCCAGGGCCAGGAAGTGGCCAGGGTGGCCAGCCAGGCCGCTTTCCAGGTCAAAGGCGCCATCCCCGACCAATATGTAGACCGGGTCTACTCCGGCCAGCCAGTGCAGGTCTTGATCGACGATACCACCCTCGCCGGCTCCCTCAGCAGCCTGACCCCCGGGGTCGACCACGGCGAGATCGCTTATACAGTAAAACTTCATCATGCCAACTATGTCGGACTTAAAGCCAAAAAAAAGGTCGAAATCCGCCTGATTGAAAATCAGATCGATGATACCCTTCGTATCCCCAACGCCAGCTATTACCTGGGGGCAGGTACCACCACCCTTTTTGTCATCCGCGGCCGGGAACTGGTCCGGCGAAAAGTCCGCCTGGGTTCCTGCTCCTACGATTACGTGTTGGTCAAGGCTGGTTTAAAACAGGGTGAACGGGTCATCCTTAGCCGTTCACTCTATAAAAGTTATTCCGATCATCAACGCTTGAAATGGAAAAACTAACCCTCTCAATATGCAAACAATGATCTATTTGGAAAGCATCAGTAAGGTTTACCAGACCAGAAACATTGAAACCCTGGCCCTGGACCAGATCAGCCTTTCCATCCAGCGGGGTGAATTCGTCTCGGTCATGGGCCCTTCAGGCTGCGGTAAATCCACGCTGCTCAATGTAATGGGACTTTTGGATAATCCCACACAGGGAAAAATTATGCTCGAAGGGATTGAGGTTCAGGGATATAGCGATAAATCTCTGGCTGGATTGAGGAATCAGAAACTGGGTTTTGTCTTTCAAAATTTTCACCTGATCCCCTCCCTCAATGTCCGCGACAATGTAGCCCTGCCGCTGTTGTATCGCAAGATGGCCAATGATCAAAGAAAGCGGCTCACCCGTGAGGTGCTTGAGCAGGTCGGATTGACCCACCGTGCCCAACATTATCCTTCGGAATTGTCCGGAGGTCAATGTCAGCGGGTGGCCGTTGCCAGGGCCGTTGTTGGCCAACCGGAAATCATCCTGGCCGATGAACCCACCGGTAACCTCGACAGCAAAATGGGCGAGGACATCATGCTCCTGCTGCAGTCCCTGAATAAGGAAATGGGCACCACCGTGGTGATGGTTACCCATGACCGCAAACTCGCCGATGAAACCCGAAGAATCGTCCATCTCTTTGATGGGCGTCAGGTCAATTAAAACCCTTTCATTATGAAACCTGCATCCAGTAACCTACACAACAAGGATATGATTATACATGCGGGTTCGATACGGCCAATATATTAACAAAAAAATAACCGTATGAAACCCGCATGCAAGGACTTACACAACATGGACATGGATATACATGCGGGTTCCATAATGATTGACCACATAATGTCTGTTTAAAGATTCAGACCATAACTATTAATTAAGTTATATCCGTATGAAATTTATTCACTTGAAACAAATATGGGAACAGTTCCGCAGCAACCGGTTCTTTGGTTTTTTGAGCCTTTTTGGAATGAGCATCCCCGTGATGGTCATCATGATCATGGTACTGAAAATCGATCTATCCATCCATCCCGGCGGTCCGGAGCGCAACAATGACCAGATGCTGTTCCTCAACCAGATGAAAATTACCCGGGCAGACGGGAGTTATGCCTGGGGCGGATTGCCGGTGGGTATGATTGAGAAGCACTTTGCCCGGATGGCTCCCCAAAACAGACTGGCTTTTTCAGCAAGCGAAACCACCACCATGTTCCGCGAAACCAATGCCCTGGATCTCTCCCTGCGTTATACCAATGCCGGTTTCTGGCAGGTTTTTGATTTTGAATTTTTACAGGGCCATCCTTACACCAGGGGAAATGTGAAAGATCAGGATAATGTGGCGGTCATTTCCCGTTCCTTAAAAGAGCGGTTGTTTAATCAATCCGAAGTGGCGGGAAAAACCCTAAAGCTGGATGGCCATACTTTTCGTGTCATCGGAGTGGTCCAAAAGGTTAATTCCCTGGCCCGCAATACTTATGCCCAGGTGTGGCTCCCTTATACCTGGCGTCGGCATTCGACCACTACACCTTACTACAACCGCACCGGGGCCTATGGCCTGACCTTCAGGTCGTCCGGTGGATGGGGCTTCCCAGATATCCGCCGTCAGGTCCGGGATCTGAAAAGAAAAGTGAATCACCTCAATGATGAGGGAACCCGGGTTCTCTTTGCCGGCCCGGCCCAAGCGGCTGAAATCTATTTCAGGGCTTATCGCGACCCTCAGGCCTATAAAGGTGTAATAATGAGCTATATAGGCGTAGCCGGGAAGGCGTTGATTATCCTTCTGTTGCCGGCACTGAACCTGGTTAGCATTAACCTGACCAGGATACAGGAGAGAAGCCAGGAAATTGCCATTCGAAAGGCTTTTGGAGCTACCCGCAAAAGCTTGACATATAGAATTATGGGCGAGAATGCCGTGCTTACCCTGGCAGGCGGTTTTTTGGGGTTGGTCCTGGCCTATTTGGCGGCCTTCTTATTTAAAGATCAGATTTTTACGGCCTACTTTGTGGCAGATGCCCAACAGGCCATGATTCAGATGAATTATGGGGTCTTTTTTATTTTGATTCTCGTTTCCTTGATTTTTAGCATACTTTCCGGGTGGATTCCCGCCATGAGAATTTCCCGGCTTAATCCGGCTTATGTATTGAAAGGAGGTGCCTTATGATCGTACATGGATTCAAGACCATGTGGAACCAGAAACGCAAATATGGTTTCATTCTTTTTGAGTTGTTCGTCATTTTTTTGATTGTTATCGCCACATTGATGTATATGATTGATCAGTTGTCAAACTACCTGGAAGGGACCGGGTGTGAGATCAGCCAGGTGTATTACATCAACCTGGAACGGCATGCCGGGAAAAAGCAGCCTGAAGAGGATCCATTTTCCAGGATCCCTGCCCGGCTTGAACGGCTCAAAGGGGTGGAGTCGGCCAGTATTTCGAGATATGCCGCTCCCCATCTGATGCAATTTTCCAATTCTTCTTTTCGCCACGCAGATAAGATCACCCGGGCAAATATACAATATGTTGACCGGGGATTTCGGGAAGTCTTAAAGCTGAACCTCATTGATGGGCGCTGGTTTGGCCAGGAAGGTCACGCTTCCGGTGTGGTCCCGGTGGTGATCAACCGGCAAATGGCGGTAGAACTTTTTGGCCAGGCTAATCCCGTTGGCCGTCGCATCAAAGGTAAACAACAGCGGTACAGAGTGGTGGGGGTCATAGGACATTATAAAAAGCGGAGTTTTCAGCAAGAAAAGGCTTCCATTTTTATACCGGCCACCCATCCCAAAACGGGAATATCCGGAAATGCCGATCTGCTGATTCGCTATAGCCGGGGGTCATTCCCCCGGCCCCGGGCTTATGCAAGGGAAGTGTTTTCGGTGCTTTCCACAGACCATTTCAGGATCGGGCGCAGCATGAAACTTGCCCTGCTCAGGGAACAATCCAATGCCAATGCTTCTGAGGATATATCTTTTGTCGGGCTGTTGGTGGGATTTTTGGTTTTTAACCTTGTACTCGGGCTGATCGGTATATTGGGCTACAACGTCAATCAACGCTGGTCGGAAATGGGCATCCGAAGAGCCGTCGGCGCAACTCAAGGCCATGTGCGCCGGCTGATTTTTTCAGAGTTGTTTGCCCTAACCGCCATGGCTTTTATCCCGGCCCTGTTGCTTTTGGTCCAAATACCCGCCCTGGATCTGATGCCCCTTTCCTGGGGGCTGTTTACCCGTGGAATGGTCGCCTCGCTCATCGTGATCCTGTTACTGGTTACCGCCAGCGTGCTTTACCCGGGGATAAAGGCCTCCAAAATAGAACCTGCCGTGGCGTTAAAAGAGGAATAAAAGTTTGTATATTGGTATAAAAAATCGCTATGGTATTGATCGTGGATGATGACAAAGCGGTGCGCTCTTCCCTGAAGCTGCTGTTGAAGCAGGCAGGCCATCAGGTCGAGGCCCTCGAGGGACCTCAACAGACCCTCCGGTGGGTGCGCCACCAGTGGCCATCGCTCATCCTGATGGATATGAATTTTTCCAGCGATACCAGTGGGCGTGAAGGCATTGAGCTGTTGCAGAAAGTGCGCGTTTTTTGCCCCGATGTACCGGTTATTTTGATTACGGGTTGGGCAACCATTGATTTGGCCGTGGAAGGCATCAAACAAGGGGCCAACGATTTTATTACCAAACCCTGGGACAATCAGGCCCTGCTTGAGTCGGTGCATACCCATATGATGATCCATCAGGGAGACCACCCGGATATGAACCGCAAGCAACTGGATGAGCAGTTCAATTTAGCCAACATTGTAGGGGAAGACCCGGTTTTTTTGGAGGTGCTTAATGCCATGGGGAAGGTGGCCCCCACCGAAGCCACTGTCCTGATCCACGGAGAGAGTGGAACAGGAAAGGAGCTGATTGCCGAGGCCATCCACAAGAACAGCCATCGCTGTCATAAGCCTTTTGTGAAGGTTAATATGGGAGGGATTGCCACAAACCTTTTTGAGAGTGAGATGTTTGGTCACCGAAAAGGGGCATTTACCGATGCCTGGCACGACCGTCAGGGCCGGTTTAGCCTGGCTGAGGGGGGTACCATATTCCTGGACGAGATTGCCGAGTTGGATCCTGCTGGCCAGGTTAAGCTTTTAAGGGTGCTTCAGGAACGCCAGTATGAGGTATTGGGAGAGAGCACCACCCGGAAAGCGGATGTGAGGGTTATCTGCGCTACCAACCAGAATCTCGAGGAACTGGTGCAAACGGGGAGGTTTCGTGAGGATCTGTATTACAGGATCAACCTGATTAATATTAAAGTGCCTTCCCTGCGCGAACGCCCCCACGATATACCTGCCCTGACACGCTATTTTGTAACTCAGGTCTGTGCTGAAAATGGCCTGCCGGCCAAAAAACTTTCTCAAGATGCCCTCCAATGGCTGAAAAAATACAGGTTCCCCGGTAATATACGGGAGTTAAGGAACCTGGTTCAGCGCTCGGTTCTTTTATCTTCGTCAAATGAGCTTTCTGAACAGGACTTCAGCACTCAGTTGGTTGCCAGCCACTGTGTTGCATCCAATAAAGACCGAATGGGGCTGCAGACCCTTGAAGAAGCCGAAGAGCAACTGATAAGGGAAACCCTCGATTTTTACCGCGGGAACCTCTCGCAGGTGGCCCGCTCATTAGGCCTGTCGAGGGGAGCCTTGTACCGGCGGCTCGAAAAATTTAATATCCGCTATGACGATTAAAAAACGTTTTTGGGTTTTTTTGGGCCTGTTTTTTATCGGTTACGGGTTCATCCTCTATGAATTGCTTCAGCATAACCGGTGGGTTTTCCTGGTGGGAGAGGTACTTCTGGCGGGGATGGTGGTTTTTTTGGCAGCCCTTTACCGGCAATACCTCCGCCCCATTCATGTCATAAGTAGCGGCATATCTTTGCTTCGGGAGAAGAATTTTTCCACATACCTTAAAAAGGTCGGTCAATGTGATGTGGACGCCATCGTGGAGGTTTACAATCAGATGGTCAACCAGCTCAGGAAAGAGCGGGTCGAGAAAGAAGAGCAGCACCATTTCCTTGAACTTCTGCTGGAGGCCAGTCCGGTGGGGGTATTGATCATGGATACCGCAGGCAATATTATGCAGGTCAACCCGGCTGCCATTCGGCAAATGGGATTGGACAACGCTCAAAAAGCCGTGGGGCGGAGCATCGCCAATTTGTCCCATCCGCTGGCCCGTGAACTGGAGGTTATGACATGTTGCCAGTCCCGATTGATTCAACTCGATGGGGTCAGCATGTATCAGGTGCACCGCAAATATTTCATGGATCGCGGAGTTCAAAGGCCCTTTTACCTGATCGAGGATGTCTCCAAACAATGGCTGTACTTCGAAAAGCAGTCCTATGAAAAGGTCATCCGAACCATGTCGCACGAAGTGAATAATACGGTCGGCAGCATCAATTCGGTGCTGGGGTCCCTCTCCGGCTACTACCGCCAAATGGATGATGAAACGGCAGTGGATGTGCGTGAAGCCCTGGAAGCCTCCATCGAGCGGAACAACAACTTAAACCGCTTTATGGCCAATTATGCCAGCGTGGTCAAAATACCGGAACCCAGTAAAAACGACCTTGATATCAACCAACTCGTTTACAGGGTCACGCGTTTGTTTGAATCCGATTGCCGGCAAAAGGGCATTCACCTCGAACATCATCTCAGTGAACACTCCCCCTTGATTTGGGCCGATCAACCCCAGATGGAACAGGTCCTGGTAAATGTGGTCAAAAACAGCCTTGAAGCCATCGAAAAGGACGGACGTATCCAGGTGCAAACTTCCCGCAAACCACTTCAAATAAAGGTGTTGGATAATGGAAAGGGCCTTACCCCTTCCGCCCGGAAAAAAATCTTTACCCCCTTCTATTCCGATAAAGAAAAGGGCCAGGGCATCGGACTGACCTTTGTCCGCGAAGTGCTCCTGGCCCACCAGTTTTTCTTTTCCCTCTCCAGCCTTCCTGATGGCTGGACCCAATTCCTCATCCGCTGCGATTGAATGCCAGATTTTCTTTATAGCCCCCTGCAATAGAGCGGTACAAATATCCGCCACTGACGGTTTTTAAAAGCCAATCGGATGTGATATAACCGCCTATAAACGTGTGGATTCTGTGAGGAAGCCCCCGGTAATAATCAAACAACTTTTATTATTATGCTGATTTTTGGCCATTCATAAGTTGTATCCTGATGAGAGAGTCGCATGATGGTTTATGACGAGGCAAACCACAGTTGAGGCTCATGTCAACAGCATTTAATTGAATCCGGCATAGGCTGCCCGGTTGATATCACTGACCGAACGGATTTTTTGCGGTGGATTGAGATGTTCATCCAAAAATTGATAGATCTTCACCCGGATCTCCTTCGCCTTTTTGGTGTCGAGCCGGTTGAAGCTGTGTCCGCCCGGAACATCCTGGTAGATCTTGTATTCGAAATCTTTTTCATGTGCCTTTAGCGATTTGATCAGGTGTTCCACCTCCAGCACATTTACATCTGCGTCATTGGTGTTGGTATGAATCAAGAGGGGTACATCTTCCAGTTTATGTGCATTCCAGGCGGGCGAGCGACGGCGGTACTCTTCCACATTCTCATAGGCGGTCTGACCAATATGGTAGTCGGCCGAATACAGGTCACGGTAGCCCTGGGTCTTATAGCCCATCCGGGCAATCAGATCACTGACCGGTACCCCGGTATAGGCGACCTGGTAATGGTCGGGATAGTCAAAAATGTTGTGCAGGGCGATCAATCCCCCATGGCTCCAGCCAATGATGCCAACCCGCTCGGGGTCGACGAATGAATAATTCTCCAGCATGTACTGGCGGCTGGCATCTACATCTTCCACTTCACGTCCGCCGTAATCAATCTTGCGGTAGTGACGCCCGCCGTAGCCAGTGCTTCCCCGGTACTCGGCCGCTACCACAATGTATTGCTGGGCCATCAATTCCTTTACAATGTGGGCATAATAGGTGTTGAAATTGCTGTGCACCCCGCCGTGCGGAAATACTATCAGCGGATACTGCTTGTCCACATCGATGCCTTTGGGAATGAATACATAGGAGCGAAATTTAACCGGATTGCCGTAACCCTGCGAATCAGGCTTCTTCTCATTCCATATTGGCGGACCGGTTATATAAACCTTGTCAATGTGCGCCACATCTCCTACTTTTTTGTACCACAGCACATCATCTACAGCTTTTTCCAATTCGTTCATCCGGTGTTGCATAAACTCCATATGCCGGTTCATCGCCTCGATGATTTCGGCGTTTTTACTTTTTTCCTGCGACCAGGCAGGCCTTAGGCCCGAGGTGAACAAGGCCACCAGGGTTAGTAAGATAAGGGATTTTTGAATCATGGGAGGTAAAATTTTATTCAACTCGGATTATTAGACGATGGAAGCCATCAAAGGTTTATTATCTCCTGACTCTTCCGCTCTAATATCTGTTGGAATGGTTGGCCAGGCCTGGCTGGATATAGATGCGCCTTGCCGATGGATGGGCCTTGGGGTAATGGTTGGCTGTGCGGGCTGTCGGGACTATCCAAAACAGCTGTCAAAGGTAGCATCTATATACCAAAGATGCTTTTTTTTCTCTTTTTTCGCATCATCAGTATGAGCCCGAAAGCCATGATCAGGGGTGCAGGAAAGGCAGAGCCCACGCCCAGGGGTGCAATGGCCAACATGAATATAACCCCGCCGGTCAGCCCCAGGTAATACCAGAAGCCACCTGACCAGATCAGGCCCCCGGCCAGTATTTGCCCAAGCGCAATAAGGGTGACATATAGAGCCGAACGCTCGCTGAAGGGGCCGTTGATGAATTGCTGGTAGATATCAATCGCCGGTGGACCAAAAGCATCGACGTATACCCCGGGTTCATTGTAAACGGTGATCAGGTTAAAAATACCGGCAATGATGAAGATAAGCCCCCAGATAACCCTCAGAAAACGGGGAAAATTGTAGGAAGACAGTACCAGAACAAAAGCCACCAGGTTGGCCAAAATAACAGGCAGCATATATTCCTCGTAGGTCATGGCAGGATAGGGTTTGTTCGGCTGATCATTTTAATGGGTCCTGTGCATTCTGTCTCTAACCTGTGCATTCTGTCTTTAAACCCGTCGGGGAGAACCTGATTTTTAACACACCCCGGTGACCGCTTCATCGTTATATCTCCGGACAGGTTTAATGAGGTCATTCGCAAATCCGCCACAATATCTCCGGACAGGATTTAACAGTGTCATTCGCAAACGAAAGATACAAAAAAATCCCCGAATGCCTTAACTTGGAAAGGAGGGTTTTATGAGAAGAACGCTGATGGTCCTTTAGCGGATCTTTTCCCTGATTAATCAAAGCCTGGTGGGATGCTAGGGTTACCAACAATTATTTCTTTGATATTACTGTTACCAAATTTTTGTTTGCTCCCCGTAATATATATTTTGAGCTTATTTCGGAAATTTTTGGTTATGGCATTAACTGAATTCAACATCATATCCGAAGGGCGTAAAAGCCAGGCGGGCCAGCTTAAAATGTTGCCGGGCAAAGGGCAATCCGATGATGGTAATGGCCAGGAGCACCCCGAAAGCCAGATGGGTCAGGCTGATCCATATTCCTCCGATGATGATCCAGAGGATGTTCATAAACAGGTTGAGGCAACCCGAAGAGGTTTCGCGGTGACGGATCTCCTGCCCGAAGGGCCACAGTGTAAGCACCCCCAGTTTAATGGATTGCAACCCGAAAGGAATGCCAATGATCGTGACAATCAGCACAATACTTGCTGCGAAATATTCCAGGGATGTGACCAGACCCCCTAGTATCAGCCAGATGATGTTGCCAAGTATTTTCATAGGATAATGAAAGTTGATCAACCCCGCTTAGCGGGGTCGCTCATCCAACCCCCGCTTAGCGGGGTCAGATGTTCACCCCGCTTTTCTTCACCCCGCTAAGCGGGGTCATTTTACTTCACCCCGCTAAGCGGGGTCAGTTAGGTTACCATCTGCCGCCGAAGAACCAGGCGTAGATGATGATTCCGACGATAATGGCTATTCCGGCCACGATGACGTAAACAATGAACCGGGCAAAAGCCCCGACGGCGTCCCAGGAGATGATGCCAAAGGCGGCCATGAAGACCAGGATCAAAAGGATGGTGATCAGACAATTGCCTCTTGGCCGGCGTACTTCCCGCATAGGCTTGTTTAATATTGACGTGGTTTCGTCAGACCAAAATACCGAGAAAATTGTTTTTTTCAAAATTTTAAGGCCGGAAAGCATAGCGCAGGGAGAGTCCCGCAAAGTAGTTTCTGGGCCGGGCGGGGTAGAAATAGCGTGGGGGCGCACCACCATAGGAGGGGGCATTGATCAGGATCATGGAGGCGTAATGGTGGTCGGTGGCATTGCGGATGCCTCCGTAGAGGTTAAGGCTCCAGCGGGAAGAAAGGGAACGGCGGATGCCAGCCTTCAGGTTCAAGCGGTTGTAGGGGTCGGAGTAGAGGCTGTTGCTATCGTTCATGGGCATTTTGCCCACGCCCATCCAGTTGGCCTGCAGGTAGAGGCCGGCGGGGAAGCTGGCCTGAAGCTTCAAAAAGAGCTTATGTTTGGGGATCCCTGGCAATTGGTTGCCGGAATAGTCGTTGCCTTCATCGGTAAAATCGCGGAAGCGGTAATCGGTTAGGGTATAGCTCACATCCACTTCACTGTTGACCAGGGCATGATCGAGCCATCGGACTTTGCCCATCAGTTCCAGTCCGTTATGGCGGGTCTCTCCGGCATTGATTTTTCGAAAGCGGTCTTCAGCCAGTCTTTTGGTGACCAGCAGGTTTTTTACCGTAATCGAGTAGCCGGAGAGTTTGATTAACCACCGGTTGTTGCCCCCCCGGGCCCGCACACCGAGTTCCCGGCTCCAGCCTGTCTCGGGCTGTATGCTGCCATTGACAAAACCCTGTGCGTTGAGGGTTTCCTCGTAGGATGGGGCCGAGAATCCGTGGCTGATGTTGCCAAAGGCCATCAGGTTTTTGCTCAACCGATAGGTAAGGGACAATCGGGGAGAGGCGATCCACTGGTAGCGTTTTTGGTCTGAAAGGTCAATGGTGTCCTGTGTTTGGTCTTGATAGTCATAGCGGGTGCGGTTCAGGTTGGCTCCAAGGCTTATCCCCAAACGCTCCCATTTCAAAGAAAGGGCGGAGAAGATGTTGGATTGGATGCGCTTTTGGCTGTTTTTATTCAACAATGTACCGACTTCTCCCCCGGAGAGGGTCTCGTGTATGTCCCAGTCGTAAGCTTCCTGAAACATTTCATATCCTGCTTCAGCATTGAGACGACCGCCGGCCAGGGTGTCGGACCATTCGAATAGGCTTCGCAGACCGGTGGTCCGGGTCTGATCGTCCAGGGTATTGAACGGGCGTATCTCTTGTCCGTCATATTGTTTAAAAAAGACACTGGTCTCATTGCGCAGGGCCTCATTGATATCCACATCGAGAGAGAGCCCGTGCAGCATTTTAGAGTAGGCTTCATGGCCATTGATGGCATTCCAGTTTTCCGCGGCCTGGCCGGGGCGGCGGTTGAAGGTTTGGCGGTCGATGGAACTGGGGATATAGGCTTTCAGGTGATGATACCTGCCAAGATAGGAGATGCCCATTTTGGGATTAATTTGGTGGCGGAACATGGCGGTAAAAGCATCCCGGTTGTAATCGTCGTTGGTACGGAATCCCTGCTGGGTATGTTTATCGTAAGCAAGGCGGAGGCTGGATCGCTGGCCTTTCCAGCTCAGATGGGTGGCATTCTGAAGCATATGAAAACTGCCCACCGAAGTCTTTTGTTGGGCGACCACCCCCTGCTGTGACGGGGATCCCATTCGGTAGAGGATGGTACCGCCCAGGGCTGCCCCGTGAATGGACGAGGAAGGGCCTTTCAATATCGTGATGCGGTCGACCAGGTTCAGATCCAGGTCTTCCAGGGTGGTTTCCCCTACCCCTGAAGTAAGGGGAATGCCGTTCAAATAAGCTTTCAGCTTCGTGGTGGTGTACTGGCTGCGGGAGCCAATGCCACGAATGGTGATCCGGTTGGTGTTTTTGGCCCCATGATGCATATACAATCCCGGCAGGCTGTTCATAACGGGGGCCGTCGAGCCCGTGGACAGCTCCTGTATGTCAAGCGAGTGAAGCAGGTTGAGGGGGCCCGGTGCCTCAAAGCTTTTTTCCCGCGTGTTGTAAGCCCGAACCACCACATCCCCCACATCAAACTGCCGGCTGGCCATGTTTACCGATATCAGGCTCTCGCCAGGGGTGATCCATACCTTCCGGGTGTGGTATCCCAGACGCCGAAAAGTGAGGGTGTCCGGCAAAGTGGACGAAGAAAGGGTGAACGTGCCCTGCCCCCCGGTTCGGGTTAAAAGCCTGTCTCCCGAGAGGATCAGTACCTGTTCAAGCGGAGTCTGATTTTCTTTATCGTAAACTTTGCCCCGTACCTGGGCCTGTAAGTTCCCCAGAGAGAAAGCGATAAGAAAAATCAGCATTATGGGGGTGTAAAAAAGGGTCCGCATACAAAATCAATGTTTTTATTCATATACACTTCAGCCTGACAAATGTTTATGAAAAATATGAGACAAACTGAATGAAAGGGGGAACCTTTATCCGTTTTCTACTCAAATGTTATGAAATTGGACTATCTTTTTGCCCGTACCAAACTGTCTTAAAAATGACTGATTCCCAGATCCCTTGTTGTTGGTTTAAAAGGAGAATTCTATGACTGGCTTGGGGAAGGTCAACAACAGTATGTTGGTTTATTAACCAGCTGGTAGTACAGCTCTTAAGTCCGAAAAGGATTAAGAAATCTCATAGTGATGATAGGCTCGTCTTTTAAACCTGATTTTACCAAATGGAAATCAAGGTTATTACCATAGGGTAGAGGTCATTCATACCGCAGCGAATCGGCCGGGTTCAGGTTGGCGGCCTGCCATGATTTATAGGAGATGGTTGTGGCAGCGATCAATAAAGCTGCGGCAGCTCCCAGAATGAAAATATCCGGAGTCAGGGTGATCTTGTAAGCGAAGTTGGCCAGCCACCGGTTCATGGCAAACCAGGTAATAGGGGCGGCCAGCATAATGGCCACCACCACCCATTTGAGGAATTCTTTCCCCAGCAACAGGATGATTTCGTTGACGGTGGAACCCATTGCTTTGCGGATGCCAATTTCCCGGGTTCTGCTTTCAGCCACATAGGTCGACATCCCATACAGGCCCATGATGGCGATGATGATGGCCAGGACGGAAAAATAGGTAAAAATTTTGCCCAGCCTTTCTTCTGTTTTGTAAAGCTTGTCAAATTCCTCCGACAGGAAAGTGTACTTAAAGGGCAGGGCGGGATTGAAGGTTTTCCAGATTTCTTTCAGTTCATCAATGGTAGCTGGGAGGTTGTCGGGTTGCACCTTAATGTTGATGTAGTTGTGCCAGTCGGCATTCCACACCAGGCCCAGCGGGGTGATGGGTTCGTGCATGGAACGGAAATGAAAATCTTTGACCACGCCAATGACTTTACATTGTTTGCTGGGCAGAACCGTCAGGTACCAGTCGTCGCGGTGAAAGACTGTACCGGCGGCATCGCCCCTTTTCAGTCCCGATTCCTTCAAAGCGGTCTCATTGAGGATGATGGCTGTTTTTTTCTCAGAAGTTCGCTCATAGGAAAAATTGCGGCCTTCCAGCAATTTGATGTCCATCATCGGGATGTAGTCGGGATCGACAGTGATTAAATTGAGGGTGGTGTTTTGTCCATCCCCGTCGAAATCATAGTTTTCCATATTGTTGCCCCGTTCGGCGACTGAAAAACTATAGGCGGCCTGCTTTACCCCGGGGAGGGCTTTGACCTGTTGCTTGAAAACGTCCATTTTCTTTTTGATGGCTTCACTCAACCGGATGGCCACTACTTGATCCTCATCAAAGCCCAGTGTCTTGTTTTTCATGTACTGGAGCTGTTTGTGCACGGCCAGGGTAGAAATGATCAAAGCCACAGAGATGGTAAACTGAAAGACGATGAGAAATTTACGGAACATAGCTGCTCCTTTGCCTTTGGTTTTTTCTCCCTTCAGGACCTGGACTGGTGAGTAGCGTGTCAGGTAAAAAGCGGGATAAATCCCTGCCAGGGTTCCTATGATCAGGATTCCCGCCAGTGACAATGCGATGAAGGCAGCAGAGGTCATGATGGAGGTGGACATTTCGGCCTGGATGATCCGGTTGAAATGGGGCAGAAAGATCTGTACCAGTGTCAGGGCCACCAGGAACGAGATGAAGGTGATCAGCACCGATTCGGCGATGAACTGGCCGATGAGTTGTTTTTTTCGGGCTCCGTGGACTTTGCGCATGCCCACTTCATTGGCCCGGCTGGCTGCCCGGGCAGTGGTCAGGTTGATGAAATTGACCGAGGCCAGAGCCAGGATGAAAATACCAATGGCAATGAAAATCATCACCGTTTTTTTGTTGCCATGAACCGCCCCGAAATCATACCTGGAATGATCGGCAAAATATACATCCTTTAGCGGACGCAGGTTGGGGTCAATCGTTTCATCCCCGCTCAGATCATCGGCAAATTTCTTTCGGAAAAAATCTTCCATCTTTTGCTCCAGCATTGAAATGTTGGTGCCCTTTTCCAGAAAAAAGAAGGTGGGAAATTGATAGGTTCCGTAGCTCTGTAAATATTCCGGTCCTTTTCTTGCCCCCAGCAACTGGAACGGACGTAAGGCTTTAATCTGCAGGTAAAAAAGCTTCGGATCCGCTATCACTCCCGTTACGGTCATTTTTGTACCCGATACCGATTCCAGGGATTTGCCCATGGGATTGATGCCCGGGAAAATTTTATCGGCCATGCTTTGGGTCAAAACAAGGGAGTTGTTGTTCTCCAGGGCATTGCGGGGATTCCCCTGAACAAACTTAATGGTGAAGAGGTCGAAGAAAGTGCTGTCGACCAGAAATACATTCTCCAGCTGGTAAGTGTTTTTTTCGCGGGTTACGTATTGATCGCCTTCCACCTTATATCGGCAGTATTTTTTGATCTCAGGAAGGGCCTGGTGCAGGTCGGGCCCCATGGCCGAGGTCATATGTACCCCCCGGGCATCACCCCATTCCATCCGGTAAATCTGATCGATGTGCTCATTGAAACGGTTGTAGCTGTATTCGCGCTTCACAAAGAGCATGATGAAGATGAATATGGCAATGCCCACTGAAAATCCGATGAAATTGATGGCCGAGAAAATTTTGTTCCTGGCGATGTTTCTCAGGGCGGTTTTGAGGTAATTTTTGATCATGACAACGATGTTTTAATCCTGTTTTGAAATGAAGTCCGCATACACGAACTTACGCAACAAGGCTCTATATAATGCAGCCGGGTTCAATGGCGGTAAGTTCTGATAACAATGGATAATGGTTCAATTCTATACTCATTTATAAACCTTCATCAGTTATTAGACCAATGAAAGAATTGTGCCATTTTTATTAATGATCTGATTTATAAACTAATAATTAGATTTAGCAGGAGTAGGCTGCCCAAAAAATTGTTGCAATATGGTACAATGTATTGTCTCATATTGCAACAATCCGTACCTTTGAAAAAAGCACCTTACATTTACCCGCATGGAAAAAAAACCCGGAAGAATCCTGATCATCGACGACGATCAGGATGTTTTATTTACGGCCCGGGCGGTTTTGCGCAAGCATTTTGAAGAGGTGATCTGCGCGGATAAGCCCGACAATATCCCGGCCTTATTGAGGGAGAAGGACATTGATGTGGTGTTGCTGGACATGAATTTCAAAGCGGGAGCGACCAGTGGCAGGGAAGGATTGCATTGGCTGGGTCGGATACTGGCGATCGACCCGGATGTTCAGGTACTGATGTCCACTGCCTATGGGGATATTCAGTTGGCCGTTGAATCGATGAAGCAGGGGGCAGTGGATTTTTTGGTCAAACCCTGGGAGCGTGAGAAATTACTGGCCACCATTGATGCTGTTTTTCAGCTTCGTAAAACCACCCGGCAGTTAAATCAGTACCGTTCGGCCCAGCGTATGGATGGCCAGCAGGAAAAGCTGATGGGGGAAGCCCGGTCGATGCAGCCTGTTTTTGAGGCCATGGGCAAGGTAGCTTCCACCGAAGCCAATGTGTTGTTGCTGGGCGAAAATGGTGTTGGGAAGGACTTGATAGCCAAAGAGATTCACAATCGCTCGCACCGTCAGCAGATGCCCTTTGTCAAGGTGGATTTGGGGGCTTTATCCGAAACCTTGTTTGAGTCGGAGTTGTTTGGACATGTCAGGGGGGCTTTCACCGATGCCAAAGCCGACCGCCCCGGTCGTTTTGAGGTGGCTAGCGGGGGTACCCTGTTTTTAGATGAGATTGGAAATCTCTCCGGTCAGCTTCAGTCCAAACTCCTCTCGGCCATCCAGAACCGAAGGGTTACCCGTTTGGGCTCGCATAAGGAAATAGCTACCGATGTGCGGTTGATATGTGCCACCAATAAACCCATCTATGAGATGGTTTCGGAGGAAGCCTTCCGGCAGGATTTGCTTTACCGGATTAATACCGTTGAGATTGCTGTCCCGCCTTTACGTCAGCGCATGGAGGATATACCCTCGCTGGCCCGTTATTTTCTGGAACAGATGGCCCATAAATACAACAAGGCACACCTTTCTTTTGGCCCGGGGGTGATCGATAAGCTCAAGCATTACCAGTGGCCGGGCAATGTCAGGGAACTGCATCATGCCATTGAACGGGCAGTAATTATGTGTGAGGATGAACAGTTGACCCCGGAAGATTTTGCCTTGAAGCCGGTGGCCCGCAGACAAGGGAATACTGCACTCAATCTACGGCAGATGGAGCGCGAGACCATCCAGGAGGCCATCCACCAGTGCAATGGCAATCTTACCAGGGCTGCATTGGAGTTGGGCTTTAGCCGGAGTACCCTGTACCGCAAAATGAAAAAATATGACCTCTAATACATTTCGCCTGAACCTGGTCTGGCGCCTGGCATTTATATTGATGCTCGGATATGCCGGCCTGCACTTTTTGATATATACCCCTTTCTGGATGCTCTCCGTGTGGTTGTTTGCCGCTACCATCGGGCTAACCATTGCCCTGATCCGTTATGTCGAGCAAAATTACCGAAGCCTCGGCGATTTTTTAATGGCCATCGATCAAAATGACTTTTCCTACCTGGCTAACATGCGTAAACTGAAGAAGAATACCCGCCTGGGAGCCGCTTTCAACCACATTGCTGATATGATGGAAGGACTTCGACTGGAAGCCGAATCCAGTTTCCAGTATCTGCAAACGGTGGTGCAACATGTAGAGGTGGGCATCCTTTGTTATGACCAGCGGGGGCGGATCAGCCTGTTCAACAAGGCCGCACGTGAAT
This sequence comes from uncultured Bacteroidota bacterium, assembly GCA_913055635.1. Lineage (GTDB taxonomy): Bacteria > Bacteroidota > Bacteroidia > Bacteroidales > UBA12077 > JAGXLC01. The sequence continues at coordinate 66,018 of CAJXLK010000018.1, forward strand.
TGTTGGGGGTACCCCGGCTTTCCCACATCCGTTTGCTCTATCAACGTTGCCCCGATTTTTACCAACTGGTCATCGACATCCAGCCAGGCGAGCGCAAACTCCACCGCCTTGAGAAGAATGGCAAACTGGATCAGCTCTCTGTCCTGGCCACCCGCTTTAAAAAGGAATCGGTGCCCTTTAAGTTGGTCTCCTTCCAAAACATCAAGGGTGAACTGGAGGAGAAGGAGATGGAATCATGGTACCGGCTGACCCGTGTGCTGACCCATGAGATCATGAATTCGGCCATTCCCATCAGCAACCTCAGTGGTATGGTCTATGAGACCCTTATCTCAGAGCAAGGACATTTGCGGGAGGTGGCCCGACTCGACGAAGAGGAAACCCACGAACTTAAAACCAGCCTGCAAACCATTCAGTCACGCAGCCGTGGATTGGTGCGTTTTGTCAATTCTACCCGTCACATCACCCGCTTGCCCGATCCTGAGGTTCAATCCACGGATATGGTAAACCTGCTGCAACGGGTGCTCTCCCTTTATGCCCCGAAAATAAGAGCAGAAGGCATTACCTGCAGACCCGACCTTCCTGATGAACCCTACATTTTGAAAGTGGATCCCGGACAACTCGAGCAGGTGTTGATCAATCTGCTCCAAAATGCCATTGAGGCCGTCTCATCCACCTCGGATCCCTTCATAGCAATCAGCCTGAACGCCACCCCGGATAATCAAACCCAATTGCGGGTGGCCGATAATGGAGCCGGGATGACCCCCGAGGTGAAGGAAAACCTTTTTGTGCCTTTCTTTACCACCAAAAAGAACGGCAGTGGTATTGGCCTGAGCCTTTCCCGTCATATCATTTTTAACCACAAAGGCAAAATGGAAGTTAGAAGTCGGGAAGGCGCCGGAAGTGAATTCATCATATCCCTTTGAAGGCCGATCTCTCTTTGAGGATCCCGGTCCTACTCAGGAACCATGGTTCTCTGAGGATCGCTGACCTCTTGGAGATCTATGGCCCTTTTAGGCTGCATCCCCCTGGTTTCTGACAGACCTTCATGGATCCTATAAATTTACATCCGGGCACACCACATGCAAAGGAAGCTTTCAGGCATTACCACCAGCCATCCCATGGGAGTAGGCCGGCCGCAGCGGCGGTAGTGCCCGAAATCTTTGTCATCGATCTTGCCCTATAATAGAAAAAATATCCGGATAAAAACTTGCGGACCTTCAACTTGTTGGGGCAGGGAAGGGAAATTTGCTGTATCTTTATATGTAGTAAAAATCATGGCATTGAAAATTATCGGGAACATATGTTTGACCTGTTTGGTGATCATGCTATTTTTCCAGGGTATTGCCCGTGGACAGGAAGGTTATGAGGTTTGGGAGATCCGGTTTGAAGGTCGGGATAGCCTTTCCTCACAGCTGTTGACGGAACAGATGAATACACGTGAGGCCACTTTATTGGAGAAGCTGGCTTTCTGGAAAGAAGCGCCCCGTTTTTCATCAATCATGTTGGAGAACGACCTGGAGCGGTTAAGGCGCGTTCACCAGCGTCAGGGTTTCCTGGATCCACAGTTGGATTATCACCTGGATAAAGACCAGGAAAAAAAACGGCTTCGCATTGTTTTAAAGATCAGTGAAGGGCTTCCGGTTAGGATTCGCGGCATGGGCTATGAGCTGCAGCAGGATTCTACTGGCCGGGGATTGTTAGAGAAAATAGAGCAGGATTCCATGTTGGTTTCGGGAATGCGTTTCACAGACAACCGGGTTTTTCAGGTAGAAAACAGGATAAAGAAAATTTTTGTCAACCATGGTTTCCCTTATGTCAAAGTGAAACGGCGCCTGGAAGTTTTTCCGGCAAAGCATGCAGTGAATGTGTATTTTAACGTTGACCCGGGCCCACATGCCAAATTTGGCGAGGTCCGTATTCATGGCGATACATTGGTCTCGCGGGCTTTCATCCGGAGGAAAATGGCTTTTGCGCCCGGCCAGACCTTTGTTCAGGATAAGCTGGAGGCGACTCAAAATCGTTTGTTCAACACCGATCTTTTTCGTTATGTGATCGTTCGCCCGCGCAAGGATTCTATCAGCAACCGGCGCATCCCGATATACCTTGAGGTGAGTGAGTCCCCTCCCTGGTCCCTGGAAGGAGGCCTGGGTTATGGGACGGAGGATCGATTCAGAACCTCCTTGCGCCTTACAAAACTGCAATTCCTGGGCGGGAACCGAAAACTCATTTTGGAAGGCAAGCATTCTCATTTTCTGCCTGTCAGCCTGGAAACCAGATTTATTCAACCTTCTTTGCTTGGAGAGCGGCTTGATCTGATGGTCCATCCCTTTTTTATAAGGGAAAATGAGCGAAGCTATGAGGTCGATCGGCTGGGCGGGGGCCTCACCTTCCAGGAAAATTTTTCTTCCACCACTTCCGGATACCTGATGTATTCGTTTGAAAGGGTTTTTCTCCGCGATTTATCGTCGAGACAGGCCCTGGAGGAAAAGAAGATCCGGAACAAGTCGGGTGTTACCCTGGGTTTGGACCACAATACCACCGACAGCCGGTTCAATCCTTCTGCAGGGTGGCGCCTCAACGGGCATTTCACCTACATGGGGATTGGTTTTCGTTCCAGGTTTCATTACACCAAGGCGGAGGTGGAATGGGCACGCTACCAGCGCCTGGCCAAAGACTGGATCCTGGCGGGTAAGGTAAGGGCTGGTTTTATAGAGCCTTTGCGGGGGGAACAAAGCCCCATCGAGGACCGGTTTCTGCTGGGTGGGGCTTCTTCATTGAGAGGGTGGCCCCGCCATAGCATCTCTCCTGTCAACATCGAAAATGAGCCCACTGGAGGCAACAGCATGCTTGAGAGCAGCCTGGAGTTAAGGTTCCCCATTTATGATATTTTCTCAGGGGTGGCATTCGCCGACCTGGGGAATGTCTGGTGGAAATCGTTCCGTTATCCCCTCAACGATCTTCGTTATGATGTGGGTTTGGGATTCAGGGTGCATACCCCGGTGGGCCCAGTACGCCTGGATTTGGCTTCCCCGGTGTTCGAACAATCTTTTAAACCCCAGCTTTTTATATCCATAGGTCATGCTTTTTAAATAACAGGATTCAAAACATGCGGTATGTGCGAAAAATACTGAAAGGGTTAGTGGTTGTACTGGCAGCCTTGTTGGTGCTTGGGATGGTTGTGGTTTTGCTCCTTTCCCAAGGCGTGCTCAATGAGCGCCTTGCCCGGGTCATCTCCAGTCAGGGCACCCGGATATTGAATGCTGATTTCAAGGTGCAAAGCATCCAGGGCAATCCCCTTTCATGCTTTTCAGTGAACGGGTTGCGGGTTTTCCGGGGCGACACAGCATACTTGTCGCTCGACAGCCTGAAGGCCGACTACCGCATTGGATCATTGATCCGACAAAAGGTGCATATAAACAAGTTGCAGATGAAAGGATTGCATTTGTACGGGGTTCAGGAAAGGGATTCTTCCTGGAGCTTTGAAAAGATCTTCCCCGGGGATGACAGTGAAAGGGATGAGCCGGATACATCCCAAACTTCTGTTCCCTGGAAGATATGCCTGGAGCAATTGTCTGTGGATGATGTCTCGGCGAACCTCTCTCCGCTGGATAGCGTTATGATTCCTTCTTCAATTGATTTGGAGGGAAGATTCAGCTTTACTTTGAGCCAGGATACAACGGGGCGGGATTCTATAGAAGCGAACCTAAACCAGCTTTTCATCCAGACCCGCTCACCCGATTTGACGTTAAGCCGGATGCAGGGCCAGTTTCGTAAAGTACAAAACCGGATTTCATGGCAACAGGTAAGCATCGATTTTATAAAAACCCATATGAGAAGCTCCGGGACAGCAATACTTCCGGGAGAGGAGAACAATGACCGGGTTGGCGCTACAGCCCATCTGGAAATCGACCCGCTCTGCCTGCAGGAATTTCACCCCTGGATGAGCCAGGGTAAACTTTATGGAAGTCCCGGTATTAAAGTTGATCTCATCCGGAATGGCCATCACCAGCGCCTGAAGGTGGAACTGAAGGAAAAGGATCAGTCTGTTGTCATGGGCGGGTCCATCGCCCACATAATGACCCAACCTCAGTACAAAATGACCCTGACAATGGAGCATCTGGATGGATTGAACTGGACACGCGACAGCACTTTTAGCAGTGATCTTACCGGGGCAGTAAGGCTAGAAGGTCAGGGCACAAAGCCTGACAGCCTGCAGGCTCATTTGGAAGTGGATCTGAAAGATTCGCATCTCATGGATCAGCCCTTGAAGGATATGCACACGGTGTTGGATTATAACCGGCAGGCCTACCACTTAAGGGGCCTGAAGCTGAATTCCCCATATTTTTCCCTTGACCTGCAAGGTGAAGGACATATAAGGGGCATGAACCGGCTGCAGTTTGATCTCGCCGCCGGTGATGTGCAATCGTTTGCCCGGCGAATGGGCCTGCCCGAAATCAACTTTGATGGGAGAATCAACGGTAAAGCCGAAGGCACCTTGGATTCAATGGATGTTTTTGCCGCATATGAATTGAACCATTTATATTATGACACGCTGTTTGTAAAGCAGGTGAAAGGCGATGCTTCAGCCTTACTTTCCAGGGACTCCCTTTTACGGGGGGCGCTCCTTGTATCGGTCGATTCCTCGTATGTTGGCGATCAGTGGATTGAAAAAATCTCATTGCATTCTTTACTTGATCAGGGCCACCTGCAAAACAATTTGGAGGTGCGGGTGCATGATTCATTAAGCCTGAAGACCTTTACCGGCCTATCCATGGAAAAGGATCCGCGGATCTTTATAAAGATGTTTCAACTTCGGGTTGACACGGCAAAATGGCAGGGAGGAAGCGATTCAACACATATTGTATTAGGAAAAGATTCGGTGGTGATCGAGGACTGGATTCTACGCTCCGGCAAGCAACAGATTGGGGTAGACGGGACCTATCGTTTCAGGGGAAAGGAGGACTTACATGTGTGGATCGAACGGCTGGATCTGGGTCAATGGTCTCCATTGCTTGGTTTTCCGCATTCAGTGAGGGGAACCCTCAGTTCTGACATTTCCCTGGCGGGAACAGCCAGTCATCCCAGGCTGCAAGGAAACGTGGAGATAGAACATCCGGGTTGGGATACCCTTCAATTAAGAAGGATCCATACCGGTTTGCGCTATGATTCCTCGGTCCTGTCAATGGAAGGGCATGTCGATGCCGACATTCACCGTATGATCCGCACCCGTGCCAGCCTTCCCCTTGAATTTTCGCTCACCGACAGCCTGTTGATGCCTGACGCCAAAACCCCCGTCCAGGCTTCCCTGATGGTCGACAGCCTGGATGCAAGCCTGGTCAATCCTTTACTGGCAGATCAAGGGATGGAGCTGCAGGGTTTGATGGATGCCTCCATAGAGGTGACCCATACACTTGGTGATCCTGAATTCAGCGGTCGGTTGAATTTTGCCGGGGGCTCGTTTTCTTATCCCCCTGAAGGTATTGATTATAAGAATATAGCCATAAGGAGTCGGTTTAGCAGACGGCAACTTCAGATCGAACAAGTGTTGCTGGAATCGGGCGAAGGCCATCTCAATATACAAGGATATGTTGATTTGCCGTTTTTGGATCCGCAGGCCCCCGATAGCCTGAATATTCGGATCAGGGGAAAAGATTTTACAGCCATCCAATCGGCCAGAGCAGAAGCCGTGTTGGAACCCTCGGTTGACCTCCGGGGGTCTTTCTCTAAACCCGTATTAAAAGGTGATTTGAATATTCCACGGGCCTCGGTCAATGTGGACGCTTTTCGTCAGGAAATGGGCGTAAAATCGGATGAGCCCAATCCTCCTCTATTGATTGCCGCCATGAAAGACACCCTCCCTGCATCTTCTTCCCCGAAAGACAGCCTCTCCTCTTCACCGACCAGTGAGCCCCTTCTTTTCTTATCCTCCTGGCAGGATTCCACCAGTGAACCCCGGGGGCCAATCACTGGCAAAGATATCTACAATAACCTGCAGGGACATTTTGATATCCATATACCTGGTAATACATGGGTGAAAGGAGAAAACCTGAATTTTGAGGTGCAGGGCCATCTCAAGGCCATAAAGGAAAGTCAACAGATTGATCTGTTTGGCACATTAAATGTCAGGCGGGGTTTCTTTCAGTTTTACGGGAAGAAATTTGATTTTGAACAGGGCGAAATTGTTTTTACCGGTGGCCGCGAGATCAATCCGCTTTTGGATATGATCATCGTTTATGGTTTTCGCGATGCTCAAAGGGAACGCCAGCGTCTCAGCATTGAGGTTACAGGCCGGGCCCTCGACCCCAGGCTTCAGTTCAGGTTGAACGAACAAACCATTCAGGAGAAGGAGGCCTTATCTTACCTGATGTTCGGCAAAGCCCCGGAACAGCTGACTACTGCTGAACAGACCTCTTTTCAGGAGCGTACCGGTCAGATGGCTACCTCTTTTGCATTGAACCGCGTTTCCTCGGCCGTCACCAAAGCCCTTGGAGCCGGACTGGGATTGGATATGGTTGAGCTGGAAGCTGGTAAAAACTGGAAATCCGGCAATGTTAAAATCGGAAAATATGTTACCAATAACCTCTATTTAAGCTATCAGAGAACCTTTGCCTTCGATAAAAGGGAAAAAGTGGTCGATGCCGATCGCATTTCACTTGAATATCAAATCATGCGCTCACTTTTCCTTCAGGCCACCAACCAAATGAACCACTCCGGATTCGACCTTATTTTTAAGACAAGGTGGAAGTGAAGAAATGATTGAATGGTAGGATGGTTAAATGGTAAAATGCAATTTACATCTATCCCCGCCTTCACTTCACTGCGTCGGGCCAGGCTTTCATCCTATCATTCTAGCATTCATTTACTCATTTCACTCATTCACTCATTTCCTCATTTCACTCATTCAGTCATTTCCTCATTCACTCATTCTATCATTCACTCATTCCACCTCAGAGATTTCTACCTTTTCCCCCTCCCGGGTCATGAAGTCACGGGCTTCCTTACCTTCCTTGACTTCCAGTGTTTCACCGTCGGGACTGAGGATGATCACCTTCACCACCTTTCCACGGCTGTTGGTCTTTATTTTTAAGACTTTCCCATTCAGGTACTCCAAATCCGCTCCGCTGCGGTCGGCTTCACTGGTGAAATCCCCTTCGTCGATCCATGCCCGGGCATGGTGCATGGCTGCATTGATGTGGTCCTCCAGGCTCAAATCCTTTAAATGTTTTTCAATATTCAGCGAATCGATGTGCCTGAGTGATTCGCGGATGATGCGCCGGATGCTGTCTGAATGGACCTGAACATCAACATCGAGCTCATGCACTCCCAAAGAATCCATCCGTATGATCATTTTGTGGTGCAGCGAGTCCAGGTCTATTTTTAGTCCTTCCTTGCGCAATGAGTCAAGTTTGCGCATCCGGGGAATAATGACTTCGATGCGTTGGCGTTCCATGCTGTCTCGAAATCGCTTCATCTTTGGACGAATGCGTTCCATGCTGTCTCTCAAGCGTTCCATCTGCGGGCGTATGCGTTCCATCTCTTTCCTGACCTCGCGAAGATATTCCCGGTCTATTTCCTCCATTTTCCTTTGAATGCCTTCGCGAAGCGAATCCAGCCTTTCATGATCCAGCCAATACCAGTAGGTTCTCATCGAATCGGCATGGACCCTGAGTATGGTGTCGATCTTTTTCATCTTGCCTTCAAGTTCTTTCCGGATCATGAGTCGGATTTCATGGATCTCTTCTTCAAAGGCTTCCTGCTTATGGGCTTTTTGTTGATCGGCTTCCTTTTTGTGGGCCGGTTGGGCCTGGTCCTTTTCTTTCTGAGCCATGCTGGCGCCCGATAGCAGCCCCATGAGTAAGAGTAATGTCAGTGATAATGTCTTTGTTATGGGTTTCATGATGGGGGGATTTGAAGTTTAATACCATAAACAAATGTAGTTGCTTTCTGGAAGACAGAACGTTAAAGCTCGGTTAAAAAACGTTAACGTTCTGTTAAAATTCTGCGAAACCCACCTTTACTCCTGTTGTTTTTTCAGCATCTGGCCTACATTGAAATAAAATCCCGGAATTCCATAACGGTTTTCCTTAATCTTCAGATAATCATATTTCTCGCCCCTCAATGATTGTTCACCCTTAAACTGGAATCCCAAAACATTCAGGATGTCATATTCATGGGAAACTTCAATGACATGCCAGGCATTGCTTTCTTTGAGCCCTTTACCGGTTGAAAGGATGGTTTCGATGATCAGGTTGAGCTTATAGTCGACCTTTTTTGTCATCTCCTGTTCACCGGTTTGGGAGTAGGAGTAGGCCAGGGTGTTGAGATCCCGCATGCTGAAAGGATCATTTTGAAGCACCCCTTTTTCAAACCGGATGATCTTTCGGTAATCTTTTTCCACCAGGGTGTCCTGTTCATAAAGAGCCTGGAGGCTGTCGCGATAGGAAGAACGATCATTGGGCGAATAATCATCCTGGAAAATATAGCCGTAATAGAGCATCCGGTAGTCTTTGTGGGTCAGGGTGGTGTCGTTGTTCTCAAACCTCTCGAAAAGGGCCGGATAATAGAAATCCGATTGCCGGTCGGAAATTTCCTGCTTGATGGTTTGATAATCCGGTTTTGTGAACTCTTTGTCTTGGGTGAAGCCACACAGGCCTATGATGAGAACCAGTTGGAATGTGATCAGGATTTTTTTCATCGGATATGTTTTTATGGATTATATTACAGGGGTTTACAAATCGCAGCAACGGAGCAGGGCTGACTGGTTTTACTGTGGATAGCCGTTTCAGGTAGATCAGAAAGGCCGTTTGTCTTGTATCTGAAGCTGCAATTGGAAATTCAAAAATACAAAAAAAATTGACCGCCATTCAATTGAAGGCAAATCTTATTGAAGTCGGGGGTTGGAGAGAGAAAAGATGAGGGGAGGATGCTCTCCTCGGGGTATCCGATTTTGGCGACGCATATTGGATTCATTCAACCATCCGGCGGCTTCTTCCATCAACCCGGCGGGTTTTTCTCCCCTGGTCTAATGGATTATTAGAGATTTGGAGGAATTCTTTTCATATTCGACGGGCAATGCAAATGGAGCTTATTTCGGATCATAAAGACAGATTCACGTTTGATTGTTCAATATTCGGGGGGATGACGAACGGGGCTTATTGCGGGTCAGATAAAAGGTTGGCCCTGGCCTGTTGAATAAATCCGGTCAATTCTTGTGCATTGGCATCTTTAATGGCATTTTCCAGTAGATTCAGATCTTTTTGAAGGGTTTTGATTTTCTCCTGGGTAAAAGGATTTAGCAGGACTTCGGAGAGGAGGGCATCATCCTCAGAAAGCAGTCCTTCGGCAATTTGCAGGTGTCTTTCGAAAGTGGTGCCGGGTTGGTTTTTCTGGTCCATGCCGTTGGCAAAAAGCAGGGAGAGGATAAACGGCATGCTTAAGGAACCGGACATGCGCTGGTCGTGCTTTTGAAACGACATCAGTTGGATGTTCAGGTTGAGCCCCGCAAAGAGGTTTTCGAAAAACCGCCTGCCCGTGTCATCTGATTCTTCAATAATGATGGCATGTTCGTTGCACAGGTTGTTCAGATTGCCGAATGTAGGGCCAAACATAGGATGGGTTGAAACGAACCGGTGTCCGCATTGGTGATAAAAAGGTTCAAGTCCGTTTTTAACCGAGGCCATGTCGGCAAGGATGGTATGGCCGGGAAGCAGGGGCAGCACTTTTTGAAAGACGGGCAGCGTGGCATTCAGGCTGACGCTATTGATCAGCAGGTCAGGTTGAAAGCCGGCCATTTCATTCCGGTTTCTCAGGATGGTAAGACCTTTCTCCCGCGTCAATTTAGCGCCATCTTTATCCATGAGGGCCACTGTATGATCCACTTTGAGCTGATGGCTTATCCACAACCCCATTTTACCGGCTCCGATGATCAGAATGTTCATTGTCTCTGGTTTGTTTTGATGTTCAATTGATTGAGGGTCTGAAAAAAATCGGGGCATGATTTTTTCACTGCCTGGCTTTGCTGTATCAGGATGGGTTTTTGGGCTTTTAAAGCCAGTATGGCAGAAGCCATAGCCATGCGGTGATCGCCGTGTGAATTGACGGTACTGCCTTGTGGTGTTCCGCCTGCGATTTTTAGCACATCGCCTTGTTCGCAAGTAGCCTGGATGCCGTTCTCGCTGAGTATTTTAACCAGGGCTACAGCCCGGTTGCTTTCCTTGTGCCGCAGGCGGTGAACCCCCCGAATGGAAGAGACGCCGTCTGCATAGGCTGCTAATGCCGCCAGGGGAGGGAACAGGTCGGGGCAATGGGTGGCATCAAAATCGAAGGCCTGCAGGGAAGCAGGACTTTGGACGGAGAAGTACTGCCCGTCAAAGGAACAAGGTACTCCGGCCTTATCGAGGGCTTCCAGGATTCGTCGGTCGGCCTGCGGGCTTTGGGGATGAAGGCCCCACAGTTGGATATGGCCATTGATGGCAGCCCCGGCCATCAAAAAAGCTGCATTGCTCCAGTCGCCTTCGATGTGAAGGGTGGTTGGTCGGTAACTTTGTCGTCCGGGAATCTCGAAGCTTTTGTAATCCCTGTGGTGGAATTTTATGCCAAAATGCTGCAGCACATGGAGGGTCATATCAATGTAGGGAATGCTTTTGAGCTGGTCCACAGTAATGGTGGAGTTGCCCGAAGCCAATGGAAGGGCGAAGAGGAGGCCGGAGAGAAACTGAGACCCCAGGGCCCCGTTCATCTCAATGGCTCCTCCCGTCAGGGGGCCCTTAACCCATACCGGGGGATAACCGTTTTGGGTTTGGCACCAGCCGCCGGCTTGCTTTAACAGGTTTTCAAATGCCCCCATCGGACGGTTTTTGAGAGATCCCCTCCCGGTAATGGCAATGGTTTGGTCCAGAAGAGCAGCCACCGGTGTGATCAACCGCATCCCTAAACCCGATTCGCCGGCATTCAGCTTTTGAGAGGCCGGCACGAGCATCTTTCCTCCCTGGATGAACCAGCGGTCTGCAGCCTGGGTTACCTGAGCCCCCAGGTTCTTGATCATCCCCAGCATATGGTGCTCATCCTCACTCAACCCCGGATGAACCAGATCACTCTTCCCCCGCGAGAGCAGGCCGGCAAGAAGACCCCGCTGGGTATGGCTCTTGGAGGCAGGCGCTTTGACCTTCCCCTCCATAACAGATGGATAAACCCTGGTTTGCATGTTGTTTTAGCTTGATTTATCGATGGTGTTCATGTTTTCTCCCGGCCGAAGCATCCTGGTTTTGCTTGTCTTTCTGACGTTCAAGAGATTCCTTATGAATGATTTTAAATACTGACTCGATGAACCTTCGGCTCATCCCCTTTTGTTGTCCACGGGCTACCCGGCGGGCCATCAGTTTTTGCCATCGCTCCTTTTGCAACAGGTTCAGCCGGTGTTTGGCCTTTACATGGGCTATCTCCTGACTGACCTGCATCCTTTGACCCATGATCTCCAGCAGGCGGTCATCAAGCTGATCGATCTGCTGTCTTAGATGGACCAGCTCCTCAGCCTTTGCCCCTGGTTCGTTATTGATCTCAATGTTTAGCTGTTCTAGCAGGTGTTGAAACATCTGCGGGGTGATTTGCTGATGGGAGTCGCTTAGGGCCTTTTCGGGCTGATGGTGAACTTCAATCATCAACCCGTCCATCTGCAGATGCAGGGCTTTTTTAGCCGTTTCATACAACAACTCCCGGTCCCCGGTGGTGTGGCTGGGGTCATGGATCAGTGGCAGATCCGGAATTCTTCTTTTTAACTCCAGGGGAATTTCCCATTGGGGTGGATTGCGCAATGCACTTTTTGCATAACAGGAAAAGCCTCGATGTATCGCCCCGATTTTTTTAAGCCCATGCTTGTTGAACCGTTCCATGGCTCCTATCCATAAGGACAAGTCAGGGCTGATGGGGTTTTTAACCAGCACCGGAATGTTGGTTCCCTTCAGGGCCCGGGCAATCTCTTCCACGGTGAATGGATTGGCGGTGCTTCGGGCACCAATCCACATGACATCCATGTGATGAGCCAGGGCCTGTTCAGCATGCCAGGGCGTGGCCACTTCAACGGCTACCTGCATACCCGTTCTCTGGCGAACCTTTTGCAACCATGGCAACCCCTGACTCCCTACCCCCTGAAAATCGCCCGGACGGGTACGGGGCTTCCAAATTCCCGCCCGATAAAGACCTAGCCCGTATCGGCTTAAAGCTTCTGCAATATGCATGACTTGCTGCTGAGATTCCGCACTGCAGGGCCCGGCAATGACCAGAGATCCCCGCTTTTGGTCCGGGCTGCTGAAACCCAGGGCTTGTAGGTCTAATTCTGAATCCATAGGTTGATAGGTTTGAATTTATAAAAAAAAGCCCCGTCCTCGCGGACAGGGCTATGCAATTTACTGGCAAAATGGATCAATCCCCGTCCGCCTGATTGTGTAAAAGATAATCATACCTCCGACCGGAAACCGCCCGGTAGCACCCGGCTGCCTGAAAATAAAAAATCCCGAAGGAACCCTTCGGGATTATTGTTTGCTGGTAGAAACCATACCTCATACAATAATCCCGTTTTGGATCGCATAAATGCTCCAGTAATAATACATGTGGGAAAATTGTCTGTGATTGCCCTTCATGGTCGAAGATTTTGTATTCATTGACAAAACTAATGAATATTTATTTGGATTGCAAAATTCCTTCATTTTTTTCGAAAGTAGATCTGAATGGGAACCCCTTTGAAATCAAAGTTTTTCCTCAATACATTCTCCAGATATCTTTTATAGGGATCCTTGATGGCCTGGGGATAGTTACAGAAAAAAGCAAAAGCCGGGGCATAGGTATGGAGTTGGGTTGCGTACTTTATTTGTATGTACCGACCGCCTACTGCAGGTGGTGGATTTTGGTCCACGGCCTGCTGGATGATTCGGTTTAGTTTAGCGGTGGAAACCCGCCTTTTCCGGTTTTGATAAACCTGCCACGCTGTATCCAGTACTTTGAGCAGCCTTTGTTTGTAAATGGCAGATATAAACAGGATGGGCACATCTACAAAGGGGGAAATTTTGTTTTTTATCAGCTGGGTGTATTCATTGGCCGTTCGGCTGTCCTTTTCAATCAGGTCCCATTTGTTGACCAGCAGGACCACCCCCCTTTTGTTTTTCTGAATCAGCCCGAAGATATTCAGGTCCTGGGATTCAAGGTCCTGGGTGGCGTCGATCATCAACAGGCAGACATCGGCTTGTTCGATTGAGCGGATGGCACGCATCACCGAATAAAACTCCACATCTTCATGGACTTTCCCTTTTTTTCTCAAACCGGCCGTATCGACCAGGATGAATTCGTGGTTGAACTTGGTGTACCGCGAGAAGGTGGAATCCCGGGTGGTACCGGCCTGCGGTGTGACAATGTTGCGGTCCTCCCCGATCAGGCTGTTGATCAGCGAAGATTTGCCCACATTGGGCCGGCCAACGACGGTATATCGGGGCACCTTTTCTTCCTCCCGGGAAACCTCGTGAGGCTGGATGAGAGGAATGATTTGATCCAGCAGATCGCCCGTGCCTGAACCATGGAGCGATGAGATGCAATAAATCTCTCCCAGGCCCAGCCCGTAAAACTCAGTGGCATCATAGCGGCGTTGGAGGTTGTCGACCTTGTTGACCACCACCAGCACCTGTTTCTGGGTCTTTCTGAGCATATCTGCTACGGCTTCATCCAAATCGGTGATGCCACTGGTCACATCCACCACCAAAAGAATCAGGGCCGATTCTTCGATGGCAATGGCCACCTGCTGGCGAATGGCCGATTCGTAAACATCATCCGAATGAACCACATATCCGCCGGTGTCAATGATGTTAAACACCTGGCCTTCCCATTCAACCTGTCCGTAATGGCGGTCGCGGGTGACTCCACTGGTCTCATCCACAATGGCCTTGCGCGATTCAATCAGCCGGTTGAACAGGGTCGATTTGCCTACATTGGGCCGACCTACGATGGCTACCGTATCCTTTAACATGGCTAGTAGATGAATTTTGACTCTATTTGGTCCATTCGCTCAAGAAGCTGCTGGGCCGAAGCCCTGAGAGAAGCTTTTTGCTCCTGCAAATCCGCCTGCCCGGGTTGACTCTGGTTGAGGTAGTCCAGTGAAAGAGCCGCCTGCTCCCGGCTTTGACGAAATAAGCCCGCAAAATCCTCATTTGCCTCCGCTTCCAGGCAATCGGTTAACAGCTGATAAACCTGCCCGCCTGCCTGTTTAAGCCTGGCAGCAACCTTTTGCCCTGATTCACCACATTGATGCTCCAGCGACCGGGCGTAACCGATGACATTCACCGAGTACAGGTACGCTTGTTTTTCCAGTTCTACCATCATGGTCTTAATTGTTGTATCCTGACGATTTTAAAAATCCTTCCTTGTCACGCCATTCCCGGTGAACCTTTACATAAAGGTCGAGAAAAACCTTCTTCCCGTATAACGCCTCCAACTCCTGGCGGGCCAATACCCCAACCTTTTTGATCGCCTCCCCCCGGGCTCCTATTAAAATGGCCTTCTGACTTCTCCTCAGCACGTAAATGGTCACCCGCAGACTCAGCAAATCTTCACTATCCTTGAACTCCTCAATTTGAACCTCCGTCGAGTAGGGAACCTCCTTCTCATAGTGGATGAAAATTTTTTCCCGGATGATCTCCGCCACAAAAAAACGCTCCGTTTTATTGGTTAGTGCATCCTCCGGGTAATAAGGGGGATGCCCGGGCAGCTGCTCGAGGACCTGCTCATAGAGGGCATCGATGTTGTAAGCCTTTAAAGCTGAAACCGGCACAATATGAGCCTGGGGGAAAATCCCCTGCCAAAGTTCCACCAGCTTCTCGGTCTCTTCCTCGGAAACCAGATCAATCTTGTTGATCGCCAGTATGATCGGTACCTTTGCCCGGGCTATGCGGTCCAGATAAGCCTTGTTTTTGTCGTATTTTTCCTTTACATCGGTGATGTATAATAGGATATCCGCATCCTCCATGGCCCGGTCAATGTAGGCCAGCATCTTTTCCTGCAGCTTGTAATGAGGATTCAAAATGCCCGGGGTGTCCGAATAAATGATCTGGAAATTTTCCCCGCTTACAATGCCCTGAATCCGCTGCCGCGTCGTCTGAGCCTTTGAAGTGATGATCGACAATTTTTCCCCCACCAGCAAATTCATCAAAGTGGACTTGCCTACATTGGGATTGCCGATGATATTTACAAAACCTGCCTTATGCTCCATCGAAGCTTCCTTTTAAAGTGCACAAAAATAATATATTTTTTTGGCTTCCTTTATCTTCTTTCCATTCAGCTGGCCGGACCCATAAAAAAAGGGATGCTCTCAAGAGAACACCCCTTTTTCATGGCTTTTGACTGTTTAACGTTCAGTAATCCTCTAACTTTTCGGATAACTTTTTGCGTGTGAAAAAAATGCGGCTCTTTACCGTGCCAATTTTTAGATTCAATTGCTCGGCAATCTCTTTGTACTTATATCCAGAGAGAAACATTTTGAAGGGTACCCTGAATTCGTCGGGAAGCTCCTGGATCTTTTTGTTGATTTCAATGATGGCATATTCGCTGTCGGGTTTTACCGGAGCCCGGTCTTCCGCCTGGTTCAGAAAATAATTGTTTTCCGTTTTATCGTTGTGGGTGTTTTCTTTTTGTTTT
>CAJXLK010000019.1 GCA_913055635.1 uncultured Bacteroidota bacterium
AATCTATTGCCTGATGAAGGACTGGGCGGAGAACGGTCAACGGGTGCCGGAAAATTTCAATCTATTTGTATTCAGGAAGATAACCTGCCTATGCCAGATTCTTATTCTTATTTTATGAATCTATCCCTGGTTTCTCCTAAAGATCAACAAGAAATGAATCAGGCAAATTTTTACCGGCTTATCAGAAGGGGCGGAAGAAGAACGGCTAAGGACGGTCAATTAAAACTCACCAATATGATTCAGGAAGGTGCTGTTTTTGAACAAGAATTGGAGGGACGGTTGATTGATATATCCCCCCAGGCTAACAACAGTTACCTGCGCAATGGAAAAGCTTTTTCAATACCGTTGCATAAAAATTTTGAAACCCTATGGAATACAAACAATATCAATTAGAGACCATTACACCTGTTTGCATCAGTTCCGGGGAGAAACTTTCGCCTATAACTGACTTTTTTATAGAAGATAATCATATCCATATTGTGGACCAAATCAAACTGGATGATGAGATAAGGAAAAAGCAATTGATGAATAAGTACATTCAAAAAATACATCAAACAAAAGATAATGAAAATTTCAAACTAAAGCTTTTTATAGAAAATCATCTGGGTGATGCCAATCATTATATCAAATATTCGATACCTTATCTCAATCAAAAAGGCTATAAGCAAACCCATTTGCAAACCCATATAAAAACAAACGATTCGCTTTATATACCAGGTACTTCCTTTAAAGGTGCCATAAAATCTGCCCTGTTTTATCATTGGCTTACCAATAATAAAGAAGGGGAAAAGGCATTAAATGCAATCATAGAATTTTTGAAAAAGAAAGTTGATAAGGGTCAATTAAAAAAGGAGTGGAACAAACTTGAAGAAAAATACTTGCAGCATAAGGATTCCGACGGCCGATTTCTTTTTTCCGATCTTAGCATCAGTGATTCTGACCCCATCACTGAAGAAAGTCCGGTGGTCTTCTATACACAGCGCATTCACATGAAAAACAAACAGGGGATTCCTCAATTAAAGGAATGTATCAACAAAAACGAAAAAGCTACCTTTCGAATGAAGGCTGATAACTTTAATCTGACCCAATCTTTGAACCGTTTTGCCTATAATGCCATTCTTACAGAACAGGAAATACTGGAAGATGAGGCAAAGGGATTTGTTGACGCTGCGGTTCGACCTCAGCTAAATAGTTTTTATGAAAACATCTTGGATGATATCGATGCCCTGGAACATTCCAATTCAAACACTTATTATCTGCGGATTGGATCCGGTAAAAGTTACTTCGATAACTCAGTAGGCATGGCAATATTTGAGAGGGATAAAGATGCCTTTTTTCAGTTACGGAAAACAGAAAATCTGGGAAAAGCACCTGGCGAAAAGAATTTCAAACCTCGTTTTGTTTTTCCCATAACCCGTTCATTGATTGATCAAACTTTTGAACCTACCGGCTGGATTAAAATTGGTCTCAACCAATAACACTCATCCGGACTTATTTTGTTTTATTTCAGTTTAAATGAACATAAACGCTGATCCTATGGCTAAACTTTTAATCAGTTTTTTAGGGGCTTCTTCCTACAGTTACTGCAATTATTATTATGAAGATCAAAAAATCGAAAATGTACGGTTTATTCAGGAAGCTATAGCACAAATCTTTTGCAGGCAATGGAAGCAAGATGACCGCATCATTATCTTTACCACAAAGGAAGCGTATGAAAAAAATTGGCAAGATCAGGAAAAAAGAGAAACGAAAGGACTTAGAAAAAAATTAGATAACCTGAATTTAAATGCTCAAATTATAAACAAACCAATTTCCAATGTAACCATACAAGGAACAGGTGAGACAGAGATCTACGAGCGGTTAAATCAATTGTTTGATCATATTTATCAAACCATTCAAAACCAGGATGAAATCATCTTTGATATCACCCATGCTTTCCGTTTTCAACCCATGTTGGGGCTGGTTCTTTTACATTATTCCAAATTACTGAAAAATATTAAGATTGACCGCATACTATACGGCGCTTTCGATGTCCTCGGACCTGCCAGTCAGATCAATGAAATTCCCGTTGAAAACAGAAATGTACCGATACTGGATCTTACACAATTTGCTACTTTGCTGGAATGGACCAATGGAGCCGATGAATTTTTAAATTTTGGAAATGCCAAAAAAATTAAACAACTGGCAGATCAGGAGATAAGACCTGTTCTGAAAAATAAACAAAAGCGAAATGTTACGGCTGAAAACATTAATAATCTTACCAAAAAATTGAATGAATTTGCCGATGATATTGCTACCTGCAGGGGAAGAACGCTTGTTGAAGCCAAAACTTTAAAAACAATCAAATCCCTTTTGCCTCAAATAGAAGACAATATTATTCCCCAGTTAAGCCCCATTATTAAAGAACTGGATAAGAAAATATCCGAATTTGAAGCTGAAGAAAATGTCAAAAATGGTTTCCAGGCTGTCCGGTGGTGTATAGACAACAATTTGATTCAACAGGGTATTACTCTGCTTATGGAAACCCTCATTACCTT
The DNA here is from genome assembly GCA_913055635.1 of uncultured Bacteroidota bacterium. Taxonomy (GTDB): domain Bacteria; phylum Bacteroidota; class Bacteroidia; order Bacteroidales; family UBA12077; genus JAGXLC01. The sequence goes on from CAJXLK010000019.1 coordinate 2,538, forward strand.
TATAGCCAAAAAATTCGATTTAGATTATAAAGAAGAAACATCCAGAAACCTGGTAACTGATTGCTTCCATATATTCAATAAAGGGTTACCTGAAGAGCGATGGAAAAATGAAACAATAAAACAAAAAGAGCTAGCAGATAAAATATTGACATCTGTTTTTATTAAAGAATTATCTTATGATTACATTACATTAAATAGATACAGAAATGATATCAATCATGGCGGTTATTTAAATAATGCCATGAAGGCCAACAAATTTGAAGACAAACTAAACGAACTTTATACACGAATATATTCAAAGATATTCCCTGATGTTGATTAATTTTACCAATCATCCCAGCCAGCAATGGAAAACCACACAGTTGAGCACAGCTGTAAAGCAATTCGGGAAGGTATCAGATATGTCATTTCCGGCAATAGATCCCGAATGGGATGATAAAAAAATCAGACAACTGGCAGAAAATTACCATGAAAAGATCATACAAAAAATAAATGATAAGCAAAAAGATGCTGTCTTGATAATGGGAGAACACACATTTTCCTTTGCACTGATATGTAAATTGCAAAAAGCAGGCATTTTTTGTTACGCCACCACCAGTCATCGGATTGTCACGGAAGAAGAGAAAATAAAAATGAGTACATTTAAATTTGAACGTTTCAGAAAATACCCCCCATGTATATAATTTTGGTATACGACGTCGGGCAAAAGCGGGTGGGCAAAATGCTCAAGCTTTGCCGCAAGTATTTAAACTGGATCCAGAACTCTGTCTTTGAAGGTGAAATTACTGAGGTTAAACTTAAGGAATTAAAAAAATATTCCGAAGATTTGATGAATGAACAAGAAGGCGACAGCCTGATCATCTTCAAGTCAAGGGACGAAAAATGGCTGGATAAAGAGGTGATTGGAGAAGATAAAAACCCAATAAATTCTTTTTTATAGGTAATATCCCTTATTGTTGCTCGCTCCGGATGGAAATTTTTATTCCGGCAATGTTACCCCCACTGTCCGGGCAAATTTGACCCCCCATTCCGGAAGAATTTGACCCCCCATTGTGGGAAAGTGCCCCCGGGGTCAATTTCCCGGAATAGATTGGAGAAGATCAATCCATTGAATCAGGCTTGCCTGATGTTCCTTTTTCTTATTCATACTAAATTCAAATAAGCCCTTCCCCATCATAAAGTCTTTAAAAATGAGGCTTTTTTCGATAATTTCCAGTATTATTGTTACAGGTGTTTGGATATAAGGGGTAAAAGGCTCATTGCCGATTGCCCCCTGAAGTAATGTCCTGCAGCGGTTTAACCTGCAACAGCCCCAAAAACCCAACTGGTTCAGATCAATAGATGCCTCTGTATAAAATCCTTTGCTATGAATCGAATAACCTGGATTGTTTTGACCGGAATGCTTTCTCTTTTTGTTTTTTCAGCCTGCGGGCAGAATGAGCGGGGAAAGCAATTGTACATGCGCCATTGTGCCCAGTGCCACGGAGCCGGTTTAACCGGCGGCAACGCTCAGAGCCTGGTGGACGGGTTCTGGCAATATGGCAGCGAAGACCATTACAAGCACCGCAACATCAAATTCGGCATCCCCCATGTGGGCATGCCGGCCTATAAAGAAACCCTCAGCGACCGGGAAATCAGCCTGATTGTGGAGTTCATGAACCAGTATGAGGCCGAACAGGCAAAAGACCAGCCCGATGTACCGGTTGATCTTTTGACCCTGGATTACCAGATGGCGATGGAAGTGGTGGCCGAGGGCCTGGACATACCCTGGGCCATAGACTTCATTGACAAGCGGCGTTTTCTGGTCACCGAGCGGCCGGGCCGCCTGCGGATCATCCAGGATGGGAAGCTGATGGACCAACCCGTGCAAAACACCCCGGAAGTACTGCCCGAGGGACAGGGCGGACTGATGGATGTGGCCCTCGATCCTGAGTATGACCAAAACGGTTGGATTTACCTGGCCTACAGCCATGCATTGAAACAAAACGGGGGTTCAGAGCGCAACCCGGCGATGACCCGCATTGTCCGGGGCAGAATAAAGGACCATACCTGGACCAACCAGCAGGTGATCTATGAAGCACCCCACAAGACTTACCGCACCACCCGCCACCACTACGGCTGCCGCATCGTCTTTGACCCTGACCGGTACCTCTACTTCAGCATCGGCGACCGCGGGGCCAAACAACAAGCCCAGGAGCTGGACAAACCCAATGGCAAGATCCACCGCATCCGCCGCGATGGCTCCATCCCTCAAGACAACCCCTTCGTGGGCCGCGATGATGCCCTGGCCTCCATCTTTGCCTACGGGGAAAGAAACGCCCAGGGCCTGGCAGTGCATCCCGAAACAGCTGATCTGTGGGAAGTGGAGCATGGCCCCATGGGAGGCGACGAGATCAACGTCATTGAAGCAGGCAAGAACTACGGCTGGCCGGTGATCACTTACGGGATCAATTACAACGGCACCCCCATCACCGATATCACTCAAAAGGAAGGGATGGAACAACCCATCCTCTACTGGAAACCCTCCATTGCCGTCTCTGGCCTGAGCTTCTATACCGGCAGTGAATTCCCCAACTGGAACAACGATCTGCTGGTCTCTGCCCTGCGCTTTGAGGAAGTGCAGCTGCACCGAGTATACAACCACCGCATCATGCACACGGAAACCATCCTGAAAAACATCGGCCGGATAAGAGAAGCCGTGCCGGGACCCGACGGCGCCATATACGTGGTGGCCAACCAGCCGGGGCGAATCCTCAAACTTACCCGCGCCAAAAAAGAATAAGAGGAAAACAAACAACAGCTTGATTACGAACCTTTTAGAGAGGTCCTTCAAGACTTCCTGTCACTTCTTCCTCAGCAGCACGGAGGCGGCAATAATCAATAATCCACCCAGGATGTCATTCCAGCCCAGGGTTTCGTGAAAAAGAAAAACACCAAACAGCACGGCTGCAGGCACTTCAATGTAGGTCAAAAAGGAAGCATTGGAAGCCTTCAGCCTCTTCAGCGAAAAGAAAAACAACCCATAACCAATCACCCCCACAGCAAAGGCATAACCCGAGGCTACTGAAGTTTTATGCAGGGTGAGCTGCTCCAGCCCGCCCAAAAAGAAGGGAAGAAACAACAGGGCCCCTACCAGGTTCTGAAAAAAAACAATCTGAAGATGGGTGTACTTATGCGATTCCCGCTTAAAAATAACCACCGTTGATGCATACAACACGGCCGAAATCAACATGGCACTCATTCCCCAAAAAACCCCGTTGTCCAAACTAACCGGCTTGTCCGAGTAAATAAGCACAATACCGGCCAGGGCCATCAACAGCAAAAGTTTGTTGATGCCCGGCAAGGCCTCCTTCAAAAAAAGATGACTGAAAACGACTGCAAAAACCGGCCAGGTATAGAGAATCATGATGGCATTGCCAATGGGGGCCTCCAAAAAACCAATGAAATAAAAAAACAGCCGCACGGCATTGATCACCGAGGCCACCAGCAAAATGGCCACATTGTTGCGGAAAATGGGCTCACGGCGTACCAGAAAATAAATGCCCAAAAAAAGGGTGGGTATACCCAGGCGAAAAAAAGAGATCACCGGGGCAGGCAGGCTGAGGTATTTGATAAACGCCCCCGATGAGCCCCAAATAATTGCAGCCACAACAATCTTCAGGTAATTCGAATCGATTTTTCTCTGTATGTTCATCCTCAATCCATTTGTTCCGAATTAACACGCTTAGCCCCTACTCCCCTCGACGGGGCATCGCTCAATAACAGCCCGTGAATTCATCATGAAGGCCTTTCCTGCAGCACCTTTCCATGAAACCGAAAGATACAGACAATCAGTCGATAAAGGATCAAATCACTTTTCCGGCATTTTTATTGAAAAATTTCCAAAAATACAAGGAAAAATTTATTTGATGAAATCCATTACCTTTGCATCAAAACCAAAGCTATGCGGTGTTTTTTTACGGGTTTGCTGGTGAGCCTCATACTGGCGGCGGGCTGCAGCAATCCTGAGCAGCGGCATTCGGACAAGACCGTTTTCCGATACAACGAATCGAAGGGCATTGCCACTTTGGATCCGGCCTTTGCCAAGAGCCAGACCCTGATCTGGCCGGTTCATCAACTCTTCAACGGGCTGGTCCAGATGGATCCGGACCTCAACGTACAGCCGTGCATTGCCAAAGACTGGGATATATCTGAAGACGGCACGGTATACACCTTTCACCTGCGCGACGATGTGTATTTCCATGACCACCGGCTTTTTCCGGGGGGTAAAGGGCGGCAGGTCACGGCCCGGGATTTTGTTTACAGCCTCAAAAGGATATATGACCCGCAAACGGCTTCGCCGGGGGCATGGATCTTCAACCGCCTGGACAAGGAAAAAGGCCCACAAGCCCTCAATGACAGCACCTTAAGGATACACCTGAAAAAACCTTTTCCCGCCTTTCTGGGTTTGCTCACGATGAAATATTGTTCGGTGGTCCCGCGCGAGGTGGTCGAGCACTATGGGGATGCTTTCGGGCATCATCCGGTGGGAACCGGGCCCTTCCGGTTCAAGATGTGGCGGGAAGGCGAAAAGCTGGTTTTTGTCAAAAACCCCGATTATTTCGAGCGCGACGTCCAAGGGCGGCGCCTGCCCTATCTGGATGCGGTGGCCATAACGTTCATCACCGACAAACAGTCGGAATTTCTGGAGTTCATCAAAGGCAACCTTGATTTTCTCTCGGGGTTGAGCCCGGCCAATAAGAACGAGTTGCTGACCCGTGGCGGGCATCTGAATCCCAAATACGAAGATCAGATTGAGCTTCACACCCATCCCTACCTGAACACCGAATACCTGGGTTTTCTGATGGATTCTGCCAAGCACCAGGGATCATCGCCGGTTTTGAACCGAAAAGTCCGCAAAGCGATCAATTACGGTTTTGACCGTCAAAAAATGATGAAGTACCTGCGCAACAACATTGGCACCCCGGCCAACAGCGGATTTATTCCCAAAGGCCTTCCGGCCTATGCCCCCGACTCCGTTTCTGGTTTCCACTATGCCCCGGACAAGGCAAGGGAGCTGCTCAGGCAGGCCGGACATCCCAATGGTGAGGGCTTAGAAGCCATCACCCTGACCACCACTGATGATTACCGCGATTTGTGCGAATTCATCCAGCACCAGTTGGCTGAAATCGGCATCGAGATCGAGATAGAGATCAGCACCGGGGCCACTTTCCGCGACATGGTGGCCAATTCCAAGCTGCCTTTTTTCAGGGGTTCATGGATTGCCGATTACCCGGATGCCGAGAATTACCTGGCGTTGTTCTACAGCCGGAATTTCAGCCCGGGCGGGCCCAATTACACCCATTTCAGCAGCCCGCGCTACGACAGCCTTTATGAACGCGCCCTCAGTACCATGGACCCCGCCAAAAGGCAAACCCTCTACCGGCAAATGGACCGCATGATCATCGACCATGCCCCCATTGTGCCCCTTTACTATGACCAGGTGGTGCGCTTCACCCATCAAAACGTCAGGAATCTGAAGAGCAACCCCATGAACCTGCTGATGTTAAAACGGGTAAAAAAAGTTCAGCCATGATCATTGTCGCAGACAGCGGATCGACCAAAACCGAGTGGGCATTGATCAACCGTGGGCAAACCCGCCAGGTTCGCACCCCGGGTTTGAATCCATTCTTCAACGGGCCCCGCCTGATCGAAGAAACCGTGGCCGGGCACCGCCTGCTTGCAGAAAGCCGACATACCGCAAAACAAATCCATTTCTACGGAGCAGGCTGTGGCCACAAGGAAAATATCGAGGCCATGGGTTCAGCCCTGCAACAGGCCTTTCCCCAGGCCCAGGTACACGTTCATTCGGATCTGCTGGGAGCCGCCCGGGGTCTCTTCCTCGAAGAAAAAGGCATTGCCGGTATCCTGGGCACCGGCTCCAACTCAGGCTTCTACAACGGCCACCGCATCACCCAAACCACCCCTACCCTGGGGTATATCCTCGGCGACGAAGGCAGCGGCAACCACCTGGGCAAAATGCTCCTGAAAGCTTATTTCCACCATGAGCTGCCACAGGCATTGACCAACCAGTTCAACCAACAATACCCGGATTCTTCCCGCTCCCTCCTCTATGAACTCTACCACCACCCTTACCCCAACCGCTTTTTGGCCGAATTCACCCCCTTCATTCAAACCCACCAGCAAAACCCCTACCTGCAAAACCTCCTTCAAAAGGCTTTTGAAGCCTACCTCCTATTGCTGCAAAACCACTACCCCAAAGCCCTGCTCAATAACATCCGCCTGACAGGTTCCGTGGCCTGGGCTTTCCAGGAAAAACTGAAAGCAACAGCCCGCCAAATGGAAATGCAGATCGACCGGGTGGTGGCTTCCCCGATGGAAGGCCTTCTCCAATATCACCACCTCCACCAATGAACACCCTCCAAAACATTAAACAACCAAGGCCTTAAAGATAAATCCATCCTGTTCCACCTCTTTTGGCAGGTACAATATTTTTTATTATTGCATGAAAATCATTATATTTGGGGGCTTCTTAAAGAAAAATCCCCGCCAATGATATGGACCAGTGTCATTATTGATGACGAACGCAAGTCCCGGGAAACCCTTCAAAAAATCATTGAAAAATATTTCAGTGACCAGATTAGCATCGTCTATCTCGCGGAGAACGTACAAGAAGGCGTTACAGCCATCAACAAATACAGCCCCCGGCTCGTGTTCCTCGACATCGAAATGCCCGGGGAGAACGGCTTCAAGCTGTTTGATTATTTCAATTACTACAACTTCGAAGTCATCTTCACCACCGCCTATAAACAATATGCCATTGACGCCATTAAATATTCGGCCCTGGATTACTTGCTGAAACCCATCAATTATATTGATCTGAAGGAAGTCCTGAAAAGGCTTGAAGAAAAAAAGGAAAGACTGACCCCCAACACCCAGATTGAGACCTTTCTGGCCAATATGAATGCCAATTCAGCAGAATTCAATAAGATAGCCCTTCCCACGATGGACGGCTATGAACTGGAGCGGGTCAACAACATTGTTTACTGCCAGGCCGAAGAAAATTACACGAAGATCGTCACCAATCGGGATGAAGTGATCATGGTGGCCAAGACCCTGAAAAACATTGAAAACCTATTGCCCGAAAAGATGTTTTTCCGCATCCATAAATCCTACCTGGTCAACCTGAATTACATCAAATCCTACAGCAAAGTCCAGGGCTACAAGATCACCCTGGAGAACGGGGTGAAGCTGGATGTGGCAACCCGCCGCAACGATGAATTTGTCCGGGCCCTGACCCGCAAGAATGGCTCATAGCAACCGGGATCAGACGGAGTTCAACCGCCAACACGCCCAATAAACGGCCTTCTTCCGTTTTGCCGGCCGTTTTTTTGCAAATACCGGTTTTGCCAGGGGCTGCTAAAAGGTGGCCTTATTGAAGAGCCCCCGGGGAAGAAAAAACCCCGGAGTTATGAAAATCTCCGGGGTTAATGAACCATTGCCGGGGTTCAGATCACTTTTTTGAGCTTCAGGACATGAATGATGATCTGGACCATTTCATCAAAAGAAAAGTCTTTGGCATTGAGCACCATATTATAATGGGTGTCATCCACCGCTTCTCCGGCTATTTCATTGCGCAGTTGCGTTCTTTTCTTGTCAATATCGAGGACATACTCGCGGGCCTTCTTTTCATCAAGGTTGAAGCGTTTGGCGATGACCTGGGTGCGCCAGGGAAGCGGGGCAATCAGGCGCAAATGAAGGGAGCGCGGGATGTCCTTGGTAATGATCGAACCGCAACGACCCAGAATGACCGAATTGCCTTCCACCCCAATGTTATGGATCACTTTCTTGATGGTGTTTTTGATCTTCCGGTCGCTTTTGTAATATTTACTGGATAAGGCCCCGAGGATTTCATCAATGGCACTTTTCCGTTCATATTTAAAAACGTATTCAATCTGGGAGGGATGAAGTTCTAATTCACGGGCTGAATGCTCGAGAATTTCCTTGCTGATGACCTTCCAGTTATTGCCTTTATCAGGCACATAACCTTGCTCAGTGAGCTGTTCGACCAGTTTATCGGCCAAAAACTTACCGGAGCATCCAAATTGTCTGGAGATGGTAATCACCGGGCCGGGCTGGCCAAAATCCTTGTCTTGTTTTTTATCCCGATGGCGTTCTTCGAGATATTTTTGGAGTATATTCATAACTGATGGGATTTACAGGATGCAAACGCTACAATTTAAGAAATTTTACCCCGCTAAACAACCCCAGTAATGAACCGGGGACAAATAATCAGGGGCGATCAGTAGCTGGAAGCGGCGACCGGTGCTGAGGAGGAAGCGGCAATCACCACCGAGCAAACCTCGCGCAGGGGGAGATGGAGGCCATGGCCCAGGTGATAATCGCGGGTAAGCGAGCGGATTTTTTTGCGGGCGCGGCGGTAATTTTATCCGAACCCCGCTTAGCGGGGGGTGAATTTGACCCCGCTAAGCGGGGGGGGCTTACAGAAGGGCCTTGCCGGCGGGGTACCGCTGGGGGTTACCGCAGGGGGTTGCCGTATCCGGCAGCTCTTCCGATGGCCCGGGCCCCGTAGCGTTGTTTTATGGCATCCAGGCTGTGGTAGAGGTTGATCAACTCGCGGGTATCCTCAAACATGTTGAGTTGCTGGCTGCCGTGGACCAGGCCGCTCAGGCGCACGCCCAACAGCCGCACGAGCATGCGCCGGGAATAGAGTTTTCGGAAAAGTTCGCGGGTGGTAGCCATCAGGTGGTGATCAAAGGCGGTATAAGCGATGCGTTTCTGGAGGGTATGGGTATCGTAATTGGCATAGCGCAGCTTCACGGTAACGCAGGAGGTCAGTTTGCGCTGCTGTCGCAGCTGATGGGCCAATTGTTCGACCATGGCCACCAGCAGGGCATCCATGGCCTGCACATCGGTGGTGTCGCGCTGAAAGGTGCGTTCAGTGCCTATGGATTTGGCCCGCGAATAAGGCTCTACCGGGGTAGGGTCTATGCCCTGGGCCTTCTTCCACAGAGCCACCCCGTTTTTGCCCAGCACATGTTCAAGCATCTCGACCGGCACCTGGCTGAGGGTCTGGATGCGGCTTACCCCCATCGAACGCAACAAACGGTAGGTCTTGTCCCCTACCATCGGAATCTTACGGATAGACAGGGGCCAGAGAAAAGGCTTTACCCGCGAAGGCGGCACATAAAGAGCCCCATCGGGCTTGGCCTCGCCCGTGGCAATCTTCGAGACCGTCTTGTTCAATGACAGGCCAAAGGAAATCGGCAACCCCGTGTGCCGCACAATCTGCCGCTTGAGCTCCCGCGACCACCGGAAAGTACCAAAAAATCGCTCCAACCCCGTGAGATCCAAAAAATGCTCATCAATAGATGCCTTCTCGTAGACAGGGGCCCATTCATCAATGATATCGGTCACCATATCCGAATAACGGCTGTACAAATCCATATCCCCCCGGATAACTACCGCATCACCACATAACTGCCGCGCCATACGCATGGGCATGGCCGAATGAACCCCAAACCGCCGGGCTTCATAACTGCAACTGGCCACTACCCCACGGTCTGAAAGCCCCCCGATGATCACCGGCTTGCCCTCCAACTTGCGGTTGTGCAACCGCTCGACCGAAACAAAAAACGAATCCAGATCCAGATGGACGATGTTGCGCTCTTCACTCTTCATTTTATGGCTCAAGCATTTGGTATGATGGAAAAATTGTTATATGTTTGATTAGATTTTAATCAAAATCAAGACAATAATTTAATCATTCCCGTCCAAAAAAACAAGGCCATGCCCCCTTTTTTTAGAAAATTAAAACACTGATTATCATGAACTTTAGCAAAAACATCCGCCTCCTCCGAAAACGCAAAAGAAAAACCCAGGACGATGTAGCCCGGGCCTTGAACATCAAACGATCAACCTTAAGCGGGTATGAAAATGAAGTGGCACAACCGGGCATCCAGGCTTTGATAGCCTTTTCCGATTATTTCCAGGTTGCCGTCGACAGCCTGATCAAAACCGATCTTAGTGAACTCAACGAACGGCAATTGTCACAGCTCGAAAACGGATATGATGTGTACCTCAAAGGAAGTCAGTTAAGGGTTTTGGCCACCACGGTTGATCAGAACAACGAGGAAAACATTGAACTGGTTCCCGAAAAAGCCCAGGCCGGCTATCAAAGGGGATTTGCCGACCCCGAATTCATCCGGGAATTGCCGGTCTTCAAATTGCCCTTCTTGTCGGAGCAAAAAAAATACCGTACTTTTCAGATCAATGGCGATTCGATGCACCCGATTCCCGACGGGGCATGGATTACGGGAGAATTTGTCATGGACTGGCTTGCCTTAAATCACGGTACCCCCTGCATCATCTTAACCCTGAATGAAGGCATCGTTTTCAAAATCATCGAAAACCACCTGAAGGAGTACAAAAAACTAACCCTCCACTCACTGAACCCCCTGTATGATCCTTACGATTTGCCGGGAGATCAGATCAAGGAAATCTGGAAATTCACCCATTACATCAGTCAGCAAATGCCTGAGCCCGCAGTTCCCAGGGAAAATATCCTTGAGCGCATCAACAGCCTCCAGCAGGAGGTGGCCAAACTAAAGGGCCATTCCTGAGGCAGGAACCAAGAGGTGATCTGCCTCGGGAGCCGAGGCAAAGGCAAGTGTGATGTTAAGCTAAAACATAAGCGAAAGGAAGTCAAAGCTAAGACAAAAACACGAGCCAAAACTGATGGAACCTATACATTTTTGATCTCTCCCCCACCAAACAACACCACCCCTTTGATCACCAACACGCCTTCTTCCTGATTGGACTGGCTCTCCACCACCGATCGCTTATCGGTAAATCCCCCCAATATAGAAGTGACTTCCACCTTCACATTCCAATCGCGGGGGACAATCAGTGTTGAACCGCCAAACAGGGAAAATACATCCAGATAATTATCGCCCGGGGCAAGATGGGCACTGATCATATTGATTTGAGAGCCCCCGAGGATGGAGGTGATCTGCCCGCCCTTGAATGCCCCGGAGGTGATTTTGCGTTCACTGCCACCCAAAATGGCCACCTCATCAATGTAATCAGCACTCGAACCGCTGGTCTGCACCCCACGTTTGCGGCGCACTCCCCCAAGCGAACGCACCAATATCAACAGACCGATCCCGATAAAAACCACCGGCCAGAATATTTCCCGCAAGGAATAGGAAAAAAGGGTGAACCGCTGCAGCAGAAAAACACCCCCGATAATTAATAAAACCCAGCCCGAAGTACTGGAGGGACGATTGGAAAGGAAAATAACACCCAATACAACCAGAATCATCGGCCAACTGAACAAATGATCGGCCCATGCTTCCGGTAAAACATCTAAACTTCTTGCAATCAGGAATATTCCGATCAAAACCAGGATAATTCCCAGGATGGTTCTGCCTTGAAAAATTTTGCGCGCCATAATGGTCCTTTTAAAAATTTGTCCGGGTTTATAAAGATAGCATTTTTTCTAATAAAATGCATATCAACCAGATAAAAAAACAGGGGGGACGAACAAGATTTCACAAAACTCTTAGAAGGCGCACATAAAGTCACGGGACTCGTAAAAAAACCTCCCAGGGATCATCAATCAGAGGTATACAGAGGGCTCATTTCAAGGGGCCAGGGCGGTGGGATGAAACGGATCCATCGCCATCTTCGGTGACCGGGTCTTTTTCCGGGGCAGGTTGCTTTATTTGGGGAAAGGCTGTCTAATCGTCTATATCCAGGTCGGTATAGATTTTCAGCCGGGAAGGCCGTTCAAAAAAGAGGAATAAGACCCCGGCCAAAAGCAGGACCAAAATCATCGGATCGCCGGATAAGGCGAACACCAGCAGGGTTAATAAGCAAAGGGCTACTATTACGGCTGTTTTGATGTAAAACTGTCGCTGATAGGCAGTAATTTTGAGCAATGGCTCCCGATCGCGGGGTATCTCATACAATTTGCGTTTAAAATGGCTGAGCATCAACGGGATGATTGACAAAAACAGGATAATCAGCACCGATTTGCTGATCAGGGCAGCTTTTTGAGTGAAGTTCGGCAAACCGGGAAAAAGAAAATGCAACAGCAGCACCCCGGCGCTAAGGGTGAGCAGCCCAAACATGATGGTTTGATAGCGTTTGCGGAGGGCATGAATTTTTTGCTCAAAAAGCTCTGCCATAAAACTTTATATAGGTTCAACGCTTTGACGTTTCAGCCATCCCTGGCTGCCGTCGGTCAGTTCAATCTCATACCATTCACTGACGCGATCTTCAATGTAGACTTTGGTTCCTTCGTGAATGACGAACAATTCCGTGCCACTTTCATCGGGCGAACTGCGTACGGTAACTTTGGCATCGAAAACGATGGCCTCTTGTGAGCGGACGATATCCTGTTTCTGCTGCAGGGAAAAGGCGAAGGATGAGACGGCAATGGCCAGGGTCAGTATGCTGCTCCAGAACGCCCCTTTCTTAAGGGCGAGCCTTCCCGCATAGAGATAGAGGGAAAAGAGCAGGAGAAAAGCCAGAAAGGTGGCCATACTGATATAGGCCCATTGATCGGAAGAGAACAGGTTAATGAATTGGCGAAACCAGCGGGTAAGGAAAAATTCGGGGATTTTTTCGATGCGGTCGGTTATTTGCTGGCGGGCCAACTTCAGGTTATGGCGTATATCCTCATTGCCGGGATCGCGCAGGCGGGCCCGTTCATAATTCAAGATGGCCGGAGCCAGCTGATTGGATTTGTAGTAGGCATTGGCCAGGTTGTAGTAGATGCCGGGGGCTTCCTTACCGGCGGCCAGCACCTGGCTGTAAAGTTCGATGGCCTGATGATAGTGTCCGTTCTGGTATTGTTGGTTGGCCGAATCGACCAGGGGGTGGACCTGCCGGGCCCCGGCCTGCAGACTCATCAAAACACCCACCATAAGGAACACAAGCACGTATCGTTTTGTCATCATCTTATTTGAGTTTTTGTTGCAAGGCTGTGATGGTAGAGAGGGCCTCGCGGTAAAACTGCTCCATGCCTCCGGATTGCGATGCCGGGGCATATCTTGCATATTCACAATTATCGATCAGATCCACAAACCGGGAAATCAGCTCTTCGGGTATCTCCCGCTCCTGCAGTTTGCCCCTGACATGATCGCGCGACAAATCAGCAATGGGAATACCCAGTTTATCGCTCATATATCCCCACAAGGCTTTCAGGGTCTCTTCATAGAACTGGTCCTTGTTGTCCTGTTTCAGGTACCTCGAGGCAGCTTTCAGCCTTTTCCGGGCAAATTTATTGGCCTTTCTTTGTTTCAAAAGGGCAAGGTCGGCGCTCTCTTTGGCTTTCCTTCGGCGGAAAAACAATACCACAAAGAAAGCCGCCAGCCCGCCGGCATAAGTCAGGTAAAAACCGGGCGAACCAAAGACAAAGGTATTTTTCTCTTTCAGGTCAAAGCCATCGGTTTGGATATAGCGGATGTCGCTGCCAATGATGCTCACATCCTGCCTGGCATAGGAGCGGCGCCCCCCTGTGGTGGTGTCGCCGGCAGCCGGCTTCGCCTGAAGGGTCAACGGTTCGGTTTGCCGGGTCAGGTAAGCCTGCTGATCCAAATCAAAGTACGACATGCGCACCGGGGGAATGCGGTATTCGCCGGCATGTCTTGGTATGATCAAATACTCAATGGTTTTGGTGCCCCGGGCCCCTCTCTGCGAGACCTCAATGTTGTTGGATACTTTGGGGTCATACACCTCCAAATCGGGGGCAAACTCAACGCTGGGGTGATCCATCACTTTCAGGTTGCCCCGGCCCGAGACTTCCAGGGTCAGGCTCACCCCTTCATTGACTTTAACCTGCTGTTTATCCAATTTGGCATCGATTTGGAAGGAACCCACCCCGCCGCTAAAATGGCGGGGAGCCCCCGACGGCAAGGGGCGCACCTGTACCCCTACCGGTTCACTTTCGACCGACATGCGCACATTCCGGTAAGAACCAAAAAAATCATCGAAAATGCTGCGCGACTTCCCTTCCACCTTCTTCTGGACAATGCAGTCCACCTGGAAAGAACCAATGGTCAATTGGCCACTTTTTTGGGGAAACAGCAAATATTTTTTCAAAATACCGGTGCCATAGATTTGCCCGTTTACATTTTCTTTCTCCAACTGCCTCAGCGTGGGGGTTTCAATTTCCTGCTTGTAAAACCCTTCAAAAGCAGGAAATTTAACATTTTCCAACCCGGAAATATTCAGTTTCGAATAGAGTTTAATGGTGGCCACCAGGGGCTCGGCCTGATAGACCCGGTCTTTATCGACAAGGACCTTTACAAAAAGATCATCGCCCGGGGCCTGCACCTCTTTTGTTTTGCCCTTTTGAGCCTGGGAGGGGCTGGATTGTTTTTGCCCGCCCGAGCCCTGTTTTTGCTTGATCACCTCAATGGTCAGGGCATTGGACTGGTAGGTTTGCCCATCGACCTCCACCTGAGCCGGTGATAGGGTGTATTTTCCGGTTTCAGAAGCCTGCAATACATAGGTATAGGTTTGGCGGTACTTACGGGTCATTTTCCCGTTGATGATGCTGACATTGGTACTGGAAGAGGTACTGGGGCCGGCCAGCACATCAAACGGCGAGAGATCGGGCGGATTAAAATCGCCCGCCTGGGAGTTGACCGTATAAGTTAACCGGAACTGTTGGCCTTGCCTGACCACGTTGGGGGCTTTAGCGGTAAAGTCCACCTCATCTGCCTCAACAGCTGACCCTATTAAAAGCAATGCCAACAATACAAGTATAGATCTCATTGCCATCAATTTACCAGTTCTTAGTTGTTTTTACCTGAACGTTTTTGGCTTTCTTCTTCTTAAGCTTCTCCTGCAGCTGCTCCTCGTCATTGGCCAGGGCCTGAAGCAAGCGCCGGGCGTCTTCTTTGGAAATACCCTGTTTGGAGGGATTGCCCTGTTGTTTGTTTTGCTGCTTTTGTTTTTGTTGCTGTTGTTGTTGCTGTTGCTGTTGCCGGCGTTTTTGATTTTCCCTGTCCTGTTGTTTTTTCTTCTGTTGTTGATTTGGTTGCTGGTTGTTCTGATTCTGATCCGACTGCTGATTCTGCTTCTTCTTTTGTTGCTGTTTTTTCTTTTGCTGCTGTTTCAGCTGCCTCAGGGCATAAGTCAGGTTGTGCTTGGTTTGTACATCGCCGGGATGAAGGCGCAGGGCGTTTTTATAGGCAGAAATGCTCTTGCGCAGCTGTTTGGATTTCAACAGCGAATTGCCCAGGTTATGATAGGCCCGTGCCAGCTTCTGGTCCGATACATCCCGGCTGGTCAACGCATTGAATTGACGCGCCGCCTCCTTATACTTTCCCTGCTGATAAAGGGCATCTCCTACATTAAATGCCGCCTTGAACGAATTGCCATCTTTCTCCAAGGCTTTGCGGTATTTCACCTCCGATTGGGTATAATCTTTCTGCTGATAGGACTGGTTGCCCTTTCGGATAAACTTGCGCTCCGACTGGCTGTAAGCCCCCAGGCTGATAAACAGGAGCATGAAAACGATCCATCCTGAAAATCTCATAATTACCTCCTGACTTTAAAAAGATTAAAACGCATCAACCTTTTATTTCGCCGCTCAAGCAATAACAAATCAAGCAAAAGGAAGAACAAAGCCATTCCGACCAGGTACTGGAAACGATGCTCATAATCTTTGTATACTTTGGCTTCGATCTCCTTTTTTGTCATCTGGCTGATTTCACTAAACAGCTGTTCCAGGCCGGTACGGGCATTGCTGGCCTGGATATAAGTACCTTTTCCGGTCGAAGCCAGCTGCTTCAATGTGGAAGCATTCAGTTTGCTGATCACGGTATTGCCCTGCTGATCTTTTTGATAAACGGTCTGGCCGTTTTCTTCCCGCAGTGGGATTGGGGCTCCCTGGCGGGTACCCATGCCGATGGCGTGGATGGTGATATCCTGCTTGCGTGCTTTCTGAGCTGCTTCCACCAGGTTTCCCTGATGATTTTCGCCGTCGGTTATAACAATCAGGGCCTTATCCAATTCACTCTTTTTGCCAAAGGACTCCCGGGCCAGATCAATGGCCGAACCCATGGCGGTACCCTGGCGGGGTACAATTTCCGGGGTGATCGAAGACAGGTACATCTTAACGGCAGAGTAATCCGTGGTCAGGGGAACCTGCACATAGGCATCACCTGCAAAAACGATCAACCCGATGCGGTCATTGCGCAAACGGTCAATCATCTGGGAAATGCTTCGCTTTGCGCGTTCCAGACGGCTGGGCTCAATGTCTTCAGCCAGCATGCTGTTCGATACATCCAGGGCAATGATCAGCTCCACCCCTTTGCGCTTGACCTTTTCCAGTTTGGAACCGAACTGGGGATCGGCCATGGCAAAAATCACGGAGGTCAAAGCCAACAAAAGAAAGATGAACTTGATCACAGGCCGCAGCCTCGACAAATAAGGGGTGAGCTGGGAAAGGAGATCGGTATCCCCAAATTTCCGCATCGATCGCTTGCGCATATACCGTGACACCAGGAAAAGGATGATCATCACGGGAACGATCACCAGGGCATATAAAACGTCATTGTTTCCGAATCTAAACATAAAGACTTTCCGGTTTAAGGTATGGTCCGCAAAACGGTAAACCGCAGCAACAATTCTGTCAGCAGCAGGATTCCTGCGATCAGGGTAAACAAGAAAAATTCCTCGGTTTTCTGGCTGTATTCTTTGACTTCGATTTTAGATTTCTCCATCTGGTCAATCTGGCTATATATTTGTTTGAGTTTTTGGTTGTTGGTGGCCCTAAAATAGGAGCCATTGGTTTCATTGGCAATTTGTTGGAGGACGTCTTCATCAATTTCGACCTCCATATTTTTATACTGCACGCCATATGGGGTATTTACCGGATAGGGGGCAGTACCCTGGCTGCCCACCCCGATGGTATAGACTCTGACATCGAATGTTTTGGCTATTTCTGCGGCCGTAGCCGGGGCAATGGAGCCGCGGTTATTGACCCCGTCGGTCAGCAGGATCACCACCTGGCTTTTGGCGTCGCTGTCCTTCAAGCGGTTCACCGCGGTAGCCAGGCCCATACCGATGGCGGTGCCATCGTCGACCATTCCGCTTTCGATGTCCTCAAAAAAATTGATCAGTACTGAATGGTCGGTGGTCAGGGGGCACTGGGTGAAGCTTTCCCCGCTGAACACCACCAGTCCGATCCGGTCGTTGTTGCGGCCCTCAATAAAATCGATGGCAATATCCTTGGAGGCTTCCAGTCGATTGGGGTCAAAATCGCGGGCCAGCATGCTGCTGGAGATATCCAGGGCCAGGACAATATCGATGCCCCGGATATTGTCTTCTTTCTTGCTCATACTGGACTGGGGCCGGGCCAGGGCTATGACCAAAAGGGCGACGGCCAGCATGCGAAAAACAAAAAGCACATGGCGCAGGTAGTATTTATAGGATTTCCCGGCATGTTTGATGCCCTGTGTCTGCGACATCTGAAGGCTCGCCTCGGAGGTGCGGTGGCGCAATATGTACCACACCACTGCCGGAACAATCAATACCAGCAGAAAGAGCCATTGAGGCTGGGCAAATGTGATATCCTGCATCATTGGGTTTGTTGTTCACTTTTAACGTTTACGTTTTCACCATTTTCCGGCTGATCGCCTTCGGTTTCCTGCCCACCGGCCTGCTCTACATAGCGGGTGGCCCGGACAAACGCGTAGGCCGATTCCAGGTGCGATTCATTTTCGCCGGGTGCGGGTTCCATACGGGCAAACTTGACCAGATCCGCTGTTTTTAGGATCGTGCTGAGCTGATCATAAGCCTGTTGGTCGTTCAATTCAGAATTTTGCAAAGAAAGCAGGATTTCATCGGTTGTACGCTCCAGGGTTTTGATGTCATAGCGCATCCATAGATAAGTCCTCAGAATTTCGGTCAATCGTGTATAATAAAGCTTAACCTGGCCGTTTTGCCAGAGGCGTTGCTCTTTCAAGCGATCCAACTCGCGGAAGGCATAAACATGGGCTGGTTCATCGGGTTTTGACGGTGTTTCGGCGGCGGGTTGGTGTTTTTTCCTGCGTTTCCAAAGATAAATACCGGCCCAGATCAGCCCGGCAAGCGCCAGGGCGGCCAGCAAATAAGGCAACAGTTCGGCAAAGCTCAAGGGTGCCCCCAGCGGCCCCTTGATGCCAAAAATGCTGCGGGTGGTATCGACCCTAACCGTTTCCACAAAAAGACTCACCGGGGGGCTCACGATGCTGTCTACACCCTGTTGATGCCTGTATTTAAAGGCCATGGATGGAATCTCCACGGCACCCGAATCAAAGCTGGTGATCAGCAACCGCTGCCTGACCCGGATCATGCCCGATGACTTCGACTCGAGGGTGTCCCTCGGATAAGCCCGGATCAGTTCAATGTCCTGGGAAAAGCGCTGCTCCATGGAAGGAAAAGCCACCCGCGCCGTTTCGGGTTGATTGACCGTATAATCCAGATGGATCTGATCGCCGATCTGGATCCGGTTCGTATCCACCGTGGCCCGAACACTATAAGGCTGCCCCCTGAGCTGCCCGATAAAGGCCAGGAGGAACATCAAAAATATCACACTTCCTAGGGTTCCCCTTTTAACCATCTGTTCCTTTTTTTATCGCCTTTCAAATAAATTTACCAATGGCTTTACATAATCCCCACCCGTTTCAAATGAGGCATAATCCACCCCCGCCTGCGAAAAAACCGTATGAATATTCCGCGAAGTGGTCTCCCACCACTGCCTGTAAGCCTTGCGTATCTTACGGCTTGAAGTGTCAACCCATACATAATCGCCGGTCTCTGCATCCTGCATCTTAACCAAACCCACATCCGGCAATTCTTTCTCCCGTTGATCATATATCCGCAGGCCAATCACATCATGCTTGTTGTTGGCAATGCGCAGGGCCTCTTCATAATTCATGGAATAATCCGAAGGATCCTGGTCATAAAAATCAGAGACCACAAAAGCCGTACATTTTTTCTTGATCACATTGGTCAAATACTTAAAGGCCTCGGAAAGATCAGTGGAAGCATCTTCGGGATCAAACTCTATCAGCTCACGAATAATCCTCAATATGTGTTTGCGCCCTTTTTTAGGAGGGATAAATTTCTCAACCTTCCCGCTGAACAAAATAACCCCAATTTTATCGTTGTTCTGGATGGCTGAAAAAGATAAAACCGCTGCAATCTCGGTGATCAGATTTTTTTTTAGCTGCCGGCGGGTACCAAAAACCCGGGAATTGCTTACATCAACGAGCAACATCACGGTGAGTTCACGTTCTTCCTCGTAGATTTTCACATAAGGATGGCTAAAGCGGGCCGTCACATTCCAGTCGATGTTGCGGATATCATCTCCATACTGATACTCGCGAACTTCACTGAAAGACATGCCCCTTCCCTTGAATGCGCTGTGGTACTGACCCGCAAAAATATTGCGCGAGAGGCCCCGGGTTTTGATCTCGATCTTTCGAACTTTCTTTAATAATTCAGTGGTTTCCACAGTTACTCCTTAATTTTTGCTCCGGCTGGTTCGAATGGTAAAAAACCATTCTCTTTTGTCCAGCTCAATCAGGTATTCATACTTCCCGTCCTCTGAGTAATCCCGCCAGGTCAGGTCTTTTTGATATTCATAATGGCTGTTCAGCGAATCCTGAGCTTCCTTCAAAAGGGCATAATCGCACATCTGTTTGGTATAGCGGCACCGACCCTGATCGGAGAAGATGAACAACATGGTTTTGGTCTGATCGCGGTTCTCATACTTAAGGAAATGGTGTTGACCGGTTTGGACCTCTTTGGTGAAAGACAAATCACCGTCTGACTCCTGCATCAGGGTTTTCACCTGGTCGACGGTTTTACCAATAAAGTGCTGATCTTGTGCTGATGAGACAGCCACAAAACCGAACAACAGGCACAATAAAAGAAACGTCTTCATGATCCCGGGATTATAAGTTTAAAGAAAAAGCCGCACTAGGGCACCTCAATGGCATTGAGGATTTGAGTTACAATATCTTCACTGGTCACATTTTCCGCTTCCGCCTCATAGGACAACCCGATGCGGTGGCGCAGCACATCATGGCAAACAGCGCGGACATCTTCAGGGATGACATAGCCCCTTCGCTTGATAAAGGCATAGGCTTTGGCGGCCAGGGCCAGGTTAATGCTGGCCCGGGGGGAGCCCCCGTAATTGATCATTCCCTGGAAATGGTCCAGTCCGTAGTGTTGGGGATAACGGGTGGCAAAGACAATATCCAGAATATAGCGTTCAATCTTCTCGTCAATATAGACTTCTTTGACCACGCCACGGGCGCGGATGATGTCGTCGGGCTGAACCACCTGGTTTGCGGTGGGAAATTCTTTGGCCAGATTCTGACGCACGATCAGCTTTTCTTCCTCCAACTGGGGATAATCAATAACCACCTTCAGCATGAAACGGTCTACCTGAGCTTCCGGCAACGGATAGGTCCCTTCCTGTTCAATCGGGTTTTGGGTGGCCAGCACCAAAAAAGGCTGATCCAGTTTAAAGGTCTCCTCCCCGATGGTAATCTGGCGCTCCTGCATGGCCTCGAGCAAGGCACTCTGTACTTTGGCCGGGGAACGGTTAATTTCATCGGCCAGGACAAAATTGGTAAAAATGGGGCCCTTCTTGACCATGAACTGCTCCTTCTGCTGGCTGTATATCATAGTTCCCAGCAGGTCGGCCGGCAGCAGGTCGGGGGTAAACTGAATCCGGTTAAATCGGGCATCCACAATTCCTGACAGGGTGCTGATGGCAAGGGTTTTAGCCAGGCCCGGCACCCCTTCCAACAGTACATGCCCATCGGATAGCAGCCCAACCAAAAGGCTCTCTACCAAATGCTTCTGCCCGACAATCACCTTATCCATCTCCATATTGATCATGTCCACAAATGAACTCTCATTGCGGATACGTTCGTTCAATTCCTGTACATTGACGGTTTGATTCATACGATTATCTTTTATTTAACATGTTGGCCGTATGGAACCTGCATGAATAATCATGTCCTTGTTGTGTAAGTCCTTGCATGCAGGTTTCATTGGTATATAGACTTATTAAAGGTTATCAATCGCTATGGTATTACATCCTTAATTCTTCGCAGAAGGCCCGCCGAACCCACATGATTGATAAAAACAGCCTTGTTGTGTATTGACCCATGTGGATTGCATATAAGTATATCGTTATTTAATTTATGGACTCAATGCAATTTGACATGATAAAACAATTACAACTGCCGGCGCCAGGCATGTCGGTGCTATATCATGGATTTTTTAACTTTCTGCAGAATTTTTCCCAAATTAATAACATTTCCACCAGAAATGAAAGTAATAACGGGCCAATGATAGGGTTTTATTCTGTTAATAAAAGTTAAAGTAATTTAAGGATTATTAAGGCTGCGGGGGGATAATCATTCTGGGTGGCTTTCAAATGGAGAGATATTGTATTAATTTTGAGCCCAAAAAAGATCTTGGATCCATCTCAACGCTACTTCATCCAGCTGGCATACAAGGGGACACATTACCATGGCTGGCAGGTCCAGCCCAATGCAGTGACCATTCAGCAGGTACTCAATCAGGCATTAAGCACGGTATTGCGGGAGGATATCCATGTGGTGGGTGCAGGGCGCACCGATGCCGGGGTGCATGCGAGTTGTTACTGGGCCCATTTCGATTACAGCGGGAAGCTGGAGGAGCCCGGCCACATCATTTTTCGCCTGAACCGATTCCTGCCGGATGACATAGCCATTTACGGGCTTTATGAAGTCCCCCCAAACGCTCACGCCCGATATGACGCCCTCTCGCGCACCTACCAGTACCAGATCACCACCATCAAGGATCCGTTCAAAAGAGAATATGCCTATCATCTGTTTTGGGAGGTGGACATGGAGGGCATGAACGAAGCGGCAAAAGTATTATACCGTTACCAGGACTTCTCGAGTTTCAGCAAATCCAATACCCAAAACAAAACCAATTTGTGTGAAGTTTACCGGGCTGAATGGCAGAGGGCGGGGCACATGCTGATTTTCACCATTCAAGCCAACCGGTTCCTGCGCAATATGGTACGCGCCATTGTAGGAACCCTCCTGGAGACAGGCCGGGGGCGGCTGTCGCCGGAGGGAATGCAAAAAATCATTGAAAGCCGCAACCGCTCGCAAGCCGGCTACTCTGTACCGGCCAACGGCCTGTTCCTAACCCATATTCAGTATCCGGCCCACATGAATTTGAAACCCTATGGCCGCAAAACAGTACACTAATACCACACGTGTGATAAAAAATCATTATCTTCGTATATCTATAAAAACACCTGTATATTATGAAATTAAGGTTTTCGATCGGAGCTAAGTTAATCCTGGGCATCGGGGCCATCATTATAGCCATCCTGGTCAACAGCTATTTAATCAATAATTCCCTTCAGAAAAGCCGAAAGATCAACCAACAAATCACCGAGCTTTACGTGCCTTCAGCCTCCCACCTGAATGACCTCTACAACCAGATCAACCGGTCGAAATCCCTGATCAAAACCTGGGTGTTCATCGACAAGAAAAAGAACACCCCCGATAAGATTCAGCTTCAAAAGCTTCACAGCAAGAATTTTCCGGAACTTCACGACAAAATAAGCCAGCTCAGCGACAAATGGGAACCTGAAGAGCGCAAGAAGTATCAGCAAATCCACCAGGCCATACAAGACACCCTGTTCAGGGAACATCAAAGCATCATGGAGAGCCTCAATGATTTTGAGAGCTATAATGATCCGATGTTGTTGTTTGAGATCACCCCGAAGGTGGAGTATGGCGGGGAGATCATTGTTTTAACCGACCGGATCCTGGAACAGATCAGCACATTGCGCAACACGATGCAGGCCAAGGTAGATCAATCGAGGGTAGAGATGTCATCGTTGTTCAACCGTTTTGAGCGGTTCATCATGATCCTGGGGATTGCCTTGATTGTCATCTCTTCGGGGATAGCCATTTTGCTCACCCGCACGACGGTCAAACCCATCAAGAATGTCAAATCCATTTTAACCTCGATGTGTCAGGGCATACTGCCCCGCGAAAAGCTCAAAACGCGCAATGATGAGATTGGGGATATGTCGGCGGCGCTGAACGATTTGGTGGAGAGTTTCCGCAAGTTCACCAGTTTTGCCAAGGAGATCGGCAAAGGCAATTATGATGTGCCCTTCGAGCCCCTCAGCGAGCAGGACGATTTGGGCAATGCCCTCCTGGAGATGCGCGATAACCTGAAGCAGGCTGCCCAGGAGGAAGAAAAGCGCAAGAAGGAAGATGAACAAAGAAACTGGGCTTCGCAGGGGATCGCCAAGTTTTCTGACCTGCTGCGCCAAAACAACGACAACCTCGAAGAGTTGTCGTACCAGATCATTCAGAACCTGGTCCAATACACCCAGGCCAATCAGGGCGGATTATTTATGATCAACGATGAAGACCAGGAGAACCGGATCATTGAACTTAAGGCAGCCTATGCATACAGCCGGCGCAAGTATATGGATAAGCAGATTGAACCGGGGGTCGGCCTGGTAGGCCGGGCCGTAGAGGAGGGTGAGACCATCTACATGAGTGATATCCCGGACGATTACATCAACATCACCAGCGGGCTGGGCGAAGCCACACCTACAAGCCTTTTGATCGTGCCCCTGAAGAACAATGAGGAGATCCACGGAGTTATCGAGATGGCCTCATTTGAAGAATTTGAGCAATACCAAATCGATTTTGTGGAACGGGTGGCTGAAAACATCGCTTCTACCCTCTCGGCGGTTAAAATCAACATCCGTACCAACGAACTGCTGGAAAAATCCCAGCAACAAGCCGAAGAGATGAAATCGCAGGAGGAGGAAATGCGCCAGAACATGGAAGAACTGAAAACCACCCAGGAAGAGTCGGCCCGGCGCGAAAAGGAGTTGAACCAGAAACTGGAGGATTGTCAGAATAAACTAAACCAGTATATTGAAAAATACGGATAACCCGGGCTTTATACTTCCATCTCAACCATACGGAAGGGCACACCGATCATGGACTGATAATGCTTGCCCAGTTCATAAACACTCTCATCATCGGCCTCGTAATACCAATCAATTTGAGCCGAATAGCCTTCCTGATACTTCTCTTCGAGCACCTGAAAAAATTCCAGTATAAACTTGGAAGCCCCGCTGTTGATATATTCCAGTTCAATATTGACCTGGGTATGGCTGCAGGGGTTCTTGAAATAACTGAACACCCACTCCACCACATCGGCAAAAAAATGTTCCGGATTTTCCGGGATGGCCCTGCCGGACATGGTCAACACGCCGGTCTTTGCATCGAATTTGACACCGGGAGTTTTGATGGTCTCTTCGATGAATAAATTATCCATAGGGCAAATATAATGATTTTTCACTCATATCGAAGCGATGTGATGGGGTCGACTTGAGAAGCCTTCACTGCGGGGAGCAACCCGCTAAGCAGACCCACCACCAGGCAAAGCAGCACCCCGCTGATGATCCACACCCAGGGCACAATAAAGGCACTGCCGGTGATGGCCGATACCAGGTTGCCCACCAAAATCCCCAGGATGATCCCCAGGAGGCCCCCCATTTGACCGATAAAAACCGATTCGAACAGGAATTGCTGACGGATAAGCCCTGATTTGGCGCCAATGGCCTTGCGCACACCTATCTCTCTTGTTCGCTCAGTCACGGAGACCAGCATGATGTTCATCAGTCCGACGGAGGCCCCAAACAGGGTAATCACGCCAATGATGGTGGCAGCAAGGGTGACATAGCGCAGGTTTTCCATCATCAGATTAATCAGATTGTCACTGGTTTCAATGGTAAAATTATCGGGATCACGGATGCGCAGCCCCCGGATAACCCGAAACAGGCCCCTGGCCTGACTAACGGCCATATCCATCAGCCGGGGCTCATTGGGCAGGGCTGTGATGCGAAAATGCATGTTGGGCCGGGCAAAGTATTGGCGCACATTGCTCAGGGGCAACAGACAAATCTTATCGCTTCCCGAACCAAATCCCGAACCTTTCTCCCTGAGGATGCCAATCACCTTATACTTGCCACTGCCCACGGTAATTACCTTGCCTTCCCCCTGCACCCCCGGTTCAAAAAGCTCCCCGGCAAGATGGCTGCCGATAATGGCCACATGGGCATTGGTATTGATCTCATTGGCCGAAAAATTCCGCCCCCGGGCCAACTCATACCCCGAATTCATTAAGTAAAACTGATCGCTCCCCATAACTGTGATGTTGGGGTTGGTCTTGACTGAACCATACTTGACAGTGGCCGTGCCTGAGGCATTGTAGGAAACTGAAACCCGCGCAGGAAAATCATACTCCTGGCTGAACTCCATGGCCTGACGGTAACTGATCACCGGATTCGACGTTTCCCCCCGGCCCCCTCTCCTCACCATCTGGCGATTGGTAATGGTAAAGGTGTTGGCCCCCATGATGGTGAACTGATTTTCCAGTGACCCCTTAATGGCATCAATGGCCGTTAATATGCCCACCAGGGCCATAATCCCAAAGGCAATGATAAATACCGTTAAGACCGTCCGCAGTTTATTGGACTTGACAGCATTTACCGATATCCTGAGGTTTTCCCTTAGTAATACCCCATACTTCATTGGTATAAAGGGTTATTAAAGTTCTTGACTATATTCTGAAAATAATTGACTCTACAGTTTGTATAATAATTATCAATGAACCATTGAAATAATAATAGCTCTTATCTGCCACAACCAAACATCTGGAATTTAACCAGGTTTTCATCCACCTGGGATTGCACCATCATTTATTTTTTGTTGGCGCGCTCCCGACGGAATCCGCTTGTTTTATACATCGCCTTATTGTGTAAGTCATTGCATGCGGGATTCATGCGCCACTGTTTTAGGGATAATGTTGCGAGAACCTGTTAATAATATTGATGTTAAATATACTATTTTTTAAATTTACATAATGATTTTTATCTTTTAACCAAGAAGCCAGCAAAATTCTAATTAAAATTTAAAATTTATGTTTGAGCCCAACACCGTGTATGCTAAAATCGCTTATGATGCTATTTTGCTTTACTTAAAAACCGGCAAAAAACTTTTCAGACAAGCAGATCAGATTCCCCCGGCTTTAAAACTCAAACTTTCTTGCTATGTATCATTATATAGCGGCAATCAACTGCGGGCATGCATAGGAAATCCACAACCCAAATGTGAACACCTCTACAATGAAATCATCGAAAACGCAGTAGCAGCGGCCTTTGACAATGACCAGACCGAACCCTTAAAAGAAGCAGAATTGAACAATATCAGCATTGTAGTGGACGTTATCTCGGAGCCCAGGCCGGTAAAAGATCGATCGCTTTTAAAGCCCGGCAAGCATGGGGTTATGCTCGAAGATGAGCAGGGCAAATTTTCCGTTTTGCTGCCCAATCAGGATGGCATTGATTCAGTGGATCAACAACTGGAAAAAGCCCGTGCGCAAGCCGGCATTGACCAGGAAAAACCGGTCGATCAACTCAAGATATACAGTTTTACCACAACCAGTTACCAGTAAAATGCAGTGGAGGTATGAAGCAGGCATTGTCGATCACCATAAGCGGAAGGGTACAGGGGGTAGGATTCCGCTTCAGCGCTGTGAATAAAGCCCAGGCGTTGGGACTGAAAGGATTTGTCAAAAACAACAGGGATGGAACTGTTTACATTGAAGCAGAAGGACCCCCGGAAAACCTCCAGGAGTTGGTGCAATGGTGCTGGCAGGGTCCGCCTTCGGCACGGGTTGAACATGTCAGCCACCAGGAAATTCCGGTAAGAGATTACGCCCGCTTCGGGGTAAAATAAGCGCCTTTGTTATGAAAGAAGCCTCATATTATGTAGCATTAAAGGATCAAAAAGTCAGATGTGAACTATGTCCCCATAATTGCATCATAAAAGAAGGGAAATTAGGAATATGCGGGGTCCGCAAAAACACCTCAGGCAAGCTTTACAGCCTTAATTACGGGGTCGTTACGGGCCTGGGCTTTGATCCGATTGAAAAGAAGCCCCTCTACCATTACTATCCCGGAAGAAATATTTTGTCGCTGGGGAGCCTGGGTTGCAACATGAAGTGTTTTTTTTGTCAGAACTGGCAAATCTCCCAGGTCAATGAAGGGGATTTACCGAGGAACCCCACCCATCAGCCGCAAGACATAGTCCAGATGGCCACCAACCGCTCCGACAACCTGGGGGTGGCTTATACTTACAATGAACCGGCCATCTACTATGAATTCATGCTGGATATTGCCAGAGCGATCAAAAAGCAGGGGCTTAAGAACGTGATGGTGACCAATGGCTACATCCATCAAAAACCCCTGGCCGAACTGCTGCCTTACATGGATGCTTTCAGCGTCGACCTGAAGGGTTTTACGGAAGAATTTTACCGCAAACATACCGCTTCAGGCCTTCAACCCATCGTTGAGGCCATTGAACAGATAAGCCGCAGCGGTGCTTTCATGGAGCTGACCAACCTGGTGATTCCGGGGCTGAACGATCAAATTGGCAAGTACGAAGAGATGCTCTCCTGGATCCGGGATCATATCGGGGAGAAGACCGTTTTGCACATCTCCCGGTATTACCCCAGCTACAAATCCAGTATCGGGCCTACATCGGTATCCAAGCTGAAAGAGCTATATACCCTGGCCACCCAGTATCTGGATTATGTGTACCTGGGCAATGTGATGTTGGAGGCTGGCAGCAATACTTATTGTGACGGCTGCGGGCAGTTGTTGGTAAAGAGAAATGGCTATTATACCCGGACCCCGGGCTTGGACGAATCAGGAAGTTGCACCCAATGTGGAAACAAAGTGTTCATACGCTAAATAAATGACCATGAGCAACATACGCAAACCAGCAGTAGCCGGTCAGTTTTATCCCGAAGACCCTGCGGAACTCAAAGCCCTGCTGACAGAGATATATAAAAAGGAAAAGCCCGATATTGACCTGGACCTGGCTGATCAAAATATTATCGGGGGGATATCCCCCCATGCCGGGTATATGTTTTCCGCCTACCAGGCGGTACATCTTTTTCAGATCATTGGCCATTACCACAAACCTTTTGACACGGTTTTCATCATCAACCCCAATCATTCCGGCATGGGCCATCAGATGGCCTATGACGCCAGCGATTACTGGCAAAGCCCGCTGGGTAAAGTGGAAATCGACGGTGATTTTGCCCGTTTCCTGGAGCTGCCGGTATCGGCAAACGAGCAAAAAAGGGAACATGCCGGTGAAGTGATGGTACCTCTTTTGCAACATTTCCTGAATTATGAGTTCAAGATTGCCCCGGTCACCATCACCCGGCAAACCCACAGCAACGCCTTATGGCTTGCCCGGGCCATCCATCAGGCCAACCAGCAGCTCAACAAAAACATCCTGCTGGTGGCATCTTCCGATTTTTCCCATTTTGAACCCCCTCAGGTAGGCCGCGAGAAAGACCGCTACGTACTGGATAAGATCGAAGCCATGGATGCCCCGGGCGTTGAACATGTGATTCACGAAAAACACATCTCGGTATGTGGGTACGGCCCCATCATGACCTTGATCGAATATGCCGGTATGGTGGCCGACAAACCTCAAACGCGCATCCTTAAAAAAGGGTGCTCGGGCGATGTGATTCCCTCTGATGAAGTGGTCGATTACGTATCGATGCTCTTCTATGGTACCTGAAACCATGGGATATAAAAGATGGGGTTCAGGTGAAAAGGAAACCCGCACTGGTTTGGGCCGGGGTGGTCGTGAAAAAAGCAATGTGATGCCGCTCATCCCTTTGAACTGAATCAAACGATGCGCCAGGAAATTATTCAATGGCTCGAAAACCACCTGCATCCCTGTTTATTTAAGCAAACCACAGGGATTGAATGTTTGGGCTGTGGCTTTCAGCGCTCACTGATCGCCCTTTTGAAGGGAAATATTTGGAAAAGCCTGGTGCTCTACCCCGGTCTGATCCCAATGTTCATCCTTTTTGGGGTGCTTATCCTGCATTTGATCTTCCATTTCAAAAAAGGGGCATTGGTGTTGAAATATCTGTTCATTGGAGAGGCCGCTATTATTGTGATCCACTATATAATAAAAATCACCCTTTAAAACCAAACAACCATGGAAAATCAAAACACAGCTCAACAAAGCAGTCAGGGGCAACAGCCCGCTGAAGGCGAAAAGCTCATGCTTCCCAATTCCACGGCCATCCTGGTTTTGGGCATCACCTCGATTGTTGGTGTGCTATGCACTCAGGGGGTGTTGGGCATCGTTTTGGGCATCATCGGCATCGTTTTGTCGGTTTCGCCCCTGAAACAATACAAAGAAAACCCGGGGCTTTATACGGAAAACTCCATCAAAAATCTGAAAGCCGGGCGCATATGCTCAATCATTGGTGTAAGCCTTGGAGGTGCCTTTTTCCTGCTGATCGTTTTGGTGCTGATTTTTCTGCTGGCAGGGGGCATATTGGCCACTCTTCCCTTCCTGGAAGAATTGTCCCCGCAAATCATCACTTTTCTGCCGTTTTAGGCCACCAACAATTTTTCACGAAGGATGTGTCAGGCTGCTTCCATGGGGGGAAGCAGCCTGTTTTCGGTTATCCCTGGAATGAAAATTGCCCCGGAAAATTGGTCTTCAACCGGCGGCCTTTTATCTTTGCCGGGTAAAGATCACCTGCTATGAATTTACAACAGCGCATAAAAGCTTTTGACAGGCTGGGTCAGCTTCTGCGGGCCTTTACCGCTGAATACCATCGCCAGGGCACCCACCGGGATTCCCGGCTGAGTTGGCTGCATGAGAAGGTAAGACAGGCAAACGAGCAGAATCCGTGGTTTACGGAGCATCACATCCTGACCGCCCTCCGCTCGATCGGGGCACAGCTCAGCCAGAACCAGCTGGAGCGATGGACGCAGGGATACGCCCAACTGAAACAACCCAATTACCCTTCCCAGGTGATCGGGGTGGTAGCGGCCGGCAATATTCCCCTGGTGGGCTTTCATGATTTTTTGTCCGTGCTGATGGCCGGCCATACCTACCAGGGCAAACTCTCCTCGCGCGATAAAATATTGCCCGAGGCCCTGGCCCGCCTGCTCGGGGATATCGAACCGGGTTTTAACAAACACATTGATCTGAGAGAAGATCAACTGCACGATTTCGACGCCATCATTGCCACCGGCAGCAACAACACCTCCCGCTATTTCCATTACTATTTCGGCAAATACCCCCATATTATACGGCATAACCGCAACGGGGCCGCCGTTTTAACCGGCGGGGAATCAAACGAGCAGCTGAAAAAACTGGCCGACGATATCCTCCTCTTCTTTGGACTGGGCTGCCGGAACATATCCAAACTATATGTTCCTGAGTCATTTGAGATGGAACGAATAATGAACAACCTGGAGCATTACCGCCACATCACTGATAATTCCAAATACGCCAACAATTATGACTATCAGAAATCGGTTTTCCTGATCAATCAAATGCCCCATTATGATACGGGATTTTTGCTGCTTAAAGAAGATCAGCGGCTTGCTTCGCCCCTTGCCACCCTTCATTTTGAAAGATACCGCCGCCTCGCTCAGGTAAAACAGAGCCTGGCAGGGCAACAGGATCAAATACAGTGCATTGTAAGTGTGAGCGATGAATTTCCCCGGGCCGTTGCACCCGGGCAGGCGCAATACCCCAAACTCTGGGAATACGCCGACGGCATCGACACCCTTGCATTTTTAACCGGCTTAAAGACCCCCCGTTCATGAGCCCCAACAAAACCCTGATTGTACTGGTAGGACCTACAGCAGTGGGGAAGACCCGGATAAGTCTGGACATCGCAAAGGAATTCTCCAGTGAAATCATCTCGGCCGATTCGCGCCAAATATACAAAGAACTTCGGATTGGCACCGACACCCCCTCGCCCGGGCAACTCAAAGCCATTCGCCACCATTTTGTAGCTAGCCACAGCATCCATGATTATTACACGGCCGGGATGTACGAACTGGATGCCCTGGATAAAATCAACGAGTTGCTGAAAAGCACAGACCAGGTGCTCCTGACCGGGGGGTCGGGACTTTACATAAGTGCCGTATGTCGAGGTATTGATGAATTGCCCCGGGTCGATCAGCAGGTGCGAGAAAACCTGCTGGAAGAATATGAACAGGAAGGCCTGGAAGGCTTGCGCCAAAAGCTGAAACTACTCGACCCCCAATCTTACCACCAAATTGACCTGAAAAATCCCAAACGGATCCTTAAAGCCCTGGAAATAACCCTGACCACTGGCAAGGCCTATTCTTCATTCCTGACCCGCCGGAGCAAGCAGCGCCCTTTCCATATCCTCAAGATCGGATTGAACCGCCCGCGCCAGGAACTCTATGAACGCATCAACCAAAGGGTCGATCAAATGATTGAAGCCGGCCTGGTTGAAGAAGCCCGACGGTTCTTCACCCTTAAACACCTCAATGCCCTTAATACCGTAGGCTACAAGGAATGGTTCCGTTATTTCCAAAACGAAATCTCCTATGACGAAGCCATCCGGCTCATCAAAAGAAATACCAGAAGATATGCCAAACGCCAAATTACCTGGTTCGCCAAAGAAAAAGACCTTCAATGGTTCCATCCCGATGAGAAAGGAAAAATCATTCAATACCTCCACCAAAAGCTGGGAGCTCCATAAGAGGCTTTACCTCCCACGGCCTGACTCCCCCCGCAAATACCCCGGGTGTAGTTGTAAGGGGAAACATTTCAATGAAAAGGATGACCATGCAACAAAAGATTTTTACTTTCGTTAATTATCACCGTAAGAAAATAGATTGCACAAACCCCTAAACCCATTATTGGAGTTGAAACTCAGCCACCATTTCCATAGCGCCTTTCGTAAGTTGCACATGCTGCTGAACCAGGGAACCAGCCCGGAAAAGCTCTCCATGACTGTTGCTGTTGGTATTATCCTGGGGCTTTTCCCGATTATTGGCACCACCAGCGTGCTTTGCCTGGGAGCATCGCTGACCCTCAGGCTGAACAAGGTCTTCATCCAAATGGTCAATTACATGGTTTACCCCCTGCAACTGGTCCTTTTTATCCCCCTGATTAAAGCAGGCAACGAAATATTCCAACTTACCGGGCATCCAGTCAATTATCAAAACCTCCTCCACCTCTTCCGCCATGACACCTTTGCCGCCCTTGGAGAATTCACCAATCTGCTGATGGCAGCCATTATCCTTTGGGCGGTTGCCGCTGTCCCCCTTACCTTCATCCTTTACCACTCCAGCCTAAAATATATGAAAAGATTGAAGGTAAAAATTTGAGTTTATCATTTTTTCCCATTAACTTGATGAATGGTTTTGGGTTGTTCTTCACTCATGTCAGCGACCAGGGGTATATCTGCGATTAACTTCACTTATACAGCATGACACCGGATTACCATACGCACACCAATTTTTCGGATGGCATCAGCCCCCATTACAGTTATCTGAGCCAGGCCCATTATTCGTGCATCGATGAACTGGGTTTTTCAGATCATTTCTCCATCCTTGACAGTCATTGGAGCGTGCGCAATGATGAGATCATTGAAATGCACGAACGCATCGAAGCGATCAAACACATGGAAAACCTGCCGGTTCAGGTCAGGTTTGGTGCAGAAATTGACTACATACCGGGAAAAGAAAAAAAGATTCGCCAGCTCATCCGGACCCTTCCCCTGGATTATGTCATTGGCTCGATCCATTTTTTGGGAAGCTGGAATTTCGATACCGACCCGATGAGCTTCGAGGGCCGCAACATTGATGACCTCTACGATATCTACTTCACCACCGTACGCAAGGCGATCCTCAGCGGTTTATACGACATCATCGGCCACATCGACCTGATCAAAAAATTTGGACATTATCCCAGCACCGATCCCTCCCACTGGCATAAAAAAATCATCCGCTCCCTAAAACAGATGAACTCAGTGGTCGAGGTCAACACCAATGGCCTGAATAAACCCTGTCGGGAAATGTATCCGGAAGAAAAGTTTCTGGAGGCCTGTTTTCATGCCAATATACCGGTCACCCTCGGGTCGGACGCCCACCAGGCCAATCAGATCGGACAATACTTTCCCAAAGCCAAGGAGATCCTTAAAAGAATCGGATACCGCCAACTGGCCACTTTCCATAAACGCAAGCGCACCATGCAGCCTTTCTAAAGTTTTACTCCTTCAGGTTTTTATTCACCACATACCGCAGAGGCCTTACAATGCGTTCGAGCAGCCGGGTATGATCGGTGATGATTTCAGCCCGGCCCCTCATTTTTTGGGAAAAGTCCAGTTTTTCCCCGTAAAAGGTAGTCAGGCCATTGGGCAAAGCCACTTCCACCGAATAGGCCTGATTTTGGGGAACCAGGGAAATGGATCGCACCACACCTTTCACCATACCATACTCCATGTGGGGATAATTGGCCAGCTGGATTTGTACTTCCTGGCCCTTTTTCACCTTGCCGGCTCCCCTTAAGGGCAGGGTCATCTTGCCGATGAGTTCACCGGGGTTGGAGGGAATTACAGTCATCACCCGCTTGCCTTCTTCAACGTGCTGGTTTTCATTCCAGTATCGGGTAAAAGTAACTTTCCCGGCAATGGGCGAGTCCAGATAATAGCGTTTCTTCCACTGATCAACAGCGGCCCCCAAATTATCTCGGGCCTCCTGCAAACCCGAGCGCAGCTGATTTTTCCGGCGGCGGTAGGAAAGCTTCAGATCAAGCATCCGCTGCTCGATTTGAGCCTGTTCAATCCGGGCATTGGAAAGGCTTACCTTAACCTGTTCCAGTGCATATTGTTTTCTTAATACCCGTGCCTCGGAGCTTTCGTATTCAGCCTCCGGAATGACCTGCCGCTGATAAAGCACCGAATCGCGGCTGAACTGTCGGCGGGCCAGATGATATTCACGGGCCAGTATGTTGCGCTGATTCTGCAGTTTCTGATAATGGCGGCGCGAGCGCTCCATTTCATCTTCCAGGGAAGCAATCTTTTGCTGATGATAATTCAATTGGATAAAATGACGATAATCGGCAAGGCGCTTTAGGAACAGGCTATACTGATCCTGAACCGAACCCAGTTGAAAACCTTCAAATAAGAACGGATCGGGAAGGTTTTGATTCAGGCTGTCGGGATGGAAATGGGCGAGGGTCTGTTCCAGTTTCAGCATATCGCGGTAATTGGCAGAATTTTCTATCACCGCCAGGGCCTGGCCCGGCTTGACCTCTTGCTGATCGCTCACCAGCAGGTGCTCGATCTTGCCCGTGGCCCGGGCTACAATAGGAGCTGGCGGATTTTCTGTGGTTACCACCACTTGCGAGGGCACCACATCCGGGTACTTGAAAAACCAACTGCCCAGGATCAAAAACAACAAAATCAGCAAGATAACAGTAATCCCCCATCTTATGGTCCACCTCGGGGGCCTGCCCAAAATCTCCTTAAATTCTTCTGAGCGGAGATTCACGTTTTTTAATTCTTCTTCCGTATGGTTCTTACCTGCCATAGGTTATTGGTTTTGAAGGGCAATGACTGAAACGCAGCCGATTCAGTTGCCCAACTCCAGTTGATTTTTAACCAGATCATAATAAGCCCCCTTGCGGGCGGCCAGTTCGCTGTGGGTTCCCTTCTCGACGATCCGGCCTTTATCGAGCACTACGATTTGATCGGCGTTTCGCACTGTACTCAGCCGATGAGCCACCACAACCACCGTACGTCCCTGGAAAAATGCATCCAGGTTGTTCATGATCACCTTTTCATTGTTGGCATCCAGGGCATTGGTGGCTTCGTCAAAAAACAGATACGCGGGATCTTTATAAACGGCACGGGCAATAAGGATCCGCTGCTGCTGACCCTGGCTCAGACCGACCCCTTCCTTGCCAATGCGGGTATTATAGCCCAGGGGAAGGGCTTCAATATCTTGCTGAATATTTGCTGTTTTTACGGCATGCAACAAACGCTCCCGATCAACCGATTCATCGGAAACGGCGATGTTATTGGCAATGGTATCGGAAAAAATAAATCCATCCTGCATCACAACCCCACATTTGCTTCGCCATACCCGGTTGCTGAAGTTGCCCAGGCGGATGTCGCCGATCTTGATCGTGCCATCGACCGGCCCGTAAAAGCCCAGCAACAATTTGATCAGGGTCGTTTTGCCGGAACCTGAAACCCCCACAACGGCTGTCACCTTGTTTTCGGGGATCTGAAGATGAACATCCTCCAAAACATACGGAGAATGGGGGCCTTCATATTGAAAATAAACATGATTCAGGTTTAGATCGGCGTTTTCAGGCAGGGTGGTTATTTTCGGGGTGGCCACATCTTCTTCATCCTCCTTGTTATGGATCTCTCCCAGGCGTTCCAGGCTGATCTTGGCATCCTGGGCGGTATGGAAAAAGCGAATCATCTGCTGCAGCGGGGCGTTCAACTGACCAATGATAAACTGTACGGCAAGCATCATCCCCAGGGTCATTGACCCCTCTATAACTGCCTGGGCGGCCAGAAAGGTGATGGCCACATTTTTGACCTCATTGATGAACACCCCCCCGGCTTGCTGATATTGCTGCAGCGACAGCCCCTTGACTTCCACCCGGAAAAGGCGCGTTTGAATATTCTCCCATTCCCATCGCTTTTGCTTCTCACAATTGTTCAGCTTGATTTCCTGCATCCCCGTAATCAGCTGAATCAGATTGCTCTGGTTATCGGAAAGCTGGGCAAAACGCCGGTGATCCAACTCCCGCCGCCGCTTCATGAACACAATGACCCAAACCACATACAAGAGACTGCCCGCCATAAAAATGCCAAAAATCGACCAGCTGTATATGGCCAAAACAATGGCAAAAACCACCAAACTGAAAAAGGAAAAAAGCACGTTCAGGGTATTGGTGGTCATAAAATTCTCAATACGCCGGTGATCCTGGATGCGTTGAATCAAATCGCCGGTCATCTTGGTATTGAAGAAAGCCACCGGCAATTTCATCAGCTTGATTAAAAAATCCGATATCAATGAAATGTTGATCCGGGTGCTTAGATGCAGCAGTATCCAGCTGCGGATGAAATTAACGGTGGTACGTCCCACGATCAGCACCAATTGAGCAATGATGATCAGGGTCACAAAATTCAGATCTTGGTTGTTGATCCCTTTGTCAACGATCGACTGGGTGAGGAAAGGGAAGATCAGCTGAAGCATGCTGCCGATCATAAGCCCCAGGAACAGCTGGGTCAAATACCTGCGGTAAGGCTTCAGATACTGAAGTAAAAAGCCAAATCCCGACTTATCCAGGTGTTCATCCGCCTGCTTGTAGAAATCCGGGGTCGGTTCCAGCAACAGGCACAATCCCTTGTCGGTATCGTCCTGGCGGGTGGTGGCCCATCCCTGCATAAACTCTTCGCGGGGGAAACGGATCCGGCCCCTGGCCGGGTCAGAGACATAAACCGTGTCTTTGGTGATCTTATAGACCACCACAAAATGTTCCTGTTTCCAATGGGCAATACAGGGCAAGGGGGCCTCCGATACCAGCTGATCCCAACCGATGCGAACCCCCATGGTCCGAAAGCCAATCGATTCGGCCGCATCACTGATGCCCATCATCGATACCCCTTCGCGCGTTATATAACTGCGATCGCGCAGGGTTTGCAAGCTATAGTGCTTTCCATAATGTCGGGCAATCATCCGCAGGCAGGCCGGCCCGCAATCCATGGCATCATGTTGCTGATAATGAGGAAATTTGGGCATGAATAAGGGTAGATGTTGATTCTCCCAGGTAAATATAAAGATTTTATGGGCACTGCCGAATCATCGCCCCTTATTTTTTAAGGCTGTGCTAGTAGACAGTATTGTTGAGGGGCTCTACCCTGACCTGACTTTAACGCTGCTCCAATCCCAAAAGGCTCAAATCCAGAATGCGCTCAGGCCGCACCGGTTTGCCGTTATCAAGGGCAACCCCGTATACCTTTGCCCGCGCCACCAGTTCGTCATCGGGCAGACGCCGGATCACCTGGTTGAACACCAACTTTAAATGGCCTTCCCGCGCCGTATCGACCGTTACCCTAAAGCGGTCATGGCTCTTCAAAGATTGCTTGTAATCAATTTCTACCCGGGTGACGATCAAATCTTTCCCCTGCTCGTGAAGCCCGGCAAAATTAATGTTCCGCGAATACAGATATTCATGGCGGGCATGTTCAAAATAATTCTGATAAACAGAGTTGTTGACAATACCCTGCAAGTCCAGCTCATAATCGCGGACCGACAGCTCCAGTTCATATAAATGGTCGGAATGGTGCATCCTGTTGGGTTTAAGTAATAAACAGACTTTGAATTCTTTGCGTTTGGGCGTCATACCGGGGGATCATGTTGTAGAGATCCAGCCGCAAGCCAAATTCCATGTCGTCTTCCCGTCCTATTCGCCTAAGGCGATCGGCCCCTTTTGAATCCAGTATTTTCCGGCGCATTTGCTCCATATCGGTCTCCTGCCCCAACAACTGCTGCTTCAGGTAAAGGGCACATTGTTCATCTTCCTCGGCTTTATCGGACGAGGCAAAACCCATCGGCGCCAGGGTCACTACATCCGGGTTCTGCTTGCCGATATAAGCCACCAGGGCCTGTGCATTGGCAAAACTGCCAACAACAATTTCCTGGGCCAGCCGGGCACTGACAATCCCCTGGGTTCCAGCCGAAGTGGTCAGTATGGCCTTTTTATGTCTCATATCAAGTTGGGATATCTCCACCGGACTGTTGCCCAGGTCAAATCCCTCCGGGGTCTGACTTTTCCTTTCTCCCACCAACAGATGGTCGGGATTGGCTTCCTTCAAACGGTAGGCTTCATCAAGGGGGCCCACCGGTATGATATAATCCGCCCCCCGGTCCAGACACGTCAGTATGGTGTTGCTGGAACGAAACACGTCAATGATCACCGTTAATCCACGGGCTTCGCGAGCCCCTTCTAAACAACTATTGATACGTACCTCCATAAAATACTCCTTTATGAATTGTTCCGCTCCCAAACAGAGCGAAAAATGGGTTGAAAAGCTGAAATGAAGACTCAAATCTACGACAGTTTTTCAACATTATGAATATTCACCGGACAAATCTTGTTTTTTAAAATTCCAGCCATTGGAAAAGTTTTTTTTCATAACTTGAATTTTATTCGCCCTGACGAAAATAAATCCCACATACAGGAGCCTTCACAACCGGGCCATCTATAAAGCATTTGGGTTGTAAGTCGGGATTGCGCCAACAACAGACAAGATCAAGATCATGCTGATTTACAATAACCAGAAAGCCTTTGCCCTAAAAAACAAGTTTTTATCCTAATGAAGCCCGGCAAGCACTGATCTGCACAGCAAGTAAAGGTATAAAGCATGTAGGTTTCATAGCGGGTAAGCCAATAAAATCAAAAAAAATATCCCATGCATTTCCTGCCGGGAAATCCTTTGGTGAGGCTGGTGGTGCCACTGATGGGCGGCATATTGCTGCAGCATCACTGCCGTTTGGAATGGAGTGTTATTTTCCTTTCAGCGGCTGGGTTTTTGGTCATTGTGATGGGCTTTTCGCTTTTGGCTTCCCGCTGGAAGTTTTTTTCAGGTTGGCTGCCGGGATTTTCCATTCTGATCCTCCTGCTGGTTATTGGAGCAACCCTTACCAGGATTAACCAGGCACAGCGGCCGGTATTCAGCAGCGAGCAACAGTTTTTTTTAGGGGAAATAACGGAACTTCCCGGGAAGAAGGCCCGCTCAGTCCATACGACCTTAAGGGTCAGGCGGCTTCGCACTGACACAGGGTGGATTCCGGCAAAGGCCAAACTCTCGGCCTACTTTGCATCCACCCGAGAAGCCAGGGAGCTGTTACCGGGCGATCACATCATGGCAAGAGCTTACATCCGGCCGATTCAAAATTATGGCAATCCGGGGGAATTTAACTATAAGACCTATATGGCCACCCACCGGATCTACCACCAGGTGTACCTGGGCAGGGATGCCTGGCAAAAGACCGCGCAGAGGGGTAAAAAATCTCTGAAAGCCCGTTCCAACCGTTTGCGTTATCATTTGGCAGAAATCCTGGCAGGCGGCATCGGGGGAAAACGGCCCAGGGCCATTGCCTCGGCACTTTTGTTGGGCCACAGAGACCTACTGACGCCACAAATGAAGGAACAATTCTCTGCCTCAGGAACGATGCATATTTTAGCCATCTCTGGACTGCATGTGGGCATCATTTACCTGATTTTCAGCACCGGCCTTTCATTCATGGATCGCTACCGCCACGGGCGCCCTATAAAAACACTGATCGTGCTGAGTGTCCTGCTTGCTTATGCTTACCTGACCGGGCTTTCCCCTTCGGTCGCCAGAGCCACCCTGATGTTTGCCATCCTAGCCCTGGGGCGCCTGATGAAACGCCACACATCAGTCTACAACAACCTGGCCTGCTCAGCCTTTATCCTACTGGTGATCAACCCCATGCTCCTGTTTTCCATCAGTTTTCAGCTTTCCTATGCCGCGGTGACCGCCATCATCTTTTATCAACCCCGTATATACCGGCTTTTCTCCCTGCCACCCCTTCCCGGTAAAATCTGGCAATGGCTGTCCCTCGCCCTGGCCGCGCAAATCGGGGCAGCTCC
This sequence comes from uncultured Bacteroidota bacterium, assembly GCA_913055635.1. Classification (GTDB taxonomy): domain Bacteria; phylum Bacteroidota; class Bacteroidia; order Bacteroidales; family UBA12077; genus JAGXLC01. Next base: position 42,203 of record CAJXLK010000019.1, read on the forward strand.
ACTGGTCATCCACTATTTTCACACCTTCCCCAACTATTTCTGGTTATCCAACCTGGTGGCCCTTCCCCTGGCCTCACTCATCCTGATCCTGGGTATGGTTTATTTGATAACCACCCCAATTCTGCCCTTCCTCAGCGAATTCATTCAACCCCCACTCAACATAGTCCTGCTGGGGCTCAGCAAAATTCCCGGCATCATCGCCCAACTCCCCCTTTCCGAAACCTCCGGGCTGTGGCTCTCCCCCCTTCAATTGCTGCTGCTTTATTCACTGATCCTCTCATTATCCGGCTTTATCCTTGTAAAAAAAATCCGCCTGCTGAAACTTGCCCTGATCCTGTCCATCAGCCTGGCCACCTTTAACATTTACACCAAATGGCATAAACCACAGCAACTGGTTATTTACAATACCGGAAAAATTTCAGCCATCAATCATCTGAACGGCCGCCATAATATCCTTTATTTGAACGGAAACAAACAAACCCTGAAGAAAATTCACCGTTATATGGAAAATCACTGGCTAAGCCACCAGGCCGGTGAGCCCGTCATCAAACAGCTGCCTGGACCTCCTCCCAATGCGCCGACCCTGCCGGTAAACCAGGCACATTTCATCCGGGCCGGCCACATCAGGCTGGCCTACTTCCACGGAAAAACAAATTTTTCGCGACTCCGCCCGGCTGAAAAACTGAAGCTCGACTACATTGTACTGGCCGGCAATGCCAATATTTCGGGAGAAACCCTGCGCCGTTGTTTCACTTTCAAAAAAATCATTCTCGACAGCTCATGCAGCTATTACTACAGACAACGGTGGATCAAAGCCTTTGGTCAAAAAGACATCCCCGTGTATTCTATTCCGGAGCAAGGGGCCTTTTATAAAACATGGGGGTAAAAAATTGATGAAAAAATTGGTTTATTATAAAACAAGATTTTTCTTTGCGTCGTTACAGCTCGGCCTGATATGTTAAAATACGCCAACTATGAAGATTATTATTGCCGGTGCCGGTGAGGTAGGAACGCATCTGGCCAAGATGCTCAGCAGCGAATTGCATGACATCATCATCATCGACAACAATGAAGAGAGCGTCAGAGGGATAGATGCCAATCTGGACATTCTGACGATCACGGGTTCAGCCACTTCATTTGAAGTGTTGAAGGAGGCCAACATCAAACGTTCCGACCTGTTGATTGCCGTGACGCATTCGGAGGAGACCAACATCGCGTGTGCCATTCTGGCCAAGAAGCTGGGTTCGAGGCAGACCATTGCCCGGGTTGACAATCCCGAATACATCCGGCCGGTCAACAAGAACCATTTCACCGATCTGGGCATTGACTACCTGATTTATCCTGAGCGGATTGCGGCCAAAGAGATCACCGGGATGGTTGGACAAACGGGAACATCTGAAATCGTTGACTTCACCGGGGGCAAACTTTCCCTGTACGTGATCAAGCTGGAAGAGCATGCTCCGGTCATCGGCAAGAGCCTGAATGAAGTGACCGACAACATTGCTGAATTTGATTTTCGGGCGGTGGCCATCACCCGGAACGGCCAAACCATTATACCCCGGGGGCTGGACCGGTTCCAGGTGAACGACCTGGTATATGTGGTCACCAACAAGGCCGGCATCAATAATGTTTTGAGATACTCAGGCAAAAAGAAAACAGAGGTCAAGAACATCATGATTCTCGGAGGAAGCCGCATTGGCAAGAGAGCGGCTCAATCCCTGGAAAACAGGATGAACGTCAAACTCATCGAGAAAGACAAGGCGGAGAGCACGCGCCTGGCCGATGAGTTAAACAACACGCTGGTAATCAACGGAGACGGTCGTGATGTAGAGTTGCTCAAACAGGAAGGCCTGGCCAAGATGGATACCTTCATTGCGGTAACGGGCAGTTCAGAGATCAACTTGTTGTCGTGCCTACTGGCCAAAAAAATGGGGGTTAAAAAGACCATTGCCGAAATTGAAAACATTGATTACATCAACATCGGCGAGAGCATGGGCATCGATACGATCATCAATAAGAAACTGGTCACGGCCAGCCGGATTTTCAAATTTACCCTGAGCGCCGAGGTTTCGACCATGAAATGCCTCACCGGCTCGGATGCGGAAGTCCTTGAGTTCAAGGTTCGGGCCAAATCCAAAATCACGCGCAGCCGGCTCAAGGATCTGAACTTCCCGAAGGATGCCATTGTCGGGGGGATCATCCGGGGCAACAACAGCTTTATTGCCAAGGGGGATACCCGGATCCAGGCCGATGACCGGGTGGTGGTTTTTGCCATGCCCGCGGCCGTAAAAAAAGTGGAAACCTTCTTCAGCTGAGGGATATGATCAACCTCCGCGTGATTTTCAATATTTTGGGCCTGCTGCTACTGATCGAAGGCATCTCCATGCTTTTGCCCGTGGGGGTATCGCTCTATTACGGGGAAGGAGATGCCCTGGCCCTGGCGGCTCCAGCTGCCCTGGCCATTGCCCTGGGGGCTTTGGCCTGGCTGTTGACCCAGCGGGGCGATAAAACCATTACCAAACGCGAGGGCTACATCATTGTAAGTCTGGTCTGGGTCGTTTTTTCCCTTTTCGGGGCCCTGCCCTTTATCCTCAGCGGAGCCATCCCTTCGTTTACCAACGCCTTCTTTGAGACCATATCCGGTTTTACCACCACCGGGGCCTCGATCCTGGACAATGTGGAAACCCTCCCCCATGGCTTGCTCTTTTGGCGAAGCATGACCCAGTGGCTGGGAGGCATGGGCATTATTGTCCTTTCCCTGGCCATCCTGCCTATCTTTGGTATTGGCGGCATGCAGCTCTTTGTCGCCGAAGTACCCGGGCCCACCCCCGACAAGTTTCATCCACGGGTCAAGGAAACCGCCAAACGCCTTTGGGTGATCTACCTGATTTTTACCCTCAGCGAAATCCTGCTGCTGAGCCTGGGGGATATGAAAATTTTTGATGCCGTCTGCCATTCCTTCACCACCATGGCCACCGGCGGCTATTCAACCAAGCAGGCCAGCATCGCCTACTTCTCGCCTTATTCGCAGTATGTGATCACCCTGTTCATGTTCCTGGCCGGTACCAACTTCGCCCTGTCCTATTACGGGCTGCATTTTCAGTTCGACAAGGTCTTTAAGAATGAAGAATTCCGCTTTTACGGGGGATTCCTGTTGGGGTTCACCCTCCTGATCACCGCGATGCTCTGGTTTGGACAGTACACCGACTTTGAAAAATCGTTCCGCCACGGCCTCTTTCAGGTGATCTCGATTACCACCACCACCGGCTATGTCACCACCGATTACCTGCAATGGGCCCCATTTTTGGTGGTGATCATCTTCATGCTGATGTTCCTTGGCGGCTCGGGCGGTTCGACCGGCGGGAGCATCAAGATTGTACGGGTAGCCCTGTTGATCAAAAACAGCGCCCTTGAATTGAAACGCTTGCTCCATCCCAATGCCATCCTGCCGGTGAGGTTGAACAAGAAAAGCATCAATCCCCAGATCATCACCAATGTGCTGGCTTTCGTAGTGCTTTACATGATGCTGCTGGCCTCCAGCACCATCGTGATGGCCGCCATGGGCTACGACCTGAACTCTGCCATCGGCTCGGTAGCAGCAACCCTGGGCAACATCGGCCCCGGTATCGGTGCCGTCGGGCCGGCCGAAAATTATGCCCACATCCCGGGGTTCGGCAAATGGTTCCTCTCCTTTCTCATGCTCGTTGGCCGTCTGGAATTGTTCACCGTGCTCATATTGTTCTCCCCGGCTTTCTGGAAAACATAACACAAAAAAGCCGGCCCGTTAACCACTGGCCGGCTTTTGAGCATAAAGTGAACAGGGCCCTTATGAAATCAACTCGCCCATACCTTCGCGCACGATAACAGGTTCCTGATTGGTGCAGTCCACAACCGTCGAGGCATCTGTGTTGCCAACACCCCCGTCTACAATGACATCGACCTGCTGGTCATACTTTTCAAAAATCTGCTGGGGATCAACCATATAGTCCATAATCTCGTCGTCGCTGTTGTGCAGGGAGGTGGTCATAAGCGGATAACCCAGCTCTTCAACGATGGCCAGGGGAATGTTGTTGTCAGGGATGCGAATGCCTACCACTTTCTTCTTTCCCCCATAAATATGAGGTATTTTATTGCTCGCCGGTAACAGGAAAGTGAACGGGCCGGGCAGATTGTGCTTCAACAATTTGAAGGTAGATTTATCAACAGGCTTGGTGAATTCCGAAACCTGGCTCAGGTTTTTACAGATCAGCGAAAAGCTGGTGCGTTTTTTCTTGTCCTGCCGGATTTGACTGATCCGTTCCTCTGCTTTGGTATTGTTGATGCTCCATCCCAAAGCATAGACCGTGTCGGTGGGATAAATAATGAGGCCATCGTCGCGGAGTACATCGGCTACCCGTCGAATCTGTCTCTGACTGGGCGTTTCTGGATGAATTTTTAATAACATAGGCGGTATGTTTTAAGTTGACTGGTTTTCCTTTTTCATCTGTGGTAAAAGCTTCCCCCGATTATATATAAGACAGGGAAGCCTGTAAAAATGTTTGAAAAAAAAAGCGGAAACCCGAAAGTTTCCGCCTTCATTGAATCTTTCATGGGCCTTATTTGGAAGCGCCAACTTGCTGTTGGGCTTTGCGGTGGTCGGCGAGGAATTTTTCCAGGCCACTGTCGGTCAGTGGATGTTTGAGCAGCCCCAGTATGGGTTGTAGCGGACAGGTGGCCACATCGGCGCCTACTTCCATAACCTGGATGATATGCTGGGTATGACGGATCGAGGCGGCAAGCACCTGCGTATTAAACCCGTAATAATTGTACATGTCTACAATTTGCTGCACCAGCTTAACCCCGTCGGAAGAGATATCATCCAACCTGCCAATGAAGGGAGAGACATAAGTTGCCCCGGCCTTTGCGGCAAGCAGGGCCTGTCCGGGACTGAAAACCAGGGTGCAATTGGTGCGAATGCCTTTCTCGGTCAAATGCTTGATGGCCCTGATCCCCTCCTTGATCATCGGGATTTTTACCACAATTTGCGGATGTAAAGCGGCCAAATGCTCGGCTTCTTCCATCATCCCCTCAAAATCCGTGGCAATGACCTCTGCACTCACGTCCCCGTCAACAATATCGCAGATGGCTTTGTAATGCGCCTCCACATTCTCCTTGCCCGTTATGCCTTCTTTGGCCATCAACGACGGGTTGGTGGTAACCCCATCCAGTACACCCAGGTCCTGTGCTTCCTTGATCTGATCCAGATTTGCGGTATCTATAAAAAACTTCATACTAATGCTTTTTTCTTATTTATACTCACTTGCCCGCAAAAATAATGTAAAAAATAACAACATAAAATATCCGCATGCATTTCAGCCCTCAAATCATATAGAGAGGATGAACCCTCCACAATCCTTTCACCATTAAAATCACAAATGAAGAATCTCTGCTCAGCTTAAATGGCATCCGGCCAACATGCCACCTTCAATCTTCTTAAAAGGTCTATTTAGCCTGGTCAGGCTAAGTTCCTTTAACCAATCAACATTCCAGTGACATCCGCGGACAGGGACCTAATCAACAAGAAGATGCATAATTATGATTTATATTAGTTTTCAACAAAAGCAACACATTATGGTTTATTTTTGAACCACAAACCAAAAAACCGATGCCATGACTTTTCATTCAATAGCCCGCCTGGGGCTGGCCCTTTTCATCGGGATAGCCGTAGGCTCATGTTCCCAGCAAACAAATAAAAAGCAGGATTCCAGCGAAAAAAACGGGAAAAAAGACCAGGCTGCCGAAATCAAAGCTTCCACCCGGATAAAAAAAGGAGAGAAAGTGCCGGAGTTCAGTTTCACCACCCTTTCGGGACAACAATACTCCATTGATGATCTGAAAGGCAAGGTGGTACTGATCAACCTTTTTGCCACATGGTGCCCCACCTGTCAAAAGGAAATGCCGGCCCTTGAGAATAAGATCTGGAAGCAATACCGGGAGAGGGAAGATTTTTTCATGATCAGCATCGGCCGCGAGCAAAACCGGCAAAAGCTGAAGGATTTCAAGGACAAAAAAGGCTATACTTTTCATTTTGCCGCTGACACAGCCCGGCAGATTTACGGCAAGTTTGCCGGCAAGTACATTCCCCGCAACATCATTGTAGACCGCCAGGGCACCATCGTCTACCAGGCCACCGGCTTCGATGAGGCCAAGTTACAGGAAATGCTCCAGCAACTCGGGCAAACCCTTTAATAAGAGACCCCGCTTTAAGAGACCCCGCTTAGCGGGGGGGGTTATTTTGACCCCGCTTAGCGGGGGTAAGGACCCCGCTGTAAGGACCCCGCTAAGCGGGGTTGGATTTTGAGGACCCCGCTAAGCGGGGTGAGCTTAGGCGATATGACCCCGCTAAGCGGGGTCCTTAAAGCGGGGTCTTCCTAGCGGGGTTGGTCCATAAAAATGATCAAAATCATTGGGCAGATTGCAAAGGATTTGCTATTTTTGTTAATGAATTAACAGCTACGACTGAGAAACGGACCGGGTCGGTTTCAAGGTCAAAGTCATCCAATCTAATCCGGAGGAATGATCTGATGGAAAAGAGAATCGGCACCACCGTCATACGGGTTTTAGACCGCCAGAGTGCGGGCAAGCTCAATGCCATCCTTTCGCGACACGCCAACATCATCATCGCACGTCAGGGACTGCCGCGTGAAGACGGGACCAGTGTCATTTCGCTGGTTCTGGAGGGCACCACTGATGAGATTGGATCTTTGACCGGTCAAATCGGCCGCATCCAAGGGATCCAAACCAAATCAGTGTTGCTTAAAAACGAGGCATGATGAAAAAAACATTGTGGTGGGTGTCGCTGACCCTGCTTTTTTTAGGCTTTTCCACCCTTTATGGGCAGCAACGACAGGCTGTATTGGAGGGTAAGGTAATCACCCGGGATAACGCAGAGCCCCTGAGCGGGGTTAACCTGATGCTATACAATGCCGGCGACCAATCAAGCCCCATAGGCACGACCATCACCAATATGGATGGGCAGTATCGTTTCAAGGGGCTTTCGCGCGGTGAATATGTACTGGTTGCCAGCCACGTTGGCCATCAGCGGGTGCGTCGAACCCTCACTGTGGATCAGGCCGGGAAGCAGGTGGACATCACCATGCAATCGCAAAACATTGACCTGGGTGAAGTCATTGTCACGAGCCTGCACCAGCAACAGCGGGTCAAGGAGGTCTCCATGCCGATGGAAGTGATGGATGAGGCAGATATCAGTCGCCTGGCGGCCTTTTCACCTTCACAAGCCCTGGCGGCAGAACCGGGCATCACCCTGCAGAACGACGGGGTATGGGCCACCAGCGTCAATATCCGGGGCATGAGCGAACAACGGATTGTCACCCTGGTCGACGGCAACCGCATTGAGACAGCCACCGACCTGGCCGCCGGCCTGTCGATGGTGGACATGAGCGATCTCCAACGGGTAGAGGTGATCAAGGGAGCGGCTTCCTCTATCTACGGAACAGGTGCCATGGGTGGTGTGGTCAACTTCATCACCAAAAGCGGAACCTTTGCTGGCGAAGCCTATACCCGCGGTACCCTCTCCTCGTCATTCCATAGCGTCAACGACATGCTCTTTCGAAAACTCTCGATCAGCACCGGTGCCGATTATGGCTACATCCGCATCAATGGGATGCAGCGAAATGCCTCGGACATAAACACCCCAAGAGGCACCCTTGAAAACAGCCAGTTCACCGACCACAGCCTGAGCCTGGATGCAGGGATTAAACCCCTTGAAAACCATACCCTCGAAATACAACTCCATCGATTCCTGGCCCGCGATGTAGGTATACCCGGTGGTGCCCCCTTCCCCGGCCCGGCCAAAGCCACCTACCCCAAAGAACGACGAAACCTCTACAGCGCCACCTACCAGATAACAGATATAACCCCGGCCCTGTCTGAACTCTCCTTCAAATATTACCACCAGTACATCCTGCGCGACGTTAAATTGCTGCCCAATGCCCCAGCTCAACAGGCAGGAAACTTCAGGATCACCCCGCAAAAAATCACCCCTCAGGGCCAACACTATACCGACGGCTTGAAACTCAAAAGCGACTGGCAGCTTTTTAACGGCCACCAAGTCACAGCCGGAATAGACCTTTGGCAGAGACGCCTGAGAACACAACGCCAGAAATACATACAAAGAGAAACCCTCAATGACCAGGGACAACCCGTTGACACCACCCAAATCATACGGGGAGAAAAGCCAATCCCGGATTCCCGCTTTCAAAGTGCCGGGATATTCGTTCAGGACCGGTTTGCCTTACTGAATGATCAATTGAAAATCACCGTGGGCGGCCGTTACGACCTGCTGGGAATACACAACAACCGGGCCCTGGACCCACATTACCTGATTGTGGATGGTCAAAAAAATCCCAATCCGCCAAACCAACGCATCACCTTTGAGCAGCGGGATGTGTCCAACAAATCATGGAGTGCCGATCTGGGTTTCGTATACCAGTTAACCCGGGTGCTGGATGTGACCCTGTCTATGGGCCATTCCTTCCGTTCACCCTCGCTGGAGGAAAGATACAAATACATCGATCTGGGCAACAAAGTCAGAATCGGTGATCCCGACCTCAAACCGGAAAAAGGCTACAACCTGGACGCCGGCTTCCGGGTATGGCATCCCGATATCAACCTGCGGGTCAATGGCTTTGTTAATCGGTTCCGGGACCTGATCGTGGAACAACCCGGTGAGTACATCTACACTTACAGCACCGGTCCGCTGGCCGGTACCCGCGATACCCTGCCAGCCCTGATCAATTCCAATGTCAGCCAGGCCCTTTACTACGGGGTGGATCTGAAATTTGACATCAGCCTCCTGCCCAGCCTGGTATGGCACGGTTCAATGTCGCTGGTGCGGGGACGCGATACCAAAAATAAAGAGCATCTGCCGCTGATCCCGCCACTGAACGGCACAATCGGTTTCAAATACACCCTGCCGGGCTCGATCACCATGGATCTGTATTCCGAATGGGCCGCCGACCAGGATAAGGTTGCCCCGGGCGAATCACCCACTCCCGGATATGCCATCGTGAATTTCAGGGCCCATTCCAAACCCATCAACCTGAACTTTGCCCGTTTGAGCCTCTCCGGCGGGGTGAACAATATCTTCAACAAAGCCTATCAAAATCATTTGTCCACCAACCGGGGAATCATTCAAACCGAACCCGGCAGAAACCTCTATATTAAAATGCAACTGCATTTCTAAAAAAATCGATTATTAAACCAAAAGCATTCACTATGAAATTTAATCCCGGACAATACAAGATCAAGGATGAACGCATGCAACCGTTCATCGATGCGGACGAAATATGGAATTTCATCGAAGAAACAAAGAACCCTGACAAACAGCAAGTTCGGGAAGTCATCTCCAAATCCCTGAACAAGGAGCGGCTTTCCCTGAGAGATACCGCCATTCTGGTCAACGCCGATGACCCGGAACTGATTGAGGAGATCAAACAAGGGGCCCGCGATTTGAAAAACAAGATCTACGGCAACCGCATCGTACTGTTTGCCCCCCTTTACATTGGCAATCGCTGCACCAATGACTGCAAATACTGTGGTTTTCGAACTTCCAACAAGTATGCTGTCCGGCGCACCCTTTCCGATGAAGAAATTGTCCATGAAGTGGAAGCCTTGGAGGACAACGGCCAGAAGCGTTTAATCCTCGTTTATGGGGAGCACCCGCACTATGATGCCGATTTTATAGCCCATACGGTAAAAAAAGTGTATGAGGTCAAAAAAGGCAACGGCGAGATTCGCCGGGTCAATATCAATGCAGCCCCTTTGGACATCGAGGGTTTCAAGACCGTTTGGGAAGCCGGCATCGGCACCTACCAGATTTTCCAGGAGACTTACCATCCCAAAGCTTACAGCTGGTATCACCTGGGCGGCAAAAAGATGGATTATAACTGGCGGCTGACCTCCCTTGACCGGGCCCAGGAGGCAGGTGTGGATGATGTGGGCATTGGGGCTTTATTCGGCCTCTACGACTGGCGGTTTGAAGTATTGGGCCTGGTGCGCCATACCAATCATTTTGAGGCCTGCTACAATGTGGGGCCCCATACCATCTCTTTTCCCCGAATCAAGGATGCCGCTGAACTCGACATCGATCCCAAATGGGAGGTGAACGATGAAGATTTTGCCCGGCTGGTGGCTATCCTGCGCCTGGCCGTACCTTATACCGGCCTGATCCTGACAGCCCGCGAAAAGCCCGAGCTGCGAAAAGAAGTGATGGATTTTGGTGTCAGCCAAATAGACGGGGGCACCAAGATTGAACTGGGCTCCTATACCGACACCAAAAACGAAGAACAAAACCTGAACCGCGAACAATTCGAAATAGGCGATTCCCGCTCTCTGAATGATGTGATCGATGAACTGCTCGAAGATGGGTTCCTCCCCTCCTTCTGCACAGCTTGCTACCGGCTGGGACGTACCGGCGAACATTTCATGGAGTTCTCCGTACCCGGATTCATCAAGCGTTATTGTACCCCCAACGCCATCCTGACCCTGGCCGAATACCTGACCGATTACGCTAAACCCCAAACGGCCGACAAAGGCTGGAAAGTCATCGAACGGGAAATTCAGAACCTGGACGGGTTCAAAAAAGTCGGGGAACTGCGCAACCGCATCGAACGCATCAAGCAGGGAGAAAGGGATCTCTATTTCTAATGCGTTTTCATAAAGCTTCCTTGCCTGCAACCGGTGCCCATCGGGTTAATGATAAATATTTTGTATCTTAGGGGATACAAACCCCAAAAACAAATCCTATGGAAGAAAAACGCATTCTGGGCATCTTAATCACTGACCGGAAAAAGGAAGCCGGCAACGTTCAGAAAGTCCTGACCCAGTTCGGCAGCTGCATCAAAACACGCCTTGGTCTGCACGAAACGGGCAACGAGGAGCTCAGCCGGGAAGGCCTTATTTTGCTGGAACTGGCCGGCGATCAAAAAGATAAAGACCAGTTGCAGCAGGAACTGGAAAAAATTGAGGGAACACAGACCAAAGAAATGGTTTTCTCCATGTAAACCTTCCTGTCCTTAGTAACAGGTCTTAGCTGCAGACCTGTTACTAAGGCTTTTGCTATGATCCCTTATTCAATCAAACGACCGAAAAACAGGGCGTTCATAAACAGCTTGTTGGTACCATACCAAAAAGCTCTGAAATTCGGATTGGCTGTAAAAGAAATGATGTTGCCCCCGCCCAGTTCGGTAATATGACAATAAGGGGAATTCCCCAGGAGCTTTTGATTTTCCTCCGACAAATAGCCGCTCATCAGGGGATTCTGCTGTATCATCACCGGGGTATCATAAGGCTGAGGGGTATTTTGATAAATGGCCTCGTTGTCCTTGAACACAGGCATCTTTTGCTCCCCCATTCCATAACCCACCGGGTGTGTCGGATCGACCGAAGCCCGGAGGATCACTCCGTTGATGGCCTGGGCCTGTAGGGCATTGCGCCTTTTGTTGTAAGGCAGGGTGCGGGTGGAATCGAGCCGGGAAATCTCCTTTTGTTCAAGATCACTCATGCCTTGATCCATAAGCCACTGGTTGGCCCGTTCCAGGGCCACCATCAAATTGCCTTCTTCCACCCAGCTTGTCAACTTCTTTTGGGTCGTCTTCCCCCACTCATAATTGCCATCGGGCAGGATGAGGGTATTGAAATCAAACAGGTTGATTTGTTTCAGGGCTTCAGGGCGCACCATCACCACGGGAATCTGAAAACGGTGATCCAGCAGATGCCAGATCTCGCCGGATGAATAGCTGCTGGTACCTTCACCGGTGACCATTAAGATATGGGGTTGTTCGAGGCCGGCCATGCTCCAGCTGCCCAAATCCAGCCCCCGTGGGGTTAATGCGGTTTCCAGGCTGTAAATATCAATGCCCGATTGGTCGGCGACATCACGGACGATTTGGAAAACTTTTGCCGGTTGAGATTTTTGTTGGCGTGAAGAGATAAAAACACTGCCTGGCGGAAAAGCGACCTGGCCCTGTGGCGTTTTGGCCGTGAGCGATTTCTCTGCCGTCTTCAGGATCAGCCCTTTTTCCTGCAACTGATGCATGGCAGAATAAAGGTTATAGGGGTTGCTGCGCACCATGTAACCTACGGGGCTTTTTCCGCCCACCAGCTTACCTTCAGCGGAAGCGGTCTTATTGACCATTTTCCCCTTTAATTGATTGGCCACCTTTTGCTGATCAACGGCCTTATAGGTCAAATTAAAGGCCAGGGGCATGGTCCAGGCGGAAACATCGTAAAAGATGCTGTCCTCAAAACGGGTCCGCTTCTCAAACAAGCTCTTGATAAAACGATACTGAGGCTGATCGAGTGAAACCATGTAACTGGATTGCCGGGGAAAATCCTGATTATCCACGGTATGATCGCTGGCTAAATGGTGTACCTGAATCTGGTGGAGATCCAGCAGCTCCAGGAAATGGCGAAGGCGGGTGGGGTCGTGCCTGGCCCGAAAAAGATAAGCTTTCACCGGGTCTTGTTGGTATTTTGCTGAAGCCTCTTCAAAAAATTCCCGCTGATAAGTATTCAGGTCGGCCCGATGCGCCATTGCGCCTTCCATGGTGGAAAGGGAAACGGTAAAATGGTTGCGGATGGATTCAGCAAAGGTTTGCCTGCCCTGGTCATTTTCAAGGACCTGCCCCATCACCCTCGATTGTTCAAACAAAATACCGATGCTGCCCTGGCCGTCGGGATAGGTCGATCCCTTGCCATAGTAAAAATCGTCAAATCCTTCTTCACTGAAATACAGGGATCCTATCTCATCCAGGGCCCGGGCATGATGGTGGGATAATTTTTTGGTCAGGGTGAAATTGCGCTCCGGGGTTCGGGGATTGACCCGCTGGGGTTCGCCCGGTTGGAAAAAGAAGGTTGAATTGGAGCCCATCTCGTGGTGGTCGGTAACCACATGGGGTTTCCACGCATGGAAAAGTTTCAGCCGGGCTTTGGATTCAGGGTGCTGAGCCGGCATCCAATCGCGGTTCAAATCGAACCAATAGTGATTGGTGCGGCCTCCAGGCCAGGCTTCACGGAACTGTCGGTCACGCCTATCACCCGTCTGAACCCGGTGCATATGCATATTGCTCCACTGGGCGGCCCGGTTAAAGCCATCGGGATTCAATACGGGGTCAACCAAAATCACTAGGCTGTCAAGCAAATGCTGAACCTCGGCAGAATGCGAGGCGGCCAGATAATAGGCCGTCAGCATGGCGGCATGAGCCGGGCTCGCTTCATTGCCATGTACACTATACCCCAGCCATACAATCAATGGCATATCCTGTTTCACATAAGCATTGCTGCGGCCATGGATATAATCCTGGTGCGCCTGGCGGATTTGCCTGAGGCGTTGATGGTTTTCGCGGGAAGTGATCGTAAGCATCTGCAAGGGCCGGTTTTCATGGGTGCGCCCGTATTCCTGGATGTCCACCCGCGGTGAACGTTCAGCCAAACCAGCCATATAACGCGATAGCTGATCATGCGAAAAATGCCACCAGCCAAAACGATGGCCACTGAAATGGCCCGGATAAGGCATATCCTGCCTGACAGCAGCGGTATCTCCGCCTAAATAAAAGGACAGACCCTTTTGGGCAAAACCCATCGTAGTGGTAAAAATCAACAGCAGGGCAAGAAAATAGACACGGAAAAAGTTCATTCGTATAAAGTTTAATTAACAGTTTGTATTTCAGTATAATAATAGTATATCATCGTTGATCTCGGTAACCTCTGCCATGGAACCTGCATGGAATAATCATGTCCTTGTTGAGAAAGTTACTGGAGGCAGGTTTCATGGGAATAAAGACTTATTAAAAGTTATCAATCAGTATAGTATAGTATTGCACCATTTGTCATTTAACGGAACGTTATCCATGGAGACCGCATGCTTTATGCATTTCATTGTTATGGGAGTGCGTGCATCATCCTGCTGTAAAGGTTCCTGCATGCTTTTTTATTTAAGGCAATGCAATGACTTGTAGTTCACTCTCATGCATGGGATTTCAAAATGAAATGGAGCTATCATCTATGGTCATTAGATCTTCTTCACCGGATAAAGTTTAAAAAATATTCGCCTGCGTCCATATCCGGTGCCCTTTTGATCGCGCTCCAAAACAAATACGAAGCGGGTGTTATTCATCAATTTTTCTTAAATTGGTCCTTCAATGCCCCCATTAAGGCTAAACCATCAGAATTTTGCCCCAATGTTTAAACTGGAGAAGTTTCTGCTTGTTATAGTTTAGCCGTTGTTTAAACCGCGATGGGGTTTGATTGTTGCACGTCAGCCTCTGTTTAAATCCTACAGAGCTCTACTTGTTATAGATCAGCCGATGTTCAACTCTGCTGGTCAGAATACGGCCGCATTGAGCCATTCTTGCGCCCCCAACCTCAGGATAAAGGGCTATTACGGGCTGTATGGGGCACGAGAGCCTTGATCTGAGGGATTCATTAAATTGGTGGGGGTAAAATCAGATCAAACAAGCCCTAATTAAGTCAAAATCAAGTCAAATCAAAGAGCGATAACCATGACCAATCAGGAACAAGACCAAACCAACAGGATTCCGCTCATAGGAGAGCGTTTTCCGGAGATGCACGTAGTTACCACCCATGGCCCCCAGGTACTGCCCCGTTATTACAAGGGCAAATGGATGGTGCTGTTCAGTCATCCGGCCGATTATACACCGGTATGCACCACTGAATTTGCTGCATTGGCCAAAAGAATTGAAGAATTCAGGGCCCTCAATACCGAGTTAATCGGTTTATCCATGGACCAGGTTTTTTCGCACATCAAGTGGCTGGAATGGATTAAAGAGAAGCTGGGCATTGAGGTTACCTTCCCGGTGATTGCCGACAGCAAGGGGCATATAGCAACACGCCTGGGCATGTTGCAGCCCGGCAGGGGTTCTTCCACGGTAAGGGCTGTTTTCATTGTAGATCCCAACAGTTTCATCAGGTTGGTTCTCTATTACCCTTCGGAGGTAGGCAGAAAGACCGATGAAATCCTTCGCACCATCAAAGCCCTGCAGCTGTCCGACCAGCAAAACGTTTCCACCCCCGCCGACTGGCCCGAAAATGATTTGATTGAAAACAAGGTGGTTTTGCCACCGGCCAAAGATGTGGATTCAGCCGAGAAAAGGAAAAACTGCGAAAATTCCTACGACTGGTGGTTCTGCTATAAAGATCCCGATTGATTCACCTCATAAGGATTGAACCCACAGCAAAAAATGGAATTTTGCCGGTGGTTCTGCTATAGAGCCCCTGACTGATGAGACAAGGAAATCAAAGCAGGCCAACAATTCTGAAATCGAGGTATGGAAGCATCCACCGGCTCTTTTTATTAAGGCGAAAGGGGGCATTCATTTTTTACGGGGGTTGCCCATCCCTCTAAGGTAGAGGTCTTTTTTGATCTGAAAATCTTTTTCCGGCTGCAATCTTTGGCCGATGGGCTGGATCAGCTCCCTGCCTTCGGCCCGGGGATTTTTGATTTTCGGATCGATGGGGTAGGCATTCATATACTGGGCCGGATAGGGGCTCATCAGCCCGAGGATATCCTGAAGGGGTGTTTGCTGGCTGAGCCATTCTTTTTCAGCATCTTCAGGCAGGATGACCGGTGAGCGGTGATGGGGCAGTTTACGGATCAACTCATTGGCCACGGTGGTAATAATGGAGAAGGATTCGAGCTGTTCGCCTGTTTGGGGATTTTTCCAGCGATCCCAAATGCCGGCGAAGGCAAAAGGACGCCGGTGATTTTTCAGGTACAGCAGATAGGGCTTGCTCAGTCCCTGCTCGGTAGTTCCTTCAATAAAGGCATCGGCCACCACCAGGCATCGCTGTGAGCGCACCGGTTTGCGAAAAGCGGGTTTGCGATGAATTTCGCGTGCCCCTCGGTAATTGGGATCATTCTCCTTATTCTTGCTGCCTTCGGCCCGGGCATTGAAAAGGTACATGGGCTTTTTGGACCAAAAAGGCGTCAGCCCGAACTGATACATTTGCAGCTGGTCAGGCTTCTCACTGGTGATCACCGGCGCTTTTTGGCCGGGGCTGATGTTGTAGCTGGGCTTATACCCCAGTTGTTCCGGGACACTCACCTGGAAACGTTTTTCAATGGTTTCCACCTTCTGCACTTCGATGTATCTGCCGCACATGATCTTTGGATTTGGGTGAACCGGGTATAAGTTAATGAAAAAAAAGCTTTAGGGCAAACCCGAACGCGATCAGGATCCCCCTGCCCTAAGTCTTTCCAGGTCAGCGTGCCGGCTGCGGTTGACCAGCACTTTGGCCACCAGGTAAAGCAGGGCAAAGACAGCCATAAAATCCCCTATCCGGCCGATGTAATCTCCATAACGCACATAAACGGTGCGGGCATCATTGGCCTGGAGGGTGCCTTTCAGGGCGGTTCGCTCCCACCATCCGGCAGATTTCACTACATCTCCCCGCTGATTGATGAAACAGGAAATCCCCGTATTGGCTGCCCGGGCAATGCTGCGGCGGGTCTCGATGGCCCTTAACCTGGCATAATTCATATGCTGGCGGTAGCCAATGGTCTCGCCCCACCAGCCGTCATTGGTCAGGATAAAAATCAGGTTGGCCCCGTTTTTCACATAATCAGAAACATACGCGCCATAAATCGATTCATAGCAAATGACCGGGGCAATTTGCAGGGCTCCGCCGGGGGCCTGAAAAGTTTCGCGGTTGTTCTGGGTGCCCCGGGTAACCGTGTTGCCGCCCAAATCAACGATCAGCTCGTCGAGAAACCCCAAAACCCCGGAATAGGGCATTTTCTCGACCCCTGCCACCAGCCTCGACTTATGATAAATGGGCCAGTGACCACTTGTATCAACCTGGATGGCCGAATTGTAACGGGCAATCCATGAATGGCTCTGACCAATCCGGCGGGCGGAAGGCACGGGTTGGTGCTGATCCTTAAATTTTCGGAAACTCTCCATGCCCACCACCACCTTCAAACGGGGTTGGACCTTTACGAGTGAATCAATCCGCAAGAGGGAAGGATGTTGGCGGATTTTTGATTCCTGCACATTCTGATGAATTACCGTCTCCGGCCCTACCAGATAATCCATCCGGGAGTCGGCAATGCTGTCGGCCAGGTGCATGAAGATATCCATTTGCTGCTGGTGAGACATCCCCGAAAACTTGTCCTGATAAGGATCAATGCTTGGCTGTACAATTCCGATATAATAAGGGTTTTTGGCTGGCTTATAATCCCGGTAAATAAACAGTGAAAGCACAATGGGGGCAATGATCAGGCTCAGCAGAAAAATGATCCGGGGCCATTGGGTATGAACCGTCTTATGAACGATATAATGTCTGAGGATGGCAAAAATCAATAAATTGACGGCCACCACCCAAAGGGTTCCCCCCAGGGTGCCGGTCAGCTCATACCACTGAATCAGACTGATGTCCTTGGCAAAACCATTGCCCAGGTTCAGCCAGGGCCAGGATATTTCGGTATTCAGGTAAAGATGTTCCCAGCCAATCCAATAAACCAACAGGGAAAAGTTTCCAAACTGCCGACCCAGGTTCCGCTTGGTCAGATGAAACAAAAGGAACACCACGGAGATAAAAAAGCTGTTGACCACAATAACGATCAGGGCCCCGGGCAGGGTGGCCTTGCCAATCCACCAGGTAGTCAGGGCATTCCATATAAAAAACGTAAGCCAGCCATATCCAAAAAGCACCACGGGCCGATTACGTTCTTTGGTACTGAAAAAGTATTCTTCAATAAACAGCAGGGGAATCATCGCCACCAAAAGGATGATACCGGAGAACCACGGGTAGAAAGGCAAACTCATCAGGATGCCGCTTATTATGGACAGGGCCAACAGTCTATGTTGCTTCATTGTTATTAAGACTTATTTTGGGGTGATTTCGACCCCGCTTAGCGGGGGGTATGATTTCGACCCCGCTTAGCGGGGGTATGATTTTGACCCCGCTTAGCGGGGGGTATGATTTCGACCCCGCTTAGCGGGGGTATGATTTTGACCCCGCTTAGCGGGGGTATGATTTTGACCCCGCTTAGCGGGGGTATGATTTTGACCCCGCTTAGCGGGGAGTATGATTTCGACCCCGCTTAGCGGGGGTATTAACCGGGGTGTTATTCCACGGTAATTTGCAAAGGTAACACATTTTGCTAAGATGATAACCGAAGGGGGAAATGATTGGTTTATGTTTTGTAGATTTGCAAATAAAACAACAGCAAGCCTATGACAAATTATAAAATATACCAGGCCGGAGATTTTATCTCAACCGATAGCCGGTTGGAGGTGGTCAATCCTTATACGGAGGATGCTTTTGCCAAGACCTATCTGGCGGGTTCGGAAGAGCTGGAAGGAGCCATTCAGAAGGGACAGGCGGCAGAGCGGGCGATGAAGGAGTTATCTTCGCACCGGCGTTACAAAGCCTTGATGGAGGTATCCGAAGGCATTGCCGGGCGCAGGCAGGCTTTGGCCGAGTCGCTTGCGCGCCAGGCAGCCAAACCGATGAAGTATGCCCTGGGCGAAGTTGACCGGGCGCGGCAGGGTTTTATCATTGCCGCGGAAGAATCGAAGCGCCTGCCCCGCGAGTCGCTTTCACTGGACTGGACTGGCAAGGGTGAACAAAGAGAAGGCCTGGTCAGGGCTTTCCCGGTGGGGTTGGTGGCCGGCATTGCCCCTTTTAATTTTCCCATGAATTTGGCGGTTCATAAGATTGCTCCTGCCCTGGCGGCTGGCAACCCCATCATCCTCAAGCCGGCCCGTTCCACTCCCCTTTCGGTGCTGGAGCTTGCTGAGATCATTGATCAAACCGACCTTCCACAGGGGGCCCTTTCGGTGCTTCCCATGGATCGTCAGGCAGGCAACCAGCTGGTCACCGATCCGCGCATCAAAATGCTCTCTTTTACCGGTTCACCCTCGGTGGGATGGAAGATGAAACAACAGGCCGGCCGCAAAAAAGTGTCCCTGGAGCTGGGCGGCAATGCCGGGGTCATCATTTCCCCATCTGCCGACCTGGAAGATGCCGTACAAAAAGCTGTATTTGGCTCTTTCGCCTATTCCGGGCAGGTATGCATCCACACCCAACGCATCTTCGTGCACCGCGAGCTGTTTGAGTCGTTTACCAGCCGTTTTATCGAACAAGTCCAACAACTCCAGCCGGGTGATCCTTTAAACGAGGGAACCGACATCTCGGTTTTGATCGACCGGGAAAACGCCGACCGGGTAGCCGAATGGGTCGAAGAAGCCCGCAATCAAGGTGCCCGCGTGCTGACCGGCGGAAAAAAACAGGCAGGCTACTATGCCCCCACCGTACTGACCCGTACCCAACCCGGGATGAAAGTTTGCGCTCAGGAAATATTCGGCCCGGTGGTTACCCTGGAGCCTTTCGACGATTTTTCACAGGCCGTCGATCAGGTCAATAACTCCGATTATGGCCTGCAAGCCGGGGTTTTTACCAATAACCTAAAAGAAATCAACAGGGCCTATGAAAACCTCGATGTTGGCGGGGTCATCATCAACCATGTTCCAACTTTCCGGGTTGACCATATGCCCTATGGTGGAGTCAAACAATCCGGCTTCGGCCGCGAAGGCATTAAATATGCCATCCGCGAAATGACCGAACCCAAGCTGCTGGTAACCAATACCCACACCGGATAAAGCAACCCGGTTCATTCAAATAAGTATTTCCAATCAATGGAAAGGTTAGGTTAAATAACCGATTAGCTCAGCCTTTGGGAGCCACCGGCCAGCTCCGTTGGTGTCGGCGCCATTCCTTTTTTTATTTGCGCGAAAGTCAAAGACCAAAAAGTCATGCAAATCAAACAGGTTGAATTCATTCAAAGCAGCACTTCACTGGAGAACTTACCCAAACAATCCTTGCCGGAGTTTGCCTTTGTCGGGCGCTCCAATGTGGGCAAATCTTCCCTGATCAATATGCTGGCCGGCCAAAAAAACCTGGCACATACCTCTCAAAATCCCGGGAAAACCCAAACAATCAACCATTTCCGAATCAACCAACGGTGGTTTCTGGTGGATCTTCCCGGGTATGGCTATGCCCGGCGGTCAAAAAAACAACGCAGCCAGATGATGCAGTTTCTCAGGGATTATTTGCTCAAGGCCCCTGACCTGATGAACCTCTTCGTGCTGCTCGATGCCCGTATTGAGCCCCAAAAATCCGATCTGGAATTTATGCAATGGCTGGGATTAAACGAAATCCCCTTTACCATGGTCTTTACTAAAATAGATAAATTGTCCAGCCACAAATTAAGTAAGAGTTTGCGGCATTATCGGGAAGAAATGCTCAAGACATGGGAGTTCCTCCCCAAAGTCATCTCAACCTCAGCTGTTTCTAAAAGCGGGAAGGATGAAATCCTTGCTTACATCGATGAAATATTGAAGGGCATTTAATTTTTTTCCCGATAAGGACAAACAAGACAAACTATTTTTATTTTTGCAGCAACTTTAGAACCACAAAAATCACCATCCGATGGAAAAGGACGCCAGACCCCCGATTAAAATTTTTACAGGAACCGCCTCGAGGTATCTGTCCAAGAAGATTGCCAATGGATTTGGGATCGAATTGGGTAAATCCACGCTCATTGAGTTCAGTGACGGGGAGTTTCAGACCTCTTATGAAGAGAGTGTACGCGGGGCGTATGTCTTCATCATTCAGTCAACCTTTGCCCCCACGAGGAACCTGATGGAGCTGCTTCAGATGATTGATGCCGCCCGGCGGGCCTCGGCCTATAAGGTAGTGGCGGTAATCCCCTATTTTGGATTTGCCCGGCAGGACCGCAAGGATAAGCCCAGGGTTTCCATCGGTGCTAAACTGGTGGCCAATTTACTGACGGCGGCCAATGTTGACCGGGTGATGACACTCGACCTGCATGCCGATCAGATTCAAGGTTTCTTTGATGTGCCGGTCGATCACCTTTATGCCTCTTCTGTCTTCGTGCCCTACATTAGGGAATTAAACCTCAATGACCTGGTCATAGCCGCCCCCGACATGGGAGGCACTAAACGCGCCAATGCTTACGCCAATCACCTGCAAACCCCGCTGGTGATTTGCCATAAATCGAGAGAAAAAGCCAATGTGGTCAATGAAATCAAGATCATCGGGGAAGTGGAAGGCAAAAATGTAATCATCCTGGATGATATGATTGACACGGCCGGGACCATGACCAAAGCGGCTGATAAGATGATTGACCAGGGGGCCAAAAGCGTTCGGGCCATGGCCACCCACCCGGTTCTTTCCGGACCCGCCTACGAACGGATCAACGAATCAAAGATCAGCGAGGTGGTGGTTACCGACTCATTGCCCATCAAACCCAATTCAGACAAGATTAAAGTGCTCTCGGTAGCCGGTGTCTTTACCGATGTGATAAAGAAAGTTTATAATTATCAGTCTATAAGTACCAATTTTATTTTTTAAATTATATATTTGCACTCCGAAATTATTTTTCAGAAACAGGAATAAAAAGACTGCACGATGAAATCAATACAGATTCAAGGATCTATAAGAGAAGAAGTCGGGAAGAAAAGCACCCATGAATTGCGCAAGAAAGGCCATGTACCCTGTGTGCTTTACCGTGAGGGCAAATCCATCCATTTTGAAGCCCCTGAGAAAAACTTTTTCAATCTGGTCTATTCACCGGACGTCTATCTGGTAAGTCTTGACCTGGACGGCACCGAATATAAAGCTGTGATGCAGGACATTCAGTTTCATCCGGTACGGGATGACATCCAGCACATCGACTTTTACCAGGTGATCGAGAAGCATCCCTTCTGGATGAGGATTCCTGTTCGATTCGAAGGCGTTCCTGCCGGTGTGACCGAAGGGGGAAAGGAGATCATCAAATCCAGGAAACTGATCATCAAGGCCCTGCCCAAAGACATGCCCGACGAGATCAAGTTGGATGTGACTGGTTTGAACATTGGTGATTCCATCCGGGTGGCAGATCTTTCCTATGAAAATCTTGAAATTATAGATGATCCCAACCAGGTGTTGATTCTGGTTAAGAGCCCGCGTGGCGGTGCTGCATTTGCTCTGCCTGAAGAAGAAGCTGCTGAAGGTGAAGAAGGAGCAGAAGCCGCAGAAGAAGGAGCAGAAGCTGCTGAAGAAGGCGGCGGCGAAGAGGCTGAAGAGTAAAACCCCAAAGCCACCCGACCTTGAAATATCTGATTGTTGGTTTAGGCAATATCGGAGATCAATACAAAAACACCCGACATAATATAGGTTTTACAATATTGGATGCTTTAGCCGAAGCATCCAATATTTCTTTTAATGACAAACGTTACGGTTTCGTGAGTCAGTTCAAGTACAAAGGCCGTACGTTTGTATTGCTGAAACCTTCCACCTATGTCAACCTCAGCGGCAAAGCCGTGAGTTACTGGCTCAAGAAAGAAAAAATTCCCCTGGAAAGGATGCTGGTGGTGGTTGACGACATTTCCCTTCCGTTTGGTTCGATCCGCATCCGGCCCAAGGGCGGCGACGGCGGCCACAATGGGCTGGCCAACATCAACCAGGTACTGGCCACCAGCCAATATCCACGTCTGCGCTTTGGCATTGGCAATGGGTTTAGCAAAGGCCAGCAGGTCGATTATGTCCTGGGCCAGTGGAGTGCTGAGCAACAAGAGCAGCTGGATGATTTGGTTGACCACGCCACCCGGATGATCAAAGCTTTTGGGACCATCGGCATGGAACTGACCATGACACAGTACAATAAAAAATAATTCCCAACGTCCTTGCTAATATGAACACAGAAGCAGGTGCATTGCGAATCGATAAGTGGTTATGGGCTGTTAGAATTTTTAAAACCCGGAGCCTGGCAGCTCAAAATTGCAAGAAAGGGCGGATCCTGATCAATGACCAACAGGTCAAACCTTCCCACCAGGTAAAAGTGGGCGACGTGGTGACGGTCAAGAAAAGGCCCGTTTTTTATAAATACCGGGTAACCGGTCTTTTGGCCAAAAGGCAGTCGGCGACCATTGCCCGCGAAAACCTTGAAGACATCACCCCCGATAAGGAGTTGAAAAAGCTCGATGTCCAAAAACAGATTATTCAGGAGCACCGGCCCAAAGGCAGAGGCCGCCCCACCAAAAAGGAACGCCGCGAACTCGACAAATTCAAAAAGAAAGGATTGTAACAGGCTCATGAACTGCTGCTCATGGACCTCTAAAAGAACGTGAACCCGACAAATCCAAAAAAGCATTGCAATGGTTCTGCACGTATTAGCCTGACGATGAACGGGGTAAACCATGCAGCCCCTTTTCCGCAAACACACCATTACAAAAAACGCTAAACTCAAAAGGAAAGGACGATAAGCCATGATCATTGCCCGGGAAAAAAGGAAGAACAACATCGCTGAATATGTCCTGTATATGTGGCAGATCGAAGATCTGATCCGCGCCAACCGGTTTGATCTGGACCAGATCGACCGGACCATCATCCAGGAATTTGACCAGCCCGAAGAAATCAAGCAGGAAATGCGCGATTGGTACAAGGATCTGATCGAGCGGATGGAAAACGAAGGCATCAAAGAAAAGGGCCACCTGCAGTTTGTCAGCGACATTGTGGAAGAGATGGACAACCTCCACGAGATGCTGATTCATGATCCCGATGAACTGGAATACGTCCAGGCATACAACCAGGCTAAACAAAGCATCAACGACCTGAAAAGCAAATCGCAAGGCACCGCCTCAGGTGATATTGAAGCCGCCCTTCAGGGCCTGTATGGCATTTTGATGCTCAGGCTCAAAAACAAATCCCTTAACCCCGCCACCCAGGACGCACAAAAAGCCATCAGCAAACTCATCGCCCTGCTCAACGAAAAATACATGGCAAGAAAAGGCTCTGTTTAACCTCATTTAGGCGTTTCCATCGGCTCAACCCTTATGGCCATGGACCAGCAAACCGGAAAATTAAACAGAAAAAAAACTGAAAGACAGCCGTTTCTGTTTAAGTCTTGTCCATCACCGATAAAATTTGTGAGACCTCTACTGGTAAGGTATAAAACAACTTTCTTTTAAACCTGGCCCTTACCGATAAAATTTGTGAGACATCTCCCGGGAAGGCATAAAACAGGTGTTTCTTTTGCCGAACCACCGGTACCGGTTGCGGGCAATCCAGTCGTATACCGGATCACGGATGAAACGGGGAATAATGATCAACCCGTAAAGCAAAGGCCAAAGGCGGCGCATCCGTTTAGCAATGCGCAAAGCGGCAGTAGAGCGAAAAAAAGTGCGCCCGCCTTCCTCCAATACAATCGAATCGGGCGGATTACCCTGAAGGTTTAAATTTTGAAGCAACTGATCAGCATATGCCGACTGAAGGGACGCAAAACGAAACACATCACCGGGTTCGCGTTTCAGGACAAAAACCACCGCCCCGCTGCACAGGTTGCAGTATCCATCGAACAATATGACCGGATGTTCAGGCATTCAAACCTGCTTTTTTTTGACTAATTTTCAATGATCCGAACGGATGAAGCCTATGCTCAACATCATTGAATCCCCCCACCTCATATTCGATATTCTGCCCTTCTTTCAATGCTCGCTATCCGATTGTGATCAGTCCTGATGATGAATCAGACAGGACGCCTTTTTATGAAGATCCCTGCTGAAGCTTGTTCTCTCCCTGCTGGACATAAACTTCCAGAATCTTGGCATAAGGATCGGGCTTATAAGCCAGGTGTTCGATCGAAGCAGGCACCAGGATGGTTTCGCCTTTTTCCAAAGAAACCGAATTCTTTTCGTCGTAAATGAGCTCCAGCTTGCCATCCATGCACATATAAACGACAAAGGAATCGAGTTCGATCAGGTCACGTTGGCGGGGTTTATCGACCTCCAGGATATTGGTGGTAAAGTAATCGCATTTCACCAAATTGGAGGCCTCATTTCGCTGAAGGGTGTAATGGGTTCGGTATTGGCCGTAGTATTTAAAATCCATGGCTTCCAGGGCCAGGTCGGTATGCAGTTCGCGTGGCTTACCGTCAGAGCCGACGCGGTTCCAGTCGAAAATGCGGTAGGTCCAGTCAGAAGTCTGTTGAATCTCTGCCAGCAGAATGCCCGAACCAATGGCATGTACCCGGCCCGCCGGTAAGAAAAACACATCCCCCGGCTGCACCTTCTCGTAATTCAATATATCAGGTAAGGTATTGTTGTTCAAATGTTCAATATAAGTCTCCTGATCCATCTCCCGGTTGAAACCCGATATGAGCTCGGCGCCCGGCTCGGCAGAAATGACATACCACATTTCCGTTTTTCCTCTCCCATTATGCTTTTTTCGGGCCATCTCATCATCCGGGTGCACCTGAATCGATAAAACATCATCGGCATCTATGAATTTAAAAAGCAAGGGAAACTCCAAACCATGCCGGTCAAAAACCGAATCGCCAACAAGATCGCCCATATAAACCTCAATCAATTCCTGCAGATTATTACCAGCCAAATAGCCATTGCTTACCACTGAAATGTTGTTCTTGACTGAAGAAACTTCCCAGCTTTCTCCTACCTTCTTGTTTTGATCGGTTTCTTTATTTAATTCCTCTCGCAAACGCTGATTCCCCCATATCTTCTCTTTGTATATGGGATTAAATTTCATGGGATATAGCTCCTGCATAACTGATAGGTTTTAGATTTACGATGATGATATATGTGATCCGTGTGATTGCTTCATTTTCCAAACATAAAAACGGCGAACCCATAAAAATTGTTCCGCCATGGATCAAACAAAGGAAAAATCCATTGAGATAATGCAGCCTAAAATTATAATTTCTATTCGCTCAATTTCCGCAAATGGATATAATTTTCCAAACGTTGTTGGTAGGCTTTGATCAAATGGCGTATCAAAGGATGGTTGACTGAAAAAACAGTCTGCTCGATGGCCTGGATGGGTAATATTTGAGGGGTGGTACCCGAGAGGAAGGCTCCGTTCAAATGGGCCAGTTCATTTTGATGGATCTTGCGTATCTCCACGGCCAGGTTTTCATTCTGGCAGATGCGAAGGATATTTTTGCGGGCGATGCCCTGCAATACGGCGCTATCAGGCGGGGTGACCAATTTTTCGCCCTGAATAAAGAACACATTAGAGCGGCTGCCTTCAGTGATATAGCCCCTCTGATCCAACAAAAGGGCTTCATAAGCCCCGGTCTGTTGGATGCGTGCATCAGCAAGTCGGCGTGCCCGGGTACCCATCACCTTGGCGTTGGGATCGTCCCGGACAGCCGAACACAGAATGACCGGCACTCCCTTGCTATACTGCTCTTGGGAGGGAGGTTCAAAGGGGGTGAAATACATCCATATATCATAGCTGCCTTGTTCACCGCCAGCAGCGAAAACAACAACCATCTTGATTTTACCACCAGCCATGCCATTGGCTTCAATCAGCCGCCTTACCCGGTCGGCGATATCCGATTCGGTTTCGCCTATTTTCTTGCCCTCCAAATCAAGGCTGTAGTAAAGCCTTTCCAGATGATCTTCCAGAAAGACGGGAATGCCATCGATCACCCTAAAAATTTCGTAAACAGCCAGGCCCTCGAAAGATTGCTGTTCCACCTCCCGACAGGACACCTGCCGGTCATTTATAAATGCTATATTCCCGGTACATTCCATCATTCAGAACAAAATTCATTGGGTTAAAAAAATTCATAAAGGTTACAATCAGTAGGGTACAACACCATTGTTCAATTCAGATCGGCACCCTCACCATCGAAACCGCATCTATCCCTATAACACTTATCATCCCTGGAAGTGTATGATGATATAGATATTCGGTTTTTTGCAAGCCTTTGGATAAGGCTCCCATTCAATAAATCAAGGCCTGTTAGCAATATTCAAAGATAAAGGAAAGATTTAGGGAAAAACCAAAATTTTTCCCGCCCTTTTGTCCACATACGAACACTGGTGTTCGCTGACATGACAATACCAACCCGGGGGTCTTCAATTTAAAAAGCAATTAATCAATAACTTAAAACACTTGGCATACATATTGCAGCATTCATCCAAACATGCACCCCTTTTTCTCGTTGATCATAACCAAAAGGGTTAACAAGCAAAAAGGAAAATATTCGAGCGCATTCAATAATTGATCCCGGGTGGGCAGAAAAAACAATTAAAATTAAAGACAAGGATAACCCCGGAAGAAAGATGTCTCCAGTTTTATGGCATCAACAAGAGGGGGTAATTGTTTGAAACATCCCCCAGGATTCATAAAAATTAGACTCAAAAAAATTAGATTTGTAGATAATCGTAAAAGTTTTTAATCATGATTGGAATCATATTTATCGCCATAGCCCTGTTGATCAGTCTGTTGAAAACTATTTTTTAATATAGAACAGTGCCAGCACCGAGAACATTTCCAGGCGGCCCAAAAGCATATCGAGCGTTAGGATCATTTTAGCGGCAGATTTTAGGCTGGCATAATTGCCCAGTGAACTTACATCTCCAAAACCAGGGCCCACATTGCCAAGGGTTGCTATAACAGCCGAGGCAGCAGTTTCCAGATCTATACCCAAAGCACTTATAATCAGTGTGGAAATAGCAATAACAAGGGCGTAAAGCACGGTAAAAGCGAATACAAAAAATTCGAATTCCTGCGATATGCGAAGTTTTCCCAATTTGCTCACAATCACTGCATTAGGATGTAAAAAAAGGCGAATTTGTTTTTTGACTGATTTTAAACCGATTAAAACCCGGTCAAATTTCAATCCCCCGGAGGTAGAGCCAACACAGGCACACTGGATGGAAAAATAGACCAACACCAGGCGGGTTAAGGGGGGCCAGGCGGCGGTATCGGTTGTGGCAAAGCCAGTGGTGGTGCCCAGGGAGATAACCTGAAAAGCAGCTTCCCTGAATGACCGGCCCAGACTGGTATAATCACTAACGTACAATTTTAAGGCCACCAATAAAACCCCGACCAACAGGAACAACAAATAATAGCGGGCCACCGGCGAACGAAAAATATTTTCCCGTCGGCCGGTAATGGTGGCATAAAGCAATCCAAAATGCAAACCGGAAAGGACCATAAAAAACATCACAATCAGTTCGATGGTCATCGAATCAAAAGCAGCGATGCTGGTGTTTTTGGTAGAAAACCCGCCAGTAGCCACGGTGGCAAAGGAATGAGCAATGGCATCAAAAAAAGGCATTCCTGCTGCCGTTAAAAACAACACCTCCAACAGGGTCAATCCAACATAAACAAAGAGTATGATGCGAAAGATGTCGGTTGCCTTAGCGCGAAAGCTGCGCTGGGATATATCGGACAGTTCGCTTCGGATCAGGGTTAAACGGGAGGTTCCACTACGCGGGAACAAGAGAAGGGCAAACAAGATAATGCCGATCCCCCCAATCCAATGGGTTGAAGCCCGCCAAAAGAGCAAGCCCTTAGGCAAGCTTTCCACATCAATAAGGATAGAAGATCCAGTGGTGGTAAATCCGGAAACACTTTCAAACCAGGCATTTACAATACCAAAGCTACCACCCCAAAGTAAATAGGGCAGCATTCCAATCAAGCAGGAAACCACCCATCCGCTCACCACAATCACTATGCCTTCCCGGGTTTGCAAATCATCAAACCGGGGAACAAATAACAAGGGAAAACAACCAAAAATCAAAGCCACCAAGGTGCTGTAAAGCAAGGGAATAAAAGCGGATTCTCCCTTCAACCCGGATATCAAAGTGGCAATGAACAAAAAAAAGGCATTCAGTAGGATAACCAATCCAATATGGCGAATGATCAGATCTTTCCTCATTTTGAAAATTTTATCCTCGATATTAGGTCATTAATAGCATCCTGCAGACGTTTCAATTCATCGCGCGTTTTGATGCCAGCTTCCAGACGAAGTGAATCGGGGCGAAAATTCTCCAGCTGCCCAATCAGTCTTTCCAGGGGTGAAATCAGATAATGATTGATAAAAAAGTTGAATAGGAAAGAAAAGATGAAGGCCGAAAGAATTGCGACAATACCAGGCATGATGGCCCGTTTTGCTTTTTCCCGCAGATCAGTGGCTTCCTGGTACATACTTTTCTGATTCAGGCTCATCAGCTGGTTAACGGAATGCTTCACTGTTGAAAAAGCCTGGTGGCTTGTTTGGTAATACCATGTCAGGTTTTCTTCTTTAAAGGTGCCTGCAATGGGTTTTTCCCATATTCGGTTAAAACGCCCGTATTGTTTGATGATGCTGTCAATCAGGGGGCGTTCATTGGTTTCGGTAATGTTGTGACGGGCTTTGCGCAGATTAGATTGAAACACGCTATCTGCCCGTGCAATGGTATTTCTGCCTTGATTCCAGTTGCCATGGACCAGCAACAAAACACCACTGTCCTCGCGCTCAAGGGCTTCCAGCATCGATTGAGAAGCTTGTATGGATTGATAATTGTCATCGAGCAGATCGCGCACCGAACGGCTGATCTTTGAAAATTCAATAATAGACAAGCCCCCGGCTACAATCAGCATAGCCACTAATAAAAGGAAGCCCGAGAGAATCTTTAAGCGAAGCTTCATGGGTCAATTGGTTTTACATTTCAGAAAACAAGATTTATAATAAGGCCTTTAACTTGTCAGAATTGAATATCAAGGGCCACTTCAAGGATCTGGTTTTCCCATTCTCCGTTAATGCCCCGGTCAAGGGCATCAAAATCCACCACCAGCTTGTTTTGTTGGTAAAAATAGTATCCAACACCGTAAATCATCCGCCGGCTGTCAGAGATATCCATATTCCCGCAATCAAAATAATCATACCGGGCAAAAAGGGTCCATGGGGTTTGAGGGATTTCATACTCGGTGAAAAACGAATAACCTTCATTGTGAGCCGCCATACCCCGACTGGTGAGGTAACTGCCGTGGGAATTGCCCCGGGCTGAATAATACTGGGCAGTCAGGGCAAGGTGTTGGCGTTCATAACTCACAAAACCGCTATGCAAGGAAAAATCAGGCGCAAACGCTGCATTGCCCTTGCCCCAGGCCATATTATAGGTAAACTGAAGCCCGGGCAGGCTGCCGGGAAAAGGCCTCAGGCTAAGGCGCGCTTCCAGGTTCTTGCTCTGATTGTTTTCCAGGGCATGATATCCGCCTCCGTTGTAAATACCGATGGCCAAACTGCCATAGCGCCCGGGAAATTCATCATTGACCTGTTGCTGATAGCGATCGCTCATTTTGCCACCCAGCAGAGCACTGAATGTCAGCCCAAAATCGGCCGAATTGATTAAACCCGCCCGCTCCAGAAACATGGTACCCTGCACCCGGTAAGGATTGATCGACTGCTCATAATCCAGCCAAGGACGGTGAACCAGCCCCGCTTCCAGGGCAGGATCAGTAAAAAACCAAAAATCACCGGTCTCATAGTTGACATAGCAATACTTTAGGCGCAACTCCACATTTCCCCGATCAATGCCTTCCTGGTCCAGGGTAATGTCCTGGGTAAAACGGACCGACCAGCGGTCGCTGAAATGGCTCTTAAAGGTGACATAACCCCTTTTCAGGGTGAACAGATTGACCCGATTCCGATTCAAATCTCCATATTGATATCCCAAAAACCACTGCCCTTCAGTATGCTGACTGACAAACTGATTGACCTCACTGATGAAGGTTTTTGAATTGTCCCGGGTTTTTGAACTGTCCCGGGCTTTTGAATTGTCCCGGGTTTGTGAACTGTTCTGCGTTTTTGAACTCTCCTGGGTTTGTGAACCCTCCGGTGCTTTTGAATTTTCTCGGGTTTTTAAATTGTACCGGGCTTTTGA
Organism: uncultured Bacteroidota bacterium; assembly: GCA_913055635.1. Taxonomy (GTDB): domain Bacteria; phylum Bacteroidota; class Bacteroidia; order Bacteroidales; family UBA12077; genus JAGXLC01. Next base: position 72,967 of record CAJXLK010000019.1, read on the forward strand.
ATTGTTATGGTTTCTTGACTTCTCCCGGACTTCCAAAATATCCAGTGATTCAGAATCATTGGCCGAATACAAGGGAGAGGCCATCATCATCCGGCAGGATAAAGCCAAAAGGAACAAGATGCCTGGGGCTGATTTCATTTTTTCCACAAATTAAATAAGAAATCACCACAAATGGATCATTCGCAGGGAACAATCCATTCACATGATTTAAACAATCCCTTCACAAAGGAACGACATCCTGAAAAGCCCGGGTCTTTCCCATCATTGATCATACAGTCAATTAAGAAATCCTCAGGGACAATACGGAAGGCTGGAAGAGCGCCTTTAGATTTGAACAAGCCAGACCGGCAAATAACTGTGGAAAAATGAACGGTGTGAAAAAAGCTACCTTAGATTTAGTCAAACCAGGTCGCTAAATAATCCCGGCAAAACGGAACCATAAGAGAATGGAGCTTAAACTCTTATAAATCAAACCTATAACTATCCCCGGCAAGACTGAACCTTGAAGGAACAGCACCTGCAATGATTTAAAAGCCAATGGCGATGAATAGCCAATGGCGATGAATAGCCAATGGGGCTGAATAGCCAATGGGGCTGAAAATTTCAGAGACCGGGCCCCGAAAAAATCTTCAGAAGGTATAGCGCACCGAGAAGGCACCTCCCCATCCAATAAAACCGGTATAACCGAGCAGATTCAGGCTTGGCTTCCAGTCGGCACTAAGTGTAATGGGTATGTCTTCTATTTTATATTCCATGCCGACAATCCCATCCAAGCCGATCACGCCATACTGGCCCCGCTCACTTAAGGTGGGGTAATAATCGTTCCAGGATCCGATATGGGCACCGCCTCCGTAGTACCAGGACAGGCGTTCCACATCAAAGGCATTGGCATGGATCTCATACAGCCCGGTGGTGGTGAATCCCCACCGGCCAAAAGACAGTATCCCTTCCAGGGCCGTTGATTCGTCCAGAAAATGTTTCACGGTAACCCCGGAAACGTAGCCTCCCCTTAGCCCCAGGCCTGTTTGATAATCCTGAGCCAGCAGTCCGAGGGGAGCCAATAAGAGCAACCCCGTTACCATGAATCGTTGCATCTTTTTCATACCGTTGTGCGATTTTGATCGGATTCTACAATTTCCCTGCGAATGATGTCTGCATATTTCACCGATGAGTTAAACCGGCAGAGTGTTTCGGCAAGGAAAGGCAAAACGAAGATTGACTTAAAGTTATTATCTTTGAGGGACAAAATCCAGAAAAATGAGACATTCCCTAAAGTACATCGGGCTGGTAATTTTGGTTCTCCTTTTCCTGGCGGCATCATGCAAAACCGGCCGGAAGGAGGGCAACCAGGATCCCGTTAAAGTCACTACCTTAAGGGGTCCAGCCGGCATCAGCATGGTCCATATGATGGATTCATCCACTCAACTGGACGGGCGTCAGGTGCATTATCAAATCAAAAACGAACCGATGCAGGTCAGGCCCCTGCTGTTTCAGGAGAAGACCGATTTTGCCGTAGTACCCACCAACATGGCCGCCATCTTATACAATAAAGGGGTTAATTATCAGCTGGCCGCCATACCCGTTTGGGGCACCCTTTATTTGTTTGGCAGTGATCCGCAGATACAGGGGTGGTCTGATTTGAAGGGAAAAAAGATCCATTTGATGGCCCGGGGCATGACCCCGGATGTGATGTTTCGCCTGTTGTTAAAAGAAAACGGCATTGATCCGCAAAAAGAGGTCAGCCTTGACTATTCCTTCCCGACCCACATAGAGCTGGCCAATGCGGTGGCTTCCGGGAAAGCCTCGTTGGCGGTAATCAGTGAACCCATGATCAGTATGGTCATGCACAAAAATCCTAAAGTTCAACCTCTGATTAGCTTAAATGAAGCCTGGGAAGCCTACGCCGACTCCGAGATACCCCAAACCGCCCTTTTGGTGCACAAGCCACTGGCCCAATCCAATCCTTCCCTGGTAAAAGATTTTTTAAAGGCTTATCGCCGCTCGATTCAATGGATCAACCACCATCCCCGACAAGGGGGCCAACGGGTGGTTCACTACAACATCCTCAACAATGCCGATGTGGCAAGCCAATCAATCCCCCGGTGCAACTTGCATTTTGAAGCAGCCTATCCCATTCGGGGGCAAGTAAACGATTATTTGAAAACCTTTTACCGGATGAACCCCGATATTGTTGGAGGCAAAATACCCGATGAAAATTTCTTCTTCCAAAAATAGAGGCTATACCCTGCTGTCCATCCTGTTTCTGTTGGGAACCTGGAAGGTCGCCTCAATGCTGATCGGCTCGGAACTGATCCTTCCCGCTCCCGAGCAAACGGCCTTAAGCGTGGGGGAACTTTTTCTGGAACAGGATTTTATCCGGATCGTGTCAGCCACCATTGTCCGAGGGCTCCTTGGTTTTGCCATTTCTTTTCTCCTGGCCATTATCCTGGGCACATGGGCAGGAATCAGCGCCCCTTTCCACGCTTTTCTTCAGCCTATTTTGGTGACCATCCGCTCTACCCCGGTTATATCCCTGATCCTGCTGGCATTGATCTGGTTTGATGTGGGCCAGGTACCGGTATTTATAGCCATATTAACCATGTTCCCTTTTATTTGCACCAATATTGCCGAAGGCATCCGCAACCTGGACCCCAAGCTGATTGTCATGGCCCGGATTTATCGGGTTCCCACCCGGCGGATCCTCAAAGACATCTACCTGCCGGGGATCAGCCCCTTTATTTTTAGCGGCGTTTCCAGTGCCATGGGCTTTGGCTGGCGGGCCATCATCATTGGCGAAGTATTAAGCCAACCCCAATACGGCATTGGTACCTTTATGCAGAATGCCCAAACTTACCTGCTCGTAGACAAGGTGATCGCCTGGACGGTGATTGCCATTGTGCTGAGTTACCTGTTTGACCAACTGATCCAGCTGATTGAAAAATACAGCCTAACCTGGAAATACCATCAGCCATGAGCATATCCCTGCGTCATATAGACAAAGCTTTTAATCAAATGGTGATTTACCGGGACTTTTCCATGAACATCCCGGATAAAAGGATCAGTTGCATTTTAGGGCCTTCCGGCTGCGGAAAAACTTCCCTGCTTAATATGATCGGGGGCATCCTGCCTCAGGATCACGGTAGCATCGAAGGGGCAAAAGAAAAACAATTTTCATTCATCTTTCACGAGCCCCGCCTCCTGCCCTGGAAAAGCATAAGGAAAAACCTGGAGTTGGTGCTGGATAACCAGCCCATCGCCAACAAAAACCAGTTGATCGATCGCTACCTCAGGGTGGTGGGCCTCGAACATTTTGCCGATTACTATCCCGGTCAGCTAAGCGGGGGGATGAAACAAAGGGTGGCCATTGCCAGGGCCTTTTCATACCCCTCCGATACCATCCTGATGGATGAACCCCTCCAAACCCTTGATCCCCGCCTTAAATGGAACCTGATGAAAACTTTCCTGAAAATCTGGAACAAAGACAAACGCACCGTGGTGTTCGTAACACATGATGTGGATGAAGCCCTGGTTTTGGGGGAAGAAATATTCGTTTTCAGCCAGCCCCCGGTGCAAATCAAACATCAATTCACCAATACCCTCTCCGAACAAGACAAAAACAATGAAAACCAAAAGTTTTTCGACCTGAAAAATTCCATCATCAACATCCTGGACTAACATTTTCCTTCTGGTATCACCTCAATCAGTTGTAATGGAGGGCAAAGGCACAACGAGCCTGATCGGAACCCTACCCTTGCAGGGAACGACTTCATTGCCTGGATCGATGAACGGGCACATAGATCATCCTGGGAACCCTATCTGAAGGGGGGCTTTTATATAGCCTATACGGACGAACAGAACACCAACCCCCTTTAAAATCCTGCCTGCGGGGGAACGATTTCATCACTTCAATGGAGGCACAGAAACTAGGACCCGCTTTGGTACCTGACCGATCAGGTGTTTTCAATAGACACATCGATGAACCGGAACACCAACCCTCTTTGGAAACATACCAGCAGGAGTTGGCTTCATTACCTGTTGGCTTCATTACCTGAAGGGATGAAAGGAACATCAATCCTCGTCACTCCCCTGCAGGAACCTGCTCAACAAGGAGATGCATAAAAAACCCCCGACAGCTCAATGCCGGAGGTTATCTTATTGAATACATTAAAATGTCCTTCTATACCTTTATACAGATGGTTTCATGCCTCAAAGCAATCCCCTGTCCCGTATAAAAATGCATCCCGGGTTACAACATCCATCTGTTGCTTTTATTCTTTCTCCTGTCCATCGCCTTTTACCGGTGTGACTTCAAGCAATTCCACATCAAAAATCAAAGCTTCATTGGGCTCGATTTTTCCGCCGGGACGGACACGGGTTCCATAAGCCAGTTTGGTCGGGATGAAAAACTTGTATTTGGCACCTTCCTTCATCATTTGCAGGCCTTCAGTCCAACCCTGAATTACACGATTAACCGGAAACTCGGCAGGCTTACCCCTTTCTTTGGAGCTGTCAAAGACTTCCCCGTCAATGGTTCGGCCTTCATAATGGACCCGAACGGTATCATTGGCATCCGGGCTCTTACCGGAGCCCTCTTCGAGTACTTTATACTGCAGGCCACTTTCGGTGACCTTGACCCCTTCATTGTCCTTGTTTTCCTCTAAAAATTCCTGGCCTTCCTTGAGATTTTTCTCTTTTCTTTGTTCAGAAAGACGTTGCAGATAAGTGCGGATTTTTTGTTTCCGCTGACCATCATCGAGCAGCGTTTCCTTTCCTTCGAAGACTTCCTGCATACCCTTTACAAAAGCCTCATAGCTGAGCTCCTCTACTCCATTGCGGTTTTGCAGGGTGTTGGCTACATCAGCCCCCAGGGCATAACTAACCGTATCCAGTTCCGATTCTATTTTGGTGTTCTTGCCCATATTGGTAACCTGATCGCATGCACCTAAAAACACGACCATTACCATTAAAGCCAATAAGTTTCTTAAATTCATATACCTATTTTTTGTTTAAGATTACAATATGTGGCGAATATATAATAAATATTCGGGTTGGCTTCAAAAAAACCTCAATAAAATTACTTGGGCTTTTCGGCACGTAGCATCTGATGTTTACCCGGGGGTCCAGCCACCCGTGAGACATGATAACCCGTTGCCCGAAGCATCCGTTTAACCAGGCCTTTGGCCGAATAAGTCACCAACAAACCGCCGGGTTTCAAAGCCCTGAACAAACGCTCGTGATGCGCTTGTTCCCACATGGCAGGCTGCTTTTCCGGGGCGAAGGCATCAAAATAAATTAAATCATAGCTTTCAGAAGGCTCAAATTGGCAAAAATCATGTTGTATTTTCTGAAGGGAAAAATTAGGGGAAACAGCCACTTCCTGTTCCCAGGCTGCCCGGTGAATTTGTTCAAAAAGCTCTTGGGCCGGTTCATTGATCTTTGCCCCGTAATTCATCCCTTTCACAACCTCCCACGCCAGGGGATGGCACTCAATGGCATGATAAAAAATCTGCAACCCCTTGTCCAAGGCTTCAAGCCCGGTTAAAAGGGCATTCAGCCCTGTACCAAATCCCACTTCCAATATTCGTATTGTGGAGGCGTTGATTTGTTTCAATCCCTGATCAATAAAAACATGGCGCGATTCCTGCAGGGCCCCGTATATGGAATGATAGCATTCGTCCATCTCCCTTACATAAAAGGTATAAGAGCCATCTGCAGTGACACAATATTGTAAATCCGGCTTTTGCATGTTATGCTTTTAAAATTTCGCCGCAATCATTAAATTTCGAGCAGAATTCAGGCAAAATTAATGCTTTTTTAAATGATTCCCGGCAGCAATTCTTGCCGTATTCCAAAATAATTATTAATCTTACTTACCAGTTGCTATTCGTTGGTATTTATGCAACATTCTTCAATATATTATGCTCTAAACCCGGATGAAGTCAAACGTGAGGGGATTACTCAATCAGATTACCGGGCCATCGGACAAATTATGGCTCGAATACCCCCCCTGGGGAACCTTAACAAGGGCAACATTGCAGAAGCCATCGGACTTATTATGGTCCGAATAAAATCCATTGTCGATAATCATCAGAAATACAAACGAAAAAAATCGAAGAGAAACCCTGTGCACACCCCCACTTAGGTTTTGTTAACCCTGAGCTGTAGCATGCTCCGGGAAATCGAACTGTTTGAAAATCAATTCAATACTCAAAAACATATGATGAACTCAAAACAACTCAAATCCTTTAGCCTGACCAACCAACATGGAGCAGAGGTCAAAATCACCAATTACGGTGGAAAGGTCATGTCAATTAAAGTACCCGACAGGCAGGGCCAGTTAGGCGATGTGGTATTGGGCTATGAACAGCCTCAGGCTTACATCGACGGCAATCCTTTCTTTGGGGCTCTAATTGGGCGTTATGGCAATCGAATTGACCAGGGGCGGCTCACCCTTAACAACCAAACTTACCAGCTGCCCCAGAATGATGGCAGCAATCATCTTCACGGGGGGCCCGGGGGCTTCCATAATGTAATATGGAATGCTGAGGTGACTGAAAAAGCAGGGGCTCAAAGCCTGCAATTGACATACCTCAGCCAGGACGGTGAGATGGGATATCCCGGGAATCTCCAGGTGCAAGTTTTGTATACATGGACTGACAACCATGCCCTGCGCATTGATTACCGCGCCACCAGCGACAAGCCCACCGTGGTGAATCTGACCCACCACAGCTTCTTCAACCTGAAGGATGCCGGTCAAAGCAACATACTCAACCACCGACTCATGATCAATGCCGATCGGTTTACCCCCATCAACAGCACCATGATCCCTACAGGTGAAATCCACAGCGTGGAAGGGACACCCATGGATTTTCAGCCCGCCAAAAAAATCGGGGCCGATATCGACCAATCCCATCAACAACTTCAATATGCCCATGGCTTTGACCACAATTGGGTGCTGAATCGCTCCCAAAATGATTCCATGACCCTGGCAGCCCGGGTTTATGAACCCACTACCGGCCGGCAAATGGAAGTATATACCACCGAACCCGGGTTGCAGTTCTATGCCGGTAATTTTCTGGATGGATCAGATGTGGGCAAAGAGGGTGTGGCCTATCAGCAGCGATCGGCCTTTTGTCTGGAAACCCAACATTTCCCTGACTCGCCCCATCATCCCAATTTTCCATCGACGGTACTTCAACCGGGGGATACTTTTACCTCAACGACCATTTACCATTTCTCGGTGAGGAAATAAAACGGGCCGCGGCCCTGAGCAGAGCAGATCAACCATTTTCTGGTGAACCACAATGGGTTGTATCACTGAACCCGCGGCTTTTTGTAAGTCAGTTGGATGGGGAAAGAATACAAAATGATGTGTTAATGCTGGAGGTATTGGTTTAAATGATTCCTCAGATGGCCACTGGGGTCAGGAAATTCCTTTTGCGTATCGACCTCGCTAATCAATACCCCCTGCACGTTTCGTTTGAGCTTATCCTGGATTTTTCCGTCGGGTCGAATCATACAGGCGGGAAAGCCGCTCTACGGGAGAAGAAGTTAGCACAGTTCTTGGAACAGACACCGGCGTTGAATAATGAGGAAAG
>CAJXLK010000020.1 GCA_913055635.1 uncultured Bacteroidota bacterium
GTACTATGGCTAAGAAAACGGTTGCATCCCTCCAGAGCGGAGGCGGTAAAGATTTTATCAAATGCATTAAGGCAGTTAAGCAAAAGAACAAGAGGGCCTATACTTTTGAACAGCGTATGGTTCATAAGGATAAAGTCGACGAATTCTTCAAGAAGTAATCGCGACCCCATTTGCTCAATCAACAACTTCCTTGATAAAAGCTTTCCCGCTGGCGGAAAGCTTTTCTTTTATCAGGATTCAATATTGCTGAAACGCAAAAAGCGCAACAAATGTCTGTATTTGGAATCTTCTCAAACGACAAGAAACAAACCCTGGATAAGGGCCTTGAGAAAACCAAAGAGAATGTGTTCAAGAAGCTGGGCCGCGCGGTTGTAGGCAAATCCAAGGTGGACGAGGAGGTGCTCGACAACCTGGAAGAAGTGCTGATCTCCTCGGATGTAGGGGTCAACACCACCGTGAAGATCATTGAGCGCATTGAGGAGCGGGTAGCTCGCGACAGATACATGAACATCAGCGAACTCAATAAGATACTCAAGGAAGAGATCATTGGATTGCTTCGTGAGAATGAACAACAGCTAGACACTTCCTTCCAGGCCGAGGAGGGCCCCTATGTGATCATGGTGGTCGGGGTCAACGGGGTGGGCAAAACCACCACCATTGCCAAACTGGCCCATCAGTTCAAAACCAGTGGCAAGAAAGTTTATCTGGGAGCTGCCGATACTTACCGGGCAGCCGCCATTGATCAGCTGGATGTTTGGGCCCGGCGCGTCGGGGTACCCCTGGTGAAGCAGAAAATGGGGAGCGATCCTGCCTCAGTGGCCTACGATACCTTAAGCAGTGCGAAAGCCAACCAGGCCGATGTAGCCATCATCGACACGGCCGGACGTTTGCACAACAAAACCAACCTGATGAATGAGCTGGCCAAAATCAAGCGGGTCATGAAAAAGGTGGTCCCCCAAGCCCCCCATGAAGTGCTCCTTATTCTCGATGGTTCTACCGGACAGAACGCCTTTGAGCAAGCCAAGCAATTTACCCACATCACCGAGGTCAACGCCCTGGCTTTAACCAAACTGGATGGAACCGCCAAAGGCGGGGTGGTCATCGGGGTGTCTGACCAGTTCAATATACCGGTCAAATACATTGGCATCGGCGAGCGCATGGAAGATCTGCAGATCTTCAACCGGGAAGAGTTTGTGGATTCGCTTTTTAAGGAATAATACAAATGACCAAAGCTAAAAAGGTTAATATTATAACTTTAGGTTGTTCAAAAAATTTAGTCGACTCGGAGCTCCTCGCCCGTCAGCTCTCGGCCAATGGCCACCAGGTAAGTCATGAAGAACAGGAGCCCCGTGAGGTGACCATCATCAATACCTGTGGATTCATTAATGATGCCAAACAGGAATCGATCGAAACGATTTTGGAACAGATCGAGGTGCAAAAGCAGCATCCCAACCACCAGGTCTATGTGATGGGGTGTTTGTCCCAGCGCTACCGGCAGGAGTTGGCTGCTGAGATCCCGGAAGTGGATGGTTATTTTGGGGTCGATCAAATCCCTGACATTGTAGAAACCCTGAATGGCCGGTTTGACCAGGCCCTCCTTTGCCAGCGCAACCTGGCCACCCCGGCTCATTATGCCTACCTGAAGATTGCCGAAGGGTGCGATAGAAAATGTTCTTTTTGCTCAATCCCTTTAATTAGAGGAAAATATAAATCCAAGCCTGTAGAAGAACTTCAGAAAGAGGCGGCCTATTTGAATCGGCAGGGAGTGCAGGAACTCAACCTTATAGCCCAGGATTTGACCTATTATGGGCGGGACCTTGGGAACAAAAGCCTTTTGGCGGAGTTGCTCCAGCGCCTCGATGAACGGTTCCCCTTCGAATGGATTCGGCTGTTGTATGCCTACCCGTTGGGTTTTCCCACCGAAGTGCTCGAGCAGATGAGCCAGTCCCGTTCTCTTTGCAAATACCTCGATTTGCCCCTTCAGCATATCAGTGACCGCATCCTTTACAAAATGCGTCGGGGGCATCGGGCCAAACAAACTTATGATCTTATTGAGCTGACTAGAAACAAAGTGCCAGATATTACTCTAAGAACTACTTTAATGGTTGGGTACCCCGGCGAGGATGAACGGGATTTTGCCCGCTTGATGGAATTTGTCCGGGAAGTGGAGTTTGATCGCCTGGGGGTTTTCACCTATTCAGAAGAAGAAGGTACCCATGCCGCCAGAACCGAGCCAGATGATGTGCCTGAACACATCAAGCGCGAGCGGGCCGATGAATTGATGGGCCTGCAACAAGAGATAGCCTACCGGAAAAATCAGGAAAAAGTGCAGCAAACCCATCAGGTGCTGATCGACCGCTGTGATGACCGGTATTATTACGGGCGCACCGAAAGCGATGCCCCCGAAGTCGACAATGAAGTGCTGATCGACCACAAGGATTGTGGAGATCTTCAAACCGGCCGGTTTTACCAGGTGCAAATAACTTCTGCCTCTGCCTACGAGCTTTATGGAGTTCCCGAAAATATTTCCCTTGCTAAAAATCGGCCCGGTCACGACCCTATTGAGGGGCCAGCCCGCTAGGGGGATTTTATTGCTTCAGCCTGATCCATTGCATTTTAGGAGTCCATTTCGCCATTTCCACCGTATGATCTAAAAGCCTGCCCTCCTGCGGGTTCTCAATGAAATCCACAAAAAAGGGATGTCCCTTTTGTACCGGAACATCCCTTTTTGGAAGCGATGAATATCTATTTGACCAGCGATTGTGCCGCTTTCAGGGCAGCCTCATAATCGGGTTCCTGACCTATTTCAGGGACATATTCTACGTACTGCACCTTGTTGTTTTGATCAATGACGACCACACCGCGGGCTAAAAGCCGCAATTCTTCAATGAGAAAACCATATTTGGTGCCAAACTCCACATCCTTGTGATCGGAGAGGGTAACCACCTGGTCAATGCCCTCTGCCTCGCAAAAACGGTTCAAAGCAAAGGGCAGGTCATTGGAGATGGCCAGGATGACCATGTTATCATCCAGGTTGGCAGCTTCCTGGTTGAACCTTTTGTTTTGGGTTGAGCAAACGCTGGTATCTACCGAAGGAAAGACCGAAAGAATTTTGATCTTTCCTTGATAATCTGAAAGTTTTTTGGGATTCAACCCATTATCAAGAACTTTGAAATCCGGGGCGTCATCTCCTTTTTCGATGGGTTTACCTAAAAGGGTAACCGGATTGCCCCCGAAAGTGACTTTATCTTTGGTTTTTTCCATAAGCTTAGTTTTTGTTGTTTTTAGCCTTTTGGGATAAATCGGTGTTGCCTTCTTCGTCCTGGTCTTCCGATCCGGATTGTTCTTCCACCTTGTTTTTCTTGGAAGCATTGATGTTGATGGTGATTTCCTCTTTATTCTTGTCGTAATCGACCTTCAACTGATCGCCTTCCTTGACGGAGTGCTTGATGATGGTTTCGGCCATGGGATCTTCCACGTATTTTTGGATGGCGCGTTTAAGGGGACGGGCCCCAAATTGATCGTCATATCCTTTGTCGCAGATGTAATCTTTGGCCTGCCGGGATATTTCGATGCGATAACCCAGGTTGTGCACCCTTTCATAGAGTCCTTGCAGTTCGATATCAATGATTTCGTAGATGTTTTCTTTGGTCAGGGTGTTGAATATGATCACATCATCGAGCCGATTGAGGAATTCGGGGGCAAAGGAGCGCTTGAGTGCTTTCTGTATCACACTCTTGGCTAGTTCATTGCCCGACTGGTTGCGGGAGGTGGTTTCAAAGCCTACGCCTTTGCCGAAATCTTTCAATTGCCGGCTTCCAATATTGGACGTCATAATGATGATGGTATTGCGGAAATCGACCTTTCTCCCGAGGCTGTCGGTGAGCTGACCTTCATCGAGCACCTGCAGCAGGAGATGGAACACATCGGGATGGGCTTTTTCGATTTCATCAAGGAGGATAACCGAATAGGGCTTACGGCGCACCTTTTCGGTGAGCTGTCCGCCTTCTTCGTATCCGATGTATCCCGGAGGCGCCCCGACCAATCTGGAAACGCTGAATTTTTCCATGTATTCGCTCATGTCCATGCGAATCAGATTTTCGGTGGACTGGAACAGGTACTGGGTGAGGATTTTGGCCATCTGGGTTTTACCCACACCGGTCGGGCCCAGAAATATGAAGGAACCAATGGGCTTGTTGGGATCTTTTAGCCCGGCCCGGTTTCTTCGAATGGCCTTGACCACTTTTTCGATGGCTTCATCCTGGCCCACAACGTTTTTGCGCAACTCCTCGTTCATCTTCATCAGCCGTGTCCCTTCTGCTTCGGCGATGCGCTGAACCGGTACACCGGTCATCATAGCCACGACTTCGGCCACTTCTTCCTCGGTGACGGTTTCCCGGTTTTGTTCCAGTTCTTTCTCCCAGTTGTCTTTTTCTTCTTCCAGTTTGGCCAGCATTTTCTTTTCCGAATCGCGATAATTGGCGGCCGACTCAAAATTCTGGTTCTTAACGGCCGATATTTTTTGTTGCTTGATCTCTTCAATTTGCTGTTCCAGATCGAGGATGCGCTGAGGGACAACAATGTTAGAGATGTGTACCCTTGAGCCAGCTTCATCCATGGCATCGATGGCCTTGTCGGGCAAATACCGGTCGGTCAGGTAACGCTGGGTCAGGTGTACGCAAGCCTTGATGGCATCTTCCGTGTAGTTGACATTGTGATGGTCCTCATAGCGTTCTTTGATGTTTTTGAGGATGTCAATGGTTTCTTCGGGGGTGGTGGGATCCACCATCACTTTCTGGAACCTTCGCTCCAGGGCACCATCTTTTTCGATGTGCTGGCGGTATTCATCGAGGGTGGTTGCCCCAATGGTCTGTATCTCTCCGCGGGAAAGGGCAGGTTTAAGCATATTGGCGGCATCCAGCGAACCGGTGGCTCCACCGGCCCCTACAATGGTATGGATCTCATCGATGAACAGGATGATGTTGGGATTTTTTGAAAGCTCATTGAGGATCGCTTTCATGCGTTCCTCAAACTGCCCCCGGTATTTGGTCCCGGCAACAATGGAAGCCAGGTCCAAGGTCACGATTCGCTTATCGAACAGCACCCGGGAAACCTTGCGCTGAATAATACGAATGGATAGCCCCTCCACAATGGCCGATTTACCAACGCCTGGTTCTCCAATCAACACCGGATTGTTCTTCTTCCTGCGGCTTAGAATCTGGGCCAGGCGTTCAATCTCACTGTCACGCCCCACAATGGGATCCAGCGAGTTGTCCTCGGCCGCCTTGGTCAAATCCATGCCAAAGTTGTCGAGCACCGGGGTGTCGGACTTGGATTGTCCCTCTGACTGACCGCCCTTTTTGCTGCCCCCAAAGGGAATATCTTCTTCCTCTTCACCAAAATCCGCCTTGTTTTCGGTCTCTTTTTGCTTGGTCTCCATCTCGATGCGCACATCGTCATAGTCGATGTCAAATTCACTCAACAGCTGGGTGACCAAACTATTCTGATCCTTAAGAATGGCCAGGATCAGATGTCCTGTATTAATCGTGCTGCTGTTGAAGGACTTGGCTTCAAGATACACCAGTTTTAAAGCCCTTTCAGCTGTTTTGTAAAGGGGGATGTTATCGGTGTCGCTCAATACCTTGTCGCTGGTTTGGATCCGGTCTTCTATCATGCCTTTCAACTGTCCAAGGTCCACCTCAAAGGTCTCCAAAATATCAATGGCCAGTCCTTCCCCTTCGCGAAGCATGCCCAGCAATAAATGTTCAGTGCCGATGTAGGCATTGCCGAGCCTGATGGCTTCTTCCTTACTGTAAGTCAAGACATCCTTGATTCGTTGTGAAAATTTTGCATCCATATTTATGCGTCTTCTCCTTTCCTGTTTGCTTATTTGTCAATATTTCATTGTACCAACGAGTGAAATCACTTTGTATTACAAATAATAATCATTCTTGTTCAGCAATGAATTGCGATTTTCTAAAGGACAAAAATACAAAATCTCTGCGTAATATCTTCAACCGAATGGTGTTAATAAAGTGTGAAATTTATATTCCATTCGACCTCCAAAATGGTGCGATTTTAGTATCTTTGAGGGCTGGATGTAGAAAAAGGTAAATCATTTATTGTAAATAAGTTCAAATGTTATGGCAGACGAAGAAAGGTTAATTAAGATCAACATTGAGGATGAGATGAAATCGGCCTACATCGATTATTCGATGAGCGTGATTGTGTCGAGGGCACTGCCCGACGTGCGTGACGGGCTCAAGCCGGTTCAGCGTCGGGTATTGTTTGGTATGTCGGATTTGGGATTGTATCACAATAAGCCTTACAAGAAATCGGCACGCATCGTGGGAGAGGTTTTGGGTAAATACCATCCCCACGGCGATTCATCGGTTTACGAATCGATGGTTCGGATGGCCCAGCTTTGGTCGCTGCGTTATCCGTTGGTCGACGGCCAGGGCAACTTTGGCTCGATGGACGGCGACGGCCCGGCGGCCATGCGGTATACCGAAGCCCGCCTTCAGAAAATCTCGGCCGAGACCCTCAAGGATATTGACAAGGAGACGGTTGATTTTCAGCTTAATTTTGATGATACCCTCAAGGAGCCGACGGTCCTGCCCACCCGCATTCCAAATCTACTGGTTAATGGGGCTTCAGGCATTGCAGTGGGCATGGCCACCAACATGCCGCCCCACAACCTGGGGGATGCAATCAATGCCATTGTTCGATATATCGACAACAATCAGGTGGAGGTCGATGAGTTGGCCGAGGTCATTCAGGCGCCGGATTTTCCCACCGGTGGTACCATTTATGGCATGCAAGGGGTGAAGGAAGCCTACCGCACCGGACGGGGTAAAGTTGATCTTCGTGCCAAAGCCGAGATTGAGACCGATGCGGCAGGAAAAGAAAGGATTGTAGTGACCGAGGTGCCTTATATGGTCAACAAGGCCGAGCTGATCAAGAAAACGGCCGATCTGATCAATGCCAAAAAGATTGAAGGCATCTCCAATGTCAATGATGAATCGGACCGCGAAGGGACCCGCATCGTTTATGAACTGAAGCGCGATGCGGTGGCCAATATTGTGCTCAACAAACTCTATAAGCATACCCAGCTTCAAACCTCCTTTAACGTGAACAACATCGCCCTGGTTAAAGGGCGCCCCAAGCTGATGAACCTCAAGGAGCTGATCCGTCGGTTTGTGGAACACCGCCATGATGTGGTGGTGCGGCGCACCCAATATGAACTCAAACAGGCTGAAGACCGCGCCCATATTCTCGAAGGCCTTTTGGTGGCACTGGATCACCTGGACGAGGTGATTTCCCTGATCCGTAATTCCGATACACCGGAAACGGCACGCAATGAGCTGATCAGCCGGTTTGAACTCTCCGAACCCCAGGCCAAAGCCATCCTGGACATGCGCCTGCAAAAACTCACCGGCCTCGAACGCAATAAAGTCAAAGAGGAGCACGCCGAGTTGATGAAGCAAATTGAACATTTCAAGCAGATCCTGGCCGATGAGGGATTGCGCATGAAAATTATTAAGGACGAATTGCTGGAGATCAAAAACCACTATGGGGATCAGCGCCGTACCGCCATCGAATACGAAGCCGGTGAATTCAATCCCGAAGATTTTTATGCCGATGAGCCGGTGGTGGTAACCATCTCCCATCTGGGTTATATCAAGCGCACGGCAGTTAATGAATATAAAACCCAGAGCAGGGGAGGCGTTGGCACCAAAGGCAGTACCACCCGCGATGAAGATTTCCTTGAACACATGTTCATCGCTACCATGCACAACACCATCCTGTTCTTCACCGAAGAAGGACGATGCTATTGGCTGAAGGTGTATCAGATACCCGAAGGGACCAAAAATTCAAAAGGCAGGGCCATTCAGAATCTGATCAACATCAATCCCGAGGATAAGGTAAAAGCCCACATCAATGTCAACACCCTCCAGGACAGCAGTTATGTTAACAACCATTTTATTGTCTTGTGCACCAAGCGGGGGGTAATCAAAAAGACCTCTCTGGAAGCTTATTCCAGGCCCCGGCAGAAAGGGGTCAACGCCATTACCATTCGTGAAGGCGATCAATTGCTTGAAGCCAAATTGACCAATGGAGAAAGCGATATATTGCTGGCATCGAAGGAAGGTAAGGCCATTCGGTTCAATGAGGCCAATGTCCGCTCAGTAGGACGCACTGCCGCCGGTGTCAGGGGGATGACCCTGGCCGGCGATCATGATGAAGTCGTTGGGATGGTTTGTGTGGAAGAAGGCGATGAGGATATCCTGGTGGTCAGCGAAAAAGGCTATGGCAAACGTTCGCCGATCGATGATTACCGAACCATCCGGCGGGGTGGGAAAGGGGTGAAAACCCTCAACATCACCTCACGTACCGGTAAGCTGGTGGCCATTAAAGGAGTAGCCGACAGAAACGACCTGATGATCATCAACCGCTCGGGCCTAACCATCCGCCTTCCCGTCTCCGATATCCGTTTGGCCGGCAGAGCAACCCAGGGGGTGCGCCTGATCAACCTGCGTAATGGCGATTCCATCGCTGCCGTGAGCCAGGTTCACCGGGAAGAACAAACCGATCAAGACCAGCAGGCTGACCAGGGGCAAAACGATCAGACGGGGGATGAAAATTACACCGAAGATCCCAATGGCCCTTCCCATAATCCCGACGATCAAAGCCAGTGACAATGAATGTTGCTGAACATAAATTTGATCAGCAACCATAAAAATTATAATTTTGTGCCAGTGATTATTCAGAAAATTCGAAACCCAAAAGCGTATAACATGAAACAGCGAAAAATTTTATGGTCAACCCTGATTACCGCTCTGGTTCTTTTGGTGATCAGTAGTTGCAGTGACAAAATGTATGTCAACAGGGCCATTACATGGGCTGAAAACGGAGAAAGACTTGATACGGCAATGAAGTCTGTCGAGAAGGCCACCCAGCTGGAGGAAACCAAAAACTGGCCGAAGACTTACTATGCCAAGGGGTATGTCTATCAGAAGATCTATGAATCCAACCAGGAAAAGTTCTCTGATTTGGCTGAAAAACCACTTTTCAAGGCTTTTGACAACTATCAGAAAGCCTATGACATGGATAAGGAGGACAAGTTTAAGGGCAGCATAGATGCCGCCATGTTTAAAATGCATCAGTATTTTATCAAGGAAGGGGTTAACTCTTTCAAGGAAAACCGATACCAGGATGCATTCAATAATTTTGAGTATGCCTTGAAGGTGGCTGATATGCCAATTTTCAAAAATCAGGTGGATACGGCCATCATGTTCAATGCCGGCATTGCCGCCCAAAACATGAAAAACTGGAACGAGGCTGCCAAATATTACAAGAAGTCCGCCAGCTACGATTATGGCGGTGCCCGGACGTATATCCTGATGAAAAATGCTTATTTCCAGGCCGGTGATACCACCAAGGCCGTTGAGGCACTGAAAGAAGGCTTTTCCAAGTATCCCGGCAACAAAAACATGATTGCCAGCCTGATTAACCATTATCTGTTGAATACAGATCATCCCGAGCAAGCCCTCGATTTTATTCAGGAGGCTAAAAAGCAACACCCGGATAATGCCCAGTATTATTCAGCAGAAGCCCAGATTTACGACAAGCTGGAGCAGACCGAAAAGGCGAAGAAGAGTTATAAGACCGCCATCGAAAAGGATCCCGATTTGTTTATGGCCCTTTATAACCTCGGGGTGCTTTACTTTAATGAAGGGGTCGATATTGTCACCGAAGCCAATAAAGCCAAGGAAGATTCGGTCTATAAACGACTCCGCGACAAAGCCAATGCGAAATTCAAGAAAGCCATCCCTTACATGGAAAAGGCACATGAGGTTAAACCTCAGGAAACAAGTGTGCTGAGTACCCTTAAGACCCTTTATTACCGCATGCGGACCGAGGATGAGAAATATGTAAAGAAGTATAAAGAGGTCAGCGAAGAGCTCAAACAACTTCAGGGTGGCAGCAGCCAGCAGAGCGGCCAACAAGGTGGTCAGCAGAGTGGACAGAAGTAATTATTCAAATTGTTCAGAAGGGAATAGCCAGTCAAAGGCGTTCATTTTATAATCACATCGATAAAAAGGGAAGGCTCATAGGCTTTCCCTTTTTTTGACCCCGCTATTTAACATAATATAAATTATCAGACAAACCGATGCTTACCACAGGGAAAACCTTATCATGGTGCCAACAAACAAAGGCTGCCCTGAGAAATCAGAGCAGCCTTATTACGGCATGATTACGGCATGCCACCAGATACCATGTTTTTTGCGTTTACTCTGAATCACTTATCCTGCCACGGATCCTTTTTTGTTGTTGCTCTTACAGCAAAAATTATGGGTGCGGCGGGCGGTACATCCTACCGGTAGTAAACCAGACATAAAGAATGGTAAGGCCACTGCGGATTTTTCCATGCAGCATTCTTTTCAGGGCGCGCAGAGGAGAATAGAAACGCTGCATGTTTTTCTTGACCTCCCTTTGAAAGGCTTTCTGACTCATGTATTTGGTAGGGATCACCGGGCACAGCAATGTCCACTGGTCCCAGTCGGGTGATCCGTTTTTGGTGGCAGTGAGCTGGGTTTTGTATTTTTCCCAGTAGGCGGTTCCCGGAATGGGTGTTTCTATGGTCATATCGGCATAGGTGACGCCCTGTTCCCTGAGCTTTTTGAACTGACGCCGGATGCTGGCCTGATCATCAATTTCGGGCTTGGCCATTCCGAAAGCGTAGATGATCAGGCCCTGTTCCCGTAATAGTCGGATGGCCTGCTCGGAGTCGGTTCTGTTGTGGGTCTTGTGCAGGGCATGAAGCTTCTCATCGTCAAAGCTCTCTACTCCAAGCATGACGGTTTTGATCCCGGCCTTTTTCATTTTTTGAACATAAGCTTTGCCGCCTCTCAGGATACCGGGTACCTCGTCTTGTACGATCATGCTCTCAAACCACCAGTCCTTCTTCTGCTCGTGGATCAGAGCATCCAACAGGGGAACCCTTTTAGAGGGTTGCACCGAGAAATTGTCGTCGGCAAAGAAGATGCGGCGGTAACCTTCCCGGGCTCGTTGCCTGAGCTCCTCCATGACAAGCTCTACCGACCGGCGCCTCACCTTTTTGCCATGTATGTTGCTTACCGTGCAGAATTCACAGTTTCTCGGGCACCCCCTGGCCGTGGTAATGGGGGTAAGCCTGAAGAAATCCAGCAGTCTTTTGTTGTTGTCTGCCAGGATCGACAGGTCGGGAATGGGCAGCCAGTCCAGATCTTTAATGCGCGGCCCATTGATAATACCACTCCGCACCCCCCCTACCACCTCTTCTATGATGGCCTCTGCTTCTCTTTGTACGACCACATCTGCATAGCGGGCAAACTCCTCTGCCTGCTCCCGGCCCAGAACATGGGGTCCGCCCACCCCCCTTCTGATCCGTGGATTCTCTCGGCCAATGGCTTGAAGCATACGCAGCCCCCGGTTAGCAGCCGGGGAGATGAGCGATAATCCTATGAAATCCGAATCCAACACCCGCTGGGCTATCCGCCCTTTCTTCTCATGGAAGATGTGGCTCCTGGCTTCATCATAGACCGTTACATCATACCCGCGTTTTTTCAGTATCGTGCCCAAATACAGGATGCCCAGCGGGGCAATACTGAAAATACCATAGGAACTGTGCCTGGGTCTTACCATAATGAGAGAGACTTTCATAACGTTCCTCCTTTTCCGATACGGCCTGTACTATTTTTTTCTTCTTAATGTAATCAAATCTAAACAGAAAAACAAGCCTTCAAATAAAGACTTTCGGGCAAACCCGTTAGAAATAACCGTTCCTTTAAAAGCGTTTGATTGAAAATCCTTATCTGAGAGGAATAACTTGTAGCCTATGAAATCCATTTCTTTAAGGGCGATGATCTTCCTGGGATGTTATACCACAGGTAATGCCCAAACACGAACCGGTAGCATTTTTTCGGGTAATGATAATAAAAATCCCTCCCCCGCTTTTGGCGGGGGAGGGATAAGGAATAGTAAGATTTTGTCTGACTTTTAAACGATGTGCATTTATACTCGTTTAACATCTACAGCATTCATGCCTTTTCTTCCTTCTTTAAGCTCGAAGGTCACTTCATCGTCTTCTTCAATGTTGTCGATCAACCCTGAGACGTGTACGAAGTATTCTTCGTCTGATTCTTTGTCCTTAATGAATCCAAATCCTCTGGATTCATTGAAGAATTTTACTTTGCCTTCTTTCATAAGAAAATTGTGATTAGTGTTTATATATTCAATTACAAAGGTAAAGTATAATAGCGATTTTTTACAAAAAAATATTTAAAAAAAGTTTCTCAAAACGAAGAAAAAAAATTGAAGTTCATTAAACATTTAATAATAAATGATTTATGAGATCATCCCTGCCCTGTCCTCTTCAGAGCGTTTTTACCCATCAAATTGTGCATCGGTTTTTACTGTGAAAGAATTTCCCAGGCAGGAGAAAGCCATGAATAAAGCAGATGGGGTCCATGGCGAGGGTTCTAATAAGGGATGATGGCTCACGACGAGGCAGATTTATATTCTTAATTAAGTCTTTACCCAAATGAAAAAATATTGTATATTGTAGGTTGAATCGATTACTTTTAATGGCTTTTGGGAATGGATTTTGAGATGAAGGAAAAGAAATTTCATTGTCCTTACTGCAGGACAGAAATCACCGTTTTACTGGATCCATCGGTGCCCAAGCAACGGTATTATGAAGACTGTGAAGTGTGTTGCAATGCCATAGAAATCAGTTATGAATTTTCGGATGGTGAACTGATTTTTTTCCAGGCTTTGCCGGAGGAGTAGCGTTTCTTTACCTGGCTTAAGCGAAAGGGGTGGATTATAGGTTTTGGCTTTGGGTTTTCAGGGGGAAGAGGCATATGTTTTCTTATTCCGGTTACCTGAGAATTCAGGCCCGGGGCCAGCAAGCCAACCGGATATCAAGCGGTTGGTGAACCGTTATTTACATCTGGGGCCGGGAGGGCGGCTCACCTATTGAAGCGTTTAGTCATAGATGGTACGGATCACATATATGCCGTCTTTTTCTTCGACATCAAAACAACATTCCCGGTGTCTTAACAAATCAATGCCGGTGATTTGGGTTCCATCTCCATAGATTTCTCCGGGTTTAAGTCGGACTCCGTTGATTTCCACTTCTGCTTTCGGGGTGACTTGTTTGGCTTGGATCTCAAAGAGATCGGAAAAGTACATGCGCATTTTATTGACTTTTTAGTTGATTTGCGATTCCTACAAAGAACAACCTTTCCATAACATGGCAATAACCTGCCTGTTGCCAGTATATTCAGCATTTGAGCCTTTTATCTGTAGGAAATTTATAGAAAAAAGATTACAAATTCAAAATTTTTTCTCATGTTTCATACCGCATATGACAAAAAAAAGCACGGCGTGATGTTGCGCCGTGCCTTAAAAACGTGGGAGTCTGTCAGTTTACTCCACCAGTGAATCCACTGGATAAGGCTGATGTTGGGGCCATTGAACGGGTTTTTCTTCCATCTGTTTTTGAATATACTCGATGGCTTTTCTCAGCTGGGCATCCTGGCCGCGGGCCATTTCTGCTGAATTTAGTTCAACCTTGATATCCGGGGTTACCCCTTCATTTTCGATGATCCATTCTCCCTGTTTGTTGTATATGCGGTAATCCGGGGCGGTAAGCATACCTCCGTCAATCAGGGGAATATATTGCGACACCCCGACCAGGCCGCCCCAGGTGGTGGTACCAATGACCGGGCCCATGTTCAGCTCGCGGAATTCAAAGGGCAGCATATCTCCGCCCGAACCGGCGTATTTATTGGTCAGGCAAGCCATATGGGCATTGACGGTTGTGGCCGGAATGGTTTGATCGTGCGAATAGCGGCGGGTCCAGTATGCAAGGGGTTTGGTGTTAAGCCGTTGCAGGAAGATATAGGGATCCAGCCCCCCGCTGTTAAAACGCCCGTCGATGATGAGCCCTTCTTTGCGCGATTGACTGTAAAAATACTTCGGGAAGAAAGTGGCCGAACCCATATAGGTGTCGGGAAAGTGGATGTAGCCAATTTGGCCATCAGATAGTTCTTCCACTTTTTCGCGGTTGCGCTCCACCCAATTGATATAGCGAAGGCTGCGTTCACTGCCCAGGGGTTCAACGGTAACCTGCCGGGCCCCTTCCATAGAGGGCTGATCATGGATGGTCAGTTGAACCTGCTCATCGGCCAGCCCCTGAAAGTAACTGTATATGTTTTTTGATCCGTTTACCCCCTGGCCATTGACGGCCAACAGATAATCGCCTTCCTCAATGTTCATTCCCGGCTTGTCCAATGGAGCCATCACCGAACGCGACCAGGCTGGCTTGCGCAATATTTTACTGAACCGATAACGGTTAGAACTTTCATCCAGGGTATAATCGGCGCCAAGCATGCCCACGTTGACCTGTTCAGCCTTGCGTTTTTGATCGCCACCAAAGACATAGGTATGTGAGGTGTTGAGCTCGCCAATCATTTCACCGATAATATATTTGACATCCTCCCTGGAAGTGGCGCGGGGCAACAACCGGGCATATTTATCGCGCATCTGCTCCCAGTCTAGGCCATGCATGCCCGGCTCATAGTAAAAGTCCCGTTCCATTCGCCAGGCTTCCTGGTAGATCTCTCGCCATTCCTTTCTCGGATCCAGTTCCATTTCCAGGTTGGTCAGATCCAGCTCATGGCCGGCCGACTCACTGGCCGTGGCCGGTATGATCCCCACTGATTCGCCTTTGCGGTAAGCAATGTGGCTGCCACCCCTAGATAATTTGTATTGTTTGATGGAACCAATAACTTTTCTGGTTGAACGACCCTCATAGTCAAAAGCGTGGAGGTTCATGGTCGAAACCTCCCGGAACTCAAACCGGTTGAAATCGCCCTGTTCTTTGTTTAGGTAGAACAAGCTGTTGTCATTGACTGCCAGGTGGCGATAATTGCCGGCCGGAAGCGGCAGCTCCTCTACCCTGCCCGAGATGCCTTCAAAGTCAATTTCAACCCGGGCTTTTTCGGTTTCCCTGGCAGTCTTTTGATCCTCCCCGGCAGCCTGGTTGTTTCGGAATGGCATAAACGGTTCGCCTCCCTGCTCCAGGGTCATGCTGTAGATTTTGGCCACATCCTTGTAGACCATCTCCCATTCCATATCTCCAAAAGTGGGATTGAATGTACGGTTCGAGACGAAAAGCAAGTGATCCCCATCTGGGGTGAAAACGGGATGAAAATCTGAAAACACGCTCTGGCTTACATTGCGGGTACGCCCCTGGTCCAGGCTGTAGATGAAAAGCTGGAAAATTTGTTTTTGGGTCATCTTACTATAAGCCAGATAGCGGCTATCGGGTGACCAACTGAAGTCGTAAATGGGTTTTTCATCGATGGGCACATCCACCGATTCGTATTCAGCCTGATCGACTTTGGTGATTTCCCGGGAAGCCACATCCACATAATAGAGTGCCAGTTTCTGGTCGGTGAAGGCGATTTTTGATCCATCTGGCGACCAGCGTAAGGTATGGCGGTAGCCTTGTTGATGATCGGTCAGCTGGATGGCTTTGTTTTTTCCCTGCGCATCTATAATGTGTATTTCATATTCTCCGCTGGCATCAGAAAGATAGGCCACTTTTTCGCCATTGGGCGACCAGGCCGGATCCTTGTCATGGGCCCCTGATGAACGGGTCAGGTTATGTATGGGGCCATGTTCGCGGGGCACGGTAAAGAGCTCTCCGCGGGCTTCTACCAAGGCCCGGGCGCCATTTGGGGAAATCCCCAGACCGGTGATCTGATCCTTTACATTCACCCGTCGCTTGCGGGCTTCCGGTGCATCAGCCCCTATGGCAATGTCAAGCTTTTGCTGATCGCCGTTGCGCGTGTCATAAGTCCATAAGTCTCCGGCGTGCTGGTAGATGATCTTGTGTTCCCCGGCACTGACACGCCGGGCATCATAGCGGTCATGGGTGGTGAGCTGTTCAATCCGGCTTCCCTCCTGTTCAGGATTAAGCGCATAAAGATTCAATCGGCCATCACGGTCGGAGGTGAAATAAATTTTTTCTCCCACCCACATAGGCAACCGGTCGGTTCCTTCAAAGGTGGTCAGTTGTTGCTCCTGGTCATTTTCCAGGTTGTAGAGGTAAATGTCCTGTGCCCTTCCCCCCTGGTATCGCTTCCAGGTACGGTCTTCCCGCGAGGTCTTGTTGAAGGCAATCCGGTTGCCTTGTGGGGCAAAACTTCCCCGGGCCGCTTCAATCAGTATCAGGGGCTTGGGATGGGGATCGTCAGGCCCCACCATATAAAGGCGGCTGGTGGGAATGCCTGTCCCCGGAGAACGGCGGGTACTGAAAATGACCTTGTTTTGGGTGGGGTGCCATCCAATCACTTCGTCATAACCGGGATGGAAAGTCAAACGGGTGATATTGCCCCCATCGGTATCCATGATATATACGTCTGCATTGCCATCATATTCACCGGTGAAGGCAATCTGATTGCCGTTGGGTGAAAAATTGGGATGAACTTCCTGGCCGTCATGGATGGTCAGCCGCCGGGCTTCATCGGAGCCGTCGGCCGGGGCCAGCCAAATATCCCCGCCCGAGACGAAAGCCACCTGATTCTCATGGATATCGGGATAGCGCATCAATGGCGCCTCCGATTGCGCCTGCGCCTTAAAGGCATTTCCGATCAGCAGCAAAGCCACCATCGGCAATAAAATGAAAATGGATTTTGATTGGTACATGTTAACCTCCTTTGTTTTTATATATGTTGGTAATATCCCGGATGTTGATGAGGATGATCATCATCAGACACCTTCACCGTGTTGATCCTATGGCCACATTCAGCTCTTATAAGGGCTGTTATCCCTGCTAACCGTCGGGCCCGAATGATTTGTCCACCATCATGGCCTTGTTGTTTTGGACCCCAATTAAAGGTAAGGGTTTATTGAAATAAATGCAAATGGGCGGTTTTGGTGGGTCGCTCCGGGAAGTCTATGTTGCAGGGCTGATCGTGACAGGGGTTCAGCTTTTAATGGCAGGGGTTGAAGTTCCAGTGTCGGGAGTTGAAGTTCCAGTGGCAGAGGTTGAAATCCCAATGGCAGGGTTTTCAGTTTTTAATGGCAGGGGGTAAAGTATTAATCTCTGCCGGGATCCGGGTCGGAGTCTTCCTTTTTGAGTTGATCCAACAGCCTTTTCAGAAAGTTCTTTTTCTTCTTTTCGGGTTGATTGTCGGTTGGTTTTTTCTTAAACATGTCGATGATTTTTTCCAGAAGGCCTGGGGCCTTTTCGCGATAATCGGGGCAATCATAGCTGGAGGTATCGATCTTGCTGTAATGGAAACGCGTCAGGTAGCTAGTACCGGGGTGTTCCTGTTGAAGTTGCTGCAGGAAATAGCCCCCCAGGGGAAGGGCTGTAGCAGCCCCCTGGCCATAACGCAGGCTTTTGAAATGAATGGCCGGGTATTCGGCACCTACCCAACCGCCAAATACAAGATGGGGGTTATACCCGACAAACCAGCCGTCGGCGTGGTTTTGGGTCGTACCGGTTTTGCCGGCGATGTCTCCGTCAAACTGAAAATTGTGGGTCAACGAGCGGGCCGTTCCGCGATGAACGACTCCCTGAAGCATCATATTGATCTGTTCGCAAACCTTTTGATCCAATATTCGTTGCTGTTCGGGGGCTGGCTTAAATTTTTTCAGCACTTTTCCATTCTGATCTTCAATCTTGTATATAAGTTGCGGTGTCGCAACCCGACCCTGATTGGCAAAAACCCCATAAGCCTGGACCAGTTCTTTGACCGAGGCATTTTTGGTTCCCAAAGCCAGTGAAGGGACCCGTGGAAACTTCCCACTTAGGCCCATATCTGAGGCCAGGTGAATGGTTGAATCGATGCCTGCCTCCATCAGCACCTGGACCGAAACGGTATTGACCGAGTGAACCAGGGCTCCCTCTAACGAATAGACCCCGCCGTAGGTATTGTTGGCATTGGCCGGGGACCAGCCGTCAAATTCTTGGTAAACCAGATTGTCATTGGGATAATACTGACAGGGTTCGATACCCTGGTTTAACGCACTGGCATAAACAATGGGTTTGAAGGTAGATCCGATTTGGCGCCGGGAGGTAACGTGATCGTATTTGAAAAAACGATGGTCGATGCCCCCTACCCAGGCCAAAATATGACCGTTACGCGGATCCATGGCCATGAAACCGGCATGGAGCATTTTCAGATAATGGCGTACCGAATCCACCGCCGACATATTGACTTGTTTAGGCCCCTGCCATGTAAATACCTCCATCTTTTTTTTCCGGTTTACCCTGGAATCGGGATCTGCCATGGATGCCTCTTGGTAGGCAGGAATGCCAGCCAGTATATTGCGGGTCAGTTTTTGCCGGGTTGACCGGGAAGTACCTTTCAGTTCCTGGTTCAGACGTTGCTGTAACCGGGGTAGGTGATTCAATACGGCTTGCCTGGCATAGCGTTGCAAGTCAGCATCAAGGGTGGTATAAACTTTCAATCCGTCGGTATACAGGTTATAGGGTTGGCCATCGGGTGCGGTTTGAGCCTGGCACCATTCTTCCAGCTTCTCCCGCAAATGTTCCCTCAGGTAAGGGGCCAGCCCGTTGTTGTGATCAAGGGGGGTGTAATCGGTATGAAGGGGCTTATTCTGAAGCTTTTCAGCCCGCGTGGCCGTGATGTACCCGTATTTGGCCATTTGGGATAATACTACGTTTCGGCGTACCCGGGCCTTTTGTGGATGGAGATGGGGATTGTACAAACTGGTGCCCTTTAGCATGCCCACCAAAGTCGCCCCCTGTCCGGGAGAAAGCTCTTCCGGCAATCGGTTGAAATAGAGTTGAGCGGCATTTTTGATGCCAAAGGTGTTTTCTCCATATGGTACCGTATTTAAATACATCTGGATCAGCTGATCTTTCTCATAGACCTCTTCCAGTCGCCAGGCAATGATCATCTCCCTGATTTTGTTGCCTATTAACGCCAGATGGTCCTCTTTCTTCCTCGGGTAAAGGTTTTTGGCCAACTGTTGGGTGATGGTGCTGCCGCCTCCTGCACTTCTGTCGCCCAGGAGGATGGTTTTGAAAAAGACCCGGATAAGGCTGCGCGTATCAATGCCATGGTGTTCATAAAAACGGGCGTCTTCAGTGGCTATCAAGGCATCAATGAGGTGATCGGGTATCTGACTGTATTGCAGGTTGTTCCGGTTTTTTAAATGGTACCGCCCCATTAAGGTGCCATAGCGGGTGTAGACTTCTGTGGCCTGGGCATGCTGAATGTTTTGCAGGGCCTCTTTCCCGGGTAGCGCCCCGTAAGCCCTCTGGTGTATCCTGTAGCCCAGGTAGGAAACAACAACCACCGTCACACCGATTGCAAAATAGACCATATAACGGAAAAGCCGAACATACAGCCGCTTCTTCTTTCGCCTGAAACCGGATAGTAGCTCCTTTTTTTTCTTGGGTTCCGATGAAGCTCTTGCCCTTGACCTTCCCATAACCGGCATTGATTGGTTTTAAATTTCGTTCAGGATTGGATTAAAAAATAGCTTATACAGTAACTTACCTGAGACGATTGATCAAACCTTGATCAGATATAATAAACGGATCAAAAATAAACAAATTCTAAGGCCCGCCTATTTATTTGTAACCCGCGCCGTTCATTTTTTCTTTTTGACCTGATAAATGCCAACACTCCGACGTTTGCCCTCGAGTTGTACCTGTCCTGCACTCTTAAAGGAAAACCCTTTTTTATGATTCAGCATGTTATAGAGATTTTCGGAAATCAATAGCTCCTGTTTGAGCTCATTGCATTTTGATTCAATGCGTGCTGCTGTATTAATGGTATCCCCGTTGTAGGAAATATCTCTGCGAATTTGACCAACCTGGAGCATCATTACTTTTCCTGCATGCGCTCCGGCCTTGAACTGCGGCTCTATTCCGTACCTGCGGCGGTAATATCGCCTGCGGCGGTGAATGGCCCTGCGAAAAGCATAAAAAGCCTTCAGAAAATGACCGTCGGCCAAACCCTCACGAAGCCCCCAGGATATGATGGCTCCATCACCCAGGTATTGATAAATTTCGCCCTGATAATTATCGATTACTTCCAGATCATTAAAAACTTCCTGGATCAGGCGGCTGAACTTTTTATGGTCCAGTTTCTCGGCAATGGAAGTGGATGCCTTCATATCGATGAACATAAAAATGCGCTGCTGTTCGATGGGTTTGTTCAGCATGCCCAACAACCAGCTTCTGAAATGGCCCCTGCCCACCTTGCGCATCACCGCCTTAAAAAAATGAATCAGGAAAGTGGCCAGGGAGAAATAGACCACAAACCGGATCAGGTGGATATCGACCCGGGGAAATTTTTGGAGGGCCGCTTGATAATTGCCCTGCTCCAGGGCTGGCAAAGGGTCGGCAGCTGCCAGCAAAAGGAGGAAGGCAATGGCAAGATAAATTAAAGATTTTAGCGCGAGGGTCAGGCGCCGGGGTAATAAGCGCAGAATAGGGGCAGCAAATAGAACATCCAGCAGGGTGAACAACAGGGCAACGGTGCCGGAAAGGATCAGTATAATCACGTACAGATCATCCTGGTCAAGTAGATTCAGGTGGGTTCGAAAGATTTGCTCCTGGCCGGTGAGAAAATAAAAAAACAGGAAACAAACATACCAGAAGATAAAAAGGACCAGAAAATTCCGGCTCGTTTGATTTATTCTGATTGCCAGTTTATCGAAGGTGGTCATAAACAGGGGCTGTTGCGGCTGCTTTCAGTTGATTGGTTTACCAGTCTCCTACGGGGTTCAGGCGCGATGGTTTCGTTACTTCCCTGGTCAGTGAAATGTTTGTTGAATTGAGGGGTTGTAGCCACAACATTGGTGCGGGTATAGGCGATACATTTGTTCTGGTCAAATACTTTGTTTATCTTGGAAAGGAAAACAAACGGGTATGAAACGTTCCGGACAGGCGGATTTGCCGCTTCACCGCGGTCACGTTCCCCCCTGGCTTTACGAGCGCATGGGGCGTATGGGGCGTGCCATCGTAGAAGCCATTGTTGCGGATTATGGGCCTTCAGGGGTGCTGACCCGCCTGAGCGACCCACGGTGGTTTCAATCCCTGGGGGCCGCCATGGGCATGGACTGGCATTCCTCCGGCATAACCACATCGGTGATGGGTGCGCTAAAACGCTCCATTAATCCTGTTTCCGGAGAGCTGGGCCTTTATTTTTGCGGGGGCCGCGGTAAAGCATCCCGCCAAACCCCGCAGGAGCTGATGAAGGTTTCAAACCAGACGGGCCAGGATGGCAACCAGTTGGCCCGCTTCAGTCGGTTGGCCGCCAAAGTGGACAACACCACCATCCAGGATGGGTATCAACTTTACCTGCATCATTTTGTGGTGACCCGCGGTGGCTCCTGGACGGTTGTTCAGCAGGGAATGAACTCCACCAGCGGAATGGCCCGACGGTATCACTGGCATTCTCACCGGGTGACTTCCTTCGTCGAAGAGCCCCATGCCGCTATTTGTGGTATACAGGGGCAACAGATCCTTAACCTGACCGACCGGCTTGCTTCACCGGCCAGAAAAGGCATCCTTCAAATCAGCGGTGAAAAACCTACCCAGATGATGGACGAAATTCAAAAGATGAACCTTCCGGCTCGCCATCACATTAGCGAAAAGGATGTGGATCTGCGCCGATTGGGCGCTATCCTGGCATTGACCCATGAACAGCAGCATCAGGATTTTGAATCCTTGCTCCTTTTAAAGGGAATGGGTCCTAAAACCCTGAGGGCCCTTACCCTGGTGAGTGAAATCATTCATGGCACCCCCTCTCGGTTCAGTGATCCTGCCCGTTTTGCATTTGCCCTTGGCGGCAAGGATGGCCATCCCCATCCGGTGCAAACCCAGGTATATGACCAAACCCTTGCCGAGCTCCGAAAAACCCTTGAACAAGCCCGACTGGGCTTTACCGATAAAAAGAAGGCACTGGACAAGCTTTCAAAGGTATCGCGCGAACTGGAAAAGGACTTCCAACCCCAAACGGGCGGACTCAAGGAATATATCCGTCAGGAACGCACCAACTCCCCCCGCTACGGAGGCCGAACGGCCGGGGGAAGGTCTCAGCCCCCTGAAAATTCCGGGCCCCAGCAGCTTAAACTATTCTGAGTTTTAACCCCGCTTAGCGGGGTCAGCCAAAAACCCCGCTTAGCGGGGTCAGCCAGCTAAATCTGAGCAGGTTAATCCCTTGACAAAACCCCGCTTAGCGGGGTCAGCCAGCTAAATCTGAGCAGGTTAATCCCTCCGACCCCGCTTAGCGGGGTCAGATGAAGCGGGGAAATTATTTGAGGTAACGGCCGAAATTTTGGCGCAACTTATCGAGCTTCGGGTCGATGTTGATCCGGCAATACGGTTGATTCGGATTTTTGCGATAGAAGTCCTGGTGATAATCTTCAGCCCGGTAAAAGTTTTGATAGGGCTCGACCGCCGTCACGATCGGATCATCAAAATATCCGGACTGATCCATCTCTCGCTTGCTCTCCCGGGCGATCTTCTTTTGTTCCTGATTGTGGTAAAAGATCACCGACCGGTATTGCGGGCCAATATCGGCTCCCTGACGATTGAGGGTTGTCGGGTCGTGGGTTCTCCAGAATACTTCCAGCAGTTGTTCGTAACTGATTTGGTGGGGGTCATATTGAATCTGTATTGCTTCGGCATGGCCTGTGTTGCCACGGGTGACTTCCTTGTAGGAGGGATTTTTAACTTCTCCTCCTGAATATCCGGAGGATACATTTTCTACTCCCTTTAGTTTTTCAAATACCGCTTCCACACACCAGAAGCATCCTGCAGCCAGCGTGGCGGTTTCACGTTTTGTCTTTTCCATATGCCGGTAGCTTTGATCATTCTGTGCCAGGGGCCGAACCATTGATAGCATAAACATTCCGGCCACAATAAAAATTGCCATTGCCCTTTTCATGGCAACCTCCTTTTATATGGGTAACAACTGAGTGAATGATGTTGTTTATGAAAACAAGAAATTCAAAGGCCGGATACCTTTTTTTTAATAATAAGGCCTGTTTGGTTTGATAGGGTTTGTGGTTTTCAGGAGCTTTTTTTTGCGGGTTGGCTCACTTCCCGGAATACCCGCATAAAATTGCCACCCCATATTTTTTCTATTTCTTCACGGGTATATCCGCGATCGATCAATTCGCGTGTGATATTGGGCACCTGGCTCACATCACGACATCCTTCAACGCGTGCCCCGCCGTCGAAATCGGTTCCGATGCCTACATGGTCAATGCCAATGGTTTGGACGACATGGTCAATATGATCGACAACATCATTGACATGGGCCAGTTTTTTAGGGTATTGTTTCTGGAGGTGGCGCCATTCTTCATGGAGCTTATTTCTTTCTTCGTCGGTGAGGTTTTGGAACCCGTCGTATTTTTGGCGCAGTGCGGCAAATGCAGAATCCCTTTTTGGTTGGGGCTCGGGTTTTTTCAGGTAGTCGCTGACCAGGCATATCTGGATGATACCTTCGTTTTCAGCCAGGGCTTGCAGCATGGGATCGGAAAGGTTGCGGGGATGCTCGCGCAAGGCCCTGGCACAGCTATGGGAAGCCATGATCGGGTCTTGTGAAACTTCAAGCACATCGTAAAACGATTGGTCGGAAATGTGGGAGACATCCACGATCATGCCCAGCTCATTCATTTTGCGTACCACTTGTTTACCAAATTGGCTCAGGCCGCTGTGTTCGGGA
Source organism: uncultured Bacteroidota bacterium (assembly GCA_913055635.1). Lineage (GTDB taxonomy): Bacteria > Bacteroidota > Bacteroidia > Bacteroidales > UBA12077 > JAGXLC01. Next base: position 23,781 of record CAJXLK010000020.1, read on the forward strand.
CCATCCGGATCGGTGGAAGAGTCGCACAGGTCATTGTTGGAGGTGTGACAAAGGGTGATGTAGCGGGCGCCCTGTTTGTAAAATGTTTCGACAGTGCTAAGTTTGCCCCCCAGGGCGTAACCATTTTCCACCCCAATATAGATGGCCCGTTTGCCCTTTTCTTCCAGTTGGTAGGCCTGGTCAGGCCGGGTGGCAATCTGTGCCTTTTGTGGATAGGCCCCGATGCTTTGATGGATGTCTTTTAGCAGATCCATGGCTTTGGATTTTGCCTTTTGGTGCGCCTTTTTAGTGCGAGGCCCCTGGCCCAGGTAGGCGGCAAAAAAGGTGGCATCCATATGGCCTCCCTTCATCCGGGGAAGATCGATGCAGGTAAAACTGGAATCGGCATCATGGGCCATTCCAATGTCAAACTCCGGATCTCCCAGGTTTAAAGGGGTATCGGTATGGGTATCCACCGTTAAAACCTGGCGGTGGATCTTTTCAGCCCGGGAAAGGTTTTGCTGGTTACTCCCCTGCCGGCAACCTACCGCCATAAACAATAGCATGGCGGGGGCGATAATAATAGCAGCCTTATTCATGGACATGGCATTTTAAGATGAAACTCCACAGATAAGACCGCCGATGGAAGGGAGGGTTTAATCGGACCAACAACAGGGAACGGAAATATCCCAACAACAGGGAACGGAAATATCCCAATAACAGGTAAGCAGAAATATTTCAATAACATAAACTCGGAAATCTGCCAGAAACCAAGTAGAAGCAGCAATATTACAAAACAAGAGCCGGGATCATTGTGAAAATGGGTAGCCGGGATCATCCCGGAACAGTGGATGATCGTAGATAGCTACTGAAGGGGGGGCACAGCGGGGAGCTGAATAAAGAGATGCTGGCGGGGCATCAGTGGCGGTCGCCCTTGTCGTTGACAAGGGGAACGAAGCGCACGGATGTGACATCGGTTTGTTTGAGCTTGCCGTTGGTTTTGCGCAGGAGCACCAGTTTCTGAAAGACCGGGCCTCCAACGGGGATGACCATTCTACCGCCTTCGGCCAGTTGTTGTTTCAGGGGCGGGGGTACATCGGAAGGGGAAGCCGTCACGATGATGGCATCGTAGGGGGCATGCTCCTGCCACCCTTGGTATCCATCGCCAATCCGGATGTGGACGTTGTCATAGCCTTGTTCGTTTAGGGTTTGGCGGGCCCGTTTGCCCAGTGCTTCAACAATCTCCACCGTGTAAACCTGGTCCACGATTTCAGCCAGCACTGCGGCTTGATAGCCTGACCCTGTCCCTATTTCCAGGACTTTTTCATCGGGTTGAAGGTTCAGGTAATCGGTCATCAGGGCCACAATATAGGGTTGGGAGATGGTTTGCTGATGGCCGATGGGTAAAGGACGGTCGGAATAAGCCAGGTGGCGGTAACGCTCGGGGACAAAAACATGGCGTTTGACGTTTCGCATTGCTTCAACCACCTGGGTGGTGCGTATTCCCCTTTTGACAATTTGCTGATCAACCATGTTGCGCCGTTCTGCAGCATAATTCTGTGCCAGAGCTGGTGCAGTGATTAAACAAACGGCGCTGATAAGCAGAAGCTTTCGCAACATAAACCTGTTTTTCTTAAAAACGAAGATAAAACAATAATCTTGTAGATTCAAGGCCAGATGGATTGCAAAAGATCATTTTAAGGCCTGGTAAAGTACCTCTACCGGATGCAGGGCGGTTTTGCCGGTTCCGTCCTTGATTTGGTGGCGGCAACTGGTTCCCGGAGCTGCAATGATGGTTTGATCAGGGGTTTGACGCACAGCCGGAAAAAGCACCAATTCGCCTACTTTCATGGAGACTTCGTAGTGTTCTTTTTCGTATCCGAATGAGCCAGCCATTCCGCAGCATCCGGAGGGTATTTCTTCAACCTGGTGATTTTTGGGGAAAGAAAGGATGTAACGGGTGGGTTCAGTGGAAGCAACTGCTTTTTGCTGGCAATGTCCATGCAGCAGTATATTGGCCGGGCGTTCGGTAAACTGGTCGATGGTTATCGCCCCGTTTTGCATTTCCCTTTGGAGGAATTCTTCGATCAGCAGGCTGTTTCGGGCCAGATGAGCGGCGGTCCCGGCATTGGTTTTGTTGGCCAGCTCCGGGTATTCATCGCGGAAAGTCAAAATGGCCGAGGGTTCAATTCCAACCAGGGGAGATTTTTCGTTGATGCGCCCTTTCAAATATTCCAGGTTGCGGTTGGCAATTTTTTGGGCTTTCCGCACCAGGCCCTTGGACAGGAAGGTGCGGCCGCTCTCCAGATGCCTGGGAATAACCACCTGGTAGCCCAATCGCGTAAGCAACTGGATGGCCTCCATGCCAATGGTGGCATCATTGTAATTGGTGAATTCATCATTGAACAGGTAGACTGTCCCCTGGGTTGGATTAGGGCCCAGTTGGTGGACATATCCTTTCATCCATTTTTTCAGGGTTTGGGGTGCCAGCAGCGGCATGCTGCGGTTAGGGGCAAACCCTATGGCCCGGTTGATCCATTTTCTAAGGACCGGTTGCTTCATGAACAGGTTGTAGAAAGCCGGCCATATGCTGCCCAGTCGGTTCAGCCGGGTGATGTTGGCAATCAGCCTGGTGCGCAAAGGCACCCCATGGGCATCATAATAATGCTGCAAGAATTCAGCTTTCAGCTTGGCCACATCCACATTGGAAGGGCACTCACTTTTGCAGGCCTTGCAGGAAAGGCAAAGGTCCATGACCTGATAAATTTCCCGGTGGTCGAAGGGATTTTTCCGTGGGGAATGGGTCAGGAATTCGCGCAGGATATTAGCCCGGGCGCGGGTGACGTCCTTTTCATTGCGGGTGGCCATGTAGCTGGGGCACATGGTTCCCCCGATGCGTTCTGTTTTACGGCAATCGCCACTGCCGTTGCATTTTTCTGCCGCCCTCTGGATGCCCCCTGCATTGGAAAAATCAAATACGGTCTCGATCTCCCGCACCTGGCGGCCGGGTTCATAACGCAACTGTTCATTAACCGGCGGTGCATCGGTTATTTTTCCCGGGTTGAATAAATGATGGGGATCCCAGGTCTTTTTGATTTCCCGCAGCATCTGGTAATTGTCCCGGCCCAGAATGATCGGGATGAATTCTCCCCTGACCCTTCCGTCGCCATGCTCGCCACTGAGTGAACCGTTGTAGCGCTTGACCAGGTGGGCAATCTCTCGGCCAATGGTACGGAACATCCGGACCCCCTCGGGGTCTTTAAGGTTGAGTACCGGCCGCAGGTGCAGTTCACCCGAGCCAATATGGGCATGAAACACACACTGCAACTGATAATAATCCAGTATTTTTTGAAAATCAGCCAGATAATCCGGCAAATCTTCAACCTTTACCGCCGTATCCTCGACGATCGAGACCGGCCGGGCATCGCCCTTCATATTCGAGAGCACACCGAGGCCCGACTTTCTGAGGTTCCATATTTTTCGGGCCTCGGGTTCAAAAATCAAAGGGAAATAATACCCGTAACCTGATTCCCTGAGATCATGCTCGAGGGCCTGATGTACATTTTCAATCTCCCGGCGAGTCTCTCTTGCAAATTCTATGATCAGGATGGCCCCGGGATCTCCGCGCAAAAAGAATCGGTTTTTTTGCTGTTCGGGGTTGTCGCGGGTTAAATCAAGGATAATCTTGTCCATCATCTCAACTGCCCCGGGCTGGTGTTTCAAAGCGATCAGGTTGGCCTGGAAGGCCTCCTGCCGGGTACGAAAGTGGGCGGCTACAACCCCCTTGTAAGGTGGCGGCAGGGGCACCACGTTCAGCTTCATTTCGGTAATCATCATCAGGGTCCCTTCTGACCCGCAAATGAGTTTGGACAGGTTCAGGGGCTCTCCGTTGGGATGAAAGGGTTCGGCATCGAGCAGAAGGTCAATGGAATAACCTGTATTCCTGCGATAAATCGATTGGTCCGGATATTCCCTTTTAATTGTCTCCCGCCTTTGGGGATCGGTAAGTATACTGTTAATCTGTTGATAAATATGGTTTTCCAGTTGATCGCCCTTTAGTTTTTCTTGGTAGGCCTCAGGGGTTAAAGGTTTGAATTCCACTTCACTCCCATCGCTGAGAAAGCCTTTCACGGCAATGGTATGATCCCGGGTGGAGCCATATAAGATGGAATGCGCCCCGCAGGAATTGTTTCCGACCATTCCGGCCATCATACAGCGATTGGAAGTGGAAGTTTCCGGACCGAAAAACAGCCCGTAGGGGGCCAGTTGCTGGTTCATCTCGTCGAGGATCACCCCGGGTTCAACGCGGATCCATTTTTCCTGAGGATTGATCTCGAGGACCCGGTTCATGTAGCGGGAGAAGTCTACCACCAGCCCTTCGCCCACGACCTGCCCGGCCAGGGAAGTACCGGCAGTTCTGGGAATAAGGGAAATGCCATTTTGATGGGCAAATTCAATGAGCTTTTGAACATCTCCTTTGTTTTTCGGAAGGGCCACCCCCCAGGGAACAGCCCGATAAGCACTGGCATCGGTGGCATATAAAATCCTGGTTTTTAAGTCGGTGTGCAGTTGACCGGCTAATTGGTTTTGCAAAGAAGAAGTGGACTCAGCCATAACATCAGGTATTGTTTCAACAAGCTCTGGATGAATGCCGGGGCTGTTAATCGTCATCCAGCAAGCGGTTGCGCAAGCGGAACATCAATTGAATTTTGGTACGAAGGTCAACGGGATTGAACGGTTTGGTCAGGTAATCATCGGCTCCGGCTTGGATGCCTGATCTGTGGGAATCCTTGTCGGACAAGGCGGTCAGGATAATGATGATGGTGCGTTTAAAGGCTTCTTCCTGCCTCAGTTGCTTACATATCTCAAAACCGTTCATATCGGGCATCATAATGTCCAAAATCACCAGCTCCGGTTCATGCTTCCGGGCCAGTTCCAGGGCCGATGTGCCGTTTTCGGCAAAATGCAGGCGGTAGGATGGTTCCAGGATTTCACCAATAAGCTTACGCACCATCTCGTCGTCCTCCACCACTAAAATATCATGTTGTTGTCCGGTTTGACCTTCTTTCATCTCCATTCAATCAAATTGTAGCGAAATTAAAAGGTTTTGTTGCAAAATAACAACAACTTTTCCTATTTTTACCCATTCCAAAGAGCTTGTTCGCGTATAAACCGAATAAATCAGCCCCGAGCCATGAGCAATACCACTCTGAAGCTGATTGTCAAACTTTTTGCCCTTTTTGCCAGCCTCGATGCTCCAAACCGCCGTTACGGGGCCGGAAAAATTTTGAAGCTATACCTTAAGTTATATGTACAAGATTCATACATTCATGAATTTATTGATATATATAATTTTTACATCCAGCAACAAACCGAAGCCGCTGACCCCTATAAACAAATTTCTTCCAAATCGGTTAAAACATTGCGGCTACTGGATCAAATCAATTCAGAGCTGATTTATCAGGAGAAAGTTTACCTGCTGTTTTATCTGGGGAAGTTGCTGCGGGAAAAAGACCGGATCACTGAACAGGAGGACGATTTTCTCCGGACGGTAGCCCGGAGTTTCAGTATGCCGGAGTCTGAATCTCAGGATCTGATTGCTTTTATTTTGTATGGTGTTTCCAGGACACTGCGGCAAACCCATCTGCTGGCGGTAAAAGATCCTTACAGTAATTGTTCAGTAAAAGGAATACAGTATATTGACAGAGAAGGATTAAATGGTATAATTTATTTTTTGCTTTTGCCTTCTGCCCATTTGTATTTGTTTTATTACCAGGGCGGGGAATCGTTGTTCCTCAATGCCCGGAAAATTGACCCCGGGGCGGTTTATTTCTTTTCCAAAGGTGATTCAATATCAGGCTACAGGATGGGGTGGGAAAACGTAAAACTTCAACCCATTTATTATCCCCAGGTTGCTGAATGTTTTCTTCGAAACAGCCAGCACAATCAGCTGAGTTTGGTGGTTGACGGGGCCTCGTATCTATATCGGGGCGAGCAGGAAGGCATCCGCCCGTTCAATTTTTCTACCCAATCGTTCTATATGGTGGGTGTCATTGGGTCGAGCGGTGTGGGTAAGAGCACCCTGCTGAATTTGCTCAATGGCAATATCAGGCCCCAGCACGGCCACATCTGGATCAATGGATATGACTTGCACCGCCACCGTGAAGATTTTAAGGGACTGATTGGATATGTACCCCAGGAGGATTTGCTTTTCGAGGAGCTCACGGTTTATCAAAACCTTTATTACAACGCCCGCTTATGCTTTGGCGATTTATCGCCTGCACGGGTTCATGCGATGGTGAACCGAACCTTGGATGAGCTGGCGCTGAGTAGCATTCGCCATAAGAAAGTGGGCGGTGAATTGGACCGGCAAATCAGCGGCGGGCAGCGGAAGCGCTTAAATTTAGGGCTTGAACTCATGCGTGAACCTGCCCTGCTGTTGGTTGATGAACCCACATCCGGTTTATCTTCCAGCGATTCACGCCAGGTGATGAATCTGCTGCGGACACAAACCCTGAAAGGCCGGCTGGTCATTGTCAATATCCATCAGCCCGCATCCCCCGTTTTTAGGTTGCTGGATCAGCTGTTGGTCCTTGATGAAGGCGGGCGGGTAACCTACACCGGCGATCCCCTGGAAGGGCTGGTTTATTTTAAAACCCTCAATGAACAGGTCAATGCCCAGGTGAAACAATGTCCTACCTGTGGCCATATCAATCCGGAGGCGATTCTGGAAATCATGGAGGAAAAAAAGGTGGACCAGCGGGGGCGCTATGGAGCACATCGCCGCATATCTCCTGAACAGTGGCACCAGTATTACCGCGATAAGATTGAACCCATTTTTTCCCAAAAACCGCTTGTTCAGCCTATCCCTGAATCCCGCCTCCATCAACCCCATCGAATGTGCCAGTTTAAACTTTTCTTTAAACGAAATATCCTCTCTAAATTAGGAAATAAACAATACTTACTTGTAAGTTTACTTGAAGCTCCATTGCTGGCCCTTATCGTGGCTTATTTCACCAAATATACCGCCGGAACCCCGGAAAATGATGTGGCCTACATTTTTAGCCAAAATCCCAATCTGCCGGCCTTTCTGTTGATGAGCGTCATGGTGGCCCTCTTTATAGGTCTTTTAATCAGCAGCGAAGAGATTATTCGGGATGCCAGGGTATTGCAGCGGGAAAAGTTTCTTCAGCTCAGCCGTTCAGGGTACCTGTTGTCAAAAATTGCTTTTCTTTTGCTGCTTTCTGCCATCCAGACCTTTACATATGTATTGATAGCCAATCATATAATGGGCATTGAGGGCATGATGTTCCGATACTGGAGCATCCTTTTCTCCACCGCTGTTTTTGCCAATATCCTTGGGTTAAACCTCTCTTCCGGGCTCGGTTCTCAAATTGTCATATACATAGTGATCCCTTTTATTTTGATTCCCTTTATGCTTTTTTCCGGTGGCGTGGTTCATTTCGACAAGTTGCACGCAGGGCTTACCCCCAGGCGATATCCTCCCATTATTGCTGATTTGATGGTTTCCCGGTGGGCATACGAAGCCCTTGCCGTTAGCCAGTTCAGGGATAATGCCTACGAAGACCCCCTTTTCTCCCTGCATCGCAGGGAAAGTCGCCATGCCTACCGACTCAATCACTACCTTCCCCGTTTGATCAATCATCTGGATTACTGCCGCAACCACCTGGACCGGCCCGAAGGCAGCTCAATGCCAGAGCGGATTGCAACCCTGCGCAATGAAATCCACAAGCTGACCCGTGAGTATGAACCCATGGGCAAACTGCCCGTCGAAGAACTTGACCAGGACAGCCTGAAGATAGCCTCGATCCGACGCATCAGAAAATTTATCGAACGAATCCGCAAACAGGAGGCCCGGCAAATGGAGCAAGTGGTATACCAGCGCGACAGCCTGATCCAGCAGTCAGCCACTGCTGAACAGTGGACCCGCCTGAAGCAAAACCATTATAACCATGCCCTGGCCGAACTGGTTAAGAGAAAAAATAACCGGGTTAAGGTTCTTGAAACCAACCATCAGCTCTACCGAAAATATGAACCCATTTTTATGTATCCGCACCATCCCTTCGGACGCAGTATCTTTTATGCCCCCACCAAGAGGATGGGGCCCTATGGTGTGGATACCTGGTGGTTCAATCTTTCTGTGATCTGGCTTTTTAACCTGGCTCTTTATATTAGCCTTTACTATGACTGGCTGAAAGGAGCGGTCGCGTTTTTTTCCAAACTTCAGAAAATGAAGCTAAAGTCATAGATCGCTTTGCAGGGGCCTTTTTAATGATGACCCTTATGGGCCCGGAAGTTGCATGCTTTTATTATTGAATGGTATCTGCCGGTGCAGGCGCACCCGGCAATCATTATGAATGTCTTTTTCAGGGCCACCACGGCATCAATGTCAACATATGCGTTTTTGTTTTGAAAATTAGATGCTGAATTCTTACTTTTATTCTCTTTAAGAAGTCCACCGGACTATGCGAGAATTCATTCACATGCTGCTGATTGTGCTGGTTTTGTTACCGGGGTGCCACAACAAACCGGAGGATCAGGGCGAGGATCCGCCCAAAGGTTTTGACCAGCAGGAAAAACTTCACTCCCATCAACAGGAATACCGGGAAAGCCCCGTCTTTTACCGGTATCCATCAGCCCGGGAGATGCTGGCTTACGTGCGTTCAAAGGAACTTTCCTATAAACCGGGGCTGGTCAACCCCCTTAACAACCGCCAGACTTACCACAGGAGCCTTTCGAAAAACCTGAACCTTGGGGTTTATATGACGGATCTCGCCTATATGATCCTGTTCCAACGCACCAATAAGGCCCGGGATTATTTTAACAGGGTTGTCAGCTTATCGCAGGAACTGCGAATTGTCATTCCCCATAAGCAAAAGCTGGTGGAGCGGGTTGGTCAAAATCTCCATGAACCCGATAGCTTGCTGCGCATATTCCAGGATTATCAATCGGAAATCATTGCCTATCTGATGAAAACGGATCAGGAAGATAAACTGGCTGTTTTTTCTGCGGGAAGTTACCTGGAGGGGCTCTACCTGGCCCTCCAACTGGTGGGTGATTATGCTGATAATCAGCAAACGGCCAATAAAATAGCCGAACAGAAATATGCTTTTTCCCACCTGGAGCAATTTTGTAGGTCGCATGCCAGGGATAGCAATGTAGCCAGGGCACTGACCTATCTACAAGAAGTCAATGCCCTTTTTAGCCGTTTGCCGGTAGAACAAGACCAGAGTCATTCTGAGCGCACCTCAGCGCACCAAATGGTTTTAAAGGGAGGAGATCGGGTGATCATGAACGCGTCACACTTTTATGCCATGAAGCAGGAGGTGGAAAAGATCCGGCATCAGGTTGTAGCCAATACAATGAATGGGGCGCATGATATTCAGGATTAAACAAAAGGCGGTCATCCCATTGTTCCTGTTTTTATTGCCTGTTTTGGCAATGGGTCAGGATTGTACCAATTACCACATCGAAAATTGCCGGTGGGCCAACCGTTCATTTCTTTACAGCCGACAGTCACAGAGTGCTTTATTTAAACCCGGCATGAGAAGCGAATTTCGCATCATCGTTTACGGGGGTGAAGAATATTACCTCTCGGTGGATGGGCACGGTAAGCTGGGGGATATCCGGGTGCGGATTTTTGAGGATGAAAAAAAGGAACAGGCCCTCTACGACAACGCTGAATTCAATTACGAAAAATATTTTTATTTTAAGAATTCCCGCACCCGTGACCTGGTAGTAGAGGTTACCAGCAAAAATACGGATTCGGGCTCATCCTCCAACCAACGGTATTGCCTTGGGGTATTGATCGAGTTCCGGGAAACCGAGGCCCGGGAAAAAAGACTGCAGGATACCGTTGGTTTTTGAGGAATAAGGCCCGTTTCAGGTCTCATCCCTGGTGGCTTGTTATGTAGATGCGATCTGTTTATACCCGTTGTCTTACAAAGGGGTTGGCCGATTTGGGGGCATTCGGATTAAAAAAAGCCCTGAACAGCAACTGATTGCTGTTCAGGGCAAAGAATGGTAAGGCCTCCGTGGTGAAGGCAAGTGCTGTCAAGGGTTATCAACCGGATCGTTTGATCAGTCGGTTTTTCGGATAGACAACCCCGAGTACGTCATCAAAATGGTCTACAAAATGCGGTTTGATGCCTTTTTTGAGGTAATCGGGCAAATCCTCAAAATCTTTCTCATTGGCTTGGGGAAAGATCAGGTTGTAGACCCCGACACGCCGGGCGGCGATGGTTTTTTCCCGCACCCCGCCAATGGGAAGGATCTTGCCGGTGAGGGTCAGCTCGCCGGTCATGGCCACATCGCGTCGCACGGGTTTATTGGTGGCCAGGGAGTAGAGCGCCAGGGCCATGGTGATGCCGGCGCTGGGTCCGTCTTTGGGAGTGGCTCCTGCCGGCACGTGCAGGTGGATGAAATTGTCCTTGAAATACTGGTCCAGCCCATCCTGTGAATCCCGGTGGCAAAGCATGGACCGTACGTAGGAATAGGCAATTTCAGAGGACTCCTGCATAACCTTCCCGAGCTGTCCGGTTTGCTTGAACCCGCTGTTGTTGCTTTTGACCGAAGAAGCCTCCACGTACATGGTGGTCCCCCCTAGCGAAGTCCAGGCCAGGCCCAGGGAAACCCCGGGTTTGTCTTCGGTATAGAGTTGCTCTGTGGTGAAGACCGGTTTGCCCAGAAATTTCTCCAGGTTGTTTTTGGTCACCGAAAAGGTTTTTTGTCCCGATTCTGATTGCCGCAAGGTGACCTGGCGCATGATCTTGGCGATGTTTTTCTCCAGGCTTCTGACCCCTGCTTCACGGGCATATTCATCGATGGTCCGGCGCAGGGCCTCATCGGATATTTTGACCTCACTTTTCTTTAACCCGTGCTCTTTAATTTGCCGGGGAATCAGGTATCTACGGGCAATCTGGACTTTTTCCTCCAGGATATATCCCGGCAGCTTGATCACCTCCATGCGGTCGAGCAGGGCCTGGGGTATGGTATCGAGCTGATTGGCCGTGGTGATAAAAAGGATGTTCGACAGATCGTAGCGCACGTCCAGGTAATGGTCCAGGAAATCTTTGTTTTGTTCGGGATCAAGAACTTCCAGCAGAGCGGAAGCCGGGTCGCCCTGGAAGCTCACCCCCATCTTGTCTATCTCATCGAGCATAATCACCGGATTGGAGGTTTGGGTGCGTTTGAGGCTTTGGATCACCTTACCGGGCATGGCCCCGATATAAGTACGGCGATGGCCTTTGATCTCAGCCTCATCACGCATACCCCCCACTGAGAAACGGAAAAATTTCCGGTTCATCGAGTCGGCAATGGACCGGCCAACCGAAGTTTTACCCACACCGGGGGGACCAACCAGGCAAAGGATGGTGCCGGTGTGTTTGCCTTTTTTAATGACCGTGCTGATGAACTCCAGGATGCGGTTTTTTACATCCTTCAGCCCGTAATGATCGCGGTCAAGAATCTTTCGGGCTTCCTCAATGTTGAGGCGGTCCTGCGAATAAAGGCCCCACGGCAATTCGGTCAGGGTGTTCAGGTAGGCCCTTGTCACCTGAAATTCTGAAGAACTGGGCTCAAGCACCTGCAATTTGTCGATCTCCTCGTGGATGACATCGGAGGCCTCTTTGGTCAATTTCAGGTTTTTGATGCGCTCCTGGAATTTTTGGATCTCCGATTCCTTATCGTCCTTTTCCATGCCCAGCTCTTTCTTAATCACTTTAAGCTGTTCGCGCAGGAAAAATTCGCGCTGTTGTTTGGAAACCTTTTCATTGATTTGCTTTTGGATCTCTTCCTGAATCTGAGACCGCTCGATCTCTTCTTTGAGCAGGACCAAAAGCTTTTCTCCACGTTTGTATAGGTCGTAAGTGGCCAGCACGTCCTGAAGCTTTTCCCCGTCGGCTGTCATCATCGATGCGATCAGATCCATCAGCATGCCTGGTTTTTCAATGCTGATCTGATTCAATACCATCTTGATCTGTTCCTGAAATACCGGGTTCAGCTTGAGCAATTCCTTTACCGAGGATACAATGGAAAGGGTATATGCTTTGAGCTGTTCGTCGGGCTTTTCATCGGGATCACTGTAATAACTCACCTGCCACTCGATGGCCGGATCCTGACGAATGGTCTTGATATGCGAGAAACGTTGCATGCCCTGGACCAGCACCTGTACGCTGTTTTGATCCTCTACAGGAGCAAGCTTGAGAATACGCACCACCGTGCCTACCTCATATAGCCGAGAATTCATATAATCCTGCTGATCCATCTCCCGTATCAATACCAACCCCATGAACGGCTGGTTGCTGTTGGCCACCCGTTTGATGATTTCAATGAAGCGTTCCCCTGAAAAAGTCATGGGAACCGTTATACCCGGAAAAAATGGCCGGGTTTCTGTGGGCAGTACTGTTAAATTGTCAGGTAACATGTCGGAAACCATTGCCAGATCAGAGGAAATTGGCTGGCCGCCGGCTCCCTGATTTTGCCCCTGTTGTTGGTCGTTGGTGTTGTTATTCGCCTGGTTATTCATAGTTCGGTTGCTTTTTTATTTGAATTGGCACATCCATCCATTTTCACCTCCGGGTACAATGATTGTGCCAACATTAAACCACTGATTACCAACATATTAATTTAAAACCCAGGCAGGCACATCCCATCCACATGATAACCTTGACCAGGCCTTGCTCCGGGTGATTCTTGCCTGAGTATCCGTTGATTCACTCCCCGAAACGATAGCGGTGTATGGATCAGGAGAAGCCCCCTATGATGCATCCATCAAACAAAAAAATCAGGGGTCCTCCCCCTCAATGGACATTGGATAGCACTGTGGGATGTTTGAGGTTTTCAGCCGACTGAAGGATGGCTTTGACCGATCCAACCAGGATTTTTGATTTAACCATCACCGGGATGCGGTTTTGATCGTTGGTCACCCAAACGCTAAGATGCTCTCCCCCACTGAAAATAGTGCCTTCAACCAACATGGCCGAAAATTTGATGCAGTTGTAGTGTTGGTCGCCGCGGATTTTGATCTCTTCCTGACCCTGGTAGCGCAAATAAAGTTCATAGATTTTATTGTCAATGATCAGGTTCAGGGGAATTTTTTGATTGACATCATACTTGGAAAAATCAAGGTTCCGGGCATAATAGATGGCGGTTAACACATCAAAAACCCGTTTTTCCATTGAAAGGGTATCTTCCTTATAGGGTTCCTTGGAATTATTCACCTGCGTATAGATCTTGCTGCGGTTGTGGTCAAAGATGTATTCGTTTTCCACGGCATAGCCGCCCTCATAGGTATTTCTTCTGAAGCGCCGGGGGTTTAGAAGGGATTTGGTGGCAAGGGAAGAAAAGTGATCGCGCACCTTGAAAATCCAATCATAAGATTTGAGTGAACGCCCGGAAGCCTGGAAGCGATATGCCTTTTGGTTGCGGTGGTTGACCTGATCCACCTCAAACAGCACATTGCCTGCATGCACCCATATAAAACCCCAGTTGTAATAGGCTTTATAGCGAACTTTTTCGCCGGGCTGAAAAGCTTGATGTTCCATTTTCTGGGACAAACCCAGAACGGGCATCAGCAGTAAAACCCCCATCAACCATCTATGCCACATGGATCAGCATTGTTCGGGGTTGGTCAAACCGGTTACCAGGGAAAACGCCGGTGGGATTGACGAAACACATGATGGGGAGAATATGGATTCGACAGGGGATGATATCCCTCGGAAAACTGCATCTGGAAGTTGATGCTGGAATTTTCCGAGATCTTATACCCCATGCCGAAATGGAATGATTTATAGTCATTGGAATAGGGGCTTTGTTGGGCAGAGGGGTAGAGCTGGAAAGGTTGCATGGAATTTTCGGCATATTCCCCGCCAGCCCGTATATAAAACCTTTCATTGGGCTGATAGATGCCTTCTCCTGATATAGCAAAAGCGTTGTTACCGGGGGTGTTGGCCATCAACCCTTTTGTTGCGTTCATCTTTGCGGGGGCGCCCCCGGAGAAGGTGTTGGTGTTGGCCAAAACACCGGTAAAATTTAAGGTAAGGTTGGAATTGACCTGATAATCCACACTGGGGGCTACATACGACTGGAGGGCCGATTGACCGCCAAAGCCCGTAAAGCCAGTTCCCACTTCCATGGAAAAGTTTACCGGGTCATTGGGGGAAGGCTTCGAATCAGCCAACTCCGAGGGATCCAGCGGACGGTAAAAATTGGGAAGCAGTTGATACTGCTGTCCTGCCGCCATAAGGGGCAATGCGATGATCATCAGGCTAACCAACAATTTTTGCATAACCATATTTTTTACTGTTAACAAAAGTAAGTAAAAATTTGTTCTTAAAACGCCATTCTTTCTCTTTTTAGTGTATCCATTTAGTCTTTCATATCGGTTCGAACCACTTTCAATACTCCCTTTTCTTTTTTTAGCTTGCTGATCAGGGCATCCAGATTTTTGGTGCTGGCCACATACAGGTTGATGGTTCCTTCAAACAGCCCGTTGTCTGAGTCAATGGAGATGGAGCGCATTTTCACTTTCATATTGTTGGAGATGATATCTGAAATGCGGTTGACCATTCCAATCTCGTCGATGCCTGATATTTTGATGCTGGTTTGAAATGAAGTTTTTTCACTGGTTTTTTTCCAGTGGGCAGCAACAACGCGATAATCGTATTTGGAGATCAGCCGTCGGGCGTTTACGCAGTTGGAGCGGTGAATTTTGATGCCTTCATTTTTGGTAATAAAACCGATGATGTCATCTCCGTAGATGGGATTGCAGCATTTGGCCAGTTTATAATCCAGTCCTTGCAGGTTATCGCCAATGACAATATAATCTTCGGTCGCTCCCCCTTCCTTTTCTTTGGGTTGGGGTGCGCCCTGTTGCGGGGACGAATCAGGGCGGGCTTCTTCCTGGGTTTTTTCAGTGAGCAGTTCCTTGATTTCGCTCAGGTCAATTTTTTCAGCGGCCACTGCCGAATAGAATTTGGTGGCCTCCTTGATGTTGTAGTATTTGAGCAGGCGATTGAGGGTTTCCTGGGTGAAAGGTATTTTCCAGTTTTTGAGGCGTCTTTTCAGCAGTTCCTTGCCCTGTTCGGCTTCTTTTCGCAATTCCTCCTTCAGGGCTTGTCGAATTTTAGACCTGGCTTTGGTGGTGACCACCAGGTTGAGCCAGTCGCTTTTGGGTTTTTGTTTTTTGGAGGTTAAAATTTCCACGCTATCCCCGTTGTGCAAGCGGTGCTTCATGGGGACATTTTTGTTGTTGACAATGCCTCCCACGCATTGGGCGCCCACCTCCGAATGAATTTCAAAGGCAAAATCCAGTACGGACGCCCCTTCAGGGAGTTTGATCAACTCTCCTTTTGGGGTAAAAACAAAAATCTCACGCGAGAGCATGTTTAGGCGGAAGCTGTCGACAATTTCACTGGCCGTGGCATCACTGGCCTCCAGAATGTCTCTTATTCGGCCCATCCAGTTATCAAAGGCATGGTCACCGCGTATGCCTTTGTATTTCCAATGGGCGGCATAGCCCTTTTCAGCAATTTCATCCATGCGCCTGGAGCGAATCTGCACTTCTACCCACTTGCCTTCCGGTCCGATAACGGTTGTGTGCAATGATTCATAGCCATTGCTCTTGGGGTTGGAGATCCAGTCGCGCAGGCGTTCGGGGTTGGGCCGGTAAAAGTCCGAGACCATGGAATAGACCCGCCAGCAGTCGGACTTTTCTGTCTCGGGTGGTGAATCCAGGATGATGCGGATGGCAAAGATGTCATAGACCTGCTCAAAGGGCACATTTTGGTGTTTCATCTTGCGCCAGATCGAATAAACCGACTTGGTGCGGCCCTTGACTTCGTAGGAAAAACCTTGACGATGAAGCTCTTTGCGGATGGGGTCGGCAAATTTTTTAATAAAGCGGTTTCGCCGGGCAGTGGTGTTTTGCAGTTTTTTGATGATCGTTCGGTAGGCCTCATTCTCCGTATATTTCATCGACAAATCTTCCAACTCCGACTTGATCGAATAAAGACCCAGGCGATGGGCCAACGGAGCATAAAGGCTGAAGGTCTGCATGGCTGTTTTTACCTGATGTTCGGTGGGCATATAATTCATCCGCCGCATTTCATCAAGCAAAATGGCCAGCCTGATCAGTATAACCCGGATGTCATCGGAGAGGGTCAACAGCAGCTTCCTGAAATTTTCCGGCTGATAACTGTTTTCACTTTCATTGACTTCAAAAATTTTTAGCAGCCCTTCGACAATCTCCCGCACTTTTTTGCCATATTTTTTGTCCAGCTCCTGGAGGGTCATTTTTTCTCGGCGCACTAAATCATAGAGCAAACTAGCCAGAACAGATTTGGTGGCCATTCCGATTTCTTCCACTACAATGCGGGAGACATCCAGCAAATGGAGCACAAAAGGCTCGCCACTGGGCAACTGTTCATTTTGATAGTGGCTGATGGCTTCATCCAGTGCCTGGCGAATGATCTGACTATCTTCTTCCTTGAGAAACGATTGGGAAAGGTGCAATAAGTTCTTATAGCGAAGATAGATTTGTCTTCTTTGCCTAAAACTGAGTTTTTCTTTGATCTCTGCCATTGTCCGTTATTTAATGACAAAATCATCGGCGTCTTTAGCCACCGGAAATTTTTCCCGGAAGCGGTCAAGATCTTCGCGTGAGAGGGTGACCGTTTCACTGGCCTCTTCCCCGGGTTGGGTTGTGCTGATGATATGTCCTTTGGGATGAATGACCATGGAGTCGCCGCTATACGTCAACCCCTGCCCGTCCTGACCGATGCGGTTGATGCCCGCCACATAAGCCTGGTTTTCCAGGGCTCGGGCCACCAACAGGGCCCGCCACACATGCCGGCGGCTCTCCGGCCAATTGGCCACATAGAGCAACAGGTCATAGTTGTTTTGGTTGCGGCTCCAAACCGGAAAGCGCAAATCATAGCATATTAATGGGAGCACCCCCCAACCCTTGAGGTGAAAAAGTCTCTTTTCCCGTCCCGGTGTATAGTGTTTGTTTTCTTCGCCCATCCTGAATAAGTGGCGTTTATCATAGCTATAGGTAGTACCCTGTGGGTATACAACGAACAGGCGGTTGAAATAATTGCCACCTTCCTGGACGATTATGCTTCCGGTTAGCACCATCTCCCTTTCAGCAGCCATTGTGCGAAGCCACTGCAGGGTTTCTCCCTCAGCAGGCTCTGCCAATCGTTCAGGCTGCATTGAAAAACCGGTGGTGAACATTTCAGGAAGAATCACCAGATCGGTTTGCCGGGAAAGCTGATCCATTTTACGGGCAAACATCTGCCGGTTGGCTTCGGGATCCTCCCAATGAAGACCGGTTTGTATAAACCCTATGCGCAAATCATTACCTTGATTCATGGTTTCCTGTTTTTCCTAACCCGCACATTCAAATTTAATACTTTCTGAAGATTACCCCAAAATTAACCCGATTTTTTCCCTGTTCCCTCAGTAGCCTTTTGCTGGTAGGTTTCGTCAAGAATGCCCTGGACCAAAGGAATGTAGTATGTCCAGAAAAAACGGGCCTTCGAATGGGGTTCGCTGGAATAAAAAAGAAAATCAACCAGCCTGATGCCCTGGAAATAACAGGTATGGGGGCGCACCGGATTCTGGCTGAAATCTCCTGCAAAATAGTAGAAGGAGTAACTGCTGTTGTGGGATACGACAGCCGGGAAACGGGGTCCTATCCGGTGGCTGTTCAGCAGGGAATCGCCCCGGGGGGTGGTTTTCAAATGAAAATGAGCGGGTACCCGGTTGGTGGTATCAGCAGTGGTCAGGTCAAACCAGCCGGAATAGGTGATTTGGTCGGGCAGGTTGAAGCGGCGGGCAAATGCCGGCTGGGTTTCTATCACTGGTAAAGGTTCTTTCAGGGCCTGTTCTGCATCTAAAACCAGGATCTTGCCGTATTTATGGATCAAAATGACCCCCGGGCCGGCAAATGACCATTGACCCTGATTCTGCGATTGATAACGGTTAACAATCCAGTTGGGACATGCCGAAGAATCCAGCGAAGGAAAATACCGGCCTATCCATCCTGCCCATTCAATGCCAAGGAGGTCTTCTGTCTTTCTGCGCACCAGGTTTGAAGTGGATTTGTCGAGCAAGACAAATTCGCTCACAATGGTCTTGCCCTTTTCCTTTAAGGCCTTAAGCATTAAATAATCATTTTGGTTCAGCCCCCCGTATACTTTTTGTTTGTCGTTGAGTTCAGGACTTTCTCCGGTATACCAGTCATTGTAGTAAACCCCGTAGGTGTCGGCGTAATAAGCCATGTCCATGGCGGAGGAAACCGATTCTACTTCCCGCAGGGAAATGCTTTTAAAGTCAAATTGCTGCTGTTGTGGATTGATGGGAAAAAAACCATAATAATCTTCTTTCAGCTGATAGAGGCTCTGATCCTGTTGAACATATTTTTGGTGGGTCAGCACCCAATGAAGCGATTGATGTTCGGTGCGTTCTTCGGTGGGAACAGTCTTATCCAGAATATAAATATCCAGCGTTTTAGAGGGTTTAACCAACCAAATCACGAAGGCGGTCAGTACCGCCAGCAGAGCCACTCCAACGATGGCCAAAATGGTTTTTGTGACAGGTCTTTTCATCAAAGGCGCTCGATTAATTTGGCCGCACAAAGTAAAGTGTTTTTCTTAAAGGATGCAAATTTTTTTCATCAATACCCTGTTAGATAGCTGTTAACATCTGAATGTGACGGGCTATAGACCTGCCCTGCCTGGAAAAATTAAGTTTCGAATACGCTTGCATAAGAGCGGGAAAATCGCCCATGGACTGGCCCGAGGGCAAATCCGAACTGAGGGTGAGGTCAAGGGGCATCATACAATTTTTTTCAAGGCGTCTTCAATGTTATGCAGGGGCTCCTGGCAGTTTTGTCCCTGACAGATGAAAATCTGTGTCTTGCCTAGTTTGAAGCGGTCTTTCAGGATGGGCAGGTTTCCTTCATGTGTTCCTCCGGCCAGAATCACACCCGGGTGATAAAGGTACTCAAAACGGCTGCGGTATTCTTCAGCCTTTCTACCAACGATGGCCACCTCATAGGGAGGATAGACGAACCAGATCATCAGGCTAAGCCAGTTGGAAAAATAGGCCGGTTCGCGGCTGATCATGGTATGGGCCACCGCCAGCATTTTACGGGCCCGTTCAATATAGGCTTGTGAAGCAAAATACTGGCCAAGGATGAATAGGTTCCGGGCAAAGACAGCATTGGAGGAAGGCAATACGGCGTCGACCACTTCCTTTTTGTCATTTTTGACCGCGTTGTTTTGATCGGAGGCGTAAAGCAATAGGTTCTCATCGGGGCGGGTAAAATGCTGCAGGGCATAATCGGTGATTTTATAGGCCCAGTCGACCCATTTGTCATCGAAGGTGATCTGATAAAGGCTCAGCAGGGCATCTGCCAGGAAAGCATAATCATCGAGAAAGGCATCCACCGACGATTGCTCCCGGGCGTATATGCGTTTGAGCCGGTAGTCGCTTTCCAGCTGCCTGGATATCAGGCTTTCGGCACTGGAAAGGGCCACCCGCAGGTAGTCACGTTTTCCGGTGGCCTGAAAGCCATGGATAAATGATTTAATGGCCAGGGCGTTCCAGGCGACAATGACTTTATGGTCCAGTGCCGGTGGGGTCCGCTTTTTTCTTTTTTCCAGCAAAATCTTTTTGCCTTTTTCGATGATCTCATTAATCCGGCTTTCCGGTTTGTTGTATTGACGGGCTAAATCGGATATTTCTGCCGCTGGGCTCAGGATATTAACCCCCTCCCAATTGCCTTTTTTGCTGATGCCATAATAATCCTTAAATACCTCGGCATCCTGATACAGTAAAAGATCAATTTCATAACTGCCCCATGTATAGTATCTTCCCTCCCCGTCCTCACTATCGGCATCCAGGGAAGAATAAAAAAGGTGATCTTCCGAGAGCATTTCATTTTGAAGGAAGTTAAGGGTTTCAGCGGCAACCTGCTGAAAGAATTTTTCTTTGGTCAATAGGTAAACCTGGCTGTAGAGGCTTGCCAGCAAGGCATTGTCGTAGAGCATCTTTTCGAAGTGCGGTACGAACCATTGCTCATCGGTTGAATAGCGTGCGAAACCACCTCCAAGATGATCATATATGCCCCCGTTTGCCATTTTTTTCAGGGTCAGTTGAATGTGATCGAGCAGCTTTTGATCGTTGGTTTCAAAATAATATTGAAGCAGAAACTGATATAGCACCGGCATAGGAAACTTAGGGGCGCCTTTTAATCCCCCGTTTTTCGTGTCGAAGCGCCTGCGGATGCGATTGATATGATTTTCCAGTTCATCGCCTTGAAAACCCTCAAGGGTTTGAGTGGCCTCGGAAATTTGCAGATGTTGCACCCCCTGTTCGATCTGATCGGCCTGTTGGCGTAGTCTTTGAGGCTCCTGTTGGTAAACCCGGGCGAGTTGGGTCAGGGTATGGATCCAACGTTCTTTGGGGAAGTAGGTGCCTCCCAGCACGGGACGGCCATCGGGCAAGGCAAAAACATTCAGCGGCCATCCCCCGCCCCCGGTGATTACCTGAACGGCCTCCATATAGTAATGGTCGATGTCGGGGCGCTCTTCACGGTCGACCTTGATGCTGATAAAGTGTTCGTTCATGATTGTGGCTACTTCAGGATCATGAAAACACTCCCGCTCCATGACATGGCACCAGTGACAAGCCGAATACCCAATGCTGATCAGCACCAGTTTGTTTTGTTGCCTGGCCTTTTCAAAAGCTTCTTCCCCCCACGGAAACCAGTCGACCGGATTGTCTGCATGCTGCAACAAATAAGGACTTGTCTGATGGATCAAGCCGTTGGATGATTGGTTGTTTTCCTCCATAGCCAATGATTTTGTCCTTTATAACAATTCAGACTAAATAAATGTTGAAGGCCACTGGCAATTTGGATGGGGAGGAATGGATTTAATGATCCCATCATTTTACCCGGACGGCAAAATGCTTTGTTTGCACAGGCTCTTCCTCGCCGGGTCTTTGATAAACAAATTTGAGCAGGTACCTGCCTTTTTTGTTGGTTTCGAATTTCCAGGATTTGGTGCCGCCGGCACCCAACCGGGGTTTGTTGGTGGGATTGGGTTTCGGGGTGTAGGATTCTTCCATCAGGCTGATTCCGGATTTTTCCAGGCCTTTGGTGATTCTCCATTGATATCCGGTTGAAGGATTGCTTTCCAGCTTGATGACAAATTCTTCACCGGGAGAAAGTTTGTATTCCCGCTCGGGCTGGACTGAAGCACAAGATGCCATGCCAATCACAAGCAGGGTGAGGATCATTGTAGAAATGGGTTTCATAGGGCGAGAGGTTTTAACGTTAGAAATGAAACACCCCCCGCTTAGCGGGGTCAATAACCACCCCCGCTTAGCGGGGTCAATACAAAAGATACTTATCCCGCTTGACGGGGTGGTTTAGCAAACCTTGTTCAGCTAAGCCGCTTAACTTAGCTCGCTTAACTTAGCTCACTTAACTTAGCTCACTTGGCTTAGCTCACTTGGTTTAGCTCACTTGGTTTAGCTCACTTAGCTTAGCTCACTTGGTTTAGCTCACTTAGCTTAGCTCACTTGGCTTATCCCGTTAAGCGGACTCCGCTAAGCGGGGTGTTTTTCATCCATAAAGGTACTAAATTTTCCGGATTGCCTGTTCGATATGGGTCAAAACTTTCTCCAGGGTATGGCGGGGGCAGCCAAAATTCAGGCGTTGGAACCCCCTGCCGTTTTCACCGAAGGAAGCTCCGTCATTGAGGCCGACGCGGGCCTGATCGATCATGAATGCATTGATTTTGTCATTGTCGATGGGCAGATTCCGGCAGTCGAGCCAGGCAAGGAAAGTGCCTTCGGGCCTGACCAGGTCGATGCCATCAAGCCTGTGGCGGGTGTATTGTTCAATGACCTGGAGGTTGCCCTGGAGGTATTCGAGCAGTTCATCCAGCCACTGATCGCCATGGTTGTAAGCTGCTTCCAGGGCAACGGTTCCGAAGATGTTGCCTTTGTTCAGGTGGATGCTGGTGACCATATGGTTAAAGGCTTTCCGCAGGCGGGCATTGGGTATGATTCCCACTGAGGTGGCCAGTCCGGCCACGTTGAATGTTTTACTGGGAGCGATAAAAGTGATGGTATGGTCGGCGATTTGGTCAGAGATGGAAGCCATTGGAATGTAATGGTGGCCCGAAAAGACGATGTCCGAGTGGATTTCATCGGCAATGATGGTGGCTCCGTAACGGATGCACAGCTCCCCCATGGCTTTAAGTTCTTGCCGGGTCCAGACCGAACCACCGGGATTATGCGGATTGGAAAGGATGAAGAGCTGAACCCCGTTTTTTAGCTGGTGTTCAAAATCCTCCAGGTCAACATGATACCGTCCGTTTTTCAGGATGAGCCTGTTTTCGACGAGTTGACGGTTGTTGTTGTGGATGGCATGAAAAAAAGGAAAATACACGGGCGGCTGGATCATCACTTTGTCTCCTGGTTGGGTCAGGGCCAGAAGCGCCAGGTTCACCCCCGGTACGATCCCGGGGGTGAAGGTCAGCCAGTTGGATTGAACCTGCCACTGATATCTTCTTTGTGTCCATCTTATGGCCGCCTGAAAAAACGATTCGGGATGGAAGCTGTATCCATAAACCTCGTGGGAAGCCCGCTGCTGAATGGCACTGGCTACCGCCGGGGGTGCCTTGAAATCCATATCGGCCACCCACATGGGAATGACATCTTCCCGCCCGAAAAGCTTTCTGCGTAAATCGTATTTGACACTGTGGGTGTTTTCCCTGTTCAGCGGCTCATCAAAATTATGATGCATGGTCCCTATTTTGTAAATCCAACGCTCTGACTGTAAACAACGTGTTGATGGTCCTTCAGGTTCAAAGCTTCGGCTATTTTCTCTTTATCAATCCAACCCCGGAATACGGTATTCAGGCCCTCAGAGGCACAAAACAGGTACACATTCTGGCCGATGAATCCGCTGTGGGTGGCAGCCGTCTGTTTTTTCTGCTGTTCACTGGCGTTGGAATATTTTGTGAAGTCGGATACATAGACCAGGTTGACAGCGGCCTGGCCGACAAAATCCTGCTTACCCATCTCCGGGCGCACATCCTTAGATGTAACCTGGCGCAGGGCGTTTTTTTCGGGAAGGTATAAAAAGGCCCCATCCCGGGTCACTGCATAGATCTGAATGTCCTGCACATTATGGGAAGAAGGCGCTGTTCTTTTGCCTGATTCAGGGCGGTTGATTCCAAAGGCCGACCATAGCAGGTTGCTCATCATCTGATCGCTCATGGTTTGATCAGCGAATGAACGCGAAGAATGCCTCTGAGAAAGTACTTCCATCAGGGGTTTGCCTCCCTGTTTTTCCGGTGCCGGTAATTCTTTGATTTGTTGAGCCTCAACGGCCGGCCCACTAAAGAGCAGGGCCAAGAATAGTGCGGTAAAAATGCGTTTTGTCATAATGCAGGTGTTATAGATTCGACATGAATTTTTCTTTGTTGATGATATAGCGAATGTGGGTTCCTTTGCCTACCACCTCTTTGCCCTGGCGTACCTCCACGTCAAAGGTCAGCTTTTTTTCTGCCACTTCCGTCAAAAGCGCTTCACATTCCACGGTTTTTCCAACGGGAGTGGGCTGAAGATGGCGGATGTTAAGCTCAAAGCCCACCGTATCATGGCCTTCTGACAGATAGGGTGAAACGGTTTTAAGGGCGGTGTTTTCCATCAGGGCAATCATAGCCGGGGTGGCCAGTACCTCAAGGGTGCCCGAACCATAGTTGGTGGCCGTGTCCTGATCGGCCACTTTCTTGTGCTCATGATGGCTGATGCCGGCTTCCAGTTCTTTTTTCATAATCCAAGGTGTTTCAGATTTTGACGATTCCTCCAATCTGCCTGGACATCAATGTGCCAGGAGTTTTATTGAAAGTCTCGTTCAATGCATGATAAAATAAAAGGCTACCCCGGGGAAAAACCGGGAAAAGATTATGCAAACCGGCCCCCTTTATCGGGCAGGCTGATGCATTCCACTCCATAATAGAGGATCTCCAGGCCAATAAGGTCGCTCCATTGGCAACCAACGGGATCTATTCCATCTGATTGAGTTTGTCGGCCATGGCCTGAGCCAGCTGATCACACTGTTCAAAGGTCTGCTGGTCAGCAACCCCTTGGGCTTCAACAGGCTCGGCAACCATTTCCCAGTCGGTTTTTTCGGCAAATTCGGTGAGCTTCTTTACACCCCCGCCATTCCAGGAGAAAGAGCCGAAGATGCCCAGATAATGATTCTTGGCGCCAATATGCTCGAGGGTATTGGTTAAATGTTCCATGGTCGGTACCATTTGGGTGTTGTATGCGCTGCTGCCCAACACGACCCCACGGTAACGCCACACCTCATTAATTAAATGCGAAAGGTGGGTCTTCGAAGCATCCCTTACCCGAATGTTTTTAATTCCCTTTTCCGCTATCCGGCGGGCAATGTAATCGGCCATTTTCTCGGTGTTGCCATACATAGAGCCAAAGATCAACACCACACCCTTTTCCGATTCAAAGCGGCTCCACTGATCATAAAGCGATAGCACCCGGTTGGGATCGTGCCGCCATACCGGGCCATGGGTGGCAGCTACTATATTGATGTCAATGCCTTCCAGCTTCTTGAAGGCTTTTTGAACCATGTTCGAATACTTACCAACAATATTGGAGAAGTACCGCCGCATTTCTTCCCGGTAAAAATCAAAGTTGATCTCATCATCAAAAATGCCCCCATCCAGCGAACCAAAACTTCCAAAGGCATCTCCAGAAAAAAGAATTTTTTGGGTTTTTTCATAGGTCATCATCGTCTCGGGCCAATGAACCCAGGGGGTCATGATGAATTTTAAGGTGTGGTGGCCCAGATCAATTTCTTCCTCTTTCTTAACCCCATAATGATTGGATTCCAGACCATAATATGCAGAGAGAATTTTGAAGGTTTTCTGGTTTCCCACGATCCGGATCTCCGGGTATTGATTGACCAGTGCCCGAATGGCCCCGGAATGATCCGGTTCCATGTGGTTGACCACCAGGTAATCCACTTTGCGCTCTGAGCCTATGATGCTTTGAATTTTGTCAATGTATTCTTCGGCTGAACTGTGTTCGACCGTATCGATCAAGGCTACTTTATCGTCATCGATCAGATAAGAGTTATAGGCAATGCCATTTTCCAGGGGCCAGAGATTCTCAAATAAACGTGTTTTGCGGTCGTTGACCCCTATCCAATGCACAGATTCAGTTAATTGAACGGTGTGATGCATATCCATTGATTTTAGTTGAGTGAAACGTTCATGGTCCGATCATCTTTCCCTTTCCCTTGGTAAGGGTTATAATGATCTTATCATGATTTATTTATAGATGGTCATGGATGAAATTTTTTATCATCCCATCCTGTCGAGGACAAAAATAATGAAATAAATAAAATGAAAATAAGAGTTATGGTTCTTGTTTTTTCTCTTTTTCCTAAATTTGTTGGCTTTCAACTTTTACATGAATCATTATGGAGGATAACAAAAGTACCGGTTGGTTTTATCCCACATTGTTCCAGGGCCTTGGTATCGTTTTTTTGTTTATTTTATTATCGATGATCACCGGAATGTTCATTTCTCTGGGTTATCTCCTGGGCAAGCCAGCATTAAAAGATTTTGTAGAAATGTTGGGTTATCTGCTGGCAGCAGGCGGAACGCTGCTGGTGGTTATGCGGGTTAAAAGGAAAGTTTACCAGGAGCAACAAACTTTCAATCATCAGCCGGTGGCCCCGCTGAACCTATTTATTGTAATTGGCCTCACCTTGCTGGGCCTGTTGGCGATTGACCCCCTGACCAATCTGCTTCCGATGCCAGAAGAGGTAAAGAAACTGTTCGAGCAGATGTTCAGCAAGACCCTGCCAGCTTTTTTCACAGCGGTTGTTTTTGCGCCTCTTTTGGAGGAGTTGATATTCAGGGGCATTATTTTAGAGGGTTTTTTAAAGAATTATTCACCGGTAAAAGCCATCATCTGGACCAATGTGCTTTTTGGTCTGGCTCATCTTAACCCCTGGCAGTTTATCGGAGCCTTCCTGATGGGCATTCTTATAAGCTGGGTATATTTTAAATCGCGCAACCTGCTCCTGCCCATCCTGATGCATTTGGTCAACAACCTGGTCAGTTACCTCTTCCTGTATCTCTCGGATGTACCTTTTTCAGAGGCATCCTTGAAAAAACTCTTTTCCACCCCCGGTCTTTACATCACATTGGTTTTGGGTGGCATTGGATTGCTGGTGTTGTTTTTTGTTGTTTTTGCCAAATACTTCCCCTTTCGGCGAAAGCGCATTGGATAAGGCAGCCCGCCATCTATTTGGAAAAATGGTGCTGAAGAAAACCAACTATTCATCCGGGGCGGAGTGCCCGGTGTGAAAACGCGATGGCTCGGCCCGAAAGATTGATCCCCCGGGCCGGAAGCTCATACAGCGTGATTTTTTCCTGCAAAATGTTTCATGAACTGCATCCTGTAGTAGGCTGCAGCGTTCTCTGTGCGTTTGGTGCTGAGCATGCCCCTGAATTCATCCAGGTTGCTGTATCCTTTCTGATCCATCCAGTCGTTAATCTCTCGCAGCATGGTTCGAATGTGGCCTTTGCCATTTTTGTAGAGGGCTGAAGCCACCTGAACAGCTTTGGCTCCGGCCAGGAATTGTTTGATGGCGCCGGCCCCGTCATGGATACCGGTGGATGCTGCCAGGTCGCAGCCTGCGCGGTCTGACATGATGCCGATCCAGCGCAAGGGCATGGTGATCTCTGAGGGTTGGCTTAAAACATTGGAAGAGACTGTCTTGAGTTTGTCGATGTCAATGTCCGGGCTGTAAAAACGGTTGAACAAAACCAATCCATCAATGCCCGAATGCGTGAGTTGCTGGATCAATGGACCCAGATTGTTTGAATAATAACTTATTTTCAGGGAAAGAGGAATGTTGATGTGCTTTAAAACGGCTTCAATGACATCAAAAAACATCTTTTCCCGCTCATCACAGGTTTTATCAAAGTCCGATGGCATAATGAACATATTCAGCTCCAGGGCGTCTGCACCGGCATCCTGAATATACTGGGCATAGGAAGGCCATTTTTCACTGGAAACACAATTGATCGAAGCAATTACCGGTATGGAGGCCTTTTTTTTGGCCTCGCTGATCATTCCCAGGTATTGGGTAAGGGCATCATCAGAGGCAAAATCATCATAAAAATCGATGGTTTCCGGATAAATGAATTCATTGCGGGCCATGGCTTTTTGGTCGCGCTCCAAATAAAGACGGATCTCTTCCTCGAAGATCGATTTGAGGACCACGGCCCCTGCCCCGTTTTTTTCGAATTCGACAATGTCATCTACCGAGTTGGTTAAACCTGAACTCGCTGCAATGACCGGGCTGGCAAGATCCAACCCCATGTATTTTGTCTTTAAATCTGCCATAATGTTTTGTTTTTGAATTGGGTTAATCTATGTAAATGTAACTTTTCTTCCTTAGATAATCAACAGGAATCGCCACGGGATTGTTTCAAGAAATTGTTTTTGGGAAAGGAAAAACAATTTAGGTCACCTTCGTATTAAACACAGCTCATCTTAACCTGTGGCGGTTGGTCAGGTCTGTTAAAGGAAGTTTGGTTAAGGCGGGCGGATAAGGCTCAGGTCAGAGGTTGTAGATCGTTTTTGGAAAAAAAACAGCACGGAGGGTATATCATCTCAAAGCACCGGGGCCAATAGTGGCCCCAAAAATAGCCTTTCGAAGGCTTTTAGTATTCCAGGATGTTGATGTGAAGGCCCGATTCTGTCTCGAAATCTTCGATTTCATGAATCATCTCCGGATCATCCGGGTCATAATACCAGTTCACCTCTACTTCTCCTCCCTCATCCTGGTATTTTTTTAAAATTTCAAACATATCCAGCAAACACTTGGTTGCACTGGTATTGAAGTACAACAGTTGGATATTCAATTGCAATTTTTGACCAGTCGTTTTAATATACTCATCCAGCCAATTCATCAGGGGCAGATAAAAAGTATTGGTCGATTCCATATAAGACTCCCCTTTGATCTCACATACACCTGTCTGTGCATCAAAATGCACTTCAGGCTTGTCAGGGTTGTCCGAATTTCTCGGAATGTGGATGCTTTCCATGAGCGAAGCGTTTATCAATTCATGCTGTTGGTTACCCAAATTTATTAATAATTCGCACGTGAACGTTAAACCAACCCCCGTTTTTTTCGTACAAAGTACACAAAAATTGGCTGAATTATTTGTATTTAATAAGTTTTTTGAGTTAAATTTGAACGAATGAAAATGAACGATTTAACAAGAATACAAAGAAATATGAGAACGATTGGTGTGTTGTTGCTGCTTTCTTTTTTACCCGTTCTAAATGCCCTGGCTCAATTACCGGAAGCACTTAATAAAGATGTCATCATTGAACAGGATATTCAATCGCAGGCTCAGTGGAATTATAAATACAAGGATGGAGAACCCAGCGATAAGGGTTACAAGAATGCCTACAAAGAATTTGACCGCAACGGGAATGTCATTAAGGAAGAGTATTACCGGCGGGGGGACATCAATCAGGAATTGAGTTATGAATACGATCACAATCAAAATAAAACCGAATACGTCAATTACAGCGCCAAAGAGGATGAAATACGCTTTAAACAAACCATTGATTACAACAATCAGGGAAAAAAGATAAGAGAAAAACGGTATAATGGCAGCGAGCACCGCATCATCGATTATCAGTACAATGACAAAGATAAACTTGCGCGCATTATAGAAGAGGATCTGGATGGCAACCTGGTACAAAAGCGAATTTTTAATTACGAGGGGAAAGATGCCAATATCAGGGTGCTTAATGGACAAGGAAAACTTACTTCAAGGGTCATTAATAAATATGATGAGCAGGGGAACCTGATTGAACACAAAGTGTTCGACCCCCAGGGCAATCGAACCAAGAAAATATCTTATGAGTTCAACGGGGATAACCTGAAAACCGACGAAATCAAGCATCAGAAGGGCAATTTCATTTATCACAAAACCTACAAATACGATAAGGACAACAATCTGGTTGAAATTCATAAAGAACAACCGCGGAATGAAGTGCATACCTCCCGCATCTATAAATATACCGAGGAAGGTTATTTAAAAAAGGAATTGTGGTACGACTCAAGGGCTGAAAAATACTCCCACAAAAAATACACCTATAACGAAGAAGGCATTGTCCAGAGAGCCAAAGTGTACTATGCCCTTTACGACTACAGGGTTCTATACCGCTACAAGTACAATTTCCACTAATCGATTAACAAATCTTCACCAATCTGATTTACAAGTTTCGCTAAATTGGCCGGGTTGATCCGAAGTTTATTTCTTTAAAAAGCTTATCAAAATCGCTCGCGGGTGAGATAGAGATAATGCATATGTTTTTCATGTTGCATGCTTTGAGAATATTCTGCTGAGCCTCCAAACCCGTGTTGATTGGAGGCTGTTCATTTCCTCCTTCAATCCCCACCCGGCCCATATGGATTAATTCCCATTATATCTGACCAGTCGTGTATTGAATTGGGCTTTATTTAAACCTTTTTTTAATTGGCGTGGTTTTGTTTTATTTGGCCGGCGATATCAGCTGCCTGTTTGATCCGGTCGGCCATTCCAATGCCGTCGCGCAAGTTGCCAGCGATGGTCAGGCCGGGATAACGGTTTTCCACTTTCTGTATGGTTTGAAAGCGTGTTTTGCTTTCTTTGCCATATTGGGGTATGGCTTTTGAATAGCGGTTAATACGCAGCAGATCAGGATTAAAATCGGGCAGGTTAAACATATCGACCAGTTCTTTGCGGATGGTTTCGATGATTTGATCGTCAGAACGATGGTAGATATCTTCCCGCCGGATGCCGCCTAAAAAGACCGAAAGGAGGGCTCCGTTGTCGGGGGCGCGATCAGGCAAAAAAGCCGACATGAACAGGGCTCCCAGGATATCGCGGTTCTCGATGTGGGGCACCAGGCCGCCGAAGCCCTCCAGTTCAGGACCTTTCCATTGTTTGAAACCAACGGCGGCATGAATCACCCGGGCATATTGAAGGTTGGAGAGGCGATCCAGCTCCTGCTGACTCAAAAAGTCAAATATATCGGGCAGATCGTAAGCCCCCACCGTGGTGACTACCCTGGAGGCGGCCACCTGTTGGCGGGTACCCTGGTGGTTGAAATGAACCTGAAATCCTTCTCCATCAGGTGTAACCCGTGTATCTTCTACATTGAAACGGAACCTTTCCGGCGAGGCCGACCGGTAAAGCCCCTGAATCAGATTGTAAAGACCGCCCCTGAATGAAAAAACATCCTTGGTGGCCTTTTGCTCCAGTGCACTTTTCTTTTCCATCTTTTTCCGGAGGGCCCCGCCGATAAAACTTCCATAGTTTTGTTCCAGGTTATACAACCGGGGCAAAGCGTAAGCGGGGACAATCATCGAGGGATCGCCTGCATAAACCCCAAGTATGAAGGGGTCAACCGCATAATTCAGAAATGAGCGGCCCATCCGTCGCTTTACCATCTGGTCAAGGGTTTCCTCGCGATGGCGGCCCGCCTTGCGGAATGGCTCGCCCAAAAGGCGAAACTTGTCTTTCCAGGTAAAAAGGGGCGTCGTAAGTCCGGAAACCAGCCCGGAAGGCAAGGCCTCCCATCGGCGGCCTTTCCATATGAACCGCTTTTTTACCGAATCATCCGGAATGTAAGGTTCGCCATAGGCCTTCATGGCTTCAAACAGTTCGGCTACTTCCCCGTATTTGACCATGCCGGTGTTGGGGCCCTCCTCATAAGTAAAGCCCTTTTCCTGGCGCGTGTGAATCACCCCACCGGGCCGGTCTTTCTTTTCAAGGATTAAAACATTCATTCCGCTGTTGCGCAGGTAATGGGCCAGGGTTAAACCAGTGAGCCCGGCCCCGATTATGACCAGATCGTATTGTTGGGTGTGCATGATGATTAAATGGTTTTGGAATAACTATTATGAGCATTCGACATTAAAGGATCAAATTGCATGGCGATGTTGCGGATCAGAAAAAAACCTTTGGAAGTGACTTCTACCTTGTTTTCATCGGCCCTCACCAGTCCCTCGTCAATGAATTCGCTCAGGTTGGCCGGATCATATTGCACTGTTTGCCTGACCTCCCTGGGCGATATCTGGAAGTCGTTGGCAATGGTCAGGAAGTCGAGGTAATGGTTGCACATGATTTCCTGAAGCACTTTGCGGCGGATCTTTTCAGCTTGGTTCAGGCGATAACCTCTGAATACAGGCAGTCTTTGCTGATTGATTGCTTCCTGGTAGGTTTCCGGCGAGCGGGTATTCTGGCTATACCCTTCATGGAGCTGACTGATGCCGGTTGCCCCAAAAGCGTAGACCTGGCCGGTTTTTTCCCGGGTGACGTATCCCTGAAAATTCCGCTGCAGCGATTTGTTTTCAAGGGCCCGGGCCAATTCATCGTCGGGTTTGGCATAATGGTCCATGCCAATGGGCACATACCCCCCCGAAGTAATTTTCTGGAAGGCGGCCTCCAACATGTTCAGCTTTTCATTGGCATCGGGCAGATGATAGGCTTCCAGTTTTTTCTGATGGGCTTTGAACCAGGGCACATGGGCATAAGAAAATGTTACAATGCGTTCCGGTTGAATCTGAAGGGCTTTATCAATGCTTTGCATGTGATCTTGGTGGGTTTGCCCGGGCAAACCATAAACAAAATCAAAATTAACACCCCGGAAACCTGCTTTTTTAGCGGTTCTGTAGAGGTCCTCCAGGGGATACAAAGGAGGTTTGCGATTGAGCTTGTCCAGCAGGTTGTTGTTGGCATCCTGAATCCCAAGGCTCATCCGGTTGAAGCCCATCCTGGAGAGGCGGATCAGGTCGTTCAGCTTCAGATAAGCCGGACTGCACTCCATGGCTACTTCCGGCTCCGTGGCCAGGGTAAAGTGCTGATGAATCACCTCCATGACCTCTTCAATGAAATGGAAAGGCAGGGCATTGGGTGTACCCCCACCCCAATGAATCTGGGTCACCGGCCTGGAACGATCCAAATGCCGGGCTACCAGCCGGATCTCTTTTTTCAGGGCTTCCATATAGGAACGCAACTGCTCCCGCGAGCCGGTCAAATTGGTGTTGCACCCGCAAAAATAACAGATCTGGGGGCAAAACGGGATATGCACATACAGGGAGATGTTTCCCGGCCCCTTGTGATTAGAGGCTTCCAGCATCTGAAGGTAATCCTCAGGGGTGAAGGATTCGGTAAAATAATTGGCCGGTGGATAGCTGGTGTAGCGAGGGCCCGCTTTGTTGTATTTTTTGATCAATGCTTTGTCGATGTATTGCATAACGGCAATGTGCTTTATTCTATTTTGGATGACGCATGGGATGATTATTTGTTGCATGCGTTTGCAGGTTTTATGAATTGGGGTGCTGATCCACAAGCCATGGTGCCCCCTCACTGTCGCTGATCGATCAGGGCATGCTTAGGTGCTTTTTCCGTATTTGCATAGCCTTGAGCTTGTTTTTGTTCAGGATCGTGATAGAGGAACCCGATGCTCAGGGTAACGACCAAGCCCATGGCCGCTTCTGTAAAGAACAAGCCGGTATATCCTATCCAGTCGCCGAGATGGCCACTGGCCACGGCTACAAGCAAGCCGCTTAAGTGGGTCAATACGATTTGAAGGGTGTAATCGGTTCCTTCCCTGCCTTTTCGCACAGTATTCATCGAGATGGTGAAGATGGCCACCGAAGCCAGTCCATAGGCGCTCCAAATAAGTGCTATTCCTATATATATGAGCAGGGTGCCGGGTTGCTGGAGGGCAATCAGGCTCATGGCCAGGGCTGAGAGAAAGCCATAGAAGGCAAAGAGCCTCAAACTGGTCTTGTTTCCCAGGCGCCGCAGGAGGTATCCCCCCAAAAAGGCACTGGCGGCGCCGAAGGCCGTACCAAAGATACCGGTCATGAAGGCAATCTGTTCGATGGTGTATTCCAGGTCGACCAGATAAGGTTTCAGCATGGCCAGTATGCCAATAAGCCCGGAATAGAATATGACCAGCAACACCACCCGGCGCCAGATTTTGGGCATCCGGAAGAAACCGGGGATATCCCTGAAGGCAATGCGTTTGCTTCGGCCCGGGGTTTTGCTCAGCTGGCGGTCCTGTCGGTAGCGGCCAATGGGTATGAGTGCTACCCCAACAATGACGGCAAGCACCAGCATCAGATATTGCCAGCCGATCAGGGTGTAAAGGTACAGCAATACCCCGCTGCCAAAGAGCGTGCCCAGAAAATTGCCCGATGATTGCATGCTGTTGCCCCAACCCCGCTCCTTTTTGGCCAGTATCCTGACCGCAAAAGCGTCCGAGGCAATATCCTGGGTGGCCGATAGCATGAATGCCACCACCATCAGGACAATGATCGTGACAAAATCGGTCTCTAGCTGAAAGAACCCGATGGCAATGATCACCACCGCATAGAATACTTCCGAGCCAATGATCCACCGGCGGTAATGCATGTTGTCACGGGCATTGTGATCCACCAGCGGGCCCCAAAGAAATTTGATGATCCATGGAATCTTGATCAATTGCAACAATCCGATGTTACTGAGGCTGTAGTTTTCCATGCGCATGATCACCGGCAATACGGTGGAAAAAAAGCTCATGGGAATGCTTTGAGCCAGGTACAGACTTAATAGAATGGTGTATTTTTGAACAGGCTTCATGCCAGTTAATTCATCAGGGTTTTAAAATTCAGGTTGCTTTTAATCGTCATCCCGAAACGGAACGGGGCGCTTTGCTGGCTGTAGGTGTTATTGAAAGCCTCAAACATGAAGGCATTGTAATGCTGATTCAGGGCATTTTTGGTCCAGACAGCAAGTTTGAACTGGTTGAAAACCAATGAGGCCCGTAGATTAACAAGGCCATAATAATCTTCTTTAAGGGTGTTGGCATCGTTCCAGTAATGCTGGCCCACCCCGTGATAGGAGCCGTGAAGCTGCAAGGCATTGAGGAAGCCGGAAGAAAACACATGCCGGTAGTTGGAGGCCAAGCTGAATGTAAAACGCGGGACGTAGGGCAGGAAATTTCCGCTGAAGTCAATGCCTTCTGCGGGATTCTTAACATATTGGTCATACCGGGCATGGGTGTATCCCAGGCTGAAACGGTTGTTCCATTGCCGCGATACGCGGTGGCTCATCTCCAGCTCCAACCCGGAAGAGCTTGCCCGACCGGCATTTTTAAGGAGTGGTCCCTGGCTAAGGGTGTCGATCTGATAAACCTGCTTATTTCGAATGTCAATGTGATAAACTGACAGACGTCCCTTAAAATCTTGACCGGACCATTTCAACCCCATTTCGTAGTTCAGGCTGGTTTCCGGTTTGTAGGTCTGATCGGTTCGCCGCTCGAAGGTGGAATTGAAGCCCCCGCTTTTATACCCTTTGGTGAAACTGGCATATTGCACCAGCCAGTCATTCCACCTGTAATGCACACTGGCCTTGGGAAGCAATTCAGGATAAGACACACGGTGCACAAAATCATCCTGGGGCCGGGGCTGTTCGTTCATCCGGATCAGATAATGGTAGTCCAGGCGGCTCATTTCATAATCATAGCGCACGCCGGCCGTCAACTTCATGTCGGGGATCAGGAAATCCCGGTACACCGCCTGGCCGAAAATGGCAAATCCGCCGGTTCGGTTGTCATATCTTTTGGTTTTGCTCATTTCCCCAGGCAGGTTCCACTGGTCAACGGCATCAGGCCCATAGAAGACGTTCACCCGTTTGTCGCGGTACTGATAAAAGCCAAAAAGACCTCCCAGAAATTGCACCCGACGATTCGACGGCGAACTGATGTTGATCTCCTGGGCAAACATGTGGTGCTGGCGATCCTGCTTTACATAAAGCAACTCCCGGGGGGTAAAGTCCTGGTCTATATCCTGCAAATCATCCAACAACTGGAAGGAGGAAACAGATTTGAGATCGAACCCTTGCACCTCCGTTTCCACTTTTAACCCGGTGCTGACAATATCTCGTTTATAGAAGCTGTTGTGGTTGTAACTGATTTGGCCCCGCTTTTGGTCCTGGGTTTTTTTGGCATAGGGATATCCATTGTTGCGGGTGTTTTTGGCATCGACGATTAGGCTAATCCGGGTATCCTGCTGGGGTTGATACGATAATTTGATGCGTCCCGATAAGTCTTCCTTGCCCCCAATGGTGTTGCGTTCGTATTGATTGGTATAGTAACCGTTGTGATTCATGTAGTTGCCTGACAAACTGAACCGCAACTGCTCGCTCAGGGGCAAATGCTGATTGAGATGGAATTGTTTCCTTCCATGATTGCCCAGGCCCAGGGAAAAATTGGTGGAAGGCCAGGCCTTGGGTTGCTGGGTGTATATTTTGATGATGCCCCCCAGGGAGTTGCGGCCATAGAGGGTTCCCTGGGGCCCACGGAGGACTTCAATGCGCCTGATGTCAAAAAGATTGAAATCAAAAGCGGCCTTTTCGAAATAGGGTATCCCATCCACATAAAGGGCCACGGCCGGTTCGTTGATCCTGGAGCCAATGCCACGGATATAGATGGGCGAGGTCAGGCTCGAACCATAATCGGGCATGTGTAAGCCCGGGGTGCTATGACTCATGTCATTGAGGGTTTCAACCTGACGGCGCTCCTGCTGAAGGCCATTGATCGCCGAAACGGAGGCAGGAACGGCAGTGAGCTTTTCACTCCTTTTATTGGCCGTGACCAGCACATCATCGATATAATATTCATCAATCAAAGAACTGTCCGAAGCAGCCTGCTCCTGACCCATTGTGGGGCTCGCCCATGCCATGTACAGGATCGTCAGGAATATCCATAAATAAGTTGATTTCATACAGCTCGTCATAGGTTATGATTCTATGCAACAATGATTAATAGACAGGCAAAATCGCCATTAATGGATTTAGAGGAGTTATATCCATTAAATTATTTCCGAAAGATTGATCATATAATGGGATAAAAACACGGACCGGATATTCTCCGGCAAGAGTTAACGGGCCGGCGGTCCCCTTAACGAGAAGGTACGATTCAGGTCCGAAACAGGAAGTGCTGGTGAGCCGGCAAAAGCGAACGGGGCACTTCCAGCCTGGCATAAATCATTCGTTGTGAGTTGTATAAGGGGTGGGTTATGTGAGTCAACCTGAGTGGATGGCCTCGGTTTGTTTGACCGGGGCGGGGTGATCTGTTGTGGAGAAGCCGCATTCGAATGGCCTGGCTGGGCGTCAACTTCCACCACCAGGGGGGATGACTCCCTGGGATCGGTTGAGGTGTCAGCTCCCCGGAACTGATTGACCAGCAGGGTTCCAAAAACACCCAGAAGCAACAGGTAAGGCAACAATGATGTGATGAAGCTTGTATAAAACATATTCAACCGAATGGGCTTAACAGGGATTAAAAGTACAAATAATATCCCGGTCTGCCTTAGACAGGCGGCTATTTAAACCTGTTATAAATTGAGTTATGGAGACCTTTTTTTCTTGAATTTTTTCCGGTTGGGATTTTCGGGGAACCAGCCTTTCTGGACCCGTTTTTCCTGTTCGATGACCTCCCCGATGCCCCAGAGGAAGGTAAAGCCGAGGATGCTGCAGGAGGCCGAGACCAGGAAATGGGGGGTAACCAGGGCCAACAGCAACAGCAAGCCTCCCAGAATCAGGAAGACGATCCAGAAACGACGGGTAAAGTAGTATTCGCCTTTGATGGTCAGATATCGACCCAGGGCAATACTGCCAAAGGCAACGGCCCCGATGATCAGTCCGCTCAGCTGGATGGTCAGTGAAAACAGGGTCATGCTCATGATTCATGATAATTTCTGCGGGGATTGCGTTTGGCCTGACCTTTCAATACGCGCTGGTGCTGTTTGAAAAGTTCCAGGGTGGACCATATCAGGGCAAAGCCCAATACGCCCAGCAGAACAGAAATGAACCGCTGGGCAATGAAAAGCGAGGCTGTGGCCGAGACGATGCCGGATACCAAAAAGAAAGGCCACACGCCTTTCCCATAATGATATTCCACCCGGATGACCACCGGGTGAAAGATGCCGATGATCAAAAAGGCAAACAGTCCGACCAAAAACCCTTCATAATTGATGAAACCGAACATAAAAGCGGTGTTTTGAAGTACGACAACGGGGCCGTTTCCGGGTGCATCAGCGAAGTTTGCGGAACGCCAGTTCCAGTTTATCGGACAGGCGTTGAAAGACTTCATCTTTGTTACCCAGACCGTTGATGTCATAAATGGGCTTTTGTTTGCGGTAATAATCCAGAACCGGTTTGGTGCGCTCCTCGAATTGTTCCATTCGCCGGATTACCGTATCGATGCTTTCATCGTATGGCCGTTTGTTTTCGGTCTGGGCCCTTTCCGTCAGCCGTTTAATGGACTCGAGGGTGGGAATATGGAGGTTGAACACGCACGAGACCGTTGAATTCATCTTGCGCAGGAGGCCATCCAGGATGTAAGCCTGCACTATGGTTTTGGGAAAGCCCTTGAAAAAGAATCCGCGGGCATTGGGATGGGTTTTGATTTGCCGTTCAATCACCCGGATGGCGTATTCATCGGGCACAATATCCCCTTTTTCAATATACGATTTGGCCTTGCGCCCCATTTCAGTGCCCTTATCAATCTCTTCGTAAAGCTGAGAACCGGCCGAGATGTAAATTAAATTATGCTTTTCGGCCAACATTCTGCCCTGGGTATCTTTTCCGGAACCGGGCGGGCCAAAGAGCACCACGTTCAGCCACTCTTTGGTCAGGGTTTGTTCGATGGTGGTGGTGATGCGCTTAAAAACTTCCTCAACACTGCCTACCCCGTTGATTTTATAATATATGCCTTTTTCCGAATAAAAATTGGCCACTGGCAGGGTTTTGTTGCGGTACTCTTTCAGGCGGTTCTGTATGACTTCTTCGGTATCATCGCTGCGGTTCTCTTTTTTGGCGCGTTCAAGCATCCGTTTCATCAGTTCTTCTTCGGGCACCTCCAGGCTGATCATACAAGAAAGGTGGGTGTTCATCTTTAAAAGCAACCCTTCCAGTATATAGGCCTGGATGACCGTACGGGGAAATCCGTCGAAGAGAAAACCGCTGACTTCCGGGTTGGTCTGGATCTTTTTTTCGATGATCTGAACGATGATGTCATCCGAGACCAATTCGCCCCGTTCAATGACGGCCTGGGCTTTTTTGCCCAAGACCGTACCCTGGGCCATCTCTTCACGCAAGATATCGCCCGTGGAGATGTAAACCAGGTTATAGCGTTCAATCAGCATTTTGGACTGGGTTCCTTTGCCCGCACCCGGTGGGCCGAATAATGCAATGTTAAACATATCAGTCTATTTTAACGATTTGGGGTTTTCCAAGCAATAATGACCAGCCTGTGATCAGCTGCACCTGTTTATTTGGCTTTGTTTCCCCGGCATACAAACAAAAAGGCAATCATACCAAATAACAACAACGACAGAAAAGACAGGCTCTGCAGATCGCCCGGGAAAGTGAAAATTTGATAAAGGCTCACCACAAACAGGATAAAGGCGGATAAAACTGTCAAAGTCTGCCTTTTGGCAAAAGTTCCTGCGATCAGCAGGAATCCAAAAATCGTTAATATTGCGGAGAGATAAAAATGAAATGACTGAAAATTGTGTGCCAGAATCCGGTCAAAATGTTGGAGGTAAATATAAAATCCGGCCCCAAGCCGCAAAAGAAAAGTGCTCAGGGGTAAAAAAAATCTTGCTGGTCTCATAGAGTGGCTGTTTTGTCCGTAAATATTGCAAAAAAAATTGAGAAACACAATCCGCAGGCTTACCCCGCTGTTTACATTTGTAACAGCCGGCTGTTTTTGTCCCTCCAGGTAATCCGTTCTTTTTTGTTAGCCAATCTTTTTCAAAGTTTGAAGTAAAAAATATACAGTGTTTTCCCACCCGGTATCGCTCTAGCAGTACTACACTATGCCTTTCCTCCGTCAAAAATAATCGATCAGTTCGTTTTTTCGGAATGCCGCACCCCGGTGTTTCACGATTGTCAACACAAAGAATGGGCTTTGATTTGCGATTGGTCTTGTCGTGTTACAAATGTAATTATGAAAAAGGGAGCCTGGTCTATCGTTCGGGTTTAGGGAAAATCCTGAGATCTGTTAAAACAATAATAATCGTAATATCAATGATTTATGGATTTTATTTGAATTGTTGTTTGAGAAAATTGAGGGAATCCAACCTATAAAAGGATTTATTCCGGCCTTTCACAATATATAATATATTGACTATCAGTGTATATTTAAAATAAATTAAAGTATTGGTTAAGGGCTACAAGAGTGATTTGCATCCAGTTGATAATCAATTTGTTTTACTGGTCGCTCTTGGCTTCATATTCATATCATGGGGGGTGATTTTTTGGGCCTAATTTAATCCGCTACCCCCCTGTCTTTGATCAAAGGGCAATTTTAATTAACCGGATCATCTATTGACGTCATTTTGCCGGGCCAACTTTTTACCAAAATTATACTGTCCGGATCATTATGGTCAGGATGTTGGTTGGAACAAGCAAATTTTCCTGGTTTGATTACAATTGTAACGCCCAGGGAGTTCCTTTTTGTTTACATTTGGCTACAATAATTTTATTACATTTGTATAAAATAAAAAGGGCCATGAAGGAAAGGTTGTTACAATTCTTAAATAATCGGGGTATAACCTCCACCAGACTGGCAGATCAGATCGGGGTTCAGCGTTCAAGCATTTCCCATATTGTATCGGGCCGCAATAAACCCAGTTATGATTTCATCTATAAATTTCTTGAACACTACCCTCAAATCAATCCCAAATGGTTGATTTTGGGGGAAGGCAGCATGTATCTGCAACAAAAGCAAAGCACCCTGGCCTTTGATGATCAATCCCCCCAGCAGGGGGCTTCAGAAAACCCAACCAGGAACAACCAGCAGGGGGGTCAAACCAGTCAGGAACCTGCAGCCGAGAAAATGCCTCCAGAAGAAGAGATACCCCCTGAGGCAAACACCCACCGTTCGGCTCAAATCACAAGGGTGATTATTTTTTATGATGACCATAGCTTTGAAGAGTATCGGCCGGGATGATAATTCCAGTTTCTTCTTTATCTTTGACTCAAAAACATGTATCGATACTTGTTCCGCCCGCTCCTTTTTTTGCTCGGGCCTGAAACCATTCATAACCTACTGGTAGGGTTAATCAAAGTGTTCTTAAAGTTTTCGCCCCTGGCAGGTATCGCCGGCAAACTTTTCAAGCCTCGCCAGACCGGGCTCAGGCGGGAATTTTTAGGCATGCACTTCGATCATCCGGTAGGTCTGGCAGCCGGCTTTGACAAAGATGCAGCTTTGGTTGATGAACTGGAACATTTTGGCTTTTCTTTCGTGGAAATTGGTACGGTTACCCCCCGGCCACAACCGGGGAATCCCAAACCACGATCCTTTAGGTTGCCCCGCGACCAGGCCCTGATCAACCGGATGGGCTTCAATAACCAGGGCGTCGAACAAGCTGCTATCCGCCTGAGCAAAAGCCGCCACCGGATCATCATTGGCGGAAATCTCGGGAAAAATACCCAAACCTCCAATGAGGAAGCCATCCAGGATTATCACTTTGCTTTTGAACAACTTTATGACCATGTCGATTATTTGGTGGTCAACCTAAGCTGCCCCAATATCCAGAATCTTTCCGAACTCCAGGATAAGCCCCATACCCTGGAGATATTGCACCGACTTACCAACCTGCGGGACAAAAAAGCCCAAGGCAAACCGATCCTGCTAAAAATTTCGCCGGATTTAAGCACTGAACAACTGGACGATGTCATTGACATTTTTTATTCCAGTGGCATTGATGGGATAATTGCCACCAATACCACAATATCTCGTGAAGGCCTATCGACCCATGGTGAAAAAGTTCAGCGCATTGGACATGGGGGGCTAAGCGGCACACCGTTAAAAGATCGATCCACCCGGATCATTCGTTATCTCTCGGAAAAAAGCAATGGACAAATACCAATCATAGGCGTTGGAGGGATCATGTCGGGGGCTGATGCAAAGGAGAAACTGGAAGCCGGCGCCACCCTGATTCAGGTCTACACCGGCTTCATCTACAACGGGCCCGCTTTCGTCAGACACATCAACCAGGCCCTGGCCAAACAACCCGGTAATCCTGGCCATTGAACAATAAATCACCTCTTAGGACAACCCTCAACGCGGCGAAATAAAAAAACCCGGGTTGTGCCCGGGTTTAATTTTGTAAAGGTTATCAATTTGTAAAGCTTGTCAAATGTGACCCAGCTGGGTCTCGAACCCAGGACCCTCGCCTTAAAAGGGCGATGCTCTACCAACTGAGCTACTGAGTCGGTGCAAAAGTAATATCTTGTGTTTTTTCTGCAAATTTTTTCGGGAAAATTTTCCGCCTTCCGCTCATTCAAGCCTGGAATAAAAGAAAAGCACCTGATTCACAGGATATGCCTAATAAGTAAGGCCTTCCGGTAAGCCAGTCACCGGAAGGCCTCAGGCCG
The DNA here is from genome assembly GCA_913055635.1 of uncultured Bacteroidota bacterium. Classification (GTDB taxonomy): domain Bacteria; phylum Bacteroidota; class Bacteroidia; order Bacteroidales; family UBA12077; genus JAGXLC01. The sequence goes on from CAJXLK010000020.1 coordinate 65,351, forward strand.
ATGCTTGCAACCGTTGATCAACACACCAATGCTCCTACTGAACAACAAAGTCGCTCGGGTTGGTGCTTCCCCGTAAGGCTATTTAATGAACCGGCTGCGTTCAACGAACAGTTTGTTGCGGATATCCCCGCTTGGATCGGTAAAGTAGGTTTCAGCCAAAAGGCTGGAATGAATGATCCACTGACCGTTGATTTTTTTGGCCCTGACCTGAATCTCTTTGGTCCCGTCAATCGTTACCTGGTATTCGGAATCGCTCATATCAGGAGCAGATAGATCGGCGAAATTGTTTCCCTTCAGGCTGCTGATCTCTTGCAGGTACTGACTGACCGAGGCAGAATCGGCGGTTTGCTCGCCTGCTTGCCACTGGTTGGTTTGTCTGCTTAAAACAAAAGATTTATCCCCCGGCGATTCAATCTCTATGCGGTTTATATCAGATGGGTTAACTTCCACGAGGGTTTTTCTCATAAACACCTCGGCATTGCTGGCCAGGGTTCTTTTAAAGAAACCATTAACGCCATAGACGTTTTCGTCACCGGCTTGCCTGATGTATGTAACGGCACTGCGCGATTTGGGATCAAAATTGAGCTTACCCAGCCGCAATCCTATCGCTTCATCACCTGCTTGAACCTTGATGCGGGTGGCCAGCGAATCGCTCACCTCATATTGGGTCCAGCGATCGGAAGAGGTTGCCACCACCTGGCTGACCTCCAAACCGGCAACCCGTTCCAGGGTTCGCTGAATCTGCCCTTGCTTGGCCGGGTAACTTTTTCCGCTGGTTTGGACACGCCAGGTACTGTCTTGCCTGATTAAATCAAAAGGGTCAGCTCCTTTGGGGGCTATATGCATGCGGTCAATCTCGCCGGGGTCAAATTCAACCAGCTCGCTCCTGAACGAACGCCTGCCCCGGTCGCTGTCGGTGAAAAAGACAACCAAAACCAATGCCAGCAGCACCAAAAATGCCACGGCTAATATCTTGGGATTTGCTTTATTGAACATAATCGGCCTCCATTCTTTTTATCCTTGTGATGCGTTTTTGTTGGAAACGGAAGATTCCGTAGAGGATCATCAGAACCATCGGGAGCAAGAAGTTAAAATATTTGAGGAAGGTCTTCTTGCTGTCTTTGATCTGTTCAAGGGGCCGTGAGGATATGCCCTTGGTGCGCAGGGTCATCAGGCCCGTTTCATCCGAGAGCCAGTCGATGCTGTTGACCAGCAGGCTGACGTTGTCGCGTTGACTTTGTCGGTTTCGCCGGGTGAGAGGAAAGTCTCCATCAGCAATCACCACCATGGCCGATTCCTGCCCTTTGGTGATGGGCCCCTCCAGGGTTGCAGCCACCGGCAGTTTTGACTTGGGAAAATCACTCTCGCGCCATTCTTTGCGCACGTCAAAACGCAGGGGCGCTTTCTGGGTGGCTGATTTTTTGGAGGAACGGGCAATAGGCGTATATTCCAGGGTGGTGTCGCCGACAAAATCCAGTGTGCTGGCAAAACGCATGGAGACAGCCTCCAGGCCCTTGGTGATGGGATGCTTCGGAAAATTGCTGATGATGGGCAGGTAGGGGAAATTGACACTGACACGGAAGGGGTTATTGGGTTGGCGAACCGAAACCCGTTGGCAATTGGCATCAATCACAAAGTTTTTTTTCACTTCAATGCCTTTGTCCCTGATCCAAGAGGCCAGCCCTGTTTTTTGGACCGAACCGCGTGCCCGGCGGAAGTTGCCCTTTACCCGGTTGAAGGCCACCAACAGCTTGCCCCCCTGCGCCAAATAGCGGTCCAACTGACGCAAATGGCTTTGAGGGAAGGAATCCTTGGGGGCAATGATCGCCACTGTCCGGTATTTTTGGAGGACATTGGCCGTGTCGCTCAGGTTCACCTGTTCCAATTTGTAGAGCACATTCAGCGATTTTTTGGCCTCCCGCAACTTGCGCAGGGAAGGTTCTCCGTGTCCCTGCATAACACCCACAAAAGGCTTGCTGGTGGCGGCCAGCTTCTTAATCCTGGAGGAAATATTATACTCAATCGATGAGCCGGGCTGTACAAACGGTATGGTCTCCTTCTGCGATCCCTTCCGAATGACCGCTCCCATATAGACCTTTTGCTGTTTCATCTGATCTTGCTTGCGCACATTTACCATCGCCGGACGAATGCCATGGCGACGGACAATCTTGCGTTCGGTTTGCTGATCCTCAGAGGGATTCACTACCTCGTAATTGACCATTCCCCCTGAGCGCTGCCCGTACTCGATCAACAGATCCGTGAAATTTTGCTTGGTTTTGGCAATTCGTGGCGGCATCTCATCCGAAAGATACGCCGTTATGGTCACCGGCTGATCCAGATTGCCCATGATATTTTCCGTGGCCTCACTCAATGTATAACGGTTGTCTTCTGTCAGATCCACCCGTACAAAGAAGCGGGAGGCCAGGATATTGACCAGCACCACGATGCCAATGATGAGCAGTATCGTAGTTATTAAAGCTGATTTTCGTGTCATGAACGTTTGCTTTTTGGGTTAACCAATGATGTTTCGTTGGGCCAGTCCAAACTCCGACAATACTAATCCCACGAAGGTAATGGACAAAAAGTAAATCAAATCTTTGGTGTCCACCACCCCCCTTGAAATGGCATCATAATGAGACGAGAGATTGAAGTAGCTCAGGATATCGGAAAGGGTACCAGAGGTGCTCTGGGCCAGGACTTCAAAAATGATGTGGAAGAAGATACCAATGAGAAGGGCCAGCAGAAAGGCAACCAGCTGGTTGCGGGTCAGGCTGCTGGCAAAAAGCCCGATGCTGATATAGGCCGCGCTCATCAGAAGCAGGCCAAGGTATCCCGACCATACCACACCATGGTCGATGGGGCCCAGACTCCAGATGGTGACATAATAAGGCAGGGTTAAAGCCAGGGTGATTAGAATTAAAATCAGGGTGGATAAGAATTTACCCATCACCACCTGCCAGTCCGTAACCGGTTTGGTCAGCAGCAACTCTATGGTACCGGAGCGTTTTTCCTCGGCAAGCATACGCATGGTGATAGCGGGAATGAAAAAGAACAGGGTCCAGTAGGCGATGTTAAAAAAACCATCCAGACTGGCCTGGCCGACAAAGAAAATATCTGAACCATAGAGCCAGGTAAAAAAACCGGTAAAACCTAAGAATGCCACAATAATGAAATATCCGATTAAAGAATCAAAAAAGACGCTCAATTCCCGCTTGGCGATTATCCAGGATTTTTTCATACCATTCATTTTTAGGGGTTCAGTTCATGGTTAATTGACGGAAGACATCTTCCAGGCGGGTTTCCTGGGGTGTCATCCGGGTAATATACCAGGCATGTGCCACACACATATCAAAAATCTCCTTGGCCGGGGAGTTTTGATCGACCGACCGCACTTCAAAGAGCATCTGCTGTTTGTCGGCAAAATCAACCATCTCAACTTGCGGAAGGTTTTTCAGGGCATTGTAGACGGCATCGGCATCTGCCCCGGCAATACCAACGTTCATCAGATATTTGCCTCGGGCTCGGTCCTGCAGCTCTTTGGCGGTGCCGTCAGCAACGATTTGACCGTTGTTGATGATCATGATCCGGTCGCAGGTGGCTTCCACTTCAGCCAGGATATGGGAACTGAGAATTACAGTCTTTTCCCGGCCGATCGATTTGATTAGCTCACGTATCTCAACAATCTGGTTGGGGTCCAGGCCGGTGGTGGGTTCATCCAGAATCAGTACTTCCGGATCATGGATCAATGCCTGGGCCAGCCCCACCCGTTGCTGATAACCTTTGGAAAGCTCACCGATCTGCTTGTGTTTTTCATCCTGCAGCCCGGTGATCTGAATGATTTCACCAACCCGCTCGCTGATCCTTGCCGGTTCAATGTCTTCAATCTCGGCGATAAACTTTAAATAGTCTATCACCGGCATTTCCGTATAAAGGGCATGATCCTCGGGCAGGTAACCAATATGGCGCTTTACCTGATCGCCTTGAGAGGTGATCGATTTGTCACCAATGTGAATGGTACCTGCATCAAATGAAAACAGGCCCGTAATGGCCTTCATGGTGGTGGTTTTACCTGCTCCGTTTGGACCAAGAAAACCCAAAATCTCTCCGGGTCGTACCCGGAATGAAATGTTGTCGACGGCCTTCTGTCGGCCGTAAGTCTTAGTCAACTGATCCACAACAATATGCATGAGTCAACCGATTTTTGCCCAAAATTAGCAATAATGAGCCCCTAACCGTCTAATCACTAGCCGTTTTAACAAAATTTAACAGGCAGCCCCCAGGCTTTCAACGAACCTCATCGGGAACAGGTACTTGTCACCCCTTCATCCCCAGCCTGCAATAACACCTTTCAACAAACCCCTTTGGGAACAGCTACCTCAACGTTTTTTACCCGGAAACTGCCCGAAGGCTTTCGATGAGCCGTTTGTCTCAGGATCATCGGTTTCTTGATGCGTCCTGCTTTTCTTGCACCATACCGGGCATCTAGGCCTTTTATTGAACTCAACCATTCAGGTCTTGCAACCATGCCTGGCATTTAGTGAAAATTTTTACTTCCTGCCATTAATTGAAATACAGTCAGTTATTTATTGCCATTCACTAATTTAAAAAATGGGGAGTTGAACGGGTGCCCAACAACATATTGCTGTATGCATTTGTCCACTGACAAATAGATTGTTGAACCGCTAAAAATTTTCGTATGCAGTATTTTATCCGCTCTTCACCTCTGGCGAAAAAGGGTCAAAAGACAACAGGCGCTACATTTTGGAACCGCCATTTCAGACCTTCCCTGTTGTTGATGATAGCGATATTATTGGCAGGTTTTACTGGATTAACCTCCTGTGAAGAGGAAGAATCGGCCAACCCGGATCAGGGTACGGTATTGGAGAACTATGCCCATGAAAGCCAGTCCCTCAGGGCGATCGGACCCGACGACATGCACGCCTACACGGGCAACAACCCCTTCCTTTCCATTGATGGGGAAGGATTCCATCCGTCAACCGGCACCCTGCTGGTACCGGGAAGAAGCCTTTCCGGCAGCTCGGTTGGTCCCGAGGACCTGCTGGCCCTTTTGCCTGTCCCTCAAGAACATGGCACGCTGACCATCACCAACCACGCCGGTGGCGGCCAGTGGTACCGCTTCAGCGGGGAAGAATTTATCCCCGGCTCCCGGTGGACCCCCGGCGACGACGGACTGGAAGTACCCGGCGATGAATGGATGCCTGAAAGTCCCGAAGACATGGAAATCTTGATGTACACGGGCTCCAAGGCGGTGGCCGACCTGTTCGGCGGGGCCGACATTTCGGCCAACCAGGTCGACCTGGCAGAAGGAGCATCCCAAAATGTCGAGACGGACAAATCCCGCATCGGTGTGGCCGTCACCCTCGACCAGCTCTACAACATCCGGGTAAGTCCGCGCAACAACCTGGCGGAAATGTTTTTCGAAGACCCCCAGGACATTGCCTTCCCGGTGCATCCCGACTCTTCGAGGTGGGTCAACCCGGCCGACGGCTTTTTCACGGTTAGGGAAGAGGGAACCAATGTCAAAGGCATCCGTGCACCACTGGATGTGGCCCTGATCAGCGGGGAAAACTTCTTTCCTTCTGACACCTTCACGCCCAGTAGCGTGAGTCTTTTTACCGCGCCCAAGAATGAACTATTCCCCGGGCTGGTCTATTCAGGCTACCAACCACCGGAAGCCATGAGCAACCCCGATCTGCTGTTTTTTGGCAGCGACCGGTTCCAGGAGGTCCCCAACCCACAATTCACCCTGCACAATCCGGGAGAGGAAATGAACGTATCATCCACCATGGTGCTGCTGCCGGTGTCGGTGCTGGAGATCCGAACGGGCCTCACCCTTTACCTGGATCCGGCAGTAAGGAGCATAGGCAGTGCTGACGGAGAGACTTACTGGCCCGATCAGTATTATTACCCCAGTGATTTTGCTTTTTCCTCAGAAGTCTTCATACCAGATTCTGAATTTACTTTCCTGCACCCGGGTATGCCATATTCAAGTGAAGCCATTATGAACCTGGGCATTTCAGTGGATGTGGGCCGGGAATAACCGACCGTGGTTTGATGAAATGACCCATCCCCTGCTCTGTTGACTGTTAATGTTCTTTTAAACAGGCAGCGTGTTCTCGCATGATGATCTACGCCTGTGGCATTCAATAAAAAGACCCAATCCCTGCTGATGTGGCGATTGGGTCTTTTTATTTTGACTCCAACGTCTTTTCGTTCGTCTGTTGCCCTTTGTCAGTAAATCGCTTGCTTTTTTTCTGCAGCCTTGCTCGTCTTCTTCCAGATTGCTTTTTGGTTCGGTCCGCCCCTTTTTTTAAACGGCCAACCTATATGAACGGCCAGAGCGGACAACTAAATTTTTAGTTGTTGGCTCATTCCACCACCAGTGTCATGATCGAGTGGGCCGGGCTGGTGGCCTCGAAGGCCTGCTGATCGATCCAGGTCTTGTAGTCCATCGACTGACCGGTCATGTTCAACACCACGATGGCCAGGGAGTTGTCGGGATTGATGAAGGCCGTGGCCAGCAGATCGTCGTTGTTGGAGGAGGCAATGACCCTTCGGGCGCCCGGGCGTATGAATTTGGAGAAGTGTCCCAGGTGGTTCTTGACAAAGTCGCGCTCCTCGGCTGCGGTATAGATGCACGACTCCCAGGTCTGCACGGCCATGGGCTCGTTCTGAACGGTCAGACCCCAGATGGGAATGCCCTCCTGCTCGTAGGCTTCCATAAATCTGATGTAGTAACGGGCCCAGGCATCGCGGTACTGCGCCTTGAGTTTGCCCCCCTGCAGCATGTTGCCATTGGTCTTCATCCAGGCCGGGGGGCTCCAGGGCGAGGCAAAGATCTTAAAGCCCTCATCGGATGCCGACAAGGCTTCTTTGATAAAGGGTATGCGGTACTCCCGGTCGTGCTCTATGCTGAAATGCTCGAGGGCCGTATCGCCTTCAACCTCGGTGTAGGCATAGCTCTCGCTCGAAAAATCACAGCTGTTGATGTGGGTGCGGCAAAGCGAATAGCCTATGCCTTCTTCACGGTCGAAATAGGCAGTGAGGATCTCATCCTGTGCTTCCTCGGGCATCTGGTAGAAAGTCTCGGCAGAAGCATCGGTCAGTGCCCCTCCGATGCCCACAATCTCCTGAAAACGCTTGTCGGGATCCACCATGATGGTGGGGGTCATCTCGTCGGGTTGTTTCCACCGGGAAAATGTTAAAGTGTCGATTTGCGAAAGCCGATAGTTGGTATTTTTAGCAGTTAGATAAACCTTTACCTGCTTGTTACCTGTCCGGTAATTCTCGGTTGCTGACTTTTCCTGGTTAGGCGTACCCTCCAGGCATGCATTCAGAAACAAAAGAGCAACACCCGTTGTCCATAATAGTTTGCGCCCGAAAAATAGGTGATTTGTTTTCATATCAGCAAATTAAATTGATGTGTCGTGTCATTGCCTTGTTCAGGTATTGATCTGTTAACCGAAAAAAACCGCTCATTGATCTAAGGCGTTCATTGTTGATAAAATTGATCCGTTAACCTACGACTTGGCTATGCTGGGGGTGAAAACGGCCTTCAGGAAAATTCCAGGGCCGCCTGACCGTATTTGCGCAGGCTTTTTTGGTACTGCCGGTCGACCCCTTCCCTTCCGATCGGGCGGCCATGTCCGGGAAGGAACAATTCACACCTGGTTTGTAACAATTTGTACCAGCTCCGGATCATCTCCCGCCGGTCGTCGGCAAAGGGTGGATAAATAGAATTTCTGAAAATGCCAAACATGGCATCCCCCACGATGGCTATTTCCTCATTCACAATGACGCTGATCGAACCAATGGTATGCCCGGGGGTGCTGATCACCCGAACCCCGGGACCCGGTTCCTCCAGGGTATATTCTTCCTCCATCAATATATCCGGGGCAAAAGGTTTGTAGCCAAACTGCGGGGGTCCGATCTGATTTCCCAGCAAAGTCAGCATGTGGGAAATCAAGGAAGTCCCCCGGGGCAGTGGCGTATAGCCTTTCTGCACATATTTGGCTTCCCGCCGACTCATCAGGATGGGGCAGTTTTCCTGCTGTTTAATACGGGCCGCATTCTGACAGTGATCATAATGGGTGTGGGTAAGGATCAACAGTTGAAGCGACCCGCCAGGGGCTGCCGATCCATTGATATTCCGGGATAATCGGCGGTACGCACCTGATTCACCCGTATCGACCAAAATGTTTCCGGTGCGGGTTCCAATCAGGTATGCGTTGCTTCGACCTGATAATATGGAGGAAACAGAGAGACCGGAAGAAGTTGTCCAGGTTTTCATAGTCCTTTCAAATTTATATGCATTGGCATAGGCCTTTTATTCAAGTTGACCCTTTTAATCAATATAAATAAGGCTGATAAAGGGCATTTTCCCTTACTACCCCATGGAAAGACAACCCTTCAACCATTGGAAACTGCCAATAATCAGGCATTATTTTTTTGCTGTCACTATCCTGCTTTAAATCAGTCCACTATGTATAAATCAAACTTGTTGACTTATTAAAAATAAAAATTTCCGGTGGGAATTGCACAGGAAAAGAAAAAAAAGCACCCAGTTTACCACTGAGTGCTTTTGGGAAGTGCTGTTTTGTGACCCAGCTGGGTCTCGAACCCAGGACCCTCGCCTTAAAAGGGCGATGCTCTACCAACTGAGCTACTGAGTCGGTGCAAAAGTAATATCTTCTGTTTTTTCTGCCAACATTTAAAGGCAATTTTTTAAGGACAAAAGCATAAGGTCAAAGCAAAAACCATTATTACAGGGTTTTACGATGGCGATTTCTTGTATCATACTTAAGTCGGGCTTTTGCTGTTAACAATTGTTCAAATCTTTTCTCGGCCAATGCACCGAAATTTTTAAAAAAATCAATACATTTACTCCCCAACAAACTGGCGAACAAAATATATGGACGACCAAGTAGTGATCATAACTGGTGCCTCATCGGGGATAGGTCAGGCATGCGCTTATGTATTTGCCCGAAGGGGGGCGCAAGTGGTTTTGGCTGCCCGCAATGAAGATAAACTGCAGGGGATTGTTCAGGACTTGCATGCTGAAAATTTTGAGGCCCTGGCAGTTAAGACCGATGTATCGAAAGAAGGGGATTGTAAAAATTTAATAGATCGGGCGGTTGAAAGATTCGGAAAGATTGATGTATTGGTTAATAATGCAGGGGTGTCGATGCGGGGACTTTTTCAGAACACCCGCCTGGAGGTATTGAAGCAGTTGATGGACATCAATTTCTGGGGCACGGTCTACTGCACCCATTACGCCCTTCCGCATTTACTTCAAAGCAAAGGATCGGTCATTGGAATCTCCTCCATTGGAGGTTTTCAGGGTTTACCAGGGCGAACCGGATATTCTTCCTCCAAATTTGCCATGCATGGTTTTTTAGAAACCTTGCGGGTGGAGCATCTCAAGAACGGATTGCATGTGATGATTGCTGCCCCGGGATTTACTTCCACCAATGTAAGGAAATCGGCCCTTGGACCTGATGGTCAAAGCCAGGGGACGAGTCCGCGGGATGAAGCCAAGATGATGCCGCCCGAGAAGGTGGCCCGCATCATAGCCCGGGGCATACGAAAGCGTAAGCGGCTGATTATCATGACCACAGAAGGCAAGATCACGGTATTATTCCGGCGCTTGATGCCCCATTTGATTGACAGGCTGACCTACCGGGTGATGGCCCGCGAACCCGATTCTCCTTTTAATTAAGAAGAATATGGATACTTTATTGCAGGGCTTTGATGCTCTTTCTTCCCGAGTGACCATTTCTTTGTTAACCCTTTTGCTACTGAGCGTGGGTTTTTTAGGGTACCATTTTATGGGCCTTTATCTGATGCGCCTGAGTGCAGGGGCGCACGCCCCGGAGTGCCAAACCCGCTTTCGCGCCCATGTTTTAAGAAGGCTCGTGGGACTAGCCCTTTTGGG